>JAYTJV010000020.1:0-17496 GCA_043730825.1 Pseudobdellovibrionaceae bacterium
AGATAAGTATATGAAAGAGCTAGGTTATAATGTCCCTCCCTTTTACTGAAACAGACTATCGCTCGGTGATTCGCAAGTGGGTTGCCGAGCGTCCCCAAAAGGGCCGAGGCGAGATGAAAGTGATCGCGGAGCTTCTGCGAATTCCAACATCTGTTTGGTCACAGACCTTATCTGGGCAGCGAGAAATGAACGAAGATCAAGCCTTCTTAGCTTGTGATTATTTTGGATTTACCGAGCTTGAGCGGGAATACTTTATTTGCTTGGTCCAAATCGAACGAGCAAATAACCATGAATATAAAAGCCACTTAAAGAAGAAGCTTATTTCACTAAAAGAAAAATCTCAGACACTTTCAACCCGACTTGAACATGAAAAAGTTTTAAACGAAAAAGATCAGGCAGAGTTTTACTCGACTTGGCTATATTCAGCAGCAAGACTTTTTTGTGGAATAGGTGCGGGTAAAAAATTGGAAGATGTTTGCGCCGAATTCAATTTGGATAGGGAGCGAGGAGTTCGAATTATCAACTTCTTAGTTTCTGTAGGACTTATTGTTCAAGAAAATAATCTTTACAAAATGGGACCAGCTAGAACTCACGTAGGGAAAAGTTCTCCCTTCGTTACAAAACATCATACTAACTGGCGTATTCGCGCAATTGAGAGATCTCAAAATTTAAAAGATAATGAATTAATGTTCACTGGCCCAATGAGTTTGAGTCAAAAAGATTTCGAGATTCTTCGAGAGCAAATGATTGGCCTTATTCGTGACGTTTCTGCGAGAGTCAAAGACTCCGAGTCCGAAGTCTTAGGTTGCTTCAACCTCGACTTTTTCCGAATGAAATAAATTATTATCACCCAACTTCAAATTCTCTTTGCTCAAGCTTCTATTATGCAGCGCCTCTACAAAAGTGAGAAGGTGGCTTTTAGGCTTTTATTTTTGGGTGGAGTGGCGGAGCATGTCTTTTACGTGGGACTTTCTTTGGGAGCCGCCAAGGATGCTTTTGAGTTGGTCGTGAATGCTTGGGTCTACGATCAGCGCGCCTAATGTTCCTTCGCCTTTATCAATTCTTGTGATGACTCGGTCGAATTTGCTCATTGAAGTTTCAGTCGCAGTTGCAACTCGGTTAAGGGATTGGGAACCCTTTTCTAAGTTTGTTAAGATCGTTCCGATTTTGTTTTCCTGATTTACTGTTTTGATCAAAATGTGCACTTCTTTGATGATATCGAAAATCTTTTCAGTTTCATTTCCCTTTTCGCTAAGCATTTCGATTAAGTCTGTCGACTTTATTGTATCTAAAACTGTTTCGGTTTTGAGTCTTTCGCCATCGGTTTTGCCTGGAGTGATGTAGATAAACTTGTCGCCTAATGCGCCTTGAGTTCTGATTTCGGCCTGAGTGCCTACAGATAGTTTTTTGAGTTCGTCGATTTGGATTTTAAGTGCGACTTTGATTTTGTTTGTTTCAGGATCAAATTCAAAACCATCTACATTTCCAATTGGAAGACCTGCTAATGAAACGACGGCACCTGGGTTTAATCCCTGAACTTGATCAAATTTTACGTAAAGCCGAGCGCTTTTTTGGAAAAGAGTTTTTTCTCCGCCTAACATCAGGATTGTTACGAGAATGACACTGATTCCAATCACGATGAAAATACCGGTCATCAAAAGTTGCTTACGTGTTTCCATTAGGCGAGCTCTCCTTCGATAAACTTCATCAGGGAATCATTAGGTTCTGTGTACATATCTTTACAAACGACGGACGCCTCGACTTTTCCGTTTAGCAAATAAACAAGCTTATCGCAAACGGCAAGGGCAGTGGGCATATCATGAGTTACTAAAATAGAAGTGGCCCCTTGTTTTTTAAGTTTTAAAATATGTTCCTGAATTCTTTTTGTATTAAATGGATCAAGTCCTGCAGTCGGCTCGTCATAGAGAATGACTTCAGGACTCATCATCAGGGCACGCGCAAGTCCAACACGCTTCTGCATTCCGCCCGACAATTGGGATGGAAGAACATTTTCGTTTCCCTGCAGTCCTAATTCATCAAGGGTCGTCATGATTCTTTTTTTAACGGCCGCTTCATCTAACTTAAAATGCTCTAACAGGGGATAAGCGAGATTTTCGAAAACCGTCATCGAGTCAAATAAGGCACCGCCCTGAAAAACATATGCTACTTTTTGTCTGATTGGAAAAAGTTGATCTTCTGTGTACTGAGTAATTTCATTTCCATCGATGATGATTGAGCCAGAGTCAGGTTTTTCAAGACCGATGAGGCTTCTTAAGATTACGGACTTTCCAACGCCTGATCCACCGATAAGACCAACGCATTCACCTTTTCTAACATAAAAACTGACATCTTTATGAACCACTTTTTTACCGAAGTATTTTTTGAAATTTTTAACTTCAATCATATCAAACCAGCTTCTCGAAAAGCCAAAAGAGTTTTGATAAGAAAAAATCACCGACTAGGATTAGAATCGAAGCCATTACCACAGCACGAGTGGTAGCTTGACCCACTTCTTTAGTTCCAGATTTAACATTGAGTCCGTAGTAACAAGCCGGGATTGAAATGAATAAGGCAAAAAAGATCGTTTTAAACATTCCAGAAAAATAATCAAAGGAACTAACTGTTGTGATGACTTTTTGATAGTAAAAGTGGGCATCCAGATTAAGTTCACTTGCGCCAACATATAAGCCGCCTGCGTTACCGATCAAATTTGCAACTGCTACGAGTAAGGGAAGTGCAATCAAACAAGCAAGTACCCTTGGGATTACGATAATTTTGATCGGCGAAGTTCCAAGTGCGCGAATTGCATCAATTTGCTGAGTCACGGTCATCGAACCAATTTCACTTGCTATACCAGCGCCAACCCGAGCTGCAATCATAAGTGCTGTAAACACGGGACCCATCTCGCGAAGGATGGTCACTGCGACTAGTTTTGGAACGTAAAGTTTACCGCCGAACTTTTCAAGTCCAAGTCCAAATTGCAACGACATCACCATACCCGTACTGACAGCAGTAATTATAATTAACGGAAGAGACTTCCAGCCGATGATATAAATTTGTTCAGAAAGAAGCTTCCAATAGAATTTGCCCTTGAAGGTTTCAATAAAAATTTTTTCGATTAATTTCCACATGCCACCAATGAAAACAAGCGTATCTTCTGCTGTTTTTAAAAGCCCGTAGGAATAATTCTGGAATTGTTTAATGAAAGTACTCATGGGATTTTAAAGCCCTTCTTAAACTCGTCAAATTCTTTTAACTCTTCTTCGAAATTTTGCTCTAAGCCACCGTAGGTAAGCGAAAATGTGCAATCTCGGTCTTTAAATGCAGCGACTGCCATTTTGACTTTATGAGAATCCACTTTTCCACTTACTAAAACTTCTGACGCAGGTTTTGAATCAATTAGGCTGTGAGATGTCTTTAGGATCTTCGCATGATCAACGGCTCTGGCCGCGTCGAGAGCTACTTCTTCGACTTTTTCTTCGGATTTTTTGCACTCGCTCAAGTATGAAATCGTGTTGCCGGTTTTTTCGCTGATCCATGCTTCATCCGCCGTATTTGTTGAAAGTGAAACAAACGGAGAGTTTGGTTTTGTCACCAAAGCCTTTTCTGCTCTGGGAACTGCGCCGAACGGTAATTGAACGGAAACACAAGACGTCAACAAAACGACAATCGCTGCTTGCAAAGCAAGAAGTACTAACGTTGTTAAGTCCTGTATGAAGTGGTTTTTCATAGTCTACATATCGGAATTTCTAAAGTGATTCAGGAGACTTAAACAGTGAAATAGGACTAAAGCTTGTGTCAGTGTTTTGTCGGTCCAGTCAATTGTAAGTAGGAAAAAAACTCCCAGCCCTAAACAATAAGAATTTAAGCCTGGAAAAAGCTTGGCATCACAAATGCTATGTATCTTGTCGAGGGGATCTAACTCAGATTCAACTCGAAACCTCTGTTC
Source organism: Pseudobdellovibrionaceae bacterium (assembly GCA_043730825.1). Lineage (GTDB taxonomy): Bacteria > Bdellovibrionota > Bdellovibrionia > Bdellovibrionales > Bdellovibrionaceae. The sequence continues at coordinate 3,950 of JAYTJV010000020.1, forward strand.
AAGGAGTGAACTTTGGTCCTGCGCAGTTACACGATAAGTTACATGATAGGTTTTCTTTTTTGTTTGGGTGCCTACGCAGCCGAATCTAATCCCGTTAAGGTCCAGGTCAGTTTTCAAAACGACACCGTTCATTTAGAAATGACCGGTCGTCAAACTTGGAAATACGATATGAGCCGCAAAGATGCCGGACGCAATACTGAAGTCCAGTTAGAAGTAGAATCTTTGTCTGCAGACTCTGTATCAGCGCTTGAAAAATTTAAAAGCCAACTGGTTAAATCTATTCAAGTAAAAAGAAACACGACACAAGGCAAAGATCTTATAACTTTCAAACTTTCTGATTCATCTATCGAGCACTTCGATTATCTGACGGATGAGCCTTCACGTTTAATCGTAGATTTTTATATGACTCCAGAGGCGACTGAAGCGCCGGTGAAAAAGGTCCAGTCAAAAACTAAAAAAGAAGCACCAACTGCTAAGCGTGAAATTGCAAGTGAAGTTGTTCAAATAGCAAACAACGGTCCACTCAATGTGGATAATAATGTTGCTAACTATGGACTCTTTGATGGAGCAGACCCCGAGTTTGAGCGGTTCGTGATGAAAGATTACGAAATCAAAGAAGATTCTATCGTTAAGAATAAAGATCGATTTTACATTCCGTACCCATGGCTCATTAGACAGCCAAAGAAGTGGAACGAAGTTGTAGAAAGTGGATTCGTTTACAATATTCAGCCAAATACGACTGAAGAAAATAAGCAGATGAGACTTTTGGAACGACTTTTTGAAAAGAATCGTAATAACGTTTTTCTTCAAACAAAAGAGTGGTTTAAAGAAAAATATCCGTCTTCGCAGTACAATGAAATAATTGATTTTATGACAGCAGACGTTCGCTGGAAAATTTATCAAGATGGTATGAAGCCTGAAGATTTCGATACAGCACTTCAAGCTTACAAAAACGCAGTACAAAATAATCCTGGCAGCAAAATGAGCGAAAAGATTTCGCTTTTGATTCCAATTAAGCTTTTCGAAAAAGGCGACTACCTATCGAGTCTCCGATTTTTTAATCAGCACATTGAAAATAAAGACATAAAGCGATCAAGCCAGCTTTCAAATGATTTAGCTCAGTTAGGTGTAGCTTTAAGTTTTATGCACCTTAAAAGATACGAAGAAGCGGAAGAGCTACTTAAGAAAATTGAAAAGTCGACTCAGTACGATGAAATTAAGTATGAAGCTGCTTATCGATTAGGTGATGTTGACGTTTTTTCGAAGAAGTTTGCTAAAGCAGTTGAAAGTTACACTTCTGCACAAAAGAAATATCCAAGTGCACAAACAGCTTTTCCAAGTTCTTACTTTAATAAGTCTGAAGCTGAATTCTGGCTTGGAAATTACAAAAGATCTTTAGAAGACTTTAGGAATTACATAAAGCGATTTCCATCTGATGGCCATGCACCATTGGCACTAACTCGTATTGGTGAAAATATGGAAATCTTGGGTGCGGATAAATCTCGAACAATGGGCGCTTATCTAGAAGCCTATTTTCGTTTTGGTGAAACGCCAAATGCGGTGATTGCAAGAATCCGAATGACTGCTGCCCGAATGAAAGCAATGAAGCCTAAAGAAGTTGAAATTGCGACCCAGCAAATACTTTCGCTTTCTAAGAAGGTAAATCTCCCAGATACCGAAAAGCTTGCGACCATTCTGATTTCTGAAGGCTTCACAGAGCGTGGAGATTTTAACCGCGCCACCCAGTTACTAGTCGATTTTTATCAAAAAAATCCAACGATGAGCGATGCGCAGCAGTTTACGAAACGAATTACTTCTAATATTAACGAAAGAATCAAAGAAGCAGTCGAGAAAGGTGATTTTATCAAATCACTTAAAACTCACCAGGAATTTTCAGACAGCTGGCTTAAGGCATCAGACCGTCTTGATACTCGATTTTTCATCGGAAGATCTTACGAATTGGCAGGAGTTCCAAAAGAGGCGGAGAAGTATTATAAAGAAATTCTGAATCGTCTTCAAAGCATTGAAGGAACGGCTGTCGAAAAAGAAACTAGAATCGTTGAGCACCTTCCGTCAAAGGAACAACTTTATTTACGTTTGGCTCAGTCTCAGGCGAAGCAGTCAAAGCTTCAAGAATCTTATGACTCGTTAAAACAGATTAGAAATGCCGAATCAATGAATGGTGATGAACAAATTGAAAGAGTTGTTTTATCTGCTGACCTTTTAACTGAAAAAGAACAATTTGATTCAGCTAAGCGATTTGTGATGGAACTTTTAAGAACATGGAAGGGCGAACCAGATAAAATGGTTATCCCTTATATGAAATTAGCAGAGATCGAAGCCAAATCTAATCAACCACAGAACGCACTTTCGTCCCTAAAGCGTATTGACGATCTTATGACTGACTCGAAAAGCGACCAATTAGAGGTACTTTTCAAATCGTTAGAAAAGCGCATTGAAATATCAGAGAAAACGAAAAATCAGCCCGAATTAGTAGTTGCGACACTAAGAATGTTAGAGCTTTTTGAAGAGACAAAACCAATTGCCTCTATTCGATATAAGCTTGGTGAGATTTATTATAACCAGGGGAAAATTAAAAAAGCAGAACAAGCTTGGACCGGTTTTAAAGGGGCTCAAGCTGACTTCTGGGGTAATTTAGCAAAGGAACAAATGAAGAATTTGAGCTGGCGCGATAATTACAAGAAATATATCCAAAGAATCCCAGCCATGAGCAAAGAGGAGCAAAAATAATGGATGTTTTAGAATTTGCTTTTGAATCTGAGTGTTTAAAGAACCTTCAGTCTGAAGTTCGCTCGTTATTTTCGGTTCAAAGTTCTGTTTTGATCGTTGGAGATTCAGGAACTGGCAAATCAACATGGTCGCACGCCGTGTGCAGAGCTGACGGAGTAGCGCAAGTTATTGAAAGTCATGAGGCGCCGAAATCTTTAAAGGGTTGGAAAGACATAAGTCAAAACTGGGACAAGAATCCAGTCATTTTAGAGGATGTCGATAAGTGGAATGACTTAACTCAGAGTAGTTTTATGCAGTTCGTGAAAGAACAACGGCGACAATTAAAAAAGTTAGTAGCGACGACTTCGTCACGAATCGTTGGGAAAGTGCGCGAAGGTCATTTCAGATCAGATGTTTACTACGCATTGGCAGTTCGAAAAATCGAATTACCGAAGTTAAGTGACTGTGTAAATGACTTCGATAAGATTGTTGGATTTTGGACTGAAGTAAATGGCTTGATGTCAGGTATTTCAAAAGTCGAAGTTGCAGCAGGAGCTTTTCAAAAATTAAAGAGTCATCGTTGGCAGGGAAACTTCACTGAGCTCGTCAATGTTTTAGAGCGTGGTATTTCAATGTCACAAGGTTCTATTACTGAACAGCACATTCAATTTGATGAATGGAGCCAAGATTATTCGGAAGTTGAAGCCGGTTTAACATTAGCTGAAGTTGAAAAGAAATTAATTATGCAGACACTCAATTTAACTGCGCAAAATAAATCACAAGCTGCACGGATGCTAGGAATTAGCATTCGAACCTTGAGAAACAAGTTAAATGAATATCGGCAGGAGGTCACTCATGAGCTTTTTTGATAAAACGATGAATGGTTTGCAAACCGCGCTTTCCATGCGGCAAATCAAACAAAATGTTACGACTGCTAATATAGCAAATGCGGAAACGCCAGGCTATCAGGCAAAAAAAGTAGATTTTGAAAACGCTCTTGAGCGTGCTTTAGACTTAGACGGTTTAAGAGGAATGAGCACTTCTAATGACGAACATATGACGGTCGGGGGCCACTCTGCCAGAGTAAAACCTGAAATTTATAACAACCCTGACGGTGCGGTCAGCAATGACGGTAACACCGTCGACTTGGAAAACGAGATGGCTGCCCTATCTGAAAACGCCATCATGTATAAGGCAGCATTACAGTTGATTAACAAAAAATTAGCGGCATTAAAATATGCAGCTTCAGAAGGTCGGTAGGAGTAAACAATGGCTGATTTTATTACAGGCATGAGAATTTCTAGTTCAGGTATGGCTGCTCAAAGGCAGCGGCTGAACACGATCTCTTCAAATATCGCAAATATCAATACGACTCAAACACCTGAGGGTGGTCCGTATCGCCGTAAGGACGTGGTTTTCGAAGCCATGCCTGATGCCCGAAATTTTGGTGAAATTTTTTCATCAGCCGATCCTAAAGGCCAAATGTACAGAGTTCAGGTCACGGATATTATTTCTGATAAAAGAGCTCCGCTTATGAAGCATGAGCCTAATCACCCAGACGCAAATCCTGACGGTTTTGTGGCGTATCCGAATGTCAATTTGATGGAAGAAATGACCAATATGATACAAGCGTCCCGCGCTTACGAGGCTAACGTCTCGGCGATGCAAGCCAGTAAAGATATGGCTTTAAGCGCTCTCGATATAGGACGTTAGAACCGTTTTGTAACTGGATTTTGGAACTGAGAGTATTTTGACGCTATAATAATCTTAAGCAGTACGCGGCCGGCTAGGCTTTAAGTTCTGCTTCTAACTGAGGTGAATCCATGGACGGTTTTACTATCTCGAACTCAAACAGATTTCTTGAATCAGGAAATCTAAATTTGAATAAGGCGTCTCAAGCTGAGACGGGACCGATTTCATCTAGCTCATCTGTCTCTGGTGATAAGAGTTTTGCTGACACATTGAAAAATGCAATCAGCGAAGTAAATCAAATGCAGCAAGTATCAAATAAAAAAATGCAAGAGTTAGCAGTTGGTAAAACTGATAACGTTGCTGACGTTATGATTACGGCTGAAAAAGCTGACATCGCAATGCGCGTGATGGTGCAAGTTCGAAATAAAGTGATCGATGCGTACAACGAAATTATGAGAATGCAAGTTTGAGGTGTTAATTGGATAAAATTTTTGGTGGTTTGATTCTACAATTTCGTGAATTCTTTAAGAACTTAGGGCCTACCAAGCGCCTTTCGGTTCTTACTGTATCGGTTATCGCAGTAGCTGCGATTGCAATGATGGTATTCATGGTTTCTGGAAGAGACTATGCGACACTCTTTAGCAACATCCCGACGGATCAAATCGCTTCGATCGTTGCAAAATTAAACGAAAAGAACATTCCTTACCAGTTGCGTGATGATGGTAAGACAATTTCTGTTCCTAAAGATCTTTTGCATTCTACGCAAATGACTTTAATGTCTGAAATTGGATCTCCTAAGATGGGTAACATCGGATTAGAGATTTTTGATAAACAAGATTTCGGAATTAATTCATACGCTCAAAAAATTAACCATCAGCGTGCCTTACAAGGCGAGCTTATGCGTGCGATTAATACTTTAACAGCAGTTAGACAATCTAAAGTAATCTTGGCAATCCCTGCGAAAAAGACATTTCTTGAAGAAGGCGGAAAGCCATCTGCATCGGTCGTTGTTGAACTTCACCAGGGCAAAGAATTAGGACCTGATCAAGTTCGTGGTATCCGGTATTTAGTTGGTAACGCAGTTGAAGGTTTAGATCCAGATCGCGTAACAGTACTAGATGAACGCGGAAAAGTATTAACTCGTGAAAATAGCGGGGCGACTTCAGGCAGTGACGAAATCATGGAGCTGAAGCAAAAAATTGAAAATGCAATGGAAAGCCGTATCGAAACGATCTTAGGAAAAGTTGTTGGTAACGCTAAAATTGTAGCTAAAGTTGATGCGACACTTCAGCACAGAGTTATTTCATCAATTGAAGAATCAGTTGATCCTGAAAAGACTGCAATTAGAAGTCAGCAATCAGAAGAAGAATCACTTGATGGCGCCAGATTAAATCCAACAGGCATTCCGGGTTCAAGATCTAACTTACCCGGAGCAGAAGATGCTCAGCAGGTAGGATTTAAGCAAGATATCAAAAAAGAAATTAAGACAACAAACTTTGAAGTTCCAAAAACAATTAAAAACATCAAAGAGGCAGCTGGAAATATCGAGCGCTTAAGTGTTGCGGTTGTGGTTGATGGTTTTAGTCAAACAACGACAAAAGCGGACGGCACTTCAGACACAAAGTGGTCTCCTAGAAGTGCTGAAGAGTTAACGAAGTACGAGACTCTCATTAAAAGTGCTATTGGTTTTAATGCTGCTCGTGGTGATAGCGTTAAGATCGAAAATATTCAGTTTCAACCAGAAGACTTTTCTGAAGCAGAAAGATTGCTTACGAACTTAGAGAGAAGAAAATTACTTCACGCACTTTTCAAATGGGCGTTGTTGGGATTCTCACTTGCTCTGTTTTTCTTCATTGTGGTTCGCCCTTTCATGCAGTGGATTACTGACAGCTTCCAAGACACGGTGGATGAAATGTTACCTCGTACAATTGAAGAACTTGAAGAATTACAATCTGTTGATAGCACGCTTCCAGGTATGAGTGCGGCCCTTCCAGTCTTACAAGAATCAGTGGATCCAGAAAAAGCAGAGAGCGAACTACTTAAAGATCGCATCTTAAACATCATGACTAAAGACGAAGAAAAAGCGGCAAGTGCTTTCGGTATGTGGTTAGTTCGAAAGGATGGACAATAAGTTATGTCGATCAAAGTTCATAAGCTCGAAAATATTGAATACGAGACTCTTAAAGGCTTCGATAAAGCCGGCATCCTAATTAATTACTTGGGTAAAGATGCAGTCAAAATTCTTCTGAAAAGAATGGACGATGGTGATATCCGAAAACTTTTAAGTGTTATGAACAAATATCGAATTGTTCCAATTCATGTTACTAAACGTGTGCTAGAAGAATATTATGAAATGATTTCAGAATCAGAAGAGTATATCTTTTCTGAACATGTCGCGAGCAAAGACATGATCGTAGATGCACTAGGCGAAGACCGAGCGCGAGGTATCCTGGGTGGTCTTAACATTGCGTCAGGGTCTTCTCGTTCATTAGAGTCCCTTGAAATGATCGATGCTAAGTCTTTAGCTACGTTCTTAGTCAGTGAACATCCACAAACTGTTGCAGTTATCTTATCTCATCTAGAGCCAGAGAAAAAAGGCGAGGTTCTAAAACGTTTACCTGAAGCACTTCAAGCTGAAGTTGTATTAAGGATGGCGAATTTAGAACATGTTGATCCAGAACTCATTCGAGAGATCGATAAAGTATTGAAAAATCAGTTATCGAACACAGCAAGTGTTGAGCAAGGTACTCTTGGAGGCGTTCTTCCAGTGGCTGAAATGCTTAACGTTATGGATAAAAATACAGAAACATCAATTATGTCGCGATTGGAAGAAAAAGATCCATTGCTAGCAGAAGAGATTAGAAAACTGATGTTCGTATTTGATGACATTATTAAAATTGATGATCGCGGTATTCAGGCTCTTCTTAAAGAGGTTGCCAACGATAAGCTTCTTCTTGCTCTTAAAACAGCATCTGAAGAGATCAAAGGCAAATTCTTCAAGAATCTTTCTCAGCGTGCGGCAGAGATGTTACGTGAAGATCTTTCTAACATGGGACCATCTCGTCTATCAGATGTAGAGGGTGCTCAGCAAGAGATCGTCAATGCGGCTAGAAGACTTGAAGCTGAAGGTAAGATCTTAATTGCAAGAGGCGGTTCAGAAGATGCCATGGTTTAATAAATCAGTTCTTAAAAAAGCTGATGCGACGGATTCAGTACTTGAATACAGCCCAACGAAATTTCAGTTGGGCACGTCTTCGCAGGCTTTGGACTATCTTGAAACTAAGAAGCGCGGTGCAGATTTCCGAATGAATGATGTCATTCGGGTGCAAACTGGCGTTGAAAAAATTGAGCAGGACAGTTACGAAGAGCGAATCGAAACTCGCGCGCTTGAAAAATTAAAGACTATTCAAGAGCAAGCTTATGCTGAAGGTTACAAGCTCGGTTTGGAAGAAGGCGAAAAGCGTGCTTTCGATGAAAACTCAAAATTGATCCAAGATAGTTTGCAGGAAATGTCACAGAGTGTGACGGCTCTTAATACCATGAAGAAAGATATTATCAGTCATAATGAGGCTCACATGGTGCAATTACTTTTTCATATGGCTTCAAAACTTGCACAATATCATCTTGAATATGATCACCAGCCATTGATTGAAGTAATCAGACAAGCGGTTGAACTTGCTCAGGGTGAAGAGAACGTGATTGTTCATTTATCAGATAAACAAATGACCTTCATTGAAAATCTTCAAGCACAGAAAAAAGTTGAATTTGATTTCTTGGACAAAGTTAAACTTGTCGCAAGTGCCGAGATCACTCCTGGCGGCTGCATAATCGAAACAAACTATGGTGAAGTTGATGCTCGGATTGAACAAAGAATTGAAAAACTTTGGTCAAATCTGAAAGAGAATCTTCCGCGAGTAAAACCGAAATTAGTGGGCTAATCTAGATGAGCGTTGAAATCGACTTCAGTAAATATACAAAATTAATCGATAAACTCCATCTGTCACGGGACAGTGGAAAAGTGATCGAAGTGAAAGGCTTGCTCGTTAAGGGCTATTTGCCCGGTGCAAGCTTAGGCTCTCTTGTTGAAATATTCCCTCAAGATAATGATCAAACTGTTTTGGCTGAAGTTGTTGGCTTTCAAGATAAGCATGTTCTGATGATGGCATTAGGCGAAATGCGCGGGGTTTCTCTGGGGTCGCAGATCATTCTATCACGTTCGATCGCGACAGTGCGGGCTTCTGATGAATTGCTAGGTCGAGTTATTGATGGTTTGGGACAACCTTTGGATCAAGGGCCCGAAATTGAAAATTTCGAAGAGCAAAGCCTTTATAAAACTGTTAGAAATCCGCTTGATCGCAGGCCCATCAGGCAACCTATGGATCTGGGAATTCGTGCAATCAACGGATTGTTAACTGTTGGTTTAGGCCAGCGTGTTTCCATTATGGCGGGTTCCGGCGTTGGTAAGTCAGTTCTATTAGGAATGATGGCTCGAAATACAAAAGCTGATGTGAATATTATCGCAATGATCGGTGAGCGTGGTCGTGAGGTTAGGGAATTTATCGAAAATGATTTGGGCCCAGAAGGTCTTGCGCGCTCGGTTGTCGTTTGTGTGACAAGTGATCAAAGTCCGCTTCTTCGAATGCGTGGCGCTTTCGTGGCAACAGCATTAGCTGAATTTTTCTGCGCACAGGGCAAAAATGTTTTATTGATGATGGATTCGATAACTCGTTTTGCAATGGCTCAACGTGAAATCGGACTCAGTATTGGAGAGCCGCCTTCTTCAAAGGGTTACACTCCAAGTGTGTTTTCAACTTTGCCTAAGTTGTTAGAACGAGCTGGTTCTTATGAAGGTGAAGGCAGTATTACTGGTCTTTATACAACTTTAATTGAAGCGGATGATAATAATGATCCAATCGGAGACGCAGTTCGATCAATTGTTGACGGCCACATTGTTCTATCAAGAGCCTTGTCACATAAAGCTCATTACCCTGCAATTGATATTTTGCAAAGCTCAAGCCGGGTTATGAAAGCAGTTGCTCCACCTGATCAAATTAAGTGGGCGCAAACAATCAAGGAATTATTAGCCATATACAAAGATGCTGAGGATTTAGTAAATATCGGTGCGTATAAAGCTGGAAGTAATCCTAAAATTGATAAAGCAATAAAGAACATAGATCAAATTAATGATTTCTTAAGGCAGTCCGTTGATGATCCGACGAACTATCAAACGACTTTGAGAATGATGCAACAAATTATAGTCAGTGCCTCATGAAGTTTAAATTTAAATTAGAAAAAGTTTTAGTACATCGAAAAATTCTAGAAGATCTTGCGCAAAAAGAATTTCAAGAAGCGCAAGCTGCATGCAACGAGCAAAAAGATATTTTAGAACGATTTCGAAAGGAAAAAAGCGAAGCCCGCAAACGCGCTTTCAGCGACCAATCCCAGACTGGTGGCCAGGTCCTAGAGGGGCTGAAACAAATACACGATTTCATTCTTCTACAGGACATACGGATTGAAAAGCAGATCAAAGTCATTGAAGAAATGGAGAAATTGGTCGAGGCGAAGAGGGAAGTATTGCGACAAAAAGCAATGGATACGAAAATAATAAAGAAGCTGGAAGAAAAGAAAAAAGCGCAATTTATGGAAGAAGAGCGAATTAGCGAACAAAAAGAATTGGATGACAATTCGAGTATGAGATTCGACTTAATAAGGAAAATGAAAAATCTATGAAGTCTGGATACGATCAGTTTTTTAAAAGTGCGCGAAATGCTGCTGATGGCAAACCAGCTACCATCAAACAATCTAAGCCACTTGTTCAGCAGCCAAGATATACACTAAAGAAAAGAAAGAATCGCGCTAAGTTTCCGATTATTTCTTTTATTATTTCTGTAATTGGATTTTGCGGAGCATATGCAGGCTATGAAAACTATGAACATATCGGTGTTTTAATGGGTAAGTTAGAGTTCTCTCTATTTTCACCTGCGAATGCTGCCTCTGACACAGTTAAGAAAGACACAGCAGCGCCAAGTCTTGAAACCACAAGCTTTACGAAGCCTGTCATTGCAGAGCCCACTGGTGAAGAACTGAATCACCTAATGAGATTAGCAGAACGAAAAAAAGAACTAGATGCACGAGAAGAAGAACTTAATCGCATGGAAACTGAAATGTCGAAGCAAAAAGAAGAACTTCAAAAAAAGGTAGGTGACCTTGAGAAGATGAGAAATTCGATTTCGACCATTTTAGAAGAGCGCGTAAAAGGCGATGACCAAAAGATCGATACGCTTGTTCAATTTTATTCGAATATGAAGCCACCTCAGGCAGCAAAAATATTTGAAACTCTTGATGAAGATTTAGCGGTTCAAATTTTAGGTCGTATGAAAAAGAAGAATGCAGCTGAAGTTTTAAATTTAATGAAGGCTGATAAAGCTCAAACGTTTACAGAAAAGTTTGCAGGATATAATCGAACAATCGCTTCTAAAGCACCGGACCAGCAGAGAACTGCTCCGGAAGCTGAAGAGGCAACAGAAGGACTTACGAAACCGTAGGTCAGAGGAGGAATTTTGATAGCAGGACTCGTAAAGAATACGGGTCCAACACTCAACGTACCGGTGCCGGATTCCAAGGATAGGAATTCAGAGACACAAGGGCGGAAGTTTAGCGATATGCTTGATCCTAAAACGGAGAGAGCCCCTAAGAAGGAAGATATCGTCAAAGCAGAACCCGAAAAGGCTAAGCTGAGATCTGAACCTGTAAGAGTTAAATCTACAGAGAAACAGAAGAAGGTTGAAAGTCAGGAAGACTCTGAAAGCCAAACCGAAGGTCCCCCGGATCCAAAAGTGATGGATCCGAGAACTAGCGCAACGCGAGCACAGAGAGATCGAGCGATCCGACAATTCATGGACTCATTCGAGAGTGAATTCGGAATACCACCAGAAGAGATGGTGGAAGCGATGTCTCAACTCACAACGCAGGATCTCGAAAAGCCACCTGAAAAAACGGTGGATACATTAATTGCTCAGCTTGGTCTTCAATCAGAAGATGAAGCGCACGCAAAGAAAATGTATATGGGTTTAGTCGTCGAATTAAAACAAATCGATACACGTGTGGCATTGCCAAAAGTGAATGATGATTTGTTAAGTCAGATGTCGGCTCAGCGTGTTCAATTATCAGCAGATAAAAAAGATGTAGCAGCCTCACAAGTTCAAGGCTTGAGCGATAAATTTTGGATGCGCGGTGCGAATGCAGAAAAGCCCGTTAACTCAGAAATGAATCAGCTTCAGGTCAGAGAATTTATGAAGAAGATGGTTACAGCTGAATCTGCTGGTGTAAATGAACAAGCGATGGCAAATCCAGAATTGATGGCTTCTACTGAAAACCTTTTGAATCAACTTAAGACTGAAAGCTTAGGCGAGTTGAAAACAGAAGAAGGATCAGAGCTTTCAGTTAAGGGTGAAACTTCGTTTATGCCGGAATCGGCGGCAATGAAGGCCTTAGCTGAAAACGCGAAGTCACAAAGTCAGAATGGACAGCAGCACCACCAACAGGAAGCGGAGCAGGGAAATCAAAATTCTCAAGCTCAGCCTATGTTGAAAGCGGGGATTAGCCAGGAAGCAGTACAAGCGGAATTTAAAAGACTCGGGATTAAACCGACAGAACAACTAGCGGCCAAGAAATTGGGAAAAGCAGAAGTTGAGTCGATGTTAAATCTTGATGCGGGTTCGCTTTCACAAGCGAAGTACGAAACTTTGCAATCTGCAGTACCAGCCTTGAATGTCCAACCATTGACGATGTCACCAGTTGAAAAGACTGAAAACATGCAACAGATTATGAACCAAGCACAATTCCTGATTAAAAACGGGGGTGGCGAGGTCAAAGTCGAGATGACTCCTGAGGGAATGGGCTCGATTCAAATGAAGTTGCAAGTTATTGATGGAAAAGTACAAATTCAAATGAATACTGAAACAAAGGAAGCGAAACAACTGATCGAGTCTTCAATGCATGATTTAAAACAGGCATTAGCGGCTCACCAGCTTTCGATGGATCTTGTGAAGGTAGAGGTAGTGCAAGAAACTTCTTCGGCGCACAAAGCTCAGAACGATTTGCAAAGCCAGATGGAAAATTTCATGAACAATCAACAGCGTGATGGCATGAAACAACATTGGCAGCAGTTCAACGAAAGTTTTGGAAACCGCCAGGCGCGCGACAATTTTATTGATGCTTCAAATATCAGGTCTCCGGTGAAGAACCAGACCCTGCCAGGTTTTGATAGTACATCATCCAATGGTCGAGCTTCTAGCGATGGACGAGGAAAAAGTTTAAATCTCGTGGCATAATAGATTTCGAGAGTACTTGCACGTAAGTGCAGGTACTTGAATAAATCAGGAGGATTTATGGGAGTAGTAAGTGTAGCAAGAGCAACTCAGACAGTTGGTAAGTCCGAAGGTCCGACTGAGAGACCAAGTGCTGCAACTAACTTAACACCAGACGAGCTTAAAAAACTTGGTGGTGATAATGTTGGTGAAATCCTCAATAAGATTGCCGATCCGAACTGGGTTGATCCAGCGAAAAAAATGCGCGCAGTTGGTAGTGATAAATTGGATAAAGAAGCATTTTTCAAGTTGATGTTAACTCAATTAAAAAATCAAGATCCCACAAGCCCCATGAAGTCGCACGAAATGGCAGCGCAGCTAGCAAATTTCTCGTCTCTAGAGCAAATGAGCAACATGAATAAAACCTTAACTGACATGAAGGACGGACAAAAACCTTTAGAGCAATTTCAAGCTCTAAACTTCATTGGTAAATCTGTTGGTGGTGATAGTTCAAAAATCACTCGTACAAAAGGGGACACGGATCACGATTTCCGTTTCTCATTGACGAATCCTGCAGCGAAAGTTGAAATTCGTGTTCGTAATAATGAAACGGGCGAAACAATTCGTACTCTCTCATTGCAGAAGCTTAAAGAGGGCGACAATAAATTTGTTTGGAATGGTCAGAATGACAAAGGCCAAGCTGCACCTGCTGGCAATTATCAAATGTTTGCTGAAGCGTACAATGAAGCGGGAACAAAACAAGTTATCAAGACTGATTTCGAAGGCGTGATCACTGGAATTAATTATTCTCCTGAA
>JAYTJV010000021.1:0-111232 GCA_043730825.1 Pseudobdellovibrionaceae bacterium
GAGTCTTCGCCGCGCTTAATTTCTTCGATTACGACCCCACGTTCGTTATCAATTTCAGTCGGATCAAATTCTGGGAATCCCATCATCTCACTGATGACATCTAACGCGATATCTACTTTCGGAGTCGGAATGGTCACGTAAAATACAGTCTGATCGTAAGAAGTGTAAGCGTTCAACTCTCCGCCAGAACCCTCAACAAGCGAGGCAATCTCACCTGTTTTAAATTTTCGCGTACCTTTAAAAAGTAAATGTTCGATGAAGTGACTAATTCCTTCTTCGCCTTTTTTCTCATCCGCACTTCCTGTCCTAACCCACATCTGCACCGAAACCACAGGGGACTTACGACTTTCTACTAAAAGGACTTGCAACTGATTTTTAAGCTTGAACTTTTTGAGCTTCATGAACTACACCTCTTACTTGTTATGGATCAATTCGGAGTCTACTTCCACATTCCTTACTGTCTTCAGCGCTGTACATACTGCGACTTCGCCACTTACGAACAATCTCAGATTCTACCCGCAGAAAACTACACCCAGCTCGTGCTTCAAGAAATGCAGCAGCGAAAATCTTTTTTCGCTCCTAAATTTTTAAACACAATCTACTTCGGCGGAGGAACTCCCTCACTCGTTGATCCTGCCAACATAGTACAAATGATCCAGGGTCTTGAAAAGCTCGGGTTTACCAGAGGTCCAGACACCGAAGTGACTATCGAAATCAATCCCGCAACTTTAAATAAGAAAAAGATGGAGTCCTACCTCCAAAGTGGTGTGAATCGATTTAGCGTCGGCGCCCAGACATTTGACAATGCACAGCTAAAAAAAGTACGCCGTGAACACACAGCACAACAAACAGAAGAAACCCTCCTGTTTCTTAAAAGCTACAAGGTAAACTACTCGTTTGATCTTCTCTTTGCTCTCCCAGGACAAACGATGGATGACCTTAAGCGTGATCTTAATTACGTCCTGAAATTCGATCCGCCCCATGTGTCGCCGTACTGTTTAACTGTTCCAAAGGAAAATCCACTCTCTGCCGGCCGCCCCGACGATGATAAACAAGTCGAAATGTTTGAAGTCATCGCCGAAACTTTAAAGTCTGCCGGTTATATCCAATACGAAATTTCAAACTTCGCAAAACCTGGATTTGAATCCAGACACAATACTTTGTACTGGATCGATCAAGAGTGGTGGGGTTTGGGATTAAGTTCTCATTCGTATTCTAAGATCAATGATTTCGGTGTCAGGTTTTGGAATGTCAGATCAATTCAAGAATATGAAAAGGAAATTCGCGAAGGAAAAACTCTGAATTCTCCTCTGGAATTGCCCGAAGCGCAGTTCGAAAAACTAGAGCGTCATCAAGCGATGACAGATTTCTGCCATACTTCACTCCGCATGCTTTCAGGTCTTGATATTAGCGCCGTCACGAAGAAATTTAACGCAACTCAAGCGCTGAAGATTCAAAACCGCTGCCTCACTATGCAAGAAAAAGGCTGGCTTGAGAAAACTGAAACGGGTTTTAAACTGACCGCAGAAGGGGTTGTGATCAGCAACCAAGTTTTTTTGGAACTCACCTTTTTGAAAGCTGATTGATACGGTTTTCGGGACGTTCGATATTGGCACAAAACAACCATTTGCTCTTAAGTTAAATTTTATTTAGTCACCTTTAGCTCATTTTGGTACAAATTAAGTTTTTATTTTCTTTATCTTGCGATCTTCATGTAGCTTTACTTCATCACTAAGGGGCACTCATGAAGTACGTTTTGTTGATAGTCGCCGTGGTTGTTTCATGTAATAAACTACACGCGCAAAACTTCCCGGGGGATGGGAATACGGCAGTTTTTTTCCTGAAGGTTAATGCTAAAGGCACCTACTTAAGAGTAGATAGGGAATATGATCAACTTGCTGAGGCTCCTGCCACGCTTGATCTTTCGCCTTATAAAACTAATCCCCAGTTATTACTTAGTCCTGGTGATTTTATCGGCTTTGAACAAGTTGGAGATTTTGCATATACCTCAAGTTTACCAGACGAAGCCAAGGCCTTGACCGCGGTTTTTTTCGGCTTTTCGGGATTTTTATCACCAGGAATTTTATCAACGGTTCAACCTGTTTTTACTAGTCCTACGCTTCATAGAAACCTACCAACGGATATTACGCAGGACTTTCTTGTAAATCCAGGGGCCACTCGATTCGCACAAGTTCCGGCTGGTGCAGATCGCATACTTTTTAGTCCAAATGACTCTTTTTTTTCTGATAACACTGATGTCGATGGCGATTTTGGAGTTTATGTAAAGCTCACAATTAAAAAAATTAAATACAAAATAGTTAAAAGTTATAATTTACCAATAACAGACATATCGCTCGGTGGCGTTGAAAGTGTTGAATTACTGCCTAGTCACAAGACTTGCGGAGTTCAAAATTCTTTCACGCTCTCGAGTGTTCGTGTCACTTTCAAATGTTTTGCCGTAAATGCAAACGGATTAGAATCACCCTCATTGAATTGCAAAATTCGGAATAGGGTGGACGCAAAAAGCTTTGCAACAGGTGGGCACGATCATGATTCTTTGTTTTACCCAAGGCCCCTTGGAATTCTAAGTATTAATGGAAATGAAATTGATAATTCCAGCTACACCACTATTCCCCTAGATGGAATAATAGTTTTATTTGCTGCTTCTGCGGTCGCCGGTGAGATTAGCTTACAAACAAGCGCTATAGGTCTGGACGAAAATCCTATTTCAGTAGCCGAAACAATCTTTCGGGTGAAAGAGCCTGGACTAGTCGCCCTTGTCGATACCTATCCAATTGGTATTGGTGCTGTTTCCCATCCAAGTGTCGGAGGTCATGGATCGCCCATTCTCCACGAAAAGCTTAAGAAAGCAGGAAAGTATTATTTAGACTCTTTTAACGCGAGCGACATTCCCGAGCGCGAGTTCCGCACAATAAATTCGGGTGGGGCTTCGTTGCCGTGGGGCGGTCTTTTCGATATTAATCAAAATTGGAATCAACCCCATTGCTCCCACAGGCAAGGCAATGAAATTGATTTCGGCTTGAGCAGTTTTAATCCAAGGTGGGAATATCAACCGCCGAAAGAAATTGAGAATTTGAAGAAAATGAAAAAACTTTGGGCAGAAGCATTAGGCAGTGCTGGATTTAACTTTCCTGTTGCTGGCGAGAGGCCCGGAGATGATATAAGTCACTGGCATGCAGTTGCTAACTAAGTTAGATAGGAATAAAAAATGAAAACCATAATCGCACTATTTTTTATGTTTAGTTTCGAAGCTTTTTCAGCTTCTATTAAATGTCCACCATCGCCCAATCTAGTAGATTTGAAAATTGATGTGGTCGTTAATTTTGATAAAAAATCTCAAACTTATACTTATCAATATAGTTTTGAAAACTCACGGATGTCCCGCCATTCGGTCTCCAATATTTATTTAGATGTCTTAGAGAATACCGATGTCATTCCTCCTGCAAGACTTCCCGACGATAACTGGCGGGTAACTAAAAACGACAAAGAAGGTACCTTTCCTGGTTTCTTGAATTTAAGAAACAGACAGGCTGAAGACCTTAAGGCAGGCCAGCGCTTGACCGGTTTGGAAATTAAATCGACGCTTCAGCCTGGTCCAGTTACATTTGGTTTAATGGCTTATCTTGAAGAACAGATTACGGTGGTCCAGACTTCGGATACCGAGGGCGAAGGGCCTGAGTTCGAAGAAGCACAATTTATTTGCCCAGGTTTTTTCGCTAAAGCATACGGTATTGATTCCAATTTCATCAAGGGCGTTACTATCGGGCCTGTTTCTGCTAGCGTAGTTGTACCCGAAGTTCGAATTAAAAAATCAAACGGTATGAAATATTCAGGCGCTTACAAAGCGGATGCTCAGTTTCAAGTTAAATCTGACGAAACAGGCAAGATTCGACTTATGATCTTAGGCTCAAAAGACTTAAATGTCGCAAAAATTGATGCAAACTCATTACGATTCGGCCAGGGTCAAGCGAAGCCAACAAAAATCGAAACGATTGGAAACGTAAAAGAAGATGAACTTGATGATAGTGATGCAAAAAATCACATGAAGGAAAACAAAAATGTTCAGCATCTGATTGTTGAGTTTGATTTGAAAGATGTCGACGTCAAATGCGAAATTGACCGAGCTCTATTTTTAAGAGGAGCTTACAACAAGACACAGAAATTATTTTCTGCTGTTAAACTCAAGCATGGACTTTGCGATAAAAAGAACTGGGTTAAGGAAGAAAAGTTTATGCGCGCGTACGATAAAAACAAAAAGAACTAAATGACCGCGCTTCCTTCTAAACTGCCTGGGCAACAAATTTTTCGATCTTAGAATAGTTTCCTCGATGTGCTTTATCTAAGGCTCGGTAGTATTTCTGTCTATCATTTTTCATAATGACGACAAGCGGGTAGTCTTTTTGCATAAGAATTAAATTCATGAAAAGTCTGGCTGTTCTGCCATTTCCATCGTTGAACGGGTGAATGTGCACTAACTTATGATGTACTAATGCGGCAAGCTCAACAGGGTGTAATCGTCCCGCATTTTTTTACCCAAACAATCATATCGCTCATTAAATGGGGTAGTTCGTAAGCATCGGGTGGTTTATGACTTGATCCCGTGATCATAACTCCTCCTTTACGATAACTGCCCGCAGCTTCTTCTTCTAGCTCCTTAACAATCAATTTTTGAAGTGAGCGAATAAGTTGCTCACTAACTGTGTGGCGTTTTTCATGCTCAATGAGATCATAAAGAAAGTGAACGGCCTCGTTATGGTTTTTTGCTTCGAGATGATCTTTTAATGATTTCCCCTTAACGGTCAGCCCATCATTAATAACAAGATAAGTTTATTTTAGGGTTAGTTTGTTGCCTTCAATTGCATTGGAGTTATAGGTCATTTCAAGCGCAAATTGTTCTTTCAGCTTCTGAACTATAGCGGCCGACAATGGAGGATGAGATTAAACGCGTGCATATTTTTCGTCAATTCGCTTGAGTAGTTTCTTGGGAATCATAGCCTAATCCTTAATATGGTATATATCAAAAATGACTGTATACCATATTAAGCAACAATGTCTCTTAAATTTCGAAGTCTCTTGCCCCTGCTCAAGAAACGCCGCTATTTTAGGGCGTTTTTCGCTTTTTTATTGCCCCACGCTCCCAATTCTAAGAACACGATAGTTTAACTGTCCCAAAAGAAAATCCACTTGCTGCCGGCAGACCTGATGATGATAAACAAGTCGAAATGCCTGAGGTGTCATAATCAGTAATCAAGTTTTCTTAGAACTAGCATTTTGGGCCAATGAGTATATAAAATCCTGTTTACAATCGCGACAAATGTCTCGAAATTGCGACAATATTTGTCGCAATACTATGAATCGCGACATTTTGATGCTATATTCCCTTTAAGGCTCAGGATTTATCGCGACATTTTATGTCGCAATACTCAAGGTGCATGAATGAAAAAACAAGAATCTTTAAAGTCAAAACTTTTAGCTGCCCTTGATGGTCAAATGGCTCTCAAGATTTCACTCATTGCAAAAAAGCTGCGCATGGACGCAAGCCATCCCGCCACTAGGCGTGCACTTCAGCGAGCACTTAAAAGCTTATCTGAGCGCGGACTTGTTGTTTTATCTGGGAATGCGCGCTCGCGCGTTTATGAGTTGGCTAGCAAGCTTACTGCGCCTCAAAGAAAGAATGACGACAGCACGCTACTAAATGACATTGCCCTCGACTCCTCCTCTAAAAACTTACTTAATTATGTTAGTCAGCCCGTCACTAAACGTGTGCCGGTTGGTTATAATCAAAGTTTTTTGAAAAACTATCGACCAAACAAAACGTTTTATTTAGACAAGTCGCAGAGGGAATTGCTTCGAAAACTTGGGACGGTGATTGCCATGAATAAGCCTGCTGGCACCTATGCCCGCGATATTTTCAATCGATTATTAATAGATCTTTCTTGGAACTCCAGTCGACTAGAAGGCAATACTTATTCTTTCCTCGAAACAAGAAGATTGATCGAGTTTGGTGAAGCGGCAGAAGGAAAAGAAGCTAGCGAAGCGCAAATGATTTTGAACCACAAAGCCGCCATCGAATTTTTAATCGATTCGGCGAAAGATATTGGATTTGATAAACTTTCTATCTGTAATATTCACGCATTGCTTTCAGATAACTTGCTTGGAGATCCTTCCGCATCTGGAAAATTACGCGAACGACCCGTTAGCATTTCAGGCAGCACCTATATGCCATTAGATAATCCCTATTCATTAAAAGAATATTTCCTTCTTTTTTTAGATAAAATAAATTTGATTGAAGACCCCTTCGAAAAGAGCTTTTTTTCACTTGTTCACTTGTCGTATATGCAAGCTTTCGAAGATGTAAACAAAAGGACTTCACGACTTGTCGCCAATATTTCTTTAATAAAAGAAAACCTTATACCCTTAGCCTTTGTTGATGTTGATCAAGACATTTACTTGAAAGCCCTTCTGGGAATATACGAAAAAAATGATGTTTCGCTGTTTCGTGATCTTTTTTTGTGGGCTTATAAGCGCTCAACACAAAGGTATTCGGCTATTCAACAGTCTTTGGGTGAGCCAAACCTTATCAAGTTGAAATATCGTACACAAATTCACGAAATCATCAAAAAAATCGTATTATCAAAAGTGTCTCGAAAACTTTTAACACCAACAATTCTAAAATCAATCAAGGTGCTCAAGTTGCCTTTGTCAGACGCCAAGAAGCTCTTTGATTTAATAGAAACGGAGTTCGATAGCTTACATGAAGGCAATATTGCTCGGTACCAAATCAAGCTAAGCGAATTCAAAGCTTGGAGCGCAAAGAAGTAGAAGGTGCATGAGATATGTGGGTCCAGCTGAGCATAGCAACACTCTACAATTTCCCATAAAATGGATAAGGAGAAGGTTTCAATCTCGCTCATAGCCAACGAAAAGTCGATTCCAAATCATAACTTAATTTGGCTGAGTTTTACCGTTTACGTAGATGATCCAAATGGCCAACGGATTTTAGAGGCAAGTCCCCAAATATGCGCTCGAGAAAATCAACCCGCACAAATTTCTGTTAGCAATAAAGACGGCGATGAGCTTTCCTTGTCTGTAGTTGCTAAAATTAACTAGTAACTAACTCTGGAGCTTGCTACCACGCTGGCTCGTTCCTTAAAAAGATTTGGCCGCTAAGGCTTGGCGGACGCGATAGACTACTTCCATCTTTTCAATTTCGCGAACTCTTCTTCAACAGAGCTCAAAACTAAATTATTTTTTTTATGCTTTGTTACTGCAGAGTAAAGCACTTGTGTTGATTTTAGTGGCTTCAACTTTTCGGAAAAATAGATCAGCGATTTTGAAATCGTTGAATCATTCAGTTTAGCTTCAATTAACTCAACAACTTTTCCATCAATTACGACGCAAAAATCAACTTCCCGCCCATCTTTGTCTCGGATGTAAAATAGTTCGCATCTGTAGCCTTCTGTATCCTCTAAGTAATGAAGCATTTTTAAAAGATGCGTCGCAACTAAGTTTTCAAATCGTGCGCCTTCATCGCCATCAACGTCAGCATTATCATAAAAATAAATTCTAAATGGCTTTTGTAAACTTCGCGCTATTTTAACTGTGTAAACAGGAACTTTGAAGACTAAGTACATCTTTTCTAGGATATCGATCCAATTTTTTACAGTGTTCGGTGCTACTTGTAAATCTTGAGCCAAATTAGATACCACTATCGGCGAGCCAACTCGCGATTTAAGCAAATCAACAAGTAAAGAAATATTATTTATTTCTTTTACAACCTCTAGCTCACGAATATCATCTTTAAGGATACGATCAAATCGCTCTTTGCGCCAACGACGATTCTCGGTCTCGCTTCCAGACAAAAACGGCTCGGGGAACCCACCAAATTTCATTAACCGTTTTAAAACATCTTTTTTGCTAACGGCTTTCGGCACTTCATTCAGAGTAAATGGGTGCAGCCGGTAGTAATGATATCGACCCAATAAGGAGTCGCCGCCTTTTTTATAAAGATCTAATCTGGCACTGCCTGTTACTAAAATTCGATGATTTTCTTTTTGAGTATCATAAATACCTTTAACCCAGTTTTTCCACCTTGGAAATTTATGAAGTTCATCAAAAACAAGATACTTGTCATCACCAGACCACTGGCGTGCTAATATTTTTTTACGATCACGCTCATCATCCCAATTTAAATATAAACCCCGATTTTTAATTACATTTTTAGCTAAAGTCGTCTTGCCAACCTGCCTTGGTCCACCTAAAAAAACCATTTTTTTAATCAAGTCATTTTGAATAGACTCTTCAATATATCTCATCCGACCATTTTAACGCGGAGGTTAAAATGGTCAAGTCTAATTTAACCTGTAGATTAAATTAGACTTGCTCGCCGCTTGTTTGAAATAAGAACTAACTTCCCTGACCTAAGAGCATACCGAGAATGAGCACTATGCGGCTTAGAAAGCTTTCTATTGTTGACAGGCTCCAATTCGGGTAGTGAGGTAACCAAACCTTCAGGGAGACTTATGAAGCAGCTTATCTTACTCCCGCTACTTATTCTTTCATTCCAATTTGCTTATGCCGAAACGCCAAGTTGCGTAATTGCTGAAATCAAAAGCAATCTGCCGATGAACTATTCTGAGAAGAATATTGATTTCAGCAGTCCAATGGCATTACAAACAACTGATGGAGCATTTCATGCCACTGTGATTTTCCAAGATGAACAAAACGGCCTTTCCATTCAACTGACACACAAAGATATAAAGACTCTTGGTTTTTTTGGTCGTGACTCTAAAACTCCAATAGTCCTTTCGCTAGAGTTTCAGGGGAGAGTGGGACAAATGAATTGCTGGCTTGATTAAAACTCTGCGTTTTAATCAGCTTATGTCCGTTATTATCAGCGATATTCGCTACAAATATGTTTCCTCAAGGATCGATCAGTGCAGTCGCATTACAATTCGCCACAGCTTGAGTTTGCGCACTCATTCCTATCGGACAAGCTGCCCCCAAATTCACAAGTGTGATTTTCACAGGATCTAAATTATTTCTGCATAATTTAACTTGCGTCATGCTCGTCGTAGTTAAAAAGATTTGGCTGTTATAACTTGGCGGAAGTTCCGTTGGACATTTATTATTTGAATCTTTTTTTAATTCGAGTGGATAGCTATCAACTAAATAAACTCCGGCTTGAGTACTCAGAATCTCAAATATCGAAACTCCGGCTACTGTCGCTGTTTTATCACCGGCTGCACCCGTCAATTGCTTGTAGGGAATTTTGCAAAGTTCAATTTGAAGATCTTGGTCAACCGCGTTCGTGAGTTGCGTTGTCTCAATCACTTCAGTTGCGCAAGTGTCGCCGCAACCCATAAGACCTAAGGTTAAAAGCGAAATCATCCCTGATACTAGAATTTTATTCATCACTTCCTCCGTGAAGTAGTAGAGTAAAGCGTAAGGCATCGCGCGTTGAATCCCCAGCGAAAAGTTTGTGGCACGACGCTTCTGGTTAGCGAAGATCTTTCGCTATTCACCATTGAGGCAGGTACCCTTAGGTTGACAAAAGCTAATGACTACACAAAGTTAGGTAGTTCATTTAATCAGGGAGATGCGCCGTGTCTGAACATGACCAGTCAAGCGAAAATGGTTCCGCAAAAGATTCAGCTGCTAACGGAGCCGCGGGACCAGAAATTTCTGAGGTCGAAAAATTTCAAGCCGAGGCCGAGAAATTCAAAAATGATTTTTTATACTTAAGAGCCGAGTTCGAAAACTATAAACGTCATGCCATCAAAGAGCGCTCTGACTTGATGAAGTATGCGGGCGAAAGATTAGCTAAAGATCTTTTGGGAATCGTCGATAATTTTGATCGCGCGATGTCTGTCGAAGTAAAGCCAGAGACGATTGATAATTTTGTTAAAGGCATGGAAATGACTTCGAAAGAATTAAAAACTCTTTTGGAAAAGCACGGCATTAAAGAAGTTCTTTCTGAAAAGCAGCCTTTTGATCCCGCTATTCATGAAGCTTTAGGCAGCGAGCCGACTGATAAACTTGAAGATGGTCACGTTTTACGCGTATTTGAAAAACCTTATAAATATCATGACAAGATTTTACGCGTAGGAAGAGTTATCATCGCTCGTAAACCAGAGGCTTAATGTCTAAAAAAGATTTTTATTCAATACTAGGGGTAGCAAGATCAGCTACAGCTGATGAACTTAAAAAAGCTTATCGAAAGCTTGCTATGCAATATCACCCTGATAAAAATCCAGGAAATAAAAAAGCTGAAGATAAGTTTAAAGAAATCACAGAGGCCTACGAAACTCTTAGCGATGAACAAAAAAGAAAATCCTACGATCAGTTTGGCTCATCTGACTTCCAGAATTTTGGCGGTTTTGGCGGCGCTGCAGGGGGATTTGAAGGCTTTCGCCGAGGGGGAGCTGCTAGCGGCCCCGGCGGTTTTCAAGGTGATCCCGATCAGTTTCAAGATATTTTCGGTGATGTCTTTGGCGAATTCTTTTCTGGAAAAGCGCGCGCGCGCAAACCTTCCCGCGGAGCCGATTTACGCTATACACTCGCTGTTACCATGGAAGAAGCGGCTGCCGGTTGCGAAAAACTTATTTCCTTTGTCCGTCAAAAAGGTGTGAACAATGAAACTGCAAAACTTTCTGTTCACGTCCCAGCCGGCGTTAGAGAAAGTCAAAAATTAAAGCTTACTAATGAAGGCGATGCTCCCGGTGGGGGCGGCCAGCCCGGTGATCTTTATGTTATCATACAGGTGCTGCCTCATCTTTTTTTTACTCGAGATGAAAATGATGTCCTGATTGATATTCCACTTAATTTCACCGATGCGCTTTTGGGAACTTCTATCGAAATCCCTACCCTTACCGGTAAAGCCGCTTTAAAAATACCTCCAGGAACTTCTTCTGGTCAGACTTTCCGTTTGAAGGCGAAAGGTTTCCCTAGACTTGGAAGTTTTGGCGCTGGTGATATGTTAGTCAAAATTCAATTGGTCATTCCCAATCGATTAACTTCTGAAGAAAAAGAAATAGTCGAAAAACTGGCTACTAAAATCGGCGAGCCCGAACCCGTCGTAGAATTTAAAAATAAAATGGCCGACTTTATGAGGACGCGTAAATGAAGAATATAGTTTTGCTACTTACTTTTTCTAGTTTTCTAGTTTCGTGCGCTGTGAGTTCAAATCGCTCGACATACGGCGGTGGTTACAGCGGCGGAAGTGGCAAAAGAGGTTCTCCAATAGCACTACCTCCAAAGCGCCCGGTTAATCCACCTGGGGCAGAAGCAAATTCAAATGTTGTAACGGGCGGACAAACGCAACCAGCGCCAGTTCCCGCGGGACCTGATTGGCGATCACTCAATCCAGATCAACTTCGCGCATCTCTTCAAGATCCACAGTATGCACCTCAGCGAATCGAAATTTTATATCGTTTAGGTGAGCAGGAAATGGCTCGAAGAAATTCTGATATGGCTCTAAATTATTTTAACCAAGTTATCGATCAGGGTTCGGAAACAGTTTGGGCTCAACAAGCTAAAAATAATCTCGATCTCTTAAAATCCTTAGCTAAAGTCTCTTCCAGCACGATCGGTGTCATTTTACCCCTGACTGGAAGAAGCGCTGCTGTTGGTCAACGAACTTTGAAAGCAATCGAAATGGGTTTAGGGCTTCATTACGGAAAAAGTAATTTCCAACTTGCTGTCATCGACACACAAGGTAATCCGGACAAAGCTCGACGCGGTGTTGAGAGACTTGTTCGCGAAGATAATGTTGTCGCAGTCTTGGGCGCACTTTCGTCCAGAGAAGCCGAGAGCGCCGCCCTAAAGGCCGATGAGCTGGGCGTACCGCTCATTACCCTTTCGCAAAGATCGGGGCTTACAGAGGTCTCACCGTTCGTCTATCGAAACTCGCTCACGCCGGAAATGCAGATCCATCATCTTGTTCATACTGCGATGACTCAATACGGAATGCGTAAATTTGCAGTCCTGTATCCAAACGATGCATACGGAGTGGAATCTGCAAACATTTTCTGGGACGAAGTTCTAGCTCGCGGTGGAGAAATCACTGCTGCCCAAGTTTATGATCCAAACTCGACCGACCATAAACACGTTTGCCAAAAACTAGTCGGCAAATTTTATATCGAAGCCCGACTTGAAGAATACAAAGCAAAACAAAAAGAGTTTTCTAAAAAAGCCAACAAGCGTTCTTCGCGTGAAAATATAAGTGCAGAAGATATCTTAGATCCGATCGTTAACTTTGATGCTGTGTTTATACCGGATAGCGCAAAGAATATGGGTCAGATCTCGGCTTTCCTATCTTATGTCGGTGTTAAGGACATTCATTTACTGGGTACGAACCTTTGGAACAGTCCAGGTCTGGCGCGCCGTGCAGGGCACTTCCAAAACTCGCTTCTTTTTGTAGATGGCTTTATTCAAAATTCACCAGCGGCTAAAAACTCTCGGTTTGTTGCAGAGTTTAAAAGTTTATTCCGCGAAGACCCAACAATGATGGAAATTCAGGCTTTTGAAAGTGCTCTTATATTAAGAGGCCTTATTTTAAAAGGCGCAGACAGCCGTCGCCAGGTTGCTTCTGAGCTAAAAGATTTGGAAAATTTTCCAGGAGCTGTTGGTCCTTTAAACATGTCTCCTACCAGAGAAGTTGTAAGACCCCTGTATTCCTTAACTCTCCGAAAAGGAGAAGTTATACCACTCAGTGTAGTGGAATAATTCTTTTAACCCATACCTAGGGCTGGTCCTGTCATACCTCGCAAGTGATGCTTCAATTAAGGAGCATCGGGGAGGAGCCCAGTATGAAAAGATCAAAATTAAATTCTGAGACAGTTCTGGAGTGCAGAAAAAAGTTGGCACTTGAAAAAGCGAATCTGATCAATCGGCTTCGCCTTCAACAGGAAGAAATTAAAAAAGGTGTGGATTTATCTGGAGATGAAATTGACCAGACTGTTGCCCAGCTAACAGAACATTCACTTCTTACTTTTCAGAACAAAATTCGCGTGCAACTTTTCGAAATTGAAAGTGCCTTTGCAAGAATAGAACTCGGGACATTCGGCATCTGCGAAGAAACAGAAGAGATTATCGAAATTGAAAGACTCATGGCATTACCTTGGACACGACTCAGCATAGAGGGTGCAGAGATTCGAGAGGCAGTGCGAAAGAGATTTGCCTAACTATAAAGCAAACTAATTTTTTTGGTGACATCATTGTCTCAATTCGTAAGATGCCGCCATTGTTTAACGAAATGTTATTCGGTGAAATCATCCAAGGGGGATATTGAATGAAGTCAGCCGAAATTGAAGCGATCAGAGATTCACTTGTCACTCAAAAGAGTGTGATTCTTAATCGTCAAAAAGAATTTAAAACAGAGTCGCTGATGGCGTCTCTGCATATTGCTGATGAATCTGAACAAAGTGTTTTTGAGCAATCTCAGAACCTCGGGCTTCAGATTCGTGAAAAAGAAATCCAGGTCTTGCACCAGATTGAGAAGGCTCTTAGCAAGATTACTGACAGGACTTACGGTCAGTGTGAAAGTTGCTCGGATCCTATTGGGCTAAAGCGTTTGCAGGCGAGACCCTTCACAAGTCTCTGTATTTCCTGCAAAGAAGAACAAGAATCAGCGTCTCCTCTCTACCAATAAAATCAATTCTCATGGGAGGAGTTTTTCTGACATGGATGTCAGTCCTGTCTAAAATTCCTCGCAAACCCTCGAAAAATCAGGACTTTTGAAAGTCGTTTTTGATTAAAGCACTTTGCAAGTATCACCGATCAGTTCTCTACGTAGAAACATCTAAGTCGGAGCTAGCGGAGGCACTCAATGAGTTTTGATGATAAGGTTTTAGAAATTCCAGCAACACTTCCAATGTTACCAGTTAGGGACATTGTGGTTTTCCCTTACATGATAATTCCACTTTTTGTGGGAAGAGAGAATTCGATTAGAGCAGTAGAAGAAGCTCTAGCAAAAAATCGTTTGATCTTCTTAGCTTCACAAAAAGACTTTAACGAAGAAAATCCATCTCCAGACAATATTTACACGACTGGAACAATTGCGATGATCATGAGAATGCGCAAGCTTTCTGATGGCAGAGTAAAAATCTTGATTCAAGGCGTGTCCAAAGGAAAGATCACTGGCTTTACAAAACAAGCGCCTCATTATGAAGTGGGCGTTCAGAAGCTAGAAGATACTCCAGTGACTGCAAACGCAACTGAAGTAGAGGCGATGATCCGAACGACTAAAGAATATGTCGAAAGAATTATTGCTCTCGGCAAACCGCTCTCTCCAGATATCTTATTAGTATTAGATGACATCAAAGATGCTGGACGAATCGCTGACCTGATCGCCTCAAATATTGGAATCAAAACTGTAGAGGCTCAGCGAATATTAGAATTATTAGATCCTTGTGAGCGTCTTAAAAATGTAAATGAACTTTTAGCTGCAGAAGTTGAAGTGCTTCAAGCTCAAAGAAAAGCAACTGGTGGCGCAAAAGATGATTTATCAAAATCACAGCGCGAGTACTTTTTACGCGAGCAAATGAAGCAAATTAAAAACGAGCTCGGTGAAAATGATGCCAAGTCCGAAGAGATGGAAGAACTCCGAAATAAATTAATGAATGCTGGAATGACTCCTCCCGTAGAAACAGAAGCTTTAAAACAGCTTTCTCGTCTAGAGCGCATGCATCCAGACGCTTCAGAAGCTACAATGGTCCGCACATATCTTGATTGGATGGCAGATCTTCCTTGGAGCAAAAAGACTGAAGACATTCACGACTTAAAACGTTCAAAAGAAATTTTAGAAGAAGATCACTATGAACTTCATAAAGTAAAAGACAGAATATTGGAATTTTTAGCTGTAAGAAAGTTAAAAACAAATATGAAGGGCCCAATCCTTTGTTTCGCTGGACCTCCAGGAGTAGGCAAAACATCTCTTGGTAAATCGATCGCAAGATCAATGGGCCGTGAATATTTCCGAATCGCGCTTGGTGGTGTGAAGGACGAAGCAGAGATTCGTGGTCACAGAAGAACTTATGTCGGAGCAATGCCTGGTAAAATTATCCAAGCTATGCGCCAAGCTAAAACAAACAATCCTGTTATCGTTCTTGATGAGATTGATAAATTAGGGTCAGATTTCAGAGGCGATCCTTCAGCCGCAATGCTTGAAGTATTGGATCCAGAACAAAACTCAACTTTCCGCGATAACTATTTGAATGTTGATTTTGATTTAAGCAACTGTCTGTTCATTGCGACTGCAAACGTGGTTGAAAATATCCCGGCGGCACTTCGTGATCGTATGGAAATGCTTTATATCCCTGGTTACACTGAAAACGATAAATTACTTATTACTAAAAAGCATTTGATCCCAAGACAAATCGAGAACAACGGCTTAACTGCAAAAAATATTAATTTCACTGATACTGGAATTAAAGCAGTTATCGCAGGCTACACTCGCGAAGCTGGACTTCGAAATCTCGAGAGAGAAATCGGTTCTGTTTGCAGAAAAGTAGCTAAGATGGTTGTCATGGGTGAAGGCGATTTCTGCGACATTAATGATAAGACTGTTCCAGAACTTTTAGGCCCGCCTAAATTCATGCGCGACGATAAACTAATCGATTCACAAATCGGTGTAGTTCAAGGTCTTGCTTGGACTCAAGCCGGTGGCGAAGTTCTAATCGTTGAAGCTCTGAAAATGAAAGGTAAAGGTCATCTGACTTTGACTGGACAATTGGGTGATGTAATGAAGGAGTCTGCTCACGCAGCGATGTCATACGCAAAAGCTCACATGGAAGAACTTCAAATTCCAGAAGACTTTTTTGAAAGATACGATATTCACGTTCACTTACCCGCGGGCGCCATTCCAAAAGATGGTCCTTCAGCAGGTATCACTTTAACTTCTGCTCTTGTGAGCTTGATGACAGATACTCCAATCCGTCACGATATCGCAATGACTGGCGAAGTGACCCTACAGGGAAGAGTTTTGCCGGTTGGTGGAATTCGTGAAAAGTGTTTAGCGGCTTTAAATCAAGGAATTACAACGATCATTATTCCTTACGCGAACCAAAAAGACTTAGCTGATATTCCAAAAGGCTTCCGCGAAAAGATAAACTTTATCCTCGCAGAAAACCTCGACGAAGTATTCGCAGTAGTCTTTGAAAAGGACGCAAAAGGCAACCATCACAAAAAGTCCGCGCAGCACAAGAGTTCAGGCAAAAAGCCAAAAACTCCAGCCGCCGCCGCTTAATGAAAAGGTGACAGGGCACGCAGCCCGCGTACATTACCAGTGACGGTGCGTCGAGAAAAGGGCAGTCACGCCTGGTAAATGTCAGCTAGTTAACGCTAGTTTCTACGTATGTTCGACAAAAGAGCAGGGATAAAGTCCTGCTCTTTTTTATTCCAAAATTGAGTTTTTATTTATACCTTAACTGGGTCACGTTTTTTTCAGCTCTTTTTATTCAAACTCACATGCATTTCGATATCGGCGGTCACAACAACTTTATCTTCGCGATCATAAACGTCCACTTTTACAAAGTAAGACCCCGAATCAGGCCAAGAATCCAACTTCAAAACAGTTTTCCCAACTAAATCGGAGTTAGCTTTTGCTAGATACTTAATCTGCATGCCTTTTGGAATCCATCTGTGCGTCGCCGGCAAAAATACTTCTAACGATGCTCCCGCAACAAACTCACACAAATTGGCCATCGCAATAGCATGAACAGTTCCAATATGATTTTGAACTGCTCTGCGCTTTTTCAATCGAGCTTCACCGATTCCATTTTCAAGTTTTGTAAACGTAGGCCTAATCGTAGAAAAATACGGCGCCCGAAAACAAATCGCGCGACTAAAGAGCCAAAGTCCGCAGGGCCACTTCTTTAATTTCTCTAACATTTGATAGCTTTTATTCATAAAAATATTGTTTATCGAAGTAAAAACGCTGTCACGTCAAAGACGTAAAACAAAAAGATGGGTCTAAAACTTATATATCGAAAGCACGGTGAGGAGTACCAAGGCGCGAATTCAACTTATCGTTTTCGCCTTCAAGTACACGGACAAGAGTTTTCAAGTCCGTTACTTCTTCTCGTAGTTGGAGGATATGTTCTTCTTTCTCTTGAAGAATCTGGGAATACGCTTTTTTCAGTTCAGTTAAAAGCCTGTTGGCTGCACTCAAAATCGGACCATCTAAATTGACTTCAGATGGAGGTGGGAGATTGTTGAGTGCACTACCATTCGCATTTGACTGCGAGCCAGGCTGAGTCTGTGCGGACATCTGTGCCGATCCATGGTTTGTAAAACCATGAACCGGGTTAAACCCAGATGCTGTCGACGCAGACTCGTTCACTAAAGAATCGCTAAGGGAGGGGCGATGAAGTGGGTTCGAGGTGGTAACAGGAACAGGTTCGTCCAGGAGCAAGTACTTGCCTTCGAGAAACCGGTACTTGATGTCGTCTGCTTTTATACGTCGTCGCAAAGTGCTGACACTGATTTTGTGCTTTGCTGAGTAATCAGTGATGGGCAACCAAGTTCCTAGCATAAAAACAACAACCTTTCTGCCTACTCAAACTAACACGCCAGACTTTCGTGTCAAACTTCATGTGACTAGTCGAAAATTTCCTGGCCCTTCGTCCTCTTCTTTGTCTTGGAGGCCCTGACTACGCTTGGTTTTTATGGACTTTGGTCTGGATAGTCATGCTTTTCAAACGTTTTATTGTGTGCTCAAATCTAAAATCATGGACATACGTTCTAAGAAGAAAATTGGATTAGTTCTAAGTGGAGGCGGCATAAAAGCTGCGGCTTTTCACATCGGCGTATGTTTAGCTTTAAAAGAAAAGGGCTTTAAGTTTGCCGGAGGAACCCAAGACTTGGTGCGGCACGTTTATCCCGATAAAGATCCGCTCACGATTCGTCTTTATGTGGGCTCAAGCGCCGGTTCTTTTGTAAGCGCAATTTTGGCTGCGGGCTATGATGTCGAGTCCTTGATCAACGCATTTCAAATTGGTCTAGGTAAACGCGTACGTTATCCCGATGAACATATTAAAGCATTAAAGCCTCTGACTTACCGACATATTTTTGCGGTCAATGGCCGAAGCCTCACGAACTATTTACCTCAAAGATTTTTTGGAAAGTCGTGGCTAGCGGGCGGTTTCGAGGCTCTTGTTAAATCAGGTTTCAAAATCAACGGAATGTTTACAACCAGCAACTTGGAAAAATACTTACGTAAATATGTTCTGGTAGAAAATGATTTCTCACGCCTCGGGGTCGAGCTTTACCTTGTTGCCACTCAGCTGAACCACACGCGAAAAGCTATTTTTGGCCCGTTTCCCGATTCATATAAAGACGCCAATACTCAGTTTATAAATTACGCAAGCATCAGCGAGGCTGCCGCAGCATCGATTGCTTTACCGCCGGTTTACGCACCAGTTGAGGTCAAGCGTCCCGATGGAAGAGGCATTCATTATTACGACGGTGAGATCCGCGAAACACTTTCCGCCCACATTGCGGCCGATCAGGGTTGTGACTTGGTTATTTCGTCTTATTCAGTTCAACCGTATCATTTTACCGAAGACGTCGGAAGCTTACATCGATTTGGAATTCCCGTAATTTTAAACCAAGCACTTTACCAGGTGATTCAGCAAAAAATTGCAAAACACATCGAATTTGAAGACAAGCTTAAAGAAATTTACCAACTTGTAGATAAGTTTTTTCTAAACGAGGGCTTGCCTGAAAAAGCCCGTAAGAAATTACTCTCCGAACTCGAACAAAAAATCGATCTGCGACCGAATACAGATTACATCTACATTCACCCGCGCGCGCAAAACTCAGATATGTTTTTTGCTGATCATTTTAGCTTAAATCAAAAGACTTTAGAAAAGATCGTGGGTATCGGCTTTAAGTCAGCCCTTTTATCACTCAAATCTTACGGAATTTAGAAAAGTCTTTGTCGCTTTTAAGAGAAACAAAGACTTTTATTTAAATTAAACTATTTTCAACTAACACAAGTAACGGGCCAGAAACCACGCCTAAAAACAAAGTTAAAATGGCTGTTACGACAATCGTAATAGCTGTTGCAAAATGTCCTGCAGAAGCGACATCGCCTTCGCCTTCGTGCATGTACATCATAACAACAGGACGAAGATAATAATAAACGCTGATAACAGAGTTAAGAACGCCCCAAACCGCAAGCCAGATAAGTCCTTCTCCGATGGCCGCATTGAAAAGATAAAATTTAGAAAAGAATCCAATCGACGGCGGAAGTCCTGCGAGCGAAAACATAAAGATCGCAAAGGAAAGTGCTAACACAGGTCTTTTTTTGGCAAGACCGGCTAAATCATTTACTTCTAAAGAATGGTCTTCTGTTTTTTCCATCATTGAAACTAGCGCAAATGAACCGATCGTCATCAGCGAGTAGGCGAACAGATAAAAAATAACACTTGAAGCGCCGATTGTTCCATTTGAACTCACACCTGCTGTGATCAAACCAATTAAAATATAGCCCGAGTGAGCGATGCTTGAATAAGCGAGCATTCGTTTTAAGTTGTTCTGTAAAATCGCAGCCGTGTTACCAACGATCATCGTAATGACTGCTAACCACTGAAGAACCTCAAATAAATTTTCCGAACCAATCAACGGACGAGTCGCGATAATTCTTAAAAACGCTGCAAACGAAACGACTTTTACCGCGGTTGCCATGAAAGCCGTGTGTGGTGTTGGGGCACCTTGGTAGACATCCGGGGTCCATGCATGAAACGGCGCAATTGAAACCTTAAAGCAAAAGCCCACAAGAACTAAAACCATTCCGAATAAGAACATTCGGTTTGATTGGATTAATTCCATCGCAGTTTCTAAAAGTTTTAAAATATTAGTTTGTCCACTTGCTCCGAAAACAAAAGAAATACCAAACAAGAATATCGCAGAAGCGAAGCTTCCTAAAACGAAGTACTTAAACGCACTTTCTTTAGCTAATCTTTGTTCGTGGCTCATGCCGATCATCAAATAAAGAGATAAAGACATTAACTCCAAGCCGATAAATATCATCAATAAATCTAGGGCCGAAATTAAAATCATCATTCCCAAAATCGAGCTTAACGTTAGAAAAACCAGTTCTGAAAACTGTACTCCGCGAGTCGCCGGATTTTCATACATCAGAATTAATGAACCCGCCGCTGCAGAAAGCGCAATTAAGCCAGTCCATAGAGTAATTCCATCAAAAATCAAAACATCGTTGAAGGCAGTCTTTCCAGAGCCGCCAAAAACCATCAATAATCCGGCTGCAGCAACGATGCCTAGTAAAGCTTGTGCTAAAGTTGCGATGGGTTTTTGCTCGACGTTGCCTTTTAAAACTTTGATCGTAATAGGAATAAGTGACGCCAGGAAAATCGCAATCATCGGAGTAATAAGGAGCAGGTCTCCCATATTCGCTGTGAATTTCATTATTGAGCTCCTTTGATTGTCAGTTCGTAGCTCGCCTTATTTTTGATGAGGTAATCAACACTCACTGCCGAAAACTTTAAAAATAAGTTTGGGAAAAGTCCCATAACAAAAACCAAAATAACGAACGGAACTAAAACTACAAATTCGCGTAAGTTCAAATCTTTTAAAGGATGGTGGACATCTGAAACAAGGGGCCCCTTTTCACCAAAGAAAACCCGTTTACACATCCACAGCATGTAAGCTGCGCCTAAAACAACACCTATTACCGAAAACCCCGCAGCTAGTGGAGAATACTTATAAGTTCCAAGTAGAATCAAAAATTCTCCAACGAAGCCATTGGTTAATGGAACCGCGATGGACGAAAACGTGATGATAAAGAAGAAAATCGTGTAAAGCGGAAGCGCTGAAGCTAGTCCACCGTACTGTTTGATTTCCCTAGAGTGAGTTCTTTCGTAAATCATACCAATCAAGATGAACAGGGCCCCGGTGCTGATGCCGTGATTCAGCATCTGATACAAACTTCCTTGTAAACCCTGATGATTGAACACAAAAATTCCTACAATAATATAACCCATGTGAGAAACAGAAGAATAAGCGACTAGCTTTTTAATATCCGGCTGGACCATCGCAACTAGTGCTCCGTAAATAATTCCGATCACACCAAGCATGATAAAAATCCAAGCCCAATATTCTGTTGCTTCTGGAAATAGCGGAAGAACCCATCTTAGATAACAATAGGTTCCCATCTTGAGCATGACACCCGCAAGAACCACCGAGCCTGGAGTCGGCGCTTCAACGTGGGCATCAGGTAGCCAAGTATGAAGCGGAAACAAAGGAACTTTCACTGCGAAAGCTAAAGCAAACGCAAAGAACAAAAGTGTTTGCATGCTAAAAAACTCTGAACCAATGAACGGAATATTAAGCCTATAGAAATCAAGAAGGCTTGAGCTCATCGTTCCAAACGCTTGTTGAGTTAAGAACATCATATAGATGATCGCAACTAACATCAGTAACGAACCCGCCATCGTAAAGATAAAGAACTTAACAGTTGCGTAGATTCTTCTCGTTCCGCCCCAAATACCAACGATGAAATACATCGGGATAAGCGAAAGTTCCCAAAAGACGTAAAACAAAATTGCATCAAAAGCTAAGAAGGTACCAAGCATGGCTGTTTGAAGGATAAAAAAGCAGACGTGAAAGCCTCTGACTTTTTGATCAATACTTTTCCAACTCGCTAAAATGATTAGCGGAGCCAAAAACGTAGTTAATTGAATCAGCCAGAATGAAATTCCATCGAGACCCAGGAAATATTGAATCCCGAATCTTTCCATCCACATATATTTTTCAACGAGCTGAAGCTGAGCCACCCCAGGATCAAACTCTTGAAAGATAGTTAGCCCAAACAAAAAGTGCGCAATGGAAAAGCCTAGGGCCATCGGTCTGATCGTCGACTTCTGGGGCCAAAGCGCTAAAACAATTGCGAACAAAACGGGTAGAAAAATCAGCGTTGATAAAATCATTTTTACCTCATCATTACCAAAGACAGAGCCACTACTAAACCGATACCAATATACATTGCGTACGTTTGAAGATTTCCATTTTGAAGAGATCTCACAAGCGCCCCGCTACCTTTCATCAAATCTCCGGCCCAGTATGTGCACTTATCAATAAAGCGAACATCAATATAAGCCCAAAGGTTTTCTGAAAGTCGTACAAGGGGATTAACAATAAAACCAAAATAGAATTCGTCTACTAAGTACTTTTTGTAGACCAGCTGGTGAAGAGGACTGATCTTCTTCGTGAATCTTTCAATCGCGCCAGGATTTTTAACGTAAAGCCGATAGGCCAAAATCGTTGAAATTAATGCGAGTCCAACCGACGCTCCCATAAGTCCCCACTCCATTGCGGGATCGCCCGCGACGAGGTCTGGAACTTTTTTAATAATAGGAGCAAACCACTCTTCTAAAAGATTTGCTGGATGTCCTGGAAGAATTTCTGAAATTACATGTGGAATTCCAACCCAGCCACCAATAACAGATAATATGGCTAAAATTATAAGTGGAATTAACATGGTCGCAGGTGATTCGTGTGGATGTACGCTTTTATCAACGCGGCTTTTGCCCCAGAACGTTAAACACATAAGGCGAGTCATATAAAACGCTGTCATCGTCGCACCCAAAACACCAAGAACCCAAAGGGACCAGTGTCCACGCGGTGAATGAAATGACATCCATAAAATTTCGTCTTTAGAAAAGAACCCTGAAAATCCAGGAGTTCCAATAATCGCAAGCCAACCCATCATAAAAGTTAAATGCGTCCATGGAAGATACTTCTTTAGACCGCCCATTTTGCGAATATCTTGTTCTCCGTCCATTGCGTGAATGACAGAGCCCGATCCTAAGAACATAAGCGCTTTAAAAAAAGCATGAGTCATCAAATGGAAAAACGCTGTCGCAAATGCGCCAACTCCACAAGCTAGAAACATATATCCAAGTTGCGATACAGTTGAATATGCCAAGACTTTTTTAATATCATTTTGCGCAATACCAATACTTGCCGCTAACACGACCGTCAGCGCACCAATAATTGCAATCACCATCATTGTATTAGGAGCTGCAAGATAAAGTGGATTAAGTCTTACGATCATATAAACACCAGCTGTTACCATCGTTGCAGCATGGATTAATGCAGAAACCGGAGTCGGGCCAGCCATCGCATCTGGAAGCCAGATATAAAGTGGAATTTGTGCCGATTTACCCGTTGCACCGCCAAAAAGAAACAAAGTTCCAAGTGTTACGATTCCAAGCCAGGTACTTTCCATTAAGGTCGGTGCCATGCCATTTAGTTCTTGGATATTGAGTGTTCCAAAGTGGATGAAGAAAATAAACATACCGATCAGAAAAGCGGCATCACCAATTCGGTTTACAATAAAAGCTTTCATTCCTGCCGCAGCTTTTTCTGGATCCGTAAACCAGAAACCAATCAACAAGTAAGAGGCTAATCCAACGCCTTCCCAACCAACAAATAAAGTCACTAAGCTATCGCCCAAGACTAGAACTAACATGTTGAAAATAAAGAAGTTAAGGTACGCAAAATATTTCGCAACACCCTTATCATGTGACATGTAGCCAACAGAAAATAAGTGAATCAAAAATCCAACGCCCGTAATGATCAAAATCATCAACGAGCTAAGCTGATCTACCCAAAAACCAAAATTAATACTGAGGCTTTCAACCGCGATCCATGATCCGTAAACCACATGAATGTGTCTTGCGTCTGCCGGAAGATTTTGAAGATCAACCCAAAGCAGGATCGAACAAACAAAAGATACGAAAACGGCAAGAGAACCAATGGCACCCGCAACGTTTGCCGTATGATGATTGCGCCGAATTCCATTAATTAAAAAACCGACCAATGGAGAGGCGAGAAGGATAGAAACTAATGCTGTGTGATCCATGATTATCCCTTCAGATGCTCAAAAAATCGGATGTTCACTTCTTTATAACGCTTAAAAATAGATACGATCAGAGCCAAACCAACCGCAGCTTCTGCAGCTGCAATTGTCATCACGAAAAATACCATGATCTGACCATCTATATTGCTGTTGTATTTGCTGAAGGTAATAAAGCTTAAATTGACTGCATTAAGCATCAATTCAATCGACATCAACATAACGATCGCATTTCTTCTTAGCAAAACACCAATCATGCCAAGCGAAAACAAGACAGAGGAAAGAATAAGGTAGTGGCTCATGCCCACTTCAAGAAAAATATCAGCGTTGACCATGGTGTGTTCCCCCTTTGCTTCTTGCAAGTGCGACGGCTCCTACTGCAATAACCAGTAGAAGTACGCCCAAAGCTTCGAAAGCAAAAATGTGCTGTGTGAATAAACGCATACCTAATTGTTTTGATGGATCGTCACTTGCCTCAAGCATCTCTTTTGCAAGAGTGGGGCTTGATGTTGTTGTGCTATATAGAATTGAACCGGCCACCAATCCCGCGAGCAAACCTGCTGTCACAATTTTAACTACACCAGCAACTCGGCCTTTAGAGAAAGCTTCAACTTCGTGTTTTAAGTCGAAAAGCATCAGTACCATTACGAAAAGAACCATGACCGCGCCTGCGTAAACAATAATCTGAACACCCGCAATAAAATAAGCATCAAGAGTCACAAAGAGCGCAGCAACTCCGCACATTGTAAAAACAAGCGCTAGAGCAGAATAAACCGGGTTTTTCATTAAGATTACAAGGCTTGCGCCCCCGACTGTCGCGAAAGCTAAAAACCAAAACAAGAATGCGTCTGCTGTCACAAGAACTCCTTTTTTCCAAACTACAAAAATTCTTTTCTGTCTGAACTCTTTAAGCGGTGGCTACGTAAATAACGACTGCTGTTACAATCGTGTTCGCAAGCGCCCACGGAAGCATTGTTTTCCAACCGAGATCCATTAATTGATCGTAGCGGAATCGTGGCAATGTCCATCTCACGTGGATAAAGATCCATAAAAACAACCCAAATTTTACGTTGTACATAAGAAAGTGCAAAAGCGCGTTCATGTAGTTTGCGCCTTGTTCACTAAATCCCCAGCCCACAATTGTGGCTTGAAGTTCTGCAACCGTGATCCCTGGGATTCCATAACCACCAAAGAAAAATGTTGTCGCTAAGCCGGCTGCGATCATCATGTGGCCGTATTCTCCGATAAAGAACATGAGCATCTTGAATCCGCCGTACTCTGTATGGAATCCGGCAACTAGTTCTGCTTCGCCTTCCGCTAAATCAAAAGGAAGCCTGTTTGATTCAGCAAACGCGGCAGAAAAGAATAAAATAAAACCGACAGGCTGATAAAAAATTCCCCAATTTGGAATCCAATCAACTGTTGATGCAACCGTGTATCCAAATGCCGAGAAACTTAAAGGTCCTTCTTGGAGTTGGACCATTTCGGTTAGGTTGAAGGTGCCATACAACATGATCACGCCAACGATTGATAATCCAAGCGCTAGTTCGTATGAAATCACCTGGGCAGAGGCACGCAAAGCTCCAAGCAAAGAAAACTTTGAACCAGATCCCCAGCCAGCCATTAAAATCGTGTAGGCAGCTAGTGATGAAACCCCTAAAATAAATACGACACCTACGCCGATTTCATAACCCTGAACTCTGAATAAGTAAGGACCCCACGAGGATCCAAAGGCTTCAAAGGCCGCAACAGAAATTGGAACCGACATGGGAATCGCCGCATACGCTAATGTCGCAGGAATTAACGCAAATACCGGAGCAGCATAGAAAAGCGAACGAACAGCTTTATCCGGGGCAAAATCTTCTTTTGTTATAAATTTAACTGCGTCTGCAAGAAGCTGAACAAGGCCCAAAGGGCCGACGCGATTTGGGCCAAATCGATTCTGAATAAAGGCAGATCCCCGTCGTTCAAGCCAAACTAGGATAGGCACCGCTTGAACCATCATTAGGAAAATTAAAATTAGCTTTATACCGTTGATTGCAATTTCTAAAGTATCTTTACCCATTATTTAGTCCCACTCCAACGCTCGAGATTTTACTTCCCACCAAAGGCCATAAATGAAAATTACAATAAACACTGCCATCGATATTAAAACCGGTGTTCCCATACCAGATGCAATAAATTCTCTGAAAGAAATAGCCCACGGGTACATAAAAATGATTTCAATATCGAAAAGAATAAATAAAATAGCAGTCAGATAAAACTTAATCGAGACTTTGGTTTCTTTTTTTTCTTCTTCAGGTATTCCGCACTCATAAATATCTCTTTTAGCTTGAGAATTATCTTTTCTCTGTCCGCCGATTGCGCGAGCTAGAAAAATGAGGAACGTTCCGAAGGTCGCAATAAAGATCGTTAGAAATATGATTCCACCTATAGGCATTGACGATGCTGCTGATGTCAATCGGCCCTCCCACATCTTAGATGATTTGCCAATGTTGCGGCTTTGTGTTTCTTATTGTTGCTCAAATACTATTAAGCTAAGTTATAAACGCAACTTCAATGATTTCCAAGAATTATGAATGATAATGTTCAGCCTCTTCAATCACCAATTTCAAAACTTGCACAGGTTGAGTCCGCACGCCTAAGGCTCGAAGAAATTTTAGACCGAGCATTCGAATCTCGCTTTCCAAAAATTGAAATCTCAGGAACTAGCTCGGCTCTGCCGATTGCTTTCTTATTGGCGAATAGCCACTCCCGTCGCATCAATCACTTGCCGCATCTAGTTATTGTCGCTGATGATAAAAAGGCTCAGGAATTTCAAGAGCTTATTCAATTCTTTGATCCGACCCGTACTTGTGTTTCACTGCGGGGTTTTGATGTTTCTCCATACTCAGGGCTCTATACGCAACCCCGCGTTATAAGCGCGCGTCTTCAATTTCTTCATGCAGCTCAGAATGCGAAAGCTTCAGATATTTTCGTAGCCTCTTTAACTTCACTCGTTCAAAAGACTCTTCCTTTTAAAGTTTTTAATTCGCTCACTCAGGCTTTTAAAAAAGGTGACGAAATTCCTTCTAATTTTGCTGAAGTCTTGGGCTCTCTTGGATTTCGAGCAGCGCCAATTGTTGAAGACCGTGGTCAGTTTGCAATTCGTGGCGGAATTATCGATGTCTTTACGCCTTCATACGATAGGCCGATTCGAATCGAATTATTTGGCGACCAAATCGAGTCCTTAAGATTTTTTAGCGCGGAAACTCAGCGGGGCGAAATTGAGATTTCATCTTTCACGCTCATTCCTGCACAAGAAGTTCTCTACACAGAAAATGAATATGAAAAAATCGTCGCCCGCATCCGTAACGATTTTGCGAAACGATCTTTTCAGACTGCAGATTCCGAACAGCTTGTTCGCTCGGTCGTTTTAAAACATTTGTTCGATGGTCAAGAATTCTTACTTCCTTTTTTCTACGAAGAATTGTCTTCGCCTTTAGAATACTTTAATTCTGAGGTGACTATTTGGCAGGTTGATAACCTCGAGATCGAACGAGCGCACGATAACTGGCTTGCCGAACTTATTTCTGACGAAAGATCTTCTACTACTTTGGCGATTCATCCACCTCGAGAATCACTTTTTAACTCTCCTGACCGGCTTATCTTTCCAGAAGGTGGAAAAAATATTATTTTCTCTTCTTTAGAAGCGGCACCTGAAGATACAGACAATATAAAAGCTAGTTATTCCACTAAAATTCCGATGGATTTTAGCAGAATATCAATTGCAGAAACTTTCGGCACGGACCCTTGGGCCCAGGCATTTAAAGCTAAAATTCAAGCTTACCAAGATAATGGAACAAGAATTTGGATTACCTTAAAGAATACTTCTTCACTTCAAAAGGTTCATTATGCCCTTCATAAAATGGAACTTCCATTTATAGACGCTAAGGAAAATGAGTACCTCTGGAATTCCTGGCTTCATGCCGATCCAAAAACGATTGTTCTGATTCCAAGATCGCTTGATGAATCGATCTTTCTTTCTGAAGAAAATATTTTAATTCTTCAGGAAGAAGATCTCTTGGGAAAGAAGCAACGGAAAAGAACCGATTCCGTTTCTGATTTCCAGAAAAAAGCAAAACGACTTAATTTCGGTGATTTAAAGCCAAGTGATTATGTTGTTCACGTTAAACACGGCATCGGACTATACGAAGGCCTTCAGATCATGAATATCGGCGGAGTTGAAACCGAATTCATTCAAGTCAGCTACAAAGATAAAGATAAGCTTTATCTTCCGGTTTACAGAGTTAACCAGTTACAAAAATATTCGGGTGCAGCTGCTGCGGTTGGTTTAGATAAATTGGGCGGCCCAGGTTGGGAAAAGACAAAAACAAAAGTTCGGGGTCATTTAAAAGATTTAGCAGCGGATTTATTAAAACTCTACGCTATAAGATCTGAACTTCGTAGGCCTGGATGGATTTGGGACGAAGGCGATCTGATAAAATTCGAAAAAGGTTTTCCATATCAAGAAACCGACGATCAGCTTCGCGCTATTGATGATCTTTTAAAAGACTTCAGCTCGGATAGACCGATGGATCGCCTGATTTGTGGTGACGTGGGCTTTGGAAAAACTGAAGTTGCAATGCGGGCAGCTTTTTTAAGTGTCGCAACTGGAAAACAGGTGGCGGTTCTTGCTCCAACGACAGTTTTAACTTTTCAGCATCATGAAACCTTCAAAAAACGTTTCCTAGGTTGGCCATATGAAATCAAAGTTTTAAATCGATTTGTCTCGAATGCCGAAGCTAAAAAAACTGTGCAAGAAGTTAAGGATGGTAAGGTTCAAATCTTAATCGGAACTCACAGGATATTAAGTCAAGATATCAAATTCAAAGATATTGGTTTACTTATCATCGATGAAGAACAAAAATTTGGTGTCGCACACAAAGAGCGCTTAAAGAAATTTAAAGTTTCAATCGATACATTAAGTTTATCGGCCACTCCCATACCAAGAACCCTCAACATGAGTTTATCTGGCATCAGAGATTTAAGTCTTATTAACACAGCACCCATTGATCGACTTCCGACAAGAACATTCATTAGCCGCTTTGAACCTGAAACCATCAGAAAAGCCATCACATCAGAGCTTCAGCGTGAAGGCCAAGTTTATTTTATCAACAATCGAATCGAATCAATTTATGGATTAGCTGATGAGATCAGACAAATCGTTCCCCATGCCCGAATCAGAGTTGCTCACGGACAGATGCCAGAACATGATTTAGAAAAGGTGATGCTCGAATTTTTTAATCACGAAATCGATGTTCTGATTTGTACTGCGATTGTAGAGTCAGGGATGGACGTACCCCGCGCGAATACCATGTTCATTAATGAAGCCCATATGTTCGGGCTGAGTCAGCTTTATCAACTACGGGGACGGGTCGGCAGAAGTAAACAGCGTGCATATTGCTATTTAATTTTACCAAGAAACAAACAACTCGATAAGCCCGCAGAAGAAAGACTTAAAATTATTCAAGAAAATACGGCTCTCGGCAGTGGAATTAAGATTGCTCAGTATGACTTAGAACTTCGAGGTACCGGAAACATCTTAGGGGAAGACCAGTCAGGACACGTTAATTCCGTTGGCTACGAACTCTATACAGATCTTTTGAAGGAAGCTTTATCGACTGCACGCGGGGAAACTCCGGACGATATCGAGCTTGATCCAGAAATTAATTTAAAAATTCAGGCTCTCGTTCCGAGTTCATATA
This sequence comes from Pseudobdellovibrionaceae bacterium, assembly GCA_043730825.1. Lineage (GTDB taxonomy): Bacteria > Bdellovibrionota > Bdellovibrionia > Bdellovibrionales > Bdellovibrionaceae. The sequence goes on from JAYTJV010000021.1 coordinate 29,650, forward strand.
TCCCGGACATCCGATTACGGCTTAGTTATTATAAAGCGCTATCGGACATCGAAAATGAAAACGACTTAGAACAGATCGAAGCAGAACTCAGAGATCAATTTGGGAATCCACCAGAGCCTGTATTAAATTTGATGGGCATCATGTTGATTCGTCATTTATGTAAAAAATTAAGAGTCCGCGACATAAGCTCTGGCTTGAAATCAATTTCCCTACAATTTACAGAAAAGACACCGCTTAAAACCGAAACTTTGATCTCTCTTGCCTCGCGAGAAAACAAAAAGTATTCAATCACGCCAGATAATCGCTTGAACATTCGCCTAACAAATCAATCCTGGAATATGGTATTCGAAGAGCTTAGTTATCTCATTAGTTTGATATTTTAAAGAACTTAGTTGTCTCATTAGTTCGATATTTTTGATGAGGATTCGTTTTATTTTCTAAAATTCCATGACTATTGTAGCGCCAATATCAAATTCGTTTTCCAAGTTTACTTGTGGGTTGGATTCACTCATCATGGTTGAAATAGCGTAAAAATTTAGAAATGTACCTTGAGTGCCGTTTTTTCTTCGACTGACTCTTGCTGCATCTCCTTCAATCCAATCGAGCCCAAAAAGAGCGCCAACTCGATACTGAGTGCCAATATCAGTCGAGTATTTCTCGGACTCTCCGGGATAAAAATCAGGAGATTCTTTGTAGTATCCCTGCCATATTCCCGCTCCGGCATACGGAATAAAATAGGCTTCCTCGAAAACAGTATCAAGATAGTAAACAGTGCTCATCTCGTATCGAGTGTACTGAATTCGCGTTTTTGTTAGTCTCTCTTTAGCTTTACTTTTCGTATCAAAACTTCCATATCCAAACAACAAAGCAAAAGATCCCGCTTGTGTATTGTATTTAGGCCCTAGCTCCAAACTTAAAAGCGCGGCGCTATCATTTCCAAGCATTTCTTCAAAGCTAAAATTATCAGTAGCATCTGTTGCAAAAGCCGTTACGAGATTAGGAAATTTTGCTTGCTCCATACCAAGGGAAACTAAAAATCCCCAATCTTTTTGTCTTTGTTTGTAAGGCGAAAAGGAATCAACTGGCATTCGCACTTCCACAAGTCCACTTGGATTTGCAACAACAGACGACGAATCTTCGTCCCGCGTTCGAACTAAAACTGTATCTGCTTCTGCATTTTGATTTGCTTCTTCGGCCGCAGCTTCCTGCGGAGCTGTTGATAAATCAAATGAATCGCTTGTCGGAACATTTTTTAATTCATCCGATGGACGAATTGATTCTTTCGAAGAATTAATTTCAACAGCAGGTTCTTGAATTTCAAATTCGTCAGTGATGTCTTCTTGAGCAAAAGAAGTAACGGAAAAAAATAAGAGCAGGGTGGCGACAAAAGCGCACTTTTTCATTCTCTAATTTTACTTTCACGCAGCTAAACATATAACGGATAACTGTTTATTCATTAAGAATTCAGACCATCGTCACGTCAGAGGAAAGAGAAGAGACTAGACCAATGGCTTTTCTTTATTGAAAAAAGACTCATTTATTTTTGTACTACTTTAGATAACGATTACTGCTTGTAGGCCATTGAGCCGTCCAATCGACAGACAGCTCTTAAGCAAGTTCAGCGGGCAATTTCATTTGATTATTAATTGTTTCAGCGGTTACGCTCCGCAGAACCGCTGCGGTTCTGCAAAGCATTAAAACATCTTGTGCAGTTTTATCTTTTTACATCTGGAAAACTTACTTAATTCGCGTCACTTCAAGGCGAAACTCGCGCGCAACAAATCTACTTAAGACCATTCATTTCAAGACTCGATTTAAGTTCAGCAAGTCTTCGTTTAGCTTCGTTCCAGTTTTCTTCATCCAAACTTTCAGTTCCAAGCTTTGTTTCCAAGGTCTTGATTTCAGATTTGAACGCTTCTGGTTGAACTTCTTCAGGCAAAACTGAAGTTTCAGCAAGAACGATTACACCTTCTGGATTTACTTCGCAGTATCCCCAAGAAACAACGATCTTATTCATCTCTGTTGTCCCTTTAAGCTTCCAACGCAAAATTCCAGTTGAAAGCAAAGTCATAAGCGGAGCGTGACCTGGCAAAATGTCTAACTCTCCATTGTGACCAGGAACGACGACTTCGTCGACTTCCTGGCTCATCACGATTTTTTTCTCTGGAGTTAATAGTGTTAGCTTCATGATTATGCCTGCAACGTTTTCGCTTTTGCTACTGCATCTTCAATTGTTCCAACCATGTAAAACGCTTGCTCTGGAAGAGGATCGTGCTTTCCATCAAGGATCTCACGGAAGCCTTTAACAGTATCTTTAATGTCGACGTATTTACCTTTCATACCAGTAAATTGTTCGGCAACGAAGAATGGTTGAGACAAGAAACGCTGTATTTTACGAGAGCGAGAAACAACTAATTTATCTTCCTCAGATAATTCATCCATACCTAGGATTGCAATGATGTCTTGAAGTTCTCTATATCGCTGTAACAAAGACTGAACATCACGAGCGGTACGATAATGTTCTTCGCCCACAACTTGTGGATCAAGGATACGAGAAGTAGAGCTCAAAGGATGTACGGCTGGGAAGATCGCCATTGCTGCAATCTCACGATCTAAGTTTGTCGTCGCATCTAAGTGAGCAAACGTTGTTGCAGGAGCTGGATCTGTGTAGTCATCGGCCGGTACGTAAACCGCTTGTACTGAAGTAATCGAACCTTTTTTAGTTGAGGTAATGCGTTCCTGCATAACACCCATTTCAGTTCCAAGAGTTGGTTGGTAACCAACGGCAGAAGGGATACGGCCAAGAAGTGCTGATACTTCCGCACCAGCTTGAGTAAATCGGAAAATATTATCAACGAAGAAAAGTACGTCTTGATTTTCAACGTCACGGAAATATTCCGCAACTGTCAAACCCGTTAATGCAACTCGTGCACGTGCTCCAGGAGGTTCATTCATCTGACCGAATACAAGAGCGGTCTTTTCGATAACTCCTGATTCTTTCATTTCTCTCCAAAGATCGTTTCCTTCACGAGTTCTTTCGCCCACGCCTGCGAATACCGAGTATCCACCGTGTTCAGTTGCGATATTTCGAATTAATTCTTGAATCAAAACTGTCTTACCAACGCCGGCACCGCCGAAAAGACCAATCTTACCACCCTTAGCGTAAGGAGCTAAAAGATCCACAACCTTAATACCAGTCATGAGCATTTCTGCAGATGTTGCTTGGTCTTCAAATTTTGGAGCAAGACGGTGAATAGGCCATACTTCTTTTGTGTTAATTGGACCTGCTTCATCAATTGGCTCGCCAATAACGTTCATGATTCGGCCCAAGGCTTCTTTACCAACCGGCGCAGAAATCATTTTGCCCGTGTCAGTTACTTTAGAACCTCTCACAAGACCTTCAGTAGAATCCATTGAAATGGTACGAACAACGTTGTCCCCTAAGTGCTGAGCCACTTCGACGACCATATTGTTTTCTTGATCAGAAATCGCTTTGTTCGTTAATCGAAGAGCCGTGAAGATCGCAGGCAAATCCCCGCCTTCGAATTCTACGTCGACAACTGGTCCTAATACTTGTTTAATTTTTCCGTGTGCCATTGTTTATCCTCTACTTAAGCGCTTCCGCGCCGCTCGTAATTTCAGTCAATTCTGTGGTGATTTTTTCTTGTCTTAGTTTGTTGTACGTTAATGTCAGATTGTTAATAACAGTCTTGGCATTGTTCGTAGCATTTTCCATGGCCGTCATTCGCGCACCATGTTCGGCCGCAACACTTTCAGACATGGTTCGGTAAACTTGAAGATTAAAGTGCTTAATCAATAAGTCTTCGATAATGCTTTCAGCGCTTGGTTCAAAAATAAGCTCATTAGAAAATTTTGCTTTATTTCGCTCTTCCGTAAAACTTGAAGTCTCTACACTTACAGGAAGTAATGTTTCACAAGTCACAACTTGTGAAATCGCTGACTTAAATTCGTTATAAATTAAGCGAATTTCGTCATACTGACCTGATAAATAAAGCTTCAATAATTTGTCCGCTACGCCTGACGCTAGCTTAAAAGAAATATCTTTATCTAATTTGGAAATATATTCCTTAGGCAGGATGCCTTTTCTTCCGAAGTAATCGTGACCTTTTCTTCCAATGAAGAAAACATCCATTACTTCATATTTACTTTTATTTTCTCTGATGTAACTGTCGGCAAATCGATTGATATTGCTGTTAAAGCCGCCACATAAACCGCGATCAGAAGTTAAAACAACTAACAAAACTTTTTTAACTTCAGCCCGCTTTTCAATAAGTGGGTGACTTACTTTTTGAGTCACAACGATATCTGCAATCACTTGCCTTAAAGACAAAGCATAGGGACGCATATTGGTAATATTATTCTGCGCCCTTCTAAGCTTAGCAGCAGACGTGAGCTTCATTGCCCTTGTGATCTGCTGAGTATTTTTTGTCGACTCAATTTTGAGTCGAATGTCCTTTAAGCTTGGCATGTTACTTACTTCTTACCAGTTGTAGGTTGAAAAATAGCTTTGAATTCAGTGAATGCATCCATAAGCTGTTTCTTTGTGTCATCAGCGATCGCTTTTTTCTCTGCGATATTTTTTAAGATATGAGAGTGCTTTGTTTTCAAGAACTCGATCATTTCTTTTTCATATCGACGAATATCTGTTTCTGGGTATCCATCGGCAAAACCAGAATTTACAGCTAATATTGAAGCAATTTGATCTTCAACTTTGAATGGAGCGTACTGACCTTGTTTTAATAATTCTACAAGTCTGCGGCCACGAGCTAGCTGTTGTTGAGATGCTTTATCTAAATCAGATGCGAATGCAGCGAAAGCCTCAAGAGCGCGGTACTGAGCTAATTCTAATTTTACAGAACCTGCAACTTGCTTCATCGCTTTAATCTGAGCGTTACCGCCCACGCGAGATACGGATTTACCAATGGATACTGCAGGTCGAACACCTTTATAAAACAAATCTGTTTCTAAGAAGATTTGACCATCAGTGATCGAGATAACGTTCGTAGGAATATAAGCAGAGATATCGCCCGCTTGAGTTTCAATAATTGGTAGAGCCGTTAATGAGCCGCCACCTTTATCATCAGATAACTTTGCAGCACGCTCTAAAAGTCGAGAGTGAAGATAGAATACGTCACCAGGGTAAGCTTCACGACCCGGAGGACGACGAAGAAGTAATGATAATTGGCGGTAAGCTTGCGCTTGCTTCGTCAAATCGTCGTAAATGATAAGTGCGTGTCTGCCAGAATCTCGGAAGTATTCCGCCATTGCAGTTCCAGAATAAGCCGCTAAGAACTGAAGCGGAGCAGGGTCAGAAGCATTGGCTGCAATAACAGTTGTGTACTCCATTGCGCCAGCTTGCCTTAATTTTTCAACAACCAGAGCAACTGTTGACTGCTTCTGTCCGATTGCTACGTAAAAACACTGAACGTTTTGGCCTTTTTGATTAATTATAGTATCGATCGCGATTGCTGTTTTTCCCGTTTGACGATCTCCGATGATCAATTCGCGCTGACCACGGCCAATTGGAATCAAAGCGTCGATTGCCTTAATTCCTGTTTGCATTGGCTCAACAACCGGCTGGCGGTAAACGATACCAGGAGCTTTTAACTCAACGACTCGAGTATGCGGAGTTACGATCGGTCCGCGACCGTCGATTGGATTTCCCAAGGCATCGACTACGCGTCCAAGTAACGCTTCACCAGCTGGAACTTGTACGATTGTTTTTGTTCTTTTAACTGTATCGCCTTCTTTAATAAGACGATCTTCACCAAAAATAACCACACCTACGAATGATTCTTCTAAGTTTAATGCCATACCTTTTACGCCGCTCGAGAACTCGACAAGTTCGCCGGCCATAACGTGGTCCAAGCCAAATACGCGCGCCACACCGTCACCGACGGAGATAACACTGCCAGTTTCGCTGACTTCGATTTTTTTGTTGTACTGGTTGATCTGTTCGCGGAGAACTCGGCTGATTTCATCGGCACGAATCTGACTTGTTTCCATTCTCTCTCCTGTTATTTTAGTAACTTGATACTTTTAATTTCGTAGCTGTTATCTTTGGTTTTATTCAAAACTTTTTAACTTAACTTTCTGAAAAGCTTTAATTTTTACTTTTCATCAGTTGGTCAGCTAAATGATCCAAGTGAGTTTCTAAGCTGTCATCAAATGTCCAGCCGCCCACTTCAACTCTTACCCCGCCCATGACTTTTTCATCTACTGTCGCCTCTAGATAAATTTTCTTTCCTAAAGCTGTGCCAATTCTTTTTTCGTAATCCATTCGCGCTTGATCTGAAATTGCGCTGGCAGATTTAATTTTGCCTCTAGTTACGCCTTCTTCAGCATCCAAAATACTTTCAGTGGCCTTTGCGATAGCAGAAAGCGCGCTCATGCGAGAACGATCAACTAATAAATAGAGAAATGCTTTTACATCTTCAGAATATTTTCCCGATTCAAACAAAGTCTCTAAACATTTCTTTTTAAGGTCTTGTGAAACTGTCGTATTAGAAAAAAACTGCATTACATCCGGCTGAGCGGTTAAAATCTGCGCAATCGCTTTAACTTGCGAAGAGTATTCTTTTGCAGAATCTTTTTGGTTTCCCAATTGAAGAATGGCCTTTGCGTATCGCTTTGCTAATTCAACTTGGCTCATGCTTTAGCCCCCAGGCGAACGCTGTCAATTTGAGTTGCGAAATTATCCTGCAATCTTTGTTGATCAGTTTGACCAACATCTTTTTTCAAAATTTCTTTAGCCTGCTTTACAGATTCTTTAACAACTTCTTCATGAAGTGCGCGCTTTGCACTTTGAATTTCAACTTGTGCAACGGTTTCAGCTTCACGCTTAATTCGCTCTGCAAGCTGCTTGGAATCTTGAATCATTTGATTGCGCATTTCAGCTGCTTCAGCGCGGGCTCTTTCAACGCTTTCTTGAGATGTGCTTTCAAGAAGAGAGATTTTATGTTTGATTTCGTTAAGCTTTTTTTCTGCTTCTAACTGAATCATTTTTGACTTTTGAGATTCGTTTACAAAAACAGCATTTCTAGACTTAAAAAGATCGACAATTTTTCCACCGAACTTCCAGTAAACAAAACCAAAAATGATCGCCACATTAATGGCCTGCCAAATCACGACCTTCGGAATACCTTCAGCATGATGACCATCGCCTGCGCTTGCCGCAAACGCGCTCAACCCGAAGGCCATAGTCATAATAAGTACTGCTAACTTCATCTTTATTTTCCTAACAACTTTTGTGTAAGGGCCATTACGATTTGTGGAGTTTCTTTTTTTAGAGTTTCGCGAGCTGCAGAAATGGAATCTCTGACTTTTGAACGCGCCTGTTCCACATAAACTTCAGATTCTTTTCGCGCAGCTTGAACATTCTTTTCATGTTCTTGAGATGCCTCAGAACGCATCTGTTTGTAAACATCTTGAATTTTGCCGTGAACTTCGCGTGCTTTAACTTCGTATTCTGTGTGTAATTCGAGGGTTTTTTTGTCGGTTTCTAAAGCGATGTCCTGAGACCCTTTAGTTTGGTTTTCACGTTCTTCAACAGCTTTGGCAAAAGGCCCAAAAACATACAAAGAAAGAAACGTAATTGCGAAAACAAATAATCCAAATTGGATAAAAAAGGTCCAGTTAACACCTAATTGCTGCAGCATATTTTCCCTCGGATCATGGGAATTAACATCGTTAAGAAATAGGGGTCAAGTCGTAATTGATTTGTGACTGCGAGTGGTTATTTCATAAGCAGAATTAGCCCTTAGGCATATGTGAGGCGCCCTCGAAGACAACGCCTTCTTCGATTTTTAAACTAGGACTTGTAACGGTTCCTTTGAATACTGCCGGAGGTTGCATGATTACTTTTGTTCGGGCAAAAAGATTTCCTTCGACGTGGCCACTTAAGACAATCGTGTCCGCTTCGATTTGTGCTACAACGCGAGCCGTCTCGCCGATGACTAAAGTATCTTGAGTAAATATCTCGCCCTTAAAATTTCCGCCTATCTGTACTGTTCCTTCAAAAGTTAAGCGCCCTTCAAAAGAAGCGCCTTGGTCTAGTAGGGCAGTCACTTGCGATCGGATATCTTTTTGGCTCAATTTCTAGCTCCTCGAAGTTTTTCTATTATTTGGGTCAATTCATCATCTGAGTAAAAGTAGATGCTCATTTTCCCTTTAGCGTTTGCATAGTCTATATTAACTCGAGTACCGAGCAACTTCTGCATCTCGTCAGCTAGACCCGAAATAAGTCTTTTGGTTACACTTTCAGATCCTTCATTCGCCTTTTTTTCAGCAGCTTTCGCTGGAGATATCTTTTTCTGTACTAATTCTTCTAGCTTACGAACACTTAAGCCGTCGGCTGTTATCATTTTCGCTAGTTCTTTTTGTTCGACTAAATCTGTTATTGCCAACAAAACTTTCGCATGACCTTGAGAAATCTGCGCAGTTTGAACCATTTCCCGGACCTCTGGGGCAAGCTTCAAAAGACGTAAAGCATTGGCAACGGTTGCTCTTTCTTTACCGACTTTTTCAGCCACTTTTTCTTGAGTCAGGCTAAATTCGTTCATTAATCTTTGATAGCCTTCGGCCTCTTCGATTGGATTTAAATCTTCCCGTTGAAGATTTTCAATTAACGATAGTTCCAAAGTTTTTTGATTATCAAATGTCTTTATAATAGCGGGTATTTCATGAAGTCCGGCTCCTTGAGCTGCTCGCCATCTTCTTTCGCCGGCGATAATTTCGAACTGTCCCTGTCCAACCGCTCTTACGACTAAAGGCTGGAGAATTCCATGCTCTCTTATAGAGGCAGAAAGTTCATCCAAAGATTTTTTATCAAAATGTTTTCGAGGCTGATATTTTCCGCTCTTCAACTTTTCAATACTTAGCATCCACAATTTATCTTGAGTGCCCGCAGTTGCAGCCGCTGGTTCAGCCGGAGCAACAACTTGTGCGACTGGACTTTGTGATGAACTCGAAGTTGCAACCTGAGTTACTGGTGCAGAAGTTACTTGCGCTGAAAAGGCCTGTTTTAAAGGCTCTTTTGATGGCGTAACTTGTGTTGTTTTTTCCATTGGTTTTGCCGCAGGAGTTGGCGTTTCATTAAAAGTTGCGCTCCCGTGACTTTGCAATAGCGAGCCTAATCCACGCCCTAAGCCCTTCTTTTTGTTTTGCATTTCACCATTCATATCAGACATTTACATCTCCTGGATATTCTGCGGGTTTCTGGATCGTCGTGCGGGCAATGACTTCTTTTCCAAGATCCATGTACATCGCTGCACCGATTGATTTCATATCGTAATCCAAAATTGAAACCCCATGTGAGGGCGCTTCAGACAATCGAACATTTCTTGGAATTATCGATTTAAAAACTTTTTCTCCGAAGTGAGTTTGGATTTCATTCACAACATCATGGCTTAAATTATTTCGTTTATCGAACATCGTAAGCACGATGCCCTCAATGTGAAGATGCGGATTCAAACCTTTTTTTACTAAGCCTGCTGTATTTAAAAGTTGGCTCAAGCCTTCGAGCGCATAATATTCGCACTGCAAAGGAACGAGAAAAGAATCGGCTGACGTAAGAGCATTTAAAGTTAAAAGACCCAAAGAAGGCGGACAATCTATTAATATATAGTCAAATTGATCTCTCACCGTATCGAGCGCTTCTTTTAATCGATATTCTCTACGTGGAAAATCAACGAGCTCAATTTCTGCTCCCACAAGATCTGGGTTAGCAGTTGAAACTAATAAGTTGGGCGTTGAGGACTGAATCATAACCTCTTTAATTGTTTTTTCGCCAATCAGCACATGATAGCTATTTGCTTCCTGAGTTTCGTATCTTTTAATGCCTAAACCACTTGAGGCATTGCCTTGAGGGTCTAAATCCACCAAAAGAACGCTTTTCCCCAGCTTAGCTAGCGCTGAGCTTAAATTTACAGACGTAGTTGTCTTTCCAACGCCACCTTTTTGATTCGCTACACATATAACTTTGCAAGTTCCTTTGGGCATTTGTGCTCCTTGCATAAAATCTCTAGTAGTTTCATATGGTGAGCAAGGTTATTTTTGTCTTACGCACTTCATTTTTTCTGAAAAATGCCGATGTTCCACGTGGAACATATGAAAAACAGGCTTTTTCCAGCTTTTGCAGCTATTTTTGCCCTCTTATTGCTCGCTTCGTGCACAAAAGCCGATTCGGAAGCCTATCGCGACGATCCAATACTTAAAGACTTTATGACTCAACAAGGGCTCATCAATTCGCAAATCGAATCAACCAATAAGCTAATTCAGACCGCGAAAAAGGATATGGCGTCTAGCGTTCCCCAATCCGGACAGTTCGCTATCCATAGGAAGAAAAAGAACGAATTTGAAGCCCGAGTTCTGAAGCTGACTCAACAGCAACAGTTCTGGAAGCTCAAAATCGAAAGCAGGGCTCTCGAAGCTCAAACAGAATACTTAAAGGCTTATAAAGATAAGAAAGAATGGCCAGATAAGAATAAAACCGAATCTTACTTTGCTGAAAAAAGACTTCGCTTAGCCAAAATGCAGTGGGATCAAAAAGATCGCATTGAAGAGTACAAAAAAAGCAATCAGACAAAAAAATCTAAAGCTCCGCCCTCGCAGCAACCAGGAAATTAGCCTTTAGATAGTCACATTGAATGTTTAAATTGTCGCTGAACAGGCGCGCACTATCCAGTAACTATAAGCTGACCGCCCGTTACTGCTATAGCTACTCACCTTACTTCGATTTTCTTCAGTTTGATTAGGCCTGGGTGGTCAATGACCACCAGTTGACTACTTTAAATGTTCCACGTGGAACATTTAGGATATCTTGTCGGTCTTGACTACCGCGAAACGGATCTCACCAACGGGTAGTTTGTATTCTTTGACTAGGGCAGGTGTCCACACAGAGCAAAGTTGAGTAGGTATCTCTCCAACTTCCATGCTCCAGTTTTCTGACTTGATATGATAAAGAGTACCTTCCTTAGCCACACATCGCCTAGTCATGAGTATCGCTTTGGAGATGTTGAATAGTCCGCGACATATTGCATAACGAATTGAGCTGGGCTCCAAGGCTTCAATATTTGTCGCAAGGACCTTCGTGTTTGTTAAACCCAACACTTTAATGCAGTGCCGCAAGTATTCGCATTTCTTATCGTCTAGCTCAACAAGTACGTGTCTAATTTTCGGAAAAAGTATTGCGCTAATCAAGCCTGGAAAACCATTTCCTGAACCAAGGTCGTAAATCTCATCCATGCCTGGGTTATCAGAATGAATGATCTTAACGGCCATTATTGAATCTGCGAAATGTAGAGCATCGGCAAATGGAACCGTTTTAGGGGGAATGAGGCTTAAAGTTTTGTTAACTTTAATAAGCTCATCATTTAGTTTTTTGAAACTGGCCTGATGATTCTTATCAAGATCACTAAACCAAGTTTCCAGTCTCCATTGGACCGTTGAAACTGTTTCTGTTGGCTGACTCAAATGAATTCTCCTTCGCAGAGCGACGATTTTTCAAATGTATCATGATGGCTTGAATCGCAGAAGGATTAACTCCACTGATGCGCTGAGCTTGGCCCAAAGTACGAGGTCTAACTCGTGCTAACTTATCTTTTTCTTCATTTGAAAGCCCACGAATCGAAACGTAATCGAGTTCATCTGGAAGCATCAATTCTTCAAACTTTTTCGATTGTTCAATGAGCTCTAATTGTCTCTTCACGTAGCCAGCATATTTCACGTCGATTTCAACAGCTTCTGAAACAAGTGGGTCTAAGTTCATTTCAAATCCAAGATCAGAAACGATTTCCGGAGTTACATCTGTGCGCCGTAAGAATTCTTCCAAAGTTAAAGACTTTGTCATCACAACAAGATTTCGATCTCGAAGTTTTTGCTGCATCTCTTGAGTCGGAAATATTTTATTTGTTTTCAAGTACGAAGATAAATCACGACGTTGAGCACTGATTGAATTTAATTTCGTAAGATCCGCATCACATAATAAACCAAGTTTTGATGAACGTGCAGCTAGTCGGTCTAAAGTATTGTCTTCGCGTAACACTAGACGATGTTCAGCACGTGAAGTAAACATGCGGTAAGGTTCGCGCGTTCCTTTTGTCACAAGATCATCAATCAACACGCCAACATAAGCTTCGTCACGATTTAAAATAAATTCTTCTTTTTCCAAAATAAAGTGCGCTGCATTTACGCCTGCAACAAATCCTTGAACAGCTGCTTCTTCATAGCCGCTCGTTCCATTAATTTGACCTGCTAAGAATAAGCGATCAACAGTTCTGGTCTTTAAAGTATGAAAAATTTGAGTCGGCTCGATAAAATCATACTCAACCGCGTAACCCGGGCGAACAATCTTAACGTTTTCCAAACCTGGAATAGTTTTTAAAAACTGATACTGAACTTCTTCTGGTAAGCTTGTCGAAATCCCCTGAAGATAAATCAAATCAGTATTCAAGCCTTCAGGCTCTAGGAAAGTTTGGTGAGAATCTCTATCTGCAAAACGTGTAATTTTATCTTCAATGCTTGGACAATATCTAGGTCCAACACCTTCAATAATACCGCAAAATAATGGCGATTTATCTAAGTTAGCTCTGATGATCTCATGGGTTTCAGCAGTTGTTCTCGTTAAGTGACAAGCCACTTGAGGCATTTCAAATTTTTCAGAAGATCGCAAAGAGAATGGGAAAAATTTAGGATCACCAAATTGTTCAGTTGTTTTTGACCAATCAATGCTTTGTTTTAAAAGTCTTGGCGGAGTTCCGGTTTTTAGTCTTTGAACATTAAATCCAAATTCTTTTAACTGATCTGACAATCCAATCGAAGCTTTGTCGCCAACTCGGCCGCCAGGACTTTGCACCAACCCAATATGCATAACGCCATTCATGAAAGTTCCAGCAGTAATGACAACTGCTTTACTTCGAACTTCGCTGCCGTCATCAAGGACAACGCCAAGACAAACATTTCCATCTAAAATAAGTCTTTTCACTTCGCCTTGGCGAAGTGTCAGATTTCCTTGAGTCTTAATTGTTTCCGTCATGAACTTCGAATATTCGTGCTTATCATTTTGGACGCGAGTTCCACGAACTGCCGGGCCTTTAGAAGAATTAAGTCTTTTATACTGAATACAGGTTTTGTCGGCAGCTAAGCCCATTTGGCCGCCTAAAATATCAAGCTCACGAACCATATGACCTTTTGCTAAGCCACCGATAGAGGGATTACAGCTCATGTAGCCGATGCGGTCCGTATTTGTCGTCACAATTAAGGTATTCAGACCAAGGCGCGAGGTTGCTAAACAAGCTTCGATACCTGCATGTCCCGCACCTACAACTATGACATCATAATGATTCATTAAATGGCCTCTTTAAAAGTGAGCTCCGAAAACTTTAAAAACTATTTACCGATACAAAATTCTTTAAAGACCCGGTCCATGATCTGATCATCAAACCGTTTACCTAAAGTTTCTTGCAGAGCTATTAAGGCTTCTTTCAATTCAACGCTGACAAATTCTGGGCCTACATCATCGACTAAGGCTTGAATTGCCTGTTCAGTAAAAGTTTTTGCTTTAAGGATATTCTCAAAATGTCTCGCGTGAGACAAGAGAACCTGTTCCCCTTGCAAATCTACTGAACCGACTGCTTTGACGGAATCCAAAACAACTGCTCGATCATTTTTATCAAGAGCCGAGACAAAGAGCACTGGAGACTTTGGAACTTCAGCTATAAGCTGTAGTTTTTTCAAAATTAAATCGCGATCTTTCGTCGAAGAATCTTGGTCCGCTTTATTGCCTAGAAAAATTAGATTTTTCGGAGATAAACTTTTGAGCCACTCCTCATCTGTCTGGTTCCAGCCGTCCGCCAGATCAAAACAAAACAGCACTAAATCGGCTTTTTTTGCAGCTTCTTGCGACCTTTTCATACCCATTACTTCAATTTGATCTTGGGTTTCTTTGATATCTCTTAAGCCTGCCGTATCCTGAAATACAACTCTGATCCCCTCATAAATGAGGTCTGCTTCAACCATGTCTCGAGTCGTTCCCGGCTGAGCGGCCACAATCGCGCGGTCATATCCCAAAAGAAGATTTAAAAGACTCGATTTCCCAACATTTGGTCGCCCAACGAGCGCCACTTGTAGGCCATCTTTAAGTGTCTTTCCCTTTTGATAAGTTGAAAGAAGAGATTCTAATTTTTTTAAACACTTTGTAAGTTTCGTAACAAGTTCGTTTTGTGTGGTTACCTCAAGGCCTTCAGTCGCAAAATCAATTCCGGCTTCAATGTGCGCCAGACACCAGGTCATTTCACTCTCTAAAGCCGAGATTTCAAATGATAAATCGCCTTCTAACTGTCTTAAGGCAACTTCAGCAGACTTTTGCGATCTACTTTCAATAAGCGATAAAACGCTTTCGGCTTGAACCAGATCAAGGCGATTATTCATAAATGCACGGTAAGTAAATTCACCCGGTTGAGCAGGTTTTAAACCCTGTTCAATAAGTGTTTTTAGAAGTCTTTCGCAAACGATTGGATTGCCGTGACATGAAATTTCAACTGTCTCTTCACCTGTGTATGAGTGACCCCTTGCATAGAACAAAGCAACGACCTGATCAATTTCCACTCCCGTAACTGGATCTAGAAATTTTCCATAGTAGGCCTGGTGAGATTTAGGTTTTTCTGGAAATTTTGAAACACACTTGTGAGTAATTAAAGCGGCTTTTTCACCGCTTAGTCTGATAACAGAAATACCACCATATCCAGGCGGAGTGGAAACAGCACAAATTGTTTGTGAGTCTCTAGCGCCGCCTAGTGATATCATGAGTCGTGAGCTGCTTCTCCCGCTTTATTGTCTGGATTCTTAACGGGATAAATTTTTATTTTTTTATAAAGACCGTCACCTAGAGAGCGGCTTTTAATTCGAGGATCTTGGGCTAAATATTGGTGAACAACTTTTCTCTCTTTTGGAGGAAGAGCTCGATAGTAAACCGATCTGCCTTGTTCAAGCGCCATTTGCTTCAAGTTTTCAGCTTTTTCGATCAATGCCTGTTCAGTTTCCTCGCGAAACCCACCAGCATCGACTAAAACATTTGTTTTATCTTCAGGAAAATTATGCTGAATCACTCGTTTTACAAGTAGTTGAAATGAGTCCAGCAACTGGCCTTTCTTATCTTTAAGCATCTCTTCATCGGGCCCAGAGAAATCGATTGAAAGCACACTTTCGTTATCATTTTTTTCAAAACTCAAATCAAAAGTAAGTTCAAATCCGGCTAACTCAATAACTCCTGCAAGCGTATTTTCTACGAGGCTCTCGACTTCACTGGCTTGCTTCTTACCACCAAATAGTTTTTTAAAAAACCCGGCCATTAAATCCTCCTATTTCATCAACTTCATAAACGTTTTTTGTTGGATGATTCCAAACACTGCACTGATAAACATGTAAAGCGTCAGCCCTGCGGGAAGGTTGAGCATAAAGACTGAAAATAATATCGGCATAAATGCCAAGATTTTAGCTTGAGTTGGATCCATCGTAGATGGAGTCATTTTTTGCTGAACGTACATTGTAACGCCCATTAAAACTGGCAAAACATAGAACTTATCGTGAATACTTAAATCTTGAATCCAGGCGGCAAATGGAGCTTGGTAAAGCTCGACACTTGAACCAATAACTTTATAAAGAGCAAAGAAAATGGGAATTTGTAAAAGCATAGGTAAGCAACCCGCGAGCGGGTTCGCATTATTCTGCTTCATAACAGACATCATTTCGCGATTTAAAGTCACTGGATCGTCTTTATATCTTTCTCTGAGGCCAGCTAAAATCGGTTGAATCGTTTGCATTCCCTTCATCGACTTATAAGACATCAAGTTGAAAGGTAAAACGAGGGCACGAACCAAAAGCGTAAGCAAAATAATCGCTATACCCCAATTGCCAACGATACCATAAAACCATTTCATCACAGCAAGCATTGGTTTTGAAATCCAAGAAAGCATTCCGAAATCCATCAATTCAATAAATCCTGGGTGGGCAGCTTTCAAGCTTTCAGAAGATTTAGGTCCGATAAAAACTGACTGCTTATAAAGAGCCTTTACAGTTTGCGGAACTCCGTAAGTTAGCGTGTGAACAAGAGATTTCGCGCTAAGATCAGAATTAAACTGCAAATCAGGCAAGATTTCGCTTTCATCCAAAACACCAGTCGTAAAATACTGAGTCCCAATTGAATAAAGACCCACTGCTTTAAAGTTATTTTTTAAAGACTCAGAGGCATTTGAAACGTTCACGTGTTCTTTGCGATCACCAATGAAAACAAGTAGGTCTTGAAATTCAAAAGAAGGAAATAAGAACGAAGAGGATTCAGGCTGAATAATTAAACCTTCGCTGACAAAAGAAAACTCAGATGCTTTTCCTAGAGGATTTGAAACCAAAACTTCTTGAGCAAACGAATAAGTTTCAGAACTATAAGTCAAAGTTCTTTCGATCGTATAGCCATCAACTTGCGCCACACCCTTAAAAACATTATTAGCTTGAGACAATTTAAAGTTTAAAAGCTTTTTATCTGGGCCCCAAACAAAGGCCAAAACAGGCTTATTTTCTGTCGTTAAAGCTATCGGGTTATTTTTACGATCAAAGTAGTTCTTACTTTGATAATCGAGCACGGCCATTCCAGCAGAGCTAATTTTAAAAACAATTTTATTATCTTCGTAAGTTAATTTTTCAGCTGTGACTGCAGAAGCAAGCTCCGGAGAGGCTTCTTGAATAGCCGAAGCTGCTACCGGGCTTGTTGCGCCGACTGCTCCGGGAGTAGCTGCTACCGCGGGATCTGCAGGATTAGCTTTGGATACTCCTGTGGAAACCTCGGTTTTCTTTTGATTGAGAGTCGGATATTTTGAATTGAGATAGTTCTGCCAACCTAGGTAGAAAAGTCCAATGAGAACGATTGCAAATAAGGTTTTAGAATCAAATAGTTTTGACTGCTGATTGTTCTCTAGCATTTGAATTTTCCTTTCGAGCGGGAACAGGATCCCAACCAAATGAACCAAAAGGATGGCATCTTAAGATTCTTTTAATAATTAATTGAAGCGCGTTTGGTATCGGCTGAGTTTGAAGCGCTTCAAGGGCATAATGTGAACAGGAAGGGTGAAAGCGGCACTGGCCACCTAAAAATTGAGAACCAAATGTTCGATAGATACCAATCATAAAAACTAAGACCGTTCTCACAACGCCTTCACCGACTTGTAACAAGCCTTGAAAGTGTTTTGTGTAGTTCTTGGTCCAATTCTTCATGCGTTAGTTCCTTATAAAAATCTTCTGGCTGGGGCCTGAATAAAATATTTATTCGGCCACAAACAGAAGTTAGCTCTTCACGGTGTGTCCGAAAATATTCCATACACCATCGCTTGAGCCTGTTTCGCATGACAGCCGAGCCGACTTTTCTGCCGGTTGTGACTCCCACGAATAAGTCCTCTTCTTTAGACTTCTGAAACTGGATTTGCAACCAATCAGTAGCCCTAAGACGTAGACCCTTCTTGCGAAGCTCAAGAAACTCCGAGTTTTTCTTCAGTCTTTTTATTCGGGATTTATTTACCGGTCTTTTTGATAACAAGTCTTTTGCGTCCTTTTGCACGACGACGCTTGATAACTTTTTTGCCGGTTTTCGTAGCGTTACGCTTGCGAAACCCGTGCTTATTTTTGCGACGGCGCTTGCTGGGCTGGTAGGTTCTTTTCATAAGTTCACCTCAAATATACGCACTTTATGTTTATTGCTTTATGGGCTAATAACGCATTGCAATGCTTAATTACTTCGTTCCTCTACATATCAACAAATTAAAACAAGGAACTACTAAATACGTGGGGTCGAAATTAATCACATCGCGGCATCAAGGTCAACTGTTGATCATAGCTTGATCAGACCTAGTCCCTATTGTTAAGACCACGACTCTTTATTTCAAAAGTATTTCAAAAGTATTTCAAGTTGAAATAACACTACGTCAGCAGAGGGGTGCAAAGCGTGGAAGTTAATAGTTCGTACTGGGACCAGATCAAAAGCCAAATGAAGGGCCGGAATCTCAATAACAAGTCGCTTGCGACCTGGTTAGATCCTATCCAATTCGTTGAAAGCAAAGTCTCGTCAGATAGACTTCGGTTTATTTTAGGTGTGCCTAATCCGCTCCACCAATATTACGTAGTGGAAAATCTACAAGATAAGATAATTGCAGAAATTTCAGATACTTACAAATCGCCGTTTGAAGTTGAATTTGTCATTACAGGGCAATCTTTGCCGCTTCCGCCAGAAAGCCCTCAAGCTTTAGAAGAGGCTTTCAATAAGAATAATCCGGCTGGATACTCGCTCCAACAACAAGCTCCATATAAAGACACGCGAACTCAATCAGATCCGTTGAATGCTGAAATGTCTTTTTCCACATTCGTTGTGGGTAAAAATTCAGAATTCGCCCACGCTGCTTGTTACAATGTGGCCCGAAATCCAGGCGCGGATGACTATAATCCACTTTTTATTTTCGGACCCGTTGGAATGGGTAAAACCCATCTTTTGCATGCGGCTGGTAACCATATCCGGGAATCTTCACCACACTTAAGAATTACTTATATATCTTTCGAACGATTTTTGAATGAATGTATCGCCGCAATGAGACATCACCAGATGGATAAATTCCGCCTGAAATATCGCGATAGCACCGATGTCCTTTTGGTAGATGATATTCAGTATATTGGCAAAGGTGAGGCTACTCAGAACGAGTTTTTTCACATTATTAACACCTTTATTGACCTTAAAAAACAGGTCATTGTCGCAAGCGATAGAATGCCAAAAGATATTTTGAATATCGAAGATCGAAATAGAACCCGTTTAGAACGTGGTTTAATTGCGGATATTACAATGCCAGATGTAGAGACCCGAATCGCAATTCTACGTTATAAGGCTGAAAAATTAGGTCTCAGAATCTCTGAAGAAGTCGTAACCTATGTCGCTAAGATTTCAAAGCGTTCAATCAGAGAACTCGAAGGTAATTTAAAGAAAATTAAAATGTTTTCTGAACTTCAGGGCTTAGAAATCAATTATGACCTCGTTAAACGCGTGCTTGCTCAACATGAAACTCAAGCAACTATTAGTGTTGAAGAGATTCAAAGAATCGTCACAGACCACTTTGAGATCAAATTATGCGACCTCAAATCAAGTGCTCGAGCTAAACAAATTGTAGTGCCACGTCAAATTGCCATGTATTTGATTAAAAAATTCTTAGACAAGTCTTTGGTAGATATTGGCAAAGCATTCGGTGGTCGCGATCACACAACTGTGATGAACGCGATTTCGCGAGTTCGGTTTCTACAATCAACTGATCAAGATATTTTTAAGGATATTGAAGAGTTAGCGACACGAATCCACAATATCACAGGGGTGTGAATGTGGACTGTGGACATCCGTGTGGACTGGATGTTTATTAAAATGTGTGTTCAAGAAATCCACAAAAACGGCTCGGTTCAGGAAAGTTACGCAGGGTGTTTATCCACAGGACTTATTTAGTATTTACAATTACTTAAGTACTTTGGTAGGTTTTCCACGCCCCTACTACGACTACGATATATATATAAATAAAGAGATAGGGAAAAAGAGATCATAAAATGAACATAGAAATAGAAAAAAAAGATCTTCTTCAATTAATTGGAAAAACCCAGAACATTGTTGAAAAAAGAAATACAATGCCAGTGTTGGTAAATGTTCTTTTGGAAGCTGATCAAAAAAAATTAAAAGTCTTTGCAACGGATTTAGAAGTAAGCCTTACTGATGAAGTTACAGCTCAAGTAAATCAATCAGGGAAGGTCGCAGTTAGTGCTAAGAATCTTTTTGAAATCGCAAAGAAACTATCAGACGGTCCAATTCAGCTTACCAAAAAAGAAAATAATTGGCTGCAAATCAAGCAAGGTAAATACGTTTCTAAAATTATCGGAGTTAGCTCTGAAGACTATCCAGTTTTTCCCACGTACAGTCCACAATCATTTAACAAAATAGAAGCACAAACTCTTAAGGAAATGATCGATAAAACGATCTACAGTGTTTCCAATGATGAAACACGCTATCACCTAAACGGAGTCTTTTTCGAGATCAGCAAAAATGGACTTCGCATGGTTGCTACTGACGGTCACCGAATGAGTTTAATAAATAAAAAAATTGAATCAATTGAAACACCCATCATGCAAGGGGTGATCATTCCAAGAAAAGGTTTATACGAAATTAAAAAAATATTGGAAGGTCATCAAGGTACAGTACAGGTTGCGATTGAAGGTTCTCAATTCATTATGAAAAGTGAATCAGCCGTTTTGATGATAAGACTTATCGAAGGTAAATACCCAAATTACCAACAATTTATTCCCGCAAAACTTCCTTTGAAATTAAATTTACCCAGAGAGATTTTCTTACAATCACTTGAGCGTGTTGCACTTTTAGCAAATCAAAAATCTAAAGCAGTACAGTTTCTTTTCAGTAATGGAAAAATGGAAATCTCTTCGCAAAACCCTGAACTAGGCGATGCAAAAGAAGAAATCGAAGTTAATTATAAAGGCCAAGATATTAAAATCGGCTTCAATGCAAAATACATAACCGATGTTCTGATGAGCATGGATCAAGATATTGTTGATCTTGAACTGAACGATCAACTCTCGCCAGGACTTATCAAACAGCATAACGACGATGAATACACATGCGTTGTTATGCCAATGAGAATTTGATCAAGAGCTTACACTCATGAAAATGAGTAAGCTCAGACTTAAAGATTTCAGAAATTTCAAAGAACTCGAAATTGAATTTGCTGAAAGGCTTAATATTTTTGTTGGTGAAAATGGCCAAGGAAAATCAAATCTTCTAGAAGCAATTGCTTTATTATCTTTAAACGAATCATTCAGGTATGCAGATAATGAGAATATGATTCGCTTTGATCAGCCTGCGTCTTTTATAGAAGGTGAGCTTTATCGAAATGGTCTTGATTACAAAGTTAAAACTCAAATTTTAAAAAGCCGTAAAAATGTTACCTGGAACGATAAAAAAGTAACCCAAAGCTCCATTCGTAATCACTTTTCATGTGTGGTTTTTAGTCCTGAAAGCCTTTCTTTTATCAAAGAAGCCTCTGACGAAAGAAGAACCCTAATCGATGAAGCTCTCATATCGATTGATCCTTTGGCTTCAAACTTAGTCGCAGACTTTCGAAAAGCCCTTAAAACGCGAAATCGAATCCTCAAAGACTACCACGAAGAACAGATCGATAAAAAATCAACCTTATCGGTCCTAGAGAGCATAGAACCCATTTATTTAAACCTTGCTGCCCAACTTACGCTTAAAAGGATCCATCTTCTTTCGGAAATGAAACTAGGAATTCAAGAAGCTATGGTGTTTATTTCGAAAAAAGCTGTGGATATCTCAGTGGAATACCGAGTTTCAGGTGAAAATTATCTTCAAAAAGCTAGTGCATTATCACTCGAGCAAATTAATAATGCGCTATATCAAAGGCTTGAACAATTGCGTAATGCTGAACTTGCGAGTGGAAACAGTTTAGTTGGCCCTCACAAGCATGAAATCGTCTTTTTATACGATCAAAAAGACTCACGATTTTACTGCTCACAAGGACAGCAAAGAGCACTCATATTATCTTTCAAAATGGCTCAAATAGTGTATTATTATAAGCTTCACGAAGCTTATCCAATTTTACTTTTGGATGATGTTTTGTCAGAGCTGGATTTTGTAAAACGCGGGGCTTTACTAGAGTTCCTTCAAAGTATCAAAACCCAAATTTTTCTGACGACAACCGATCTTCAGCTACCTGAGGAGCTTCGCATGGATGAATCAAAAGTTTTTGAAGTGAAAGAGGGCCGAATTCTATGACGACTACGGAAACAAAAGCCTACGGTGCAGAATCTATTCAAGTACTCGAAGGATTAGAAGCTGTACGTAAAAGACCTGGTATGTATATCGGCGATACAGTTTTCAAAGGTTATCATCATCTTGTGTATGAAATCGTGGATAACTCAGTAGATGAAGCTCTTGCTGGATTTTGTAAACACATTAGCATCAGTGTAAACACTGATGAATCAATAACTGTTGAAGATGATGGCCGTGGAATTCCAGTTGGAGTTCAGCAAAAAACTGGAAAATCAGCCTTAGAAATCGTTATGACGGTTTTACATGCGGGTGGAAAATTTGACGGCTCTTCATACAAAGTATCCGGCGGCCTTCATGGCGTTGGAGCTTCTGTCGTAAATGCACTTTCTTCTCGGTGCCATGTGGAAGTATTTCGCGATGGTCATGTTTGGACTCAAACTTATTCAAAAGGTGCTCCGCAGACGGAAGTTATCCAGGGTGAAGTCTCAACTAAAAACGGGACCCGAGTTACTTTCAAACCAGATCGTGAAATTTTTAAAGATGAATCGATCATTTATGACTTCAACACACTTGCGACAAGATTTAGAGAACTCGCTTTTTTAAATGCAGGCCTTCACATCACTTTAACTGATGAAAGAACCGGGAAAAAGCAGGACTTTCAATACACTAAAGGCTTGGCTGAATTTGTAGGATATTTAAATCAATCTAAAAAGGCTTCTCATAACGAAGTCATCTTTTTCAAAGGCGAAAAGGAAACTGTTGAAGTTGAAGTTGCCATGCAATGGAACGATTCATATTCTGAATCAGTTTTTACATATTGCAACAACATCAATACAATTGAAGGCGGAACTCACTTGATGGGTTTCAGATCCGCTCTTACTCGTACTACGAATTCTTACGCGACTTCTAAAAATTTGCTGAAAGATTTAAAAGTTTCTTTGGAAGGCGAAGATATCCGTGAAGGATTAGCTGCCGTTATTTCTGTAAAAGTTCGTGAACCACAGTTTGAAGGCCAGACAAAAACTAAATTAGGAAATTCCGAAGTAAAGGGAATTGTGGAAAGTTTAGTTAATGAAAAATTAGCTGACTGGTTTGATCGAAATCCAAATCCTGCCAAAACAATTATTCAAAAATGCGTTGATTCGGCAAGTGCTCGTGATGCTGCTCGAAAAGCACGAGATTTAACTCGAAGAAAAACAGCACTTGATGGCGGCTCACTTCCAGGCAAGATGGCTGATTGCCAAGAAAAAGATCCAGCACTTTGCGAAATCTACCTGGTCGAGGGAGACTCTGCCGGCGGATCTGCAAAGCAAGCGCGTGATCGAAAAACTCAAGCCGTATTACCATTGAAGGGTAAAATATTAAACGTTGAAAAAGCTCGCTTTGATAAAATGTTATCGAACGAAGAGATCAAGATGATGATTTCAGCTCTTGGAACTGGAATCGGAAAAGACAATGTCAGTGCCGATAAGATCAGATATCACAAAGTAATTATCATGACCGACGCTGATGTGGATGGATCTCACATCCGAACTCTTCTTTTAACGTTCTTCTATCGTCAAATGCCTGAGGTAATCGAACGGGGCTATGTGTACATCGCTCAGCCGCCTTTATACCGGGCGAAAAAAGGAACTACCGAAGTTTACTTGAAAGATGAAGCAGCATTAACTGAACATCTTCTAAAATCCGGAATTAATCACTTTCAGTTGCCGGGCGCAAAACTAGAAGAGCCAGAACTAAAGAAGTTCATTTTGCAAATTCAGCGATTTAATCAGGTTATGAAGAACTCCGAATCTAAATATGACAAAGACGTTCTTTATTTCTTAATAAGCAAAGTTGCTAAATTGGAAGCTGCAGTCGAATCTGAAGCTGAATTGAAAAAAATTGGCGACGAGCTCCATGAATGGATTCAAGCGAATCCAAGCCTTGGTGTTACGGAATACAGGTATGATATCAAAAAAAATCCTGAAACGCAAAAGCCAGAGATAGAATTTTTTACAGTTCGTTATGCTGATCGAAAGACGATGACACTAGCTAAAGACTTTTTAACGAAGTCAGAAATCGTCGAATTACGAACTATTTGGACGTTCCTTCAAACGGTTTCAAAGCTTCCGCTGTTGGCTAAGGTTGGAAATGATGATCAATCATTTGAACGTTACCAAGAATTTTATGAGTTCGTGATGGAAGCATCTAAAAAGGGTCAGTACATCCAGCGCTATAAGGGACTAGGGGAAATGAACCCAGTTCAGCTTTGGGAAACAACTTTGAATCCTGAAAATAGAACTCTGCTTCAGGTAACAGTTGGTGATGCGGTAGCAGCGGATGAAACGTTTAGTGTGCTTATGGGCGAACAAGTCGAACCACGACGCCGCTTTATCCACGACAACGCACTTTTTGTTAAAACACTTGATGTGTAGAAAACAAAAACTCTCTCGGTAAATTTTAAGAACAAAAGTTTTGAACGATAGGTGAATATGGAAAATCAAGAAAAAGGTATATCAACAGTCGATATCAACAAAGAAATGCGTGAATGCTATTTGCAGTATTCGATGAGCGTTATTGTTGGCCGTGCACTACCAGATGTACGCGATGGTTTAAAGCCCGTTCACAGACGAATTCTTTTTGCACAAAGTGAGTTAAGTAATACTCACGACAAACCTTACAAAAAATCTGCTCGTATTGTCGGTGACGTAATCGGTAAATACCATCCGCATGGTGATACTGCTGTTTATGATTCTATCGTTCGTATGGCTCAAGATTTCTCGCTTCGTTATCCACTTGAAGATGGCCAAGGAAACTTTGGTTCGATCGATGGCGATAGCCCGGCAGCCATGCGTTACACTGAAATCAGAATGTCTCGTCTAGCCGAAGAGCTTTTGAACGACATCGAAAAGGAAACTATTCCTTGGGGGCCTAACTACGACGACTCATTAGAAATTCCCTTGGTGCTTCCCGCAAAATTCCCAAATCTTTTAGTCAATGGATCAGCTGGTATCGCAGTGGGAATGGCAACGAATATCCCGCCGCACAACCTAACTGAAGTGATTAACGGCGCAATTCATTACATCAATGATCCTACATGTTCAGTTGAAGATTTAATGGAACATATTAAGGGGCCGGACTTTCCAACTTATGGAATTATCGCCGGCCGCGAAGGAATCTTACAGGCTTACAAAAAAGGTCGCGGAGTTATCACTCTTCAGGCCGTAGCAGAAATCGAACAAAGAAAAGATCACGAAGATATTATCGTGACTCAGATTCCGTACCAGGTGAACAAAGCACGACTGATTGAAAGTATCGCAGACCTGGTCCGTGATAAAACGATCGAAGGAATTTCTGACATCAGAGA
This sequence comes from Pseudobdellovibrionaceae bacterium, assembly GCA_043730825.1. Taxonomy (GTDB): domain Bacteria; phylum Bdellovibrionota; class Bdellovibrionia; order Bdellovibrionales; family Bdellovibrionaceae. The sequence continues at coordinate 54,882 of JAYTJV010000021.1, forward strand.
CGAGTCTTCTCGTGAAGGAATGCGCATTTTAATTCAGGTGAAGCGAAATGAAAACGCAAGTGTAATCTTGAATCGCCTTTATAAATATACTCAGATGCAAGTTAGCTTTGGTATCATCATGCTGGCACTTGATGCGAAAAACCAGCCTGTGACTTTTGATTTGAAGCAAATGCTTGCAGCTTTTGCTGATCACAGACGTGATGTTGTAACAAAGCGATGTATTTTTGATCTAAAGAAAGCACAAGCTCGCGCGCACATCTTGGAAGGTTTAAAAAAGGCTCTTGATAATATCGATGCTGTTATTGCGACGATTAAAGCTTCAAAAGAAGCGCATGCTGCAAAAGAAGCCTTAGTTGAAAAATTCCAGTTTTCTGAAGTTCAAGCTCAAGCCATATTAGAAATGCGACTTCAACGCTTAACGGGTTTAGAAAGACAAAAATTAGTTGATGAACTAGCAGAGCTGGTAAAACAAATTGAATGGCTTCGTTTTATTTTAGGCGATGTAAAAGAAATTTTCAAAATTATCGTTAAAGAATTAGAAGATATCCGCGAACGCTACGGCGACGAAAGAAGAACTCAAATTACTGGAGATCTGACTGATCTTGAAGATGAAGACCTCATTGCCGATGAAAAAATGGTTGTGACAATCACAAACACTGGCTACATCAAGCGAATTCCGACCGACGAATATAGAGTTCAAAAGCGTGGCGGCAAGGGTGCCAAGGGAATGGAAACTCGCGAAGAGGACTACGTTACCGACATCTTTACGGCGAACACTAAGACCATGCTTTTAGTTTTTACCGATAAAGGTAAGGCATACTGGTGCAAAGTTCATAAGTTACCACTTGGAACTAGAACCTCTAAGGGTAAATCTCTAGCAAACGTTGTTCAGCTTTCTCCGAATGAAAAAGTAAGATCAATTTTGCCAGTTGAAGAATTTAGTGAAAATAAATACGTTGTGATGTTGACTGAAAAAGGAATTATCAAAAAAACATCTTTGGATGCTTTTGCGAATCCTCGTCAGGCGGGAATTATTGCGCTTACAACTGATCTTGAAGACAGCGTAATCGATTGCAAAATTTCTGACGGTCAAAGCGATATCTTTGTCGCAACTAAAGAAGGAATGTCGATTCGTTTCAATGAAAATGATGTCAGATCTATGGGCCGAAATGCTCGTGGCGTAAAAGGTATGACTTTGTCTGATAAAGACGTTGTTGTTGGTATGGAAATTTTGGAAAAGAACACGACTGATACAATCTTGATGGTGACATCAAAAGGTTACGGTAAGCGTTCTGAAACCGGCGAATATCGAATTCAAAGTCGCGGTGGTGTTGGAATTATCACTCAAAAAACAACTGATAAAGTTGGTATCGTGATCGGAACTAAGAAAGTGTCTGCTGCGCAGGAACTTATTTTATCAACTGATCAGGGCCAAGTAATTCGGATGAAAATTTCTGATATTTCTGTCTTGGGAAGAAACACTCAAGGCGTTCGTTTGATTAACTTGGACGAAAAACAGGAAGTTGTATCAGGACTTGCCGTGGTACTCGATGAGGAACGCGCTGGTGAAGAAACTCACTAGTCGAGCCACGATTCATTTTGTCGTTGCCTTGATATCGGTCTCTTGTTTTTCTGGCTGCACAAGCAAACAAGAGTCCGATTTTGACGAAGGCCAATCGTATTCGAAAAATAAAGAGTGGCGAAGAGCCGCTCAATATTTTGATCAAGCTATTAAAAGAGATAGTCAAACACCCGTGGCAATTAAGGCCATGAAAGAAGCGGCCCGAATCCAATTTTTGGAAATCAAAGATTACAAAAAAGCGGCAACTTATTATCAGCTGATTATTTTGCACTCTACAGACGAAGCCGAAAGAGCCGAAGCCCAGAAACAAGTAGCCTCGCTTTATTTTGAAAGTCTGCAAGATTACGAACGTGCAGCGGTTGAATATTCTAAACTTGCAACAAGCAGCCGCCTTGATTCAGAAAAAGCTGATTACAAGCTATCGGTAGCAAGAAGCTACTACTATCTAGGGAATTACTTTCAAGCCATGAGCGAGATCGATGAGATTTTAAAGCTCAGGTCAGAGCTTGATATTGAATTCCAATCCAGGCTTTTGCGTGGGAACGTTTATGTAGCTCAAAAAAAATTTCAGGAAGCATCCACGGTTTTTAGCGAAGTTATACAAAAGTTTCCTGAAAAGTCTTTAAAGGAAAACGTTCATCTAGTTCTGTCGTTATCGTATGAAGAAAGTGGCGACTACAAACAAGCACTTTCCGTTTTAGAAAAAATTAAGGACGTTTACGAACCTAAAGAGTATTTAGAGCTCAGATTGAAAAGAATTGAAGAAAGAGCCCGAAACCAGCCAGGCGCAAGAGGATTTAGAAAATGAAGAAATATCTAGTTTTTGTTGGAATGGGTTTTGAGTTAATCGGAATTGTTTTTGCGGGCTTATGGATTGGTATGTGGATCGAAACTCAGAAGCCTATGAAAAATCTTTGGCCGGTTCTGATCATTTTTGCGGGCCTTGCTGCTTGGTTTTTTAGGGTTGTGAAGCTTCTAAAGCGCATGAATAAGCAGAATGAAAAGTAGCCCTCGAAGACTTTTCTATATCCAGGCGCTGCTTACCTTCGTTCTGTACTTTGCGTGGCCAAAAGACTCATCGCATCAACAAAGCCTTTTCATTATATATGGAAGTCTCATTTCTGGTCTTCAAATTGGTTTGCTCTACTTTGTCTGGTGGAGAGTTTTCGCGAAAAAAAACATTGCCCCTTCTGTCATAGCCGTTGTAATTAAATACGCGCTTTTAGGTTTATCGTTTTGGTATCTTAGTCCTCTTACTTCAGGCCAAATCTCGGCTCTGACGTTTGGGATCATGACTAATCCAGTTGCGATAATCTTGTATGCGCTGACACAGAAGTCGGCTAAATAGTTCGAGTAGATAAAGTAGTTGAAGAAGGAAGCCTATGTCATTTAATTGGACACAAATTATTCCAGGAGTTTCTCACGAAACAGTTCACGTCGCGACTCTAACTGCAGCAACTTTAGCTGTAGTTGCTTTAGGCGCAACCGCAAGAGCACAACTAGGAACCGGACAACAAGCAGTTGTTCCTGCAAGTAGACTCTCTATTCGTGGAATTTTTGAAATCATAACTGAATTTATCTACAAACTTGCAAACCAAGTTATCGGTCACGACGGAAAATACTACGTTCCGTATTTCACTGCTATTTTCTTCTTCATTTTATTTAATAACTTTATTGGAATCATTCCCGGCATGACTCCCGCTACTGAAAACATGAACACAACTTTTGCGTTCGGTATTTTTTCTTTCTTGGCTTACAACTTTGTTGGTTTTAAAAGAAACGGCGTTGCTTACCTAAAGCATTTCGTAGGACCGATCTGGTGGATGTTCATGATCATGGTTCCGATCGAAATCATTTCAAATGCGATCAGACCTTTAACTTTAGGACTTCGTTTATCAAACGTCATGAAAGGCGATCACACAGTTCTTTCAGTTTTTTTAGATTTAGTTCCAATCGGAATTCCCATTCCATTTTACTTAATGGGAATCCTCGTCTCTATAATTCAAGCTTTTGTATTTACATTATTATCAATGGTTTATGTCGCACTTGCACAGGCCAGCGATCACTAACATAAAGGAGACTCACCACATGAAAAATATCACTCTTATGCTGACTGTATTGTTGGCCTCTATTGGAGCTCAAGCACAAGAAGCTGCACAAGCAGCGGCACCTGCTGGCGGTAACAATGGTCTTTTAGCTATCGGCGCAGCACTTGCAATTTCTATTGCAGTATTGGGCGGAACTTTAGCTCAAGGTAAGGCAGCAAGCGCAGCTCTAGAAGGTATTTCTAGAAACCCTTCTGCAACTGACAAGATGTTCACACCAATGATCTTGAGCTTAGCTCTTATCGAGTCTCTCGTAATCTTGGCGTTCTTGATTGCGTTCCTAGTGATCCCTGGAATGAGATAGTTTTTAATATCAGTCGATTGCGACAATATAAAGAAGCCCTGATGAACTCAGGGCTTTTTCTTTTATAAATACTTATTAACGACTGCTTCGACTCGGTTTCTGATTCTATCTAAGCCCGCTTGAGTTGTTGATTCATATCGAAGAACCAATACTGGCTGCGTATTAGAAGATCGGCATAAAGCCCAGCCATCTTCAAAGCTGAGTCTGATGCCGTCTGTAAGATCGATTTTATATTCTTTTGATCCGCTATCTGAGAAAGCTTCTTTCATTTTTTGGACGATTAAGATTTTCTTTTCTTCTGTTGTATCGATGCGAATTTCTGGAGTGTTAAACGCATCTGGAAATCCTTCTAATAATTCTGGAATTGTTTTTCCAGTTTTACTTAAGATTTCAATCAATCTTAATCCTGCATATGGAGCATCGTCATAACCGTAGTTGCGATCAGAGAAGAATATGTGTCCGCTCATCTCGCCGCCGAATGGGGCTTTTTCGATTTTGATTTTTTCTTTTACTAGGCTGTGACCTGTTTTCCACATGATCGGCACGCCACCATGTTTTGCAATGTCTTGATAAAGACGATCAGAACATTTTACGTCACCGATGATTTTAGCACCTTTTTGCTCAGCTAGAATTGAGCGGGAAATTACGACCATTAATTCGTCGCCGTAAAGCATGCGGCCGTTATGATCGACTACACCGATTCGATCGGCATCACCGTCAAAACCGATTCCGCAAATGGCGCCGGTTTCTTTTACTTTTTGTTGAAGGTGTTTCAGATTTTTTTCTACTGTTGGATCTGGATGGTGATTGGGAAAAGTTCCATCTGGTTCTTCAAATAAAATAATCGGATCCAGGCCGACTGCATTGTAAAGGCCTCTTAAAATGGATCCTGCGGCGCCATTTCCACAATCTAGAACCACGTTAATAGGCTTAATGTTTCCAAATTCCTTTTTGTAACGAGCATAGTACTGAGGCTTAATATCTAGAGTTGATTCTTTGCCTTCAGTGGCTGTCAAAAATCTTTTTTGTTCCATAATGATTCGTAGTTTTTGAATTTCTTCACCAAAGATTGTGGCCTTGCCTTTAGAAATTTTAAAGCCATTATAGTTAGAAGGATTATGACTTCCGGTTACCATGATCGCGCCGTCAATATTTTCTAGAGCAAAGGTTGAAAAGTAACAAACTGGAGTTGTGACGAGTCCTAGCTGGATAACTGTTCCACCGCACTCGCGAATACCTTTACTTAAAGCTTTCGTAATCGAAGGGCACGAGAGTCTTGCATCGTTACCGATTGTGATCGTTGGATTTTTTACGCTTGAATCTGAAAGATACGCAACAAAAGAGCGTCCTAATTCGTAGGCAAAGTTATCGTCGAATTCTTCATTATAAATTCCACGAATGTCGTACTCTCTGAAAATAACCGGCTTATACATATTTACCTCGTCATGTTTATACAGGCTTTTATAGCATCCTGCATAGATGATCCATCTGCTTTGTTTAATCCATAAATATCAAATGCTGTCCCATGATCAACACTTGTTCTTACAAATGTAAGTCCAAATGTTAGATGAAACCCTGTAGTTCCGTGAATCATTTTAAATGGGATAAGGCCCTGGTCATGGTAAGAGCACACAAAAACACTATATTTCGACCAATTACGCTTGGAAAAGGCCGCATCCGGCGGAAGTGGCCCGGCCACACCGGTTAGTTTTTTAACGAGTGGCTGGAAAAGATCGATTTCTTCGCGGCCCAAAAGACCCTCTTCACCTGCATGGGGATTTAGGCCAACGAGCGCGACAGGAAGCTTTTGAAGAGGCTTTTTTAAGATCTTTCGAAGCTTGAGAGCTTGGTTCAGGGCAATTTCTAGAACGTCTTTAGTAACCATATTCGGAACTTCTTTTAAAGCCACATGGCCAGTGGCTAGAAGCACATTAAACTCTTTACCAATAAAAACCATGTGAACATCTTTAACTCCGGCTACTTTTTGCAAAATTTCCGTGTGTCCCTTGGCAATATAGCCTTCTTTTTGAATTAGAGTTTTAGATAAAGGTGCCGTCACCATTCCGGAAGCTAATTTTTTATGGCAAGCAATTGCCGCTAACTCTACCCACTTGGGTGCGGAATCTTGGGTTTCAATATCGTAAAGGACATTTGATTTACCGGAGCTCTGCTTAAAGGCTTCTTCTAAAGAGGAGCAAACAATGCGTTTAAATTTTTTATCTATTCGCTTGAGCTGCTTTATTTCGCCATTCGAAGATCTAAAAAGATAAAACTGCGTACCTTTTTGGGGACCCAATTTTTCTAAAGCTTTCGCAGTTACCTCTAGACCGATTCCGTTTGGATCGCCAGAAGTAAGAAGGATTTTTTTCATGCTTTATCGTTTAAGTTGATCGTCGCTTCTTCGCGCTTTTTCTGTAGCCAAGTTTTAAACTGCTTTTCAAAAGCTTTTTCCATTAGAGCTGAACGTAGCTTTTCCTTATCTTTTTCAAACTGCGGGTCTGTTACAGTTTTAAGATCTACAACTTTCAAAATATGAAGCCCACGCTTAGTTTTAAACACTTGAGAATTCTGCCCAGCTTTTAAGTTCCTAACGGCCGCTTCGAACTCTGGATTGAGTTCACTTGATTTAAAGCTTCCTAAAATACCACCGGCCGTGAAATTCGTATCTTCTGAAGTTTGCTCTGCAATGACTTCAAACTTTTCGCCCGCCTGAAGTCTTTTTGCCACAGCTTCAGCACGCGCGAAGGCCTTTTCTTCGCCACCCTTTTTAGGATTAAAAAATATTTGAGCCAAAGTCATTTCAGATAGACTTAGACTCGACTTAGGGTTTCGTTTTTTATATTCTTCAAAAACTTCTTCATCAGATACGCGGACTTTTGAAGTCACATCTTGTTCGATAAGAGTTTGTCTTTCGATCTGAACCTTTAAGAACTTTTTATATTCATCTGTTGTTAAATTCATGTCGGCCTTGGCGGCAGCAAGAATTTCTTCTTTTGTCGTTTTATATTTTTGAGCCATCTGCTTAATTTCTTGTTCGACTCTTTCGGGACTAGCAGTCATGTTGGCTTTTTTAATTTCTGAATCCATTAACTTTTCGTTAATTAAATACTCAGTTTGCATCTTCTTATCTTTTTTCAGATCAGCCGGAGACTTCCCATCTAAAAGAATTTCTTCAATCAATGCTGGTTTCGCAGCCTTTTTTTCGAGTCTTGAGTAATCCGATTGCAGAATAATTTCGTTATTCACAACGGCCACAACCTTATCCACAATTTCAGCTGTAGCGAATTGTCCGACTAAAGATAAACTAAAAAATAAATTTTGAAATTTCATAATTCTCACTTTGTATCAACCGACACGGCTTCGATCAATTTATAGTCTCGCCAGACGCGACTGCTTCTAAGTTGTGCATCTAGCCATTCGGTAAAAAGAGCCTGTTCCTTCTGGGCGCGAATTTGACGCTCAATGCGCCCTTTAACTTCTTCGAAGGTCAGAGTCGTAGCAGGTGATTTTTTCTCGACTACGGCGACATGGTAGCCATAAGGAGTCTTAAATATTGGAACGGGAGTGCCAACTTTGGCAGAAAAAAGCGGATCAAAGAAATCTACTTCATCTTTTCCGATCCAGCCAACAGCGCCGCCGCTTTTGCCTTCGGGTGTAATTGAATACTCTTTTGCCAAGGTCTCGATACTGCGCTTCTTAAGCTCGGCCTTCATCACATCAGCCTTAGCCTGTTCTTCGACAACGATTTGGCGAATAAATATTCTTTCCTTTGTTTTGAACTCAGGCAAATTTTGCTGATAATGTGCTTTCAGGTCTTCGGGGGTAGCGGGCTTCATTTTCTCTGACATCAGCTGAAAAACTTTTTCTTCAATCAATCTAAACTTGAGCTGTTCTCGCCATTCAGAAAACGAAATATTTTCCGTCGCTAGTGTTCTTCGAAAAGAAACGTCATCTGGATAAAGAGCTCTAATTCGTTCGACTTCTTTATCTACTTCTAAATTTGAAACTTCAATTTTCTTGCTATCAGAAAAATCTAAGATGAGCGATCTAGTAATGAAAGCCCTTAGAAGCTCTTCTTTGATTAAACCAATCGTCTGAGAACTTTTTGCAGATAAAGCATCGAGATCTTTAAGCCTTCTTGCAAGCTGAGTAGAAAATTCGCGCAAAGTTAAAACCCGCTCATTTACTTTAAGAACGGGCTTTGATGACAAGTCATCTTTTCTGGATTCACAACCAATAAGCCCAGAAAAAATCAGTAAGCCGAAAAAAAACAGCCCCATTAGGCTGGGGCTTTTAAAAAAGGAAAACATAATCTTCCTAACTTATTTTAGAAGGCTAGGATTTGACTTATTCGGAATTTGTTTCTTAAGCCCTGCAAAATATTGATCCATTAATTGTCGACGTTTTTCATTGAAAACAGCTTGACGAATTTGCGGGCGATTAGCCTGCTCGTAAGTGGCTCTGCCAGTTACTTTCATAATGAAAAATCCAAACACTGTTTCAACTGGGCCAACAATCGACCCAACTTTTGCAGCTTTAACTTCGTCATAAACCATAGGTGCTGTGATGACAGATTGAAAACCGACATCACCACCGATTTGTTTTGCCATTGTATCATCAGAGTAGAGACGAACTAATTCTTCGAAAGGACGCTTAGAGGCTTTCACTTCAACAAAAATTTCTTGGGCACGCTTTCTGGCTTCGGCCCTTTGTTCGGTAGTCGCGCTTGCTTTTACTTCGATTAGAATATTGCTCCAGCGGATCGAAGGATTATTTTTATACCACTGCTTCATCTCGGCATCTGAGGGCTGAATTTTCGCAGCTTTTTGTCCAAGTTCTTTTTCAAGAAGAACTTTATACATTTCCTGCTTCATGCGGTCTTGAAGCACAGGATCTTTTTCGATGTTCTTCTTCGTTGCTTCAGCTAAGCCTAATTCAAAGCGCACAAGGTCTTCTAAAAACTCAGCTTTAGTAGGTGCGGTGCCGCCACTTGTGCCAACAATGTTTAAAATTTCCGTATACTTTTTATTGAACTCTTCGAGCGTAATCTTTTTTGATCCAACTTCAGCCACAACAACATCCTTTTGCTGGGCCCAAGCCAAAACACTGACAAAACTCAAAACGAACACAAGGTACTTCATCCTGCTCTCCTTGGCATTTGGGGACAATAAAACGCTAGCATCAGCGGATAGATCCCGCAATGATTCCAACCGCTTGCTGTTTCGCAGCATTAATTGAGAACTCGACCTTTTCAAGAAGAATTGGATCATTTGGATCGATATCCGAAGGCAAAAGCTCCCACGGCTTTTCCCAGACGATGCAAACTCTTGCAAAAGGCTTGGGAAGAAAAGCTTTGTTCCAAGCTTTTTCAAAATGCCAAGCCTTATCGGCTCTAGCGCTTCCGCAGATGATCGGAATTTTTAAATTTCTAGAAGTTTCTAAAATTCCCGGCTTCGCTTTGTAAATGGGCCCCTTCGGACCGTCCACTGCAAAACTGCTGCAATAACCTTTTCGAATGAGTTTAAAAAGCGCAAGTAGTCCACTCACTGCGCCCCGGCTGGAGGAACCGCGGACAACTTTTGCGCCAAACTTTTCTAAAACATAAGTCATAATGGCGCCGTCTTTACTTTTTGAAGACAGAGTCGCAATTCTATAACGAGCTGACAAATGCAAAAGGGCAAGCTCATCACCATGCCAGTGAGCCATAACAAAAGGATTTCTATTTTTAACAAGTGTTTGCATCTCCGGAGGCTCTGTTATTTCGATTTTCCAAGTCAGCCATAAAGACTTGTATAAAATCCAAACTATAAAGCCTAAGAGTTTTTCTCTCACTTACCTAGGACCTTGCGAAATTCCTCTGTTAATTTAGGAAGAATTTCGAAAAGATCGCCAACGATTCCGTAAGTTGCTTTTTGAAAAATTGGAGCATTCGCATCGTTGTTAATTGCCACAATCACTTTAGATCCGCTCATACCAGCCAAGTGCTGAATTGCTCCGGAAACGCCGACCGCAATATAAAGTGTTGGCGCAACAGTCTTTCCTGTTTGTCCGACTTGCATCTCATGTCCGACCCAACCAGCATCAACAACTGCGCGAGACGCACCCACAGTTGCACCTAAAACATCAGCTAATTCAGTTAATAATTTAAAATTTCCAGCTTCTTTTAATCCGCGACCACCCGAGACTACGATATTAGCCTCTGTTAAATCCATTTTCTTTGAAGCGCCTTTTACAACTTCTTGAACAATCGTTTTTAAATCAACTGCAGGAAGAGAATGCTCAACAACTTGCCCAGCACCTGCCGCGACGGTAGATAATGGAATTTGATTTGCACGCATAAGAACGATTTGCATTAAAGAGTTTTTAAATTCTGCACTTGCAAACGCTTTTCCTGCGTAAACAGGCTTTTTAGCTTTTAAGTTTTCGCCGTCGAAACTTAATTCAATTGCATCGCTGACGACGCCCGTTCCAAGTCTTGCGCCTAATCTTGGAAAAAGATCGCGACCAGTTGCACTTGAAGAAGCTAAAACGAACTGAGGCTTCGTTTTTTCTAAAACTGCGGTTAGCGCTGCCAGAAAAAGTTCTGAATTATAGTGATCAAGCTTTGCATCAGCCACAACATGAACTTCTTGCGCACCATTCTGTGCACACGCAGGAGCTAAAGCTTTTGCCTGTGATCCAAAGACCACCGCCAAAGTTTTTTGATTATTTTTCGTCGCAATCTGCAGAAGCTCTTGAGAGCTTCGCTTAATCTGCCCATCTTGGTGTTCAACAAAAACAAGTGTAGTAGCCATAATCATTTCCTCTGTATCGTTAAAATTTACAAAGCCTTAGCTTCATCGCGAAGCAAGTGAATCAATTCTGAAACTTGCGCAGATGCATCACCTTGCAAAAGTTTCACTGGTGGCTTTTCTGCAGGCAAAGAATATTGAGAATAAGAAACCTTGCGATCAGCATCTGTTACTCCAAGTGCGGACACTTCATATTCCTTAATAACTTTCTTCTTTGCTTTCATTATTCCTGGCAAGCTTGCATAGCGAGGCATATTTAACCCTTTGTTCGCAGCAATCAGACAAGGAGTCTTAAGTTGGATTTTTTCTTTTGCTCCTCCCTCAATATCCCGCTCGACCGTTACGGTGTCGCCAGCAAACTGAAGCTTAGAAACAACAGTCGCGTGAGAAATTCCCAAAAATTCTGCGATCATCTGACTGACTGAGGCCTGATTCGTATCGATTGAAAGCTTACCCGTAAAAATGACTTGAGCATCGCCTTCTTTTTTAATCGCTTCAGCGAGAGCCTTCGCAGTTGAATATGCATCTAAATTGTCTGGGCCATGAACAACGATTCCCTCGTCTGCGCCCATAGCAAGGGCTGTGCGAAGCGCCTCAACCGCACGTTCTTTAGGGCCAGCTGTGATAACATTGATTTGAGATCCAGGATTAAGATCGCGAAGTTTTATAGCTTCTTCGACTGCAATTTCATCGTAGGGATTCATCACCCATTTGATTCCCGCAGGATCGATTCCTGAGCCGTCAGACTTAATTTTGATTTTGGCCTCTGTATCGGGCACTTGTTTTATGCACACAAAAATTTTCATTGAGGAAGGCTCCTGGTTAAAAAACTAGCAACTAACTAATGGCAGTGATCTGGACTGGTAATTTCTAATACATCTGTATCGACACTTTATTTCTATACTTGTGAGCGGATTTACAAAAGATCTTTTATAATTAACGTTATGCGAAAGGGCCAGCACTGCCTACTCCCACATAGACAACAAGTGCCCTTGAGGAGTAAAATGAAAACGAATTGAAAACTTAGGAGCAAACAAGCTTATGTCGGGATTTATCTCATCAACGATTGGCAAAAAATACCTAATGGGTCTGACGGGTTTAGTTTGGGCTGGATTTGTCTTTGGTCACATGGCCGGTAACATGACAATTTTTATTAGCCCAGATCTTTATAATCAATACGGACACGCAATCACTTCAAACAAGATTTTACTTTATGGAACAGAAGTAGCCTTAGTCCTGTCGCTGATTGTACATGTCATTTTGGCAGTTAATCTGACAAGACTGAATACAAAAGCAAAAGGTAATATAGCGATTAGCAAAGCAACGGGCCCAAAAAGAACTCCGCTTGCGTCTCAGACAATGATTATTCAGGGAACTCTGCTGCTAGCTTTTATCATTCTGCACTTAATTACGTTTAAATACGGTGAGTATTACGAAACAACTGTGAACGGTGTAAAAATGAGAGACCTCGCTAAACTGATGACCGAAATCTTCAGCCAACCCCTAGCGCTTGCGTGGTATGTAGTTAGTTTGCTTCTACTTTTTGCGCATTTAAAGCATGGTTTCGGTTCAGTATTTCAGTCTTTAGGTTTATTGCACCCAAGCTATCAAACGAAAATCAAGACAGCCAGCTGGGGCTACGCAGTCGTAGTAACCGTTGGATTTATTTCTCAACCTCTTTACGTCTTTTTAGCGAGCTAAGGAGCTACAATCATGTCTGAACTCGACAGTAAAACACCAAGCGGACCAATCGAAACAAAGTGGCAAAATCATCGGTTCAATATGAAGCTTGTGAATCCTGCCAATAAAAGAAAACACTCCATTATCGTTGTGGGTACAGGCCTCGCTGGCGCAAGTGCCGCCGCCGCCTTGGGAGAATTAGGTTATAAAGTAAAATCCTTTTGCGTGCATGAATCGCCAAGGCGCGCCCATTCCGTTGCCGCTCAAGGTGGAATCAACGCAGCAAAAAATTATCAGAATGATGGCGACTCAGTCAGTCGGCTTTTTTACGATACAATTAAGGGCGGTGATTTCCGCGCCCGTGAAGCAAATGTTTACAGACTAGCTGAAACGTCAGTTAAAATTATCGATCAGTGTGTGGCCCAAGGAGTTCCGTTTGCTCGGGATTACGGTGGCGTACTTGCAAACCGTTCTTTTGGCGGCGCACAAGTTTCAAGAACTTTCTATGCGCGAGGACAGACCGGGCAACAGCTTTTACTGGGTGCCTATCAATCCATGATGAGACAAGTTGATCTCGGGAATGTTGAACTCAGAACACGCAGAGAAATGCTAGATCTTGTTGTCGTAGACGGAAAAGCTCGCGGGATTGTTGTTAGAAACTTACTCACGGGCGAACTTGAGTCTTACGAAGCAGATGCTGTTGTTTTGGCAACGGGCGGATATTCAACTGTGTTTTATCTTTCAACAAACGCGATGGCTTGTGCCGTTACCGCGGCCTGGAAAGCACACAAGCGCGGCGCTTATTTTGCGAACCCATGCTTTACGCAAATTCACCCTACTTGCGTTCCTGTGCACGGAGAAAATCAATCAAAACTAACTTTAATGTCAGAGTCTTTGCGTAATGATGGAAGAGTTTGGGTTTCAAAAATCAAAAACGATCTAAGAAAAGCAACAGACATCCCTGAAAACGAAAGAGACTATTTCTTAGAAAGAATCTATCCTAGTTTTGGAAATCTTGCGCCTCGTGATGTAGCCTCACGGCAGGCGAAGTATCGATGTGATGACGGTCATAGCGTCATTCCTGGTGGCGAAGGCGTGTTTCTAGATTTCGCAGACGCGATTCAAAGAAATGGTGAAGCGAAAATTTCTGAAAAATACGGAAACTTATTCCAAATGTACGATAAAATCTCTGGCGAAAATCCGTATAAAACACCAATGAAAATTTACCCAGCGCCACATTACACAATGGGTGGTCTTTGGGTCGACTATAATCTGATGAGCACAATTCCAGGGTTATTTGTAGCTGGAGAAGCTAACTTTTCTGATCACGGGGCAAACCGCTTAGGGGCATCTGCCTTGATGCAAGGGTTGGCAGACGGCTACTTTGTTATTCCTTATACAATTGGTGATTACATTGCGAACACAAAACTCAATCCGGTCACGGCAACTCATGACTCTTTCAAAGAGGCTGCAAACAACGTCCAAAGCCAGATCAGTAAATTAATGAATATTAAAGGCACAAGAACAGTTGAAAGCTTCCACAAACAATTGGGCCGTATCATGTGGAATAATTGCGGAATGGCTCGAAACGAAAAGGGCCTGACAGAAGCGATCAAAAACATCAGCAAACTCAAAGAAGAATTCTGGAGCAATGTTCGCGTTCCAGGGGACGCAAACTATTTAAATCCGGAACTAGAAAAAGCAGGTCGCGTAGCAGATTTCTTAGAGCTCGGCGAACTCATGTGCAGAGATGCTTTAGATCGAAAAGAATCTTGCGGCGGTCACTTTAGAGAAGAATACCAAGCAGACGGCGAAGCAAAGCGCGATGATGAAAACTATTGTTATGTGGCTGCCTGGGAATGGATGGGTGCAAACAAATCTCAAAGCTTGCACAAAGAGCAACTGACTTTTGAAAACATCAAACTCGCAACCAGAAGTTATAAATAGGTAGGATGACATGAGTGAAAAATTAATTAATCTTACATTAAAAGTATGGCGCCAAAAAACCAAATCAGCTCCTGGTGAATTCCAAACTTACGAAGCTAAAAGCATTTCGACAGACTCTTCTTTTTTGGAGATGATTGATCAGCTAAACCAAGTCCTCATTCAAAAAGGTGATGACCCGATTGCGTTTGACCATGATTGTCGAGAAGGAATTTGTGGTTCCTGTGGATTTATGATTAATGGCCAAGCTCACGGTCCGTTGAAGGGCACAACAGTTTGCCAACTTCACATGAGAAACTTTTCCGACGGTGAGGTTTTAACAGTCGAGCCTTGGCGCTCGACTGCTTTTCCTTTAATTAAAGATCTCATGGTAGATCGAACGGCTTTTGATCGAATTGTAAGAGCGGGCGGCTACATTTCCGTTAATACTGGAAACGCTCCGGATGGAAATGCTGTTCCTGTTCCAAAAGTTGATGCAGATGAAGCTTTCGCAAATGCTCAGTGTATCGCTTGCGGAGCATGCGTTGCTTCTTGCAAAAACGGTTCTGCCGCACTTTATACTTCAGCTAAAATGGTTCACCTTAATTCTCTTCCGCAAGGAAAAGTGGAAGCTGAAAAACGCGCACTTAGCATGGTTGCACAAATGGACGCCGAAGGCTTTGGCGCGTGTTCGTCGACCGGCGCGTGTTCTGCGGCTTGTCCAAAAGAAATTAGTTTAGTGAGTATTGCAAAAATGAATCGTGCATTCTTAAAAGCAAGCTTAAACAAAAAGCCTGAAGCTCTAGGCGGAGAAGCCGGCTAAACCTTCGGTAGCGAAGCCGGCTAAAAAAACTTTAGCTTGTGCCCGGCATCAATTTAACCTGATCACATTCATCAAGCTGTCTTTCTAATCAAGAGACAGCTTTTTCTTTATTAAAATCTCATCAGTCTCTTTAAATGGCGGTTCTGACTTAAAAATTTCAAAGGCAATGAAAGAGGTCCTTATGAAAAAAGTTGGTGAGATCATGAAAGATATGGGCTTCAACCCTGAAGCTTCCGAAGGCACGCAAAAAGCTTTTATAAAGTACTTACTTCGGGTCGCAAATAAAAATAAGCATGTTCCTGAACCATTTTTTTATGATGAAGCTGAAAAAGATGAGCAATGGCAGGAACTCAAAACTCACAGTAAAGGTCACAAAACTAGTTCACCTAACACATGCGCCGAGCAAAAAGCCGTTAACCCACATAAACATGAGCAATTAAGCTTTCGTTTCGATGAGAATAAATCAGATTCCGAAGCGAGCTAACCTAGACCTATAGCGAGTTTGTCAGAATGCTTAATAATTTCAATACTGTGCTGATCCCCTCTTCGGTACCATTTTGGAACTAGGTTAATAAACACTGAGTTTAAGTCATATCTAGCTGCAGGAAATTGCAGTGACGACGACAAAAGCTCAAATAATAAGGAGGGGATATGATCGGGCTTCAAGGACGAGCCGCAATTGCGATGGTGGGACTTTTTAGTTTCGTCACGATCACAACAGCAAGTGCTGCAACTAAAAATTTGGTTCCAAAAGAACCGGAAGCAGTACCGGGAGAATACATCGTTAAGATGAAACCACGTTTGAGCATTCAAAGAATCTCAACGGATAATTTAGGTAAATCTCTTCGGGCCTACGTTAAGAAAACAATCCCTGAATTTAACATAGTTGTTATTAAGAGAGCAGTTTTTGAAACTAAAAAATCTGTCATCGAAGAAATTTCTCGAAATCCAAATGTTCAATATGTAGAGCCAAATTTTATTTATCGCATTAACAAAACTCCAAACGATCCAATGCTTGGTCAACTTTGGGGCATTGCAAATACTGGAATTGCAGATTCAAGTGGCCAGTTAGGTGTAGCTGGAATGGACGTTGGAGCACTAGAAGCTTGGGATATTGAAACAGGAAATGAAAATGTGATCGTAGCTGTAATCGATACTGGCGTTGACTATAATAGCGCCGATCTTGAGGGTAATGTTTGGACAAATGAATCAGAAAAAAATGGTAAAGCTGGTGTTGATGATGATAACAACGGCGTAATTGATGATATTCACGGCGCAAGCTTCGTTGATGCATTAGCACCGACCGGTGACCCGATGGATGATCATGGTCATGGAACTCATTGTTCTGGAACTATCGGCGCACGAGGCGATGATGGAAAGGGAATTGTCGGAGTTGCATGGAAAGCTAAAATCATGGGTGTTAAATTTTTAACAGCTGGTGGTTCGGGCACTTTAGAGGGCGCAGTTGAAGCAATTAACTACGCAACTAAAATGGGCGCGAAAGTTATCAGTAACTCTTGGGGTGGCGGGGGATTTTCCCAAGCGTTATTTGAAGCTGTTCAAAAATCTCATGAAGCAAAAGCTATCTTTTTAGCGGCAGCAGGAAACGAATCAAACAACAATGATACTTCTCCTACTTACCCTGCAACTTATGACGTTCCAAACGTTCTTGCTGTTGCAGCAATCGATAATAAAGGTCAGCTCGCTTCTTTTTCTAGCTATGGAAAAAACAAAGTTCACGTTGGAGCACCGGGCGTTAACGTACTTAGCTTAACAACTAGTGGCTACGAGTCTTGGTCAGGAACTTCAATGGCAACTCCGCACGTGTCTGGTATCGCCGTGCTATTAGCTTCACGGTTTCCAGAAATGTCGGGCGTTGAAATTAAAGAAAGAATTGTTTCAACCGCAAAACCGGATCGGTTTTTGAATAAAAAAGTAAAAAGCGGTGGTGTTGCAAACGCGTATACAGCGCTAACGAATACAATTCCGGCACCTGATTTAAACGATCCTGTAAATTGGAAATCGTCAGAGCAAACTTTGTCTAGCGATCATCCTTATGCAGATAAAGCAAACAATGAATGGAAGATTTCAGTTGATGGAGCAAAAGAATTTTCGATCTATTTTACAAAATTTAGAACTGAAAATCGTTATGACTATCTAGAAATCTATGACGGAACTGGAAAACTAGTTCAAAAGTTGACTGGAAATAATGACGAATCGTTTTCAGAAATCATTCAGGGCAACACCGCTCGATTGGTTTTGAAAAGCGACGAAAGCATGAGCGACTACGGTTTTGATATTACAAAAGTTGGCTACCGCTAATTTTTTTAAATCAAAAACAGACAACTAAAGAGAAAGGGATCTTAAACAGATCCCTTTTTTGCATTTAAAAACCCTTCTATTTTCAAATTCACGAATTCCGGAAAATCTAACTGCGTACAGTGTGACCCATGAGGCACTTCTAAGTACTCAGCATGAGGAATTTGTTCTTTAAACGCAGCCTGAAAAGATTTGGGCGTAATGTTATCATTTTCGCCTGCAATAATAAAGGTGGGCTGCTCGATCGTTGGTAGAATTTCCGAACCATCAAATTCCATAAGTGATTCGAATAGCGGAATAAAAATTTCTAGGTCAAGTTGCGAAACGCCTTTAGCGTAAATCTCGATATCTTTAAACTCTGTGAGTTTAATATTAAAACCACCAGCAAGTGCTGCAAGCTGCATTGCGATTGGATTATCAATCAGAGTTCTCCACAGGGAATTCCACAAGACAGGGTTTTTTTCGAACTGCCTCTTTACGAAATGAAAAAACGGCTCAACAACATCGAGACCAAACATTCCTTTAATTGGATTTTTCTGAAAACCATTAATGAAAATATAAGAAGAAAAAAGATCAGGCCTTAGTTTCTGTGCTTCTAGTAAAACCGGCGCACCAAAACTATGCCCCAGGCCCGTAATATTTTTTGCTTCCAAATGTTCTAACAAAAAAATCAGATCTTTTGCTAAAACGGTAACATTTAAATTTGTTAAGTCCCGAACTGGCCCACTCTTGTGGTGGCCCCTAAGATCATAACTGATAACTCGGTAATTTTTTGCAAAATGCTCGAGCTGGTAGTGCCAATGATTCATCAAGCAAGCAATGCCGTACACGAACACTAACGTTTGTGGTCCGTTGCCCCGGACTTCATAATAAAGTGGAGATCCATCGAAGCTTGATATTGTGTTTACGGATTTTTCGTATTCCATCATGATCCTAATCGGATTTTAAATATGCTAGAGCCTACTTGGATGAGGTCACCATCCTCAAGTTGCTTTTCAGAAATTTGCTTTTTATTCACTAATACATTTTTTGACAGAGCCCGCACGCAAGGACCTTCATTATTTTGAGAAATTTCAAATGAAATATCCCCAGAGTCTTTTTCTAAAATTTCAATGTCTTCACAAAGGGGCCCGAAAAGCCTTGGGCCAAATCCTAAAAACCAGGACAAATCAGAAGACGGCCCTTGAATACAATCAACTTGAACCGGTGGACTTAAAGAAGCCGCCCGAGAGGTTTTAATTCCCTTATTATTGCTCAAAGCAGAGAAAACAATGTCTTTCCAATTCTTCTCGATTTTGATTCCAGGCGAGTCTTTTTCATTTGCTGTGATGACCTGAAACACGCATTGGCCAACTTGAAAAATAACGCCATCAACAAGGTCAACGCGGCTAACCCGCTTACCATTCACGAGAAACTGATTCTGAGAACCCGCATCTTTTAAACAAATTTTTCCGTCAGGAAGGGAAATGACGCGGCCGTGCAAAGACGAAACGGTGTTATCTTCTTCTAAAAGAATATCCCCTTGTCTGCGCCCTAAACTCATTCCGGGGCCAATTTTAAAGTGCTTGTTTTGGTAAGGACCCGCTAAACCCTTTAATAGAAACATCATCTAAGATAAAGGTTACAAGGAGAGTGGGTTTAGGCCAAGTCCTGAAGGTGCAAATCCTTGCTTGTGCCTATAACCCATGATAATTCCACAAGAACTTAAAAATCCTTGCTCTACCCATTGGGGGTCGGGCTCTAACCTTAAGGAAGTCAAAATGGCAGATGAAGCGAAGCGCTTCTACGAAGCAGTCGTAATTGTTCACCCTGATGCAACTCTTGATCAACAAAAAGAGTTATTCAAAAAAAACAAAGTAACAATCGAATCTTATAAAGGTTCTATTTATGCTTTAGATACTTGGGGCAAAAGAAATCTTGCAAGCCCAATTGGAAAAAGCCGCAAAGCTTTTTTCTTCCATACGTTTTTCGAAGCGTCTGGCAACGTAGTAGTGGAACTTGAGCGTACTATGCGCATCAATGATAAAGTATTGAGATTCACTCATGCTCGTCTTGATGAACGAACTCCGCTTGTGAAACATTATGAAAATTTCAAAAATGGTTTAACAGAAACCGCAACTCGTGAACGTGAACGTGAAGCTAAGTCTCAATTGCGAAAAGCCGCAATGGCAGCTTCTCGCTCTGACAGAGGCGACCGCGGAGACCGTGAAGATCGCGGAGATCGCGGCGACAGAGGAGATAGAGGCGACCGCGGAGACCGCGGTGATCGTGGCGATCGCGGTGGTCGTGACAGAGCAGACGGATAAGGCACTTAAGTTTTGCGCAAATCAATCATCCCTTACTCAATAATGGCACTTGCGGGGTTTTTTCTAACTCTGCTGACTGTGTTATTTGGAGCACCTTTCATTAGAGTGTTCAGACAAAGAGCAGGTGCTGTCATCTTTTGGGTGACCGGCATAGTTCTAAGCTGGGTTGTATTCGGTATTTGGCAAAACATGGTCAGCGTTGATCCTCAAGTTGCAGTAGAATTTTTATTGGTAGGCATGCTGGTACCCGCAAGTTGGGTAGTAGTAGGTTTATTTACCGAGCTTGAAGCTAAAGGAATGCGTTGGATTTGGAATGGAACTTTGAGCGTTGTTTTAGGGACAACTGTTTATTTAGCGGGAGCTGCGAAGCTTCTTCAGTTAACAGGAATTTCGAATAAACAACAGCTTGCGGACGTTTTAAAAGTTTATTTCAAAAAAATGCCTTTTCTGCAGCCGACAGCAGAGTTTGATTTCATGACAGTGGTACACCAGATTCCATCAATCGCAGTCATGGCGGTTGTTATGGTACTAGCTCATGCGCTTATCTTTGAAAAAGCCGTCTACCGATGGTTCCGAATTCCCCGGGAAAGATTTGCGGCTCAAATCAAATTGTTAGATTTTAAATTACCAGACGCTTTTGTTTGGATCGGCATGGTAGCTTTTTTAGGCTCCATATTGGATTGGAACGGACAAAGTCACTCAATCAATATTTTGAATGTTTGTATTGTTCTTTTCTTTCTTCAGGGTTTAGCCGTCCTTGAATATTTTTATAAAACTCTCAGGGTCGGATTTTTTGTCCGCGCTTTGGGATATTTTTTATTTGTTTTCCAACTTTTCGTTGTTCTCGCCTTTGTTGGGTTTATCGATTTCTGGGTTGATTTCAGAAAAAGAATCCGCAAGCTCCCTGCAAAAAGCCAGAACAACCCGAACGCGAGGTTATTATGAAGGTTATACTTACTCAAGATGTTAAGGATGTAGGCAAAGTAGGCGATTTAGTGACTGTATCTGAAGGATTCGCACGAAATTTCCTTTTCCCCCGCAAAATGGCTGCAGAAGCTACTGAAAAGCGAGTCAAAGAATGGACTCACTTACAGTCAGTTGCTGAAGCAAAAAAGAAAAAAGCACACACTGAGCGAAAAGTTATTTTAGATAAAATCAATGGCCTTACATTGAAATTTAAAATGGCGGCTGGTGAAACTGACAAGCTATTTGGAACTGTTACGACAACTGAAATTTCTAAAGAATTGCAAAAAGCGGGATTCTCAGTTGATCGCCGCGATATCCACTTAGAAGAGCCAATCAAAGTATTAGGACAGCACAAAGCAGCGGTTAAATACGGCGAAGGACTTGAAGCTTCGATCATGATTTCAGTCGAGAGAACTTAAGGTTTAAACCTAAAAGCATTTCAATTTGAGACGAAAAAAGACTCATATCTAAATAGGGGCTTCCGCAAGGACGCCCCTATTGTTTAATAAAACGTCTAAGTTTTCTGCACCAAGTTCCAAGATTTCGAACACCCTTTTTACACCCCCATTCAAAAATAAGATTCCATTCGTTTTGAAGAGTAATTCTTTTTAGTCGGCCTATAATTAAAGAATAAGAACTACCGGAGGACGTATGAAAATCATGGATGTTAATTATCGTGTTGGAAATATAGCAAAGATTTTATCAATCGCACCAAGCTTACTTATATTAGCAGCTTGTACTGGCGGTGGCGGCAGTGGAGCTGTCGAATCTGCGAGCCTATCAATATCTAATAAAGCCAAAGTTGGCGTATTTATGGAATCAGCTTCGCCTAGCCCCGGTGGAAAACGAGTCATCGTAAGCGTTAACAGCGTAACTATTAAAGCCGGAGATGATTCGACAATTTCAGGAATTGCATTTAATCAAGAGGTTGAGCTGACTTCAAACGTTGTAGCATTACCTAATATTACATTAAGCGAAGGCCAATCGCTGCAGTCAAAAGAGATCAGGCTTGTACTAAATGAAACTGGAAACAAATTTATTCAAGCAGATGGAAGTGTTTGTGAGTTGAAAACTCCAAGCGGCCAGCAATCAGGCCTCAAATTAAAATTTCCAGAAACTTTTACGATCCTTCCTGGCTTACATTACTCAGTTCATTTATCGTTTGATGTTGAAAAATCAATCGTTGAACAAGGTAATGGCGGATGCTTACTAAAGCCAGTTATCAGAGGACAAGTGATAGCTTACCGACCACCAGTTGATGAAGGTGGCGGAAGTGGCGATGGCGGAAATACAGACGGTGGATCGTCTACTGGTGGCGGATCAACAACCGGCGGAGATGGCTCTACTACTGGTGGCAGCACAGGTGATGATGGTTCTACTAATGGCGGCGGTGGCTTTGATCCAATTATTGACGACGTTGTATATCAACCAGCTCCGAATCAAGTGGTAGACATCATAGTTGTAGAAGTATCTAATCAGTAGCAAGTTTAACAATTAATTTTAAACGAAGAGTTTCGGGCCTAAAAGGGCCCGATTCTTTTTTAAATTAGACCGACAGCTATTGAGGAGCATTTATGAAAAAGATTTTACTCGCACTCTTTATTTTCTCGAGCGTAAGCGCGGAAGCACAATCGTCGCACCTTTCAGGATTTGGGCTTGGCGCGATGTTAGGCGATCCAACGGCACTTTCTTTTAAAGGACACATTGGAAATTCTAGATATTTTGATGCGGCTCTTGCATATAACACAGGGCCAGCAGATGAAATCTATATTCACGGAGATTATATTATCGAAAGACAAAATCACTTTCAAATCGAAGGCGAAGCATTCAATCTTTATTATGGAATCGGCGGCAGACTTTATATCGCTGATACAGAAAAGCATAAGGATGAACTTCATTTCGGACCAAGAGTACCTGTCGGAGTTGCTTATAACTTCAAAGATCCGGACATTGAATTATTTGGAGAGCTTGCTGCAATTGTTGAAATTGTGCCTGAAACAGATGTCGAAGTTGATTTTAGTTTAGGTGCTAGATACTGGTTTTAACAATTAGATGATCGCAGGCAATTAAAGCGCCACTCTTTTTTTCGAGCTATAGATAAAGACCGCATGAAGAAGTAATACAAATGGAAAAAGCCACACCATTCGCCCGCTGTATCTTGCAGTGGGCTCAGTAAATAGCGCACAAACAAGCGCATTTAAAAAATAAGTAAGAGCTGAATAAAGAAAAAGGGTCCTTACTTGGGGGCTCAACCATTTTTTAAAAGCAAAAAAGCAAAGCAGAGCTAATGAAAGCCACGTGAAAGTAAGATAAATAAAATTTTGGAAGAAAAGAATATTATCAATGCTTAAATAATTTAAAGATTGTTTTGAAAACTTCGCAGCTTCTTTTTCTGAAAATGTTTTAAGCTCATATTCTAAGTAGCTGTTTGTTGTCACCGGAGCTAGGGGCGCCGAAAAATAAACAAGCTGTGTGTAAAGACCCGAGAGACCACCTCTTAAAAATTGAATAAATTTAGGTCCCATTAATAACTCTTGAGTCACTTGCTTAAGCTCGGGGGTTAAATTTGAAATCCCGCCAGCTTCGCCAATTTTTGTATTGGGGCCTGTATCCCAGATATGAAATTCAGACTTGGGATTTTCACAGAGCTTAAGACCCTTACCCTCGCAATTATTTTTTAAGTACTCGTTAGTGATTCCAAAAGTACTCAGCTGCGAGTAGAGATATACGTAAGCCGAATTGGAAACAATAAAACGACCAGTAAACCCAAGATGTAAAAGCGGAAGCAAGAGCCAGGGTGCAATCAAAATTGGCAAAAGAGTCGTCACCATTTTCTGACTTCGATTTAAAATCAAAGCCGTTATTAGTAGAAGGCTTCCAGCAACCATATTTGAATTATGCATCATCATGGATACGACAAATAAACTCCACCAAAGAACTTTTACTTTTTTATTGGCGGAAAGAAGAGCGCCACAAAGGCCGATTGCAAGAAAACCAGTAAAAATATCCGGCATGATAAAATTGCTATAATGGATAAAAGAAGTAAGCCCTAGGAAGAAAACAATAAAGGCGAAATATAAATTAGCTCTTTCGCGAACAAAGAGATTAAGAAATGAGCGAATAACCCCAGCCAAGAAAATATTTTGAACAATTACAAAAAAAGTTAACCCACCCAGGCTTAAAGGACCTTTTAAAAACAGACTATAAGTAAGTGGCCGCCAAATCATCGACTTTTCGTGTCCACCGAAGGCAGCATAAAGAAGATAGAAACCTGAATCATTAAAAATAAGAGGATAGTTATTGATGATGCTTGGGAGAGATAAAAAGAGGCCGCCAAGCAAGATTGAAGATAAAGTTAAAATGAGCGGCGTAATTGGAAACACTCAACAAATAATAAGCCATGCCTCTTGAAATGCAAAGTAAGATACAAAATGAACTAAAAGGCTATTGATTATGGACTAAAGCATTGGGCTCATTCCGATCGAGCTCTAGAATCGTATCTTGTAAAAAATCAGCAACGATTTCTCTTAAGATTTCGACAGTCAATTCATCTGAAGCAACTGCATATTTTTTTAATACACCCTCTAGATAGGAAGCTTTCGTAGCTTCTGGTAAATCAAGAGAATTAAACAGTAATTGATATAGATCCTGACCACGCATTATTTCCCGCCTCCATGCTAGAAACCTCAAGATTAAGACAGCCTCATCAGACCAAGGGGTTAAACAGATTTCAATCCAGGCGCAGGTTTAATAGTTCTTTTTAGCCTCTAGTCGAGTTACGTCATGGGAAATGACGGCAGAAGTATAGCTAGATGTCGCTACTGGTGCGCAAGACAGCTGGACCAGTGATAAAGAAATCAAAGAAAAAACTTTCTCACATAAGTCATGTCGTTAAAAAGGTTTTAACTATAAACTAATTTTAGTTAAATGCTTGCGCCAGGAGCGAAGTTTTTAGGTTTGCCCTGACCTGGATAAGTTGGCGGCGCTTGTGGTGGCGGAAGTGGACTTATTCTATCAGGCTCTGCATCTTTAAATAATTGATACTGACCTTCGAAACGAAGGGAGATGTCTCCGGTTTCACCATTTCTTTGCTTACCAATAATTACCGTAGCTTTACCCTTTTTTTCTGGATCTTCTTTATCGTAATACTCATCACGAAATAAGAGCATGATGATATCAGCATCTTGTTCAATCGATCCTGATTCACGTAAGTCGCTTAACATGGGCCTTCTATCCGTACGACCTTCTACGCCCCGATTTAACTGGGCAAGAGCAATCACTGGAATCTGCATTTCTTTAGCCAATGATTTCAATTGTCGTGAAATTTCAGAAACTTCAACCGCACGGCTTTCACGTGTTTGTTTTAATGTCATGAACTGAAGGTAATCGATTACTATCATATCAAGTTCGCCCTTAGCCTTTAATCGTCTACAGCGCGCTCGAACTTCGTAAGGGCTGATACCCGCGGAATCATCCACGTAAAGCTTGGCTTCAGAAATTGAACCTGCAGCAGCAATTAATCTTGGCCAATCAGAATCCTGAAGGCGCCCGTTTCTCAAAGAACTCATGTGAACGCGAGCCTCGGACGATAGGAGCCTGACCATGACGTCTTCTTTACTCATCTCTAGAGAGAAGAAGGCCACAGATTTTTTTGAGCGTAGAGCCGCGTGAGAGGCCAAATTGATACTGAACGCTGATTTGCCCATAGATGGACGTGCGGCCACAACAATAAGTTGTCCTGGCTGAAACCCTGCAGTCATACGGTCAAGTTGGGCAAAGCCTGTCGGAATGCCTGTGATCTCTTCTTTGCGTTGATAAAGCATTTCAATTCTTTTAATTGAATCCTTTACGATCTGCATAGAATCAACAAGGCCTTCATTTGATTGAGTCTCGGAAACTTTTAAGATCTCGCCCTCTGCGAAATCAAGAATTGTCTGAACGTCTTGTTCGCTTGAAAAAGCGCTATCGATAATATTCGTACTTGTTGTAATCAGGCGTCTAAGAAGTGATTTCTGTTTTACGATTTGCGTATAGGCAGCGATATTAGCAGATGAAATGGTTTTTTCTAAAAGCTGAGTCAAATAGACAAAGCCACCGACGGCATCGAATTCATTTCTGACCTGCAATTGATCTGTCACGGTCACAAGGTCGACAGGCTTGCCCTTCGCATGAAGGTCTTTAACCGCCGAATAGATCTTCTGGTGAGCGGGGCTATAGAAGTCCATAACATCGATCTGGTCGGCGACCGTATCGAACGAGTCATGATTGAGCATGAGCCCGCCAAGAATAGACATTTCCGCCTCAAGACTTTGAGGGGGTATGCGTACCCCAGATGATGGATAATTGTTCCCTACCGCCACTCAAAACCCCTCTTCATGGCTGCCGGTTTTATAATAAACTTTCGCAGGCGCTTATCTTAAAAGCTCTTTGTTAAGAAAAGCTTTCGCTGTGATAACCTAGTTGTGCCTGCTGATGCTAAAATAATAGGCTAGTTAGATAGCCTTTTTAACTTTGATTTTATAGATGTCAATTTTCTTCTTTAAGGTATTGCGATTGATACCAAGCATCTGAGCGGTTTTCACCTGATTGCCATTAAAAGCGCGCAAAGCGAGCTCTAATAGTGGGCGCTCAACCTGTTCCATCACAATGTCATATAAACCGTTAAGGTCTACCTGCGCTTCTTGCTGCTGTGAGAACAAAACCTCGAGCTTGCTCTTGACTAATTTCTCAAGGCTGACGGCTTGAAGATTCGCTACAAATAAATGATCAGAACTATTTAAGTTTGGTGTCATGTACATTATACTCCGCGTGTGTCGGGAGACCAAATATACTTATGCAGCTGCAATTGCAACCGGATAAACGGAGCGAATGATTTTTTTGACAAGATTTTTTCTGCCAACCAAGTTTCGGTAACTTGGCCGTATGATGGACTGTATAAAAGAGTAAAGTTTTTTAATAAATCATGTTGACGACAAAAATTTTCTGACCAGTCAAAATCTTTTTCTGAACAAATGACAAACTTAAATTCTGTCGAGTTTCGCGCCCAGCGCAAGTTGTCGAGAAGGAAAGAATTTTCTTCTCCAGAGTCTGGAGTTTTTACGTCCAAAATTGTTTTTACTCGCTCGTCAACTTTTTCAATACTTTTTGAGCCACTCGTTTCAAGCGACACTTTAAAACCAAGATCACAGAGTTGAGTCATGAAAGGAAAAATTTCTTTTTGTAATAAGGGTTCGCCGCCCGTAATGCAAATGTAGGGCGTTTCATGCTTTTTGATTTCTTCTAAAATTTGTTCTTGAGTTTGGAACTGACCTTCATAATACGAGTATTTTGTATCGCAGTAAGTGCAGCGCAAATTACAGCCCGTTGTTCTGACAAAAACGGTGGGCAGCCCCGAATACGTGGTTTCGCCCTGAATACTATAAAAGATCTCGTTAATTTTGATCATAGGTTAGACCCACGTCTTGCCCATCCCTGGGACTGAAGTCAAGGCTAGGCTTAGAACGCTTCACGGACCCTGTATATTTCTGTAACTTATTTAAATGAGTCAAATATTTCGAAAATTCAAAACTGACATTGTAGCTGTGGCCTATCTCGCAACTGGATTATTTATAGCCCTTGCTCTAGTTAGCTTTAATCCGCAAGACCCCTCATTTAATTCACTAGGAAGAACTTTTCAGGCTCACAATTTTTGTGGCGTTGTAGGGTCATTTTTGGCAGACATTTTATTTCAGGCATTTGGATTATCGGCTTGGATTATCGTGATCGGTTTTGTGAGAATGTCTTACCGAACTTTTCAAGGCGAAAAAGTATTATTAAAAAACGTAAGAACACTTTGGAGCTCTCTTCTTATTCTAACTTCTTGCAGTCTTTTAGCGCTTTACTTGCCGGAGATGAAAATCTACATGCAACAAATCCACCTAGGTGGGCTAATTGGCCTTGGCGTTTCACAGGCTCTTTTGAAGGGATTTAACTTTGTTGGAGTTCAGGTCCTTTTGTGGGCCACGTTTTTAATCTTAACAGTTTTCTATTCAGAAAAGAATTTGCAGGAAATGCTTAATATGGTTCAGGCCGCGGGATCCGCAACTCTTGAAAGAGTAAAGAAGTTTTTTACTTTTAAACCGCGAGCAAGAGAAAAAGTAAAAATTCCAACAGCTGAAAAAAGAAATAACGAACCAAGTGCGCAAAAATCCACAGGACCGCGTTTTGAAAACCTATCCTTCTTTAGAGATAAAAAAGAAGACGAAACAAGCATAGAGGAAGAAGCAGAGACCGAAGAAGACGAAGCGCCTTTAGGGCTTTTTTCTTCCTCTCCGCCCGCGGGCGCGACTTCGAGTACAACTGTTCACTTGCCCAAGCGAAGAGTAACGTTGAGAGCGAAACCGCCTCGGCGAATTGAAAATTGGATTATGCCAAAAATTTCTTTGCTTGAAGATCCTCCCGCTACCCGAGTTCGAATAGATGAAAAAGAAATTAAAAGAAAAGCTGAACTCATGGTGGATAAACTTAAAAAATTTGGCGTTGAAGGTGAAGTCACAGATGCAAAGCCAGGCCCCCTCGTTACGTTATACGAATTTAAGCCAAACGATGATGTTAAGATCAGTAAAATAGGTGACCTTGAAGAAGACTTATCTCTTGCGCTAAGTGCAGATTCAATCCGTTACGTAGGCCAAATCCCTGGCCGAGATGTCGTTGGAATTGAAACCTCAAATGCGAAACGAGAAACAGTTTATTATAAAGATCTCGTAGCTGAAGATGAATTTTGGCGAGAAGACGTCTTACTTCCAATGGCTTTGGGCAGACAAGTAAATGGCGAATCTAAAATCGTCGACTTAAGAAAACTTCCTCACTTATTGATTGCGGGAACAACGGGTTCTGGAAAATCAGTATTTGTGGGTTCGATTATTTCAGGGCTCTTATTTAGACACTCCCCTAAAACTTTAAAATTAGTTTTAATTGACCCGAAGATGGTCGATCTTGCGCCATTTGCTAAGGTTCCTCATATGGCATTGCCGCATATCACGGACTCGAGAAAGGCTGTTGGCGCTCTTCGTTGGGCCGTTCGCGAAATGGAAAAGAGATACAGATCTCTTTCTAAATTTGGTGTAGAAAAAATCGAAAAGTTTAACGAAAAAATTGTGCACCTAACGGCTGAGCAAATTGCAGAGCATGAAAAGATAAATTTAGAACTTGAAGGCGACTCTAAAAAGAAGGGCGAGACGTATCATTACCAAACTCTTCCTTTCGTTGTGATTATCGTCGACGAGCTTGCAGACTTAATGGTTGTGGCGAAACAAGAAATAGAACAACCGATCCAAAGGTTAACTCAAATGGCCCGCGCCTGCGGCATGCATTTGATCTTAGCGACGCAGTCACCGCGAAAAGATGTGGTGACTGGTTTGATCAAGACGAATATTCCAGGTCGCATTGCTTTAAAAGTAGCATCGAAAATGGACTCGCGAATTATTCTTGATGCTTCGGGCGCTGAAAGACTTCTTCCAAACGGTGACATGTTATTTTTAGCACCAGGCGTGAATACTCCAGCAAGACATCACGGTCCTTATTTAAAAGATCAAGAGATTCAAAGCGTCGTGAAATTCTGGGCAGACCAAGGCGAGCCTGAATACGATGCAGCGGCACTCAAAATTGTTGAAAGCGGCGGCCAAGATAACTCCGGAGAATTTGGTGGCGGTGATTCGGCAAGTTTTGAAGATGAAGAGCAGGATCAAATGTATGATCAAATTTTAGAATGGACTTCCGCACAAAAAGAAGTCAGCGCTTCTTTGTTACAACGTAAATTTCGTTTAGGTTATCCACGTGCTGCAAGATTGATTGAAGTTTTTGAAACACAAGGCGTGGTAGGACCTGCGAATGGCAGCAAGCCGCGTCAAGTGCTTATCAGCAGTTTCAGTGAGAGATAACCCCGCATCTAGTGTTTTTTGTTTTAAAACTGAAAAAGCTTTACCTCGAGACTTGACACTCTTTTTAGTCGTGATCTGATTACCAGGTTCCACAACTAAACCTAAGGAGGGTGTTTATGAAGTTATTTTTCGCATCTATGTTAATCGCTGGTCTATCTTGGGCCGCAAGTCCCGTTTCATTTGTTAACGATGTTGTCACGAAAGTAGTTACGGCTACTGTTGATACTCAAAACGTTATCGAGTGGAAGAAGGGCGATAAGAACACTTATGATCTTGATATGGGCTTTATCAAAGGTTCTATGATTCAAACTGTTCGCGACATCACAAGCGAAGGCATGTGGGTTGATCAGGATATGGATTTAGGATTTGCAGGTAAACAGCAAGCTTCTCAATTGATTGATCCAGCGACTGGCGAAATCAAAAAGTTTATCGTAAATGGTAAAGAAGAAAAGATTCCGGAACAAGGCGAACAAGAAGTAATTGAAGTAACAGAATCTAAAGTAACTGTTCCAGCTGGTTCATTCGAATGCTTATTTGCTAAAATCAAAGACAAAAAGTCTGGAGACATTACTCAGGCTTGGATTAATCCAGAGAAAGTTTCAATCGGCGGAATGCTTAAAATCATTCAACCTAGCCAAATCGGCGAAGTGACAATTTCTCTAAAGTCTTTCGTAAAAAACTAAGGTAACACGCACATTACCAGCGGGCGGCAAGCCGTGACGCCGCGTTAAGCTTTGGCGTGGTTTAGCGCTAAAAAGTAGAGGCTGCTCTTCACGAGTGGCCTTTTTCTTTTTTACGAGCGTTATCTCAATGACAATTTCCCAAGAGAGATTTAAAAATAGCTCTATGAAGTTTCTTAAAACACTCCTTATCACTGCTGTCTTCACAACCACAATCTTAGGGTGTGGCGTGAAGGGAAGACCGCAGGCACCACTTAAAAAAGGCGAAACCAAAAATGAGCCAGCTCGAAAACAAAACCCATAAGGGTTGGCTCATGTCGGGTGCGGGAAATACTTTTGCGATTGAAATGACCACCCCGGGAAATTCAGTTATTAACTCAAAAGCAAAAGAGATCTGCCAACAATTTAAAGTTGATGGTTATTTAGGATTAGTTGAAAAAAGCGCTTCAGAGTTTCATTGGAACTTTTTTAACTCGGATGGTTCTGATGCTGAATTTTGTGGGAACGCTGCCAGATGCGCTCAAAGTTTTTTAAAGGCTCAGAAAAATTCGAATCATTCAAAACATCAGACAACGGCGGGCCTTGTTTTAAGTTGGTCCGATGAATCTAAAAATTGGGTTTTAATGCCAAAGCCGAAGGTTTTGGAAGTTTCTAAAACTGTCGAATTAGATGCTCACAAATGGGTTGGATATTGGTGTAATACCGGAGTTCCGCACTTCGTTTTAGAGCAACCGAAATTAAGACACGATGTTTGGTTAGAGGTTTCTAAGAAATTAAGAAACCATCCTGACTTCGGCCAAAGAGGATCAAATATTACTTGGGCACAAAAATCTGACGATCATGTTATTGCTGTCACTTACGAACGTGGCGTAGAAGATTTTACCCAAGCTTGTGGAACTGGCGCTTTTGCTGCGGCATTGTGGTGGAAAAACCAAGATCAACATAAGAAAAATTTTGAAGTAGCAATGCCTGGCGGAACCCTATCAGTTGTTTCACATGAAACTGGTTGGATGATGACAGGACCTGTGGAAAAATTAGGTGATTGGAGCATTTCGTGAAAAAGATAGAAGGAGTTATGACGGCACTTGTGACGCCGTTTAATTCTAAAATGGAAGTTGATTTCAAATCTTTAGAAAACTTGGTGAAAGATCAAATCCAAAAAGGAGTTCAGGGATTCGTTGTGAATGGTACAACGGCCGAAAGCCCGACACTTGAAGATGCTGAAGTAAAAGATATTTGGCAAACAGTAAAAGCAAACTCTAAAGCGGATACCATCATGATTTTGGGCACAGGTTCGAACTCAACTAAAAAAACAATTGAAAATACTAAAGTTGCAAAAGACTGGAATGCGGACGCGGCTCTTGTGGTCGTACCGTATTACAATAAACCGACTCAACGAGGCTTGTTCCAACATTTCAAAAAAGTTGCAGAGGAATCTGGGGCGCCGGTTATTTTATATAATGTTCCTGGTCGAACCGCTTGTCCGATGGGCGTAGAAACAGTTGTCGAGCTTTCACACGTTCAAGGAATTATTGGAATCAAGGATGCCACAGGAAATATGGATACCGCGGACTTAATCAATCAGCAGGTAAAACCAGGCTTCACAAAACTTTCTGGTGATGATGGAACTTATGCAGACTACTTAAGTTTTGGTGGTAACGGAATTATTTCGGTGGGCTCCCATGTGATTCCAGATGTTTTTTTAAAAATAACGGAACTTGTGCGGGAAAAAAATAACGAGTCTGCACAAAAGCTTCAGGAAAATTATAAAGAACTAGTTGCCGCTCTGTATGTTGAGTCAAACCCAATACCTGTGA
This sequence comes from Pseudobdellovibrionaceae bacterium, assembly GCA_043730825.1. Lineage (GTDB taxonomy): Bacteria > Bdellovibrionota > Bdellovibrionia > Bdellovibrionales > Bdellovibrionaceae. The sequence continues at coordinate 87,096 of JAYTJV010000021.1, forward strand.
AAAAAGCTTTAGAACTTTTGGGAATTATTGAAACAGCGCTGCTAAGACTTCCGCTACTTGAAGCGGGGCAATCTACTGTTGAAAAATTAAAAAGAAACTTCCAACAGAAGGGACTGATGACGTGAAATCAATTAGGAAATTAAATTTTGGAATCATTGGTGCAAGCGGAAGGATGGGTCAAGAAGTCAAAGCACTTGCCCTATCAAGTGGTCATCATGTTGTAGCAGAACTTACTTCAAAAAACTTTGCTCAGTATTTAAAATCAAAAACTTCAATAAGGCCCGATGTTTGGATTGATTTTTCAACGCCAGAGGCACTCGATATTTTCCTTGATCAGCTTGGAAAGTTTCCAACGCCAATTGTTTCTGGCACAACCGGCTTAAATGCTGATCAACTCTCGAAACTTAAAAAATACGCAAAAAAGACAAGTGTATTTTGGGCGCCCAACATGAGTGTTGGCGTTGCACTTGTTATGAAGATGCTTGAAGTATATGACTCCTACAGCGACTTTGATTTTCAAATTGATGAAACCCACCATAAGCTAAAAAAAGACAAGCCAAGCGGAACTGCAATTTTGCTTCAAGATAAGCTCGCAAAAGTTTTGGGTAAGAAAAATATCCCTGCGCCGCTTTCAATTCGCGGTGGCGGTGTATATGGGATTCACCGAATTCAAGCCTTGTCTGATGAAGAAATTATTTCGATCAAACACACAGCATTGAATAGAAAAGTTTTTGCAAAGGGCGCACTTTGGGCAGCTCAACAGATTATGCAGTATAAGAGTGGATATTTTGAAATGAAGGACTTGCTCAAAATATGACACCTCAAGCATTAGTCCATGTTCAAGTTGAAGCTTTTGAGGGACTTGATCGCTTAAAGCACAAAATCATGAACTTAAAAAAAGCAGTTCGGATCATAAATGCATCAAGCGCTTACAAAAGAAAAAGAAATGCCGAAGAAGGCCGGGAATACTTCGAGATCGTTCTGCAAATTGAAGGCTGTGCTAATGGGGACGAATACCTAAAAGTCTCGAAAGAAGCTCAGGTAGAGCTTTTAACAGTCGAAGGTGAGCTAAGATTAGATCCAGAGCTCACTTTGCCAAATCCCAAGCTGCAGTTGGATGCTTTTGTGCTTCATTTGGCAGCAGAATGTGCACCCTATTGGGAACACCGCGTGAAAAAGAAGTCTCTATTAGAGTTAGATCAAGAATCTGTAGTAGAAGAGCCTGTGGAGTTTTTGACTCAAGGCCAATCCTTGATTAACTTGTGAACGCATAAAGAGGTTACATAATGAAATTTTTTATCGACAGCGCAGACATTGAAGAAATTAGACAGGCCAATAAAAAAGGCTGGGTTGATGGTGTTACAACAAACCCCACTTTGATCGCAAAAAACGGAAAAGATTTTCACGAAACGATAAAAGAAATTTGCAAAGAAGTCCGTGGGCCAGTTTCTGCGGAAGTGATTTCAACCAACTCTGAAGAAATGTTTAAAGAGGGTTTAACTCTAGCAAAACTTGCAGACAACGTCGTTGTTAAAATCCCTATGATCGAAGAAGGGCTGATCGCTGTTAAAAAGTTAGCAGCGGAAGGCATTAAAACGAATGTGACTTTAGTTTTTAATCCACTTCAAGCCCTGTTGGTTGCAAAAGCTGGTGGAACAATGGTTTCCCCGTTTGTAGGTAGACTAGACGACATCGGTCAAAACGGAATGGCAATGGTTGAAGAGATCATTCAGATTTTTAGAAATTACGATTTCCCGACTGAAGTCCTGGTAGCAAGTGTGCGGGGACCTCTTCATATCGAACAGGCAGCCTTAATGGGTGCAGATATCGTAACTGTTCCTTACAAAGTTATGCAGGGCATGACTCAACATCCACTGACAGATAAAGGCCTTAAAATGTTCATGGACGACTGGAGCAAGTTGGGCAAAAAGTAATGACTAAACTGCTTTTATTGCTGCCTTTTTTATTAACTGTGGGGTGCCAAACGGGGATTTTCATTAAAGAATCTCCAGCAGCATTAACAGAAATCAGAAAGGCCGTAGTAACTGTTTTAGGGCAACCAAAAAGCACGAGCCAAAACGGTCGCGAACTTGTTTCAGAGTTTCATGATAAGCGCGGCCGGATCGATGCTAATCTATTTAAAGCAAAAAGCCGCTACTTCACAAAGGTCTCAATCTTAGGTGAACGACGTCCCTACGATATTAAAGTCGAGGTTTTTCAAGAAGGAAAAGTTGAGGACAGGTATTACGAAGTCATTTCAGAAGACAATGAACTAGCCCAAAAGCTGGCTAATCAGATCGAGACCACCCTTAACGAAAGTCTTAAGAATCGTAACGTTATTGACGACTTCCGCGCTTTCTAAATATCATAAAGACTGAGTAACCAAAGAGTAGTCTGATTTTAAGAGGAATCAATGCTCGAAACAAGATAGGCAGACATTCTGGCTAAGCTTCTTATTATTTATTTTACCGCGCTCGCATGCTGTACATTTATACCAGCTAAGGTATCGTCGTTTCCGTTTATTAATTTAGCGCAATCAATTCAATTTGAAATTGATCCCAACTCACCCGTTATTTCTGTGGAGAAAGATTTCTTAGAGACTGCACAAAAAAGCGAGGCTCCCGCTAGGTACACAAGCTTGAATTCGGTTGTCGGAAAACCTTTTGAAACACAATCAATTGCTGCAGCTAAAGTTCAAATTCCAAAAAGACCTGTTTTAGACTATTCAAAAACAACTCGCGGTGATTCGTTTTCTCAGCTTACCATTTCTGGGCCCCTCGAGCTTAAGCAAGGCCTTGCATTAACCGACGAGCACAGAATTGAAATCCATCAAGAAAATAAGGGTAGTGTTCTAGAGCTCGGCGATGTTGATATTATAAAAGGAACTTATGCCATTAAGCTTTCAAGTAATGAAGGTCATGTTTGCGCAAGACTTCGCGGGAGCCGATCTGAAATTATTGGCGAAGGTTGTTTTTCTTTAGACCGAATAAAAGGCCTAAACAAATCAACGACACAAGGCCCGCTTTTATCTGTCGCGAGATATAAAGACGTTTTAGCCTTCTCTGATAAATATAAAGAGCCATTATCAACAATCCCGGTGGTAGCGAAAAGTTCAAGCAAAGAAGTAGCGCCCAAACTTTTTAGAGAAGCCGCATCCCGCCCTTCTATTAAAGCTCGCGTAATTGATTTTTATGATTATGACAATCCAGACGCTAAAAACGTAGCAGCGGCATTTGAGACAATGCTTGAGAACATGGAAGATGCTAGCTCAACGGTTGTGACAACAATAGTTGCTGCTAATCATCCGCGAACACGAATGGTTTCTAACAAACATACTTCTGATCGTGGTGCGATGATTCCAAACCGCAAAGCATACAACGCTTTAAACCAGTGGGCTACGGACGCCGGCAGAGTTATTCCGGGTGGCCCATCGGGAACTGCATGGGGCCGCGCAATGAACGAAGGAAAAGCTGTCGCGGGAGCTGAAGTCGAAGTCGAAGGACGAGAAGACATTAAGCCGCTTTATTTAAACGAATTTTATATTCCTGATCCAAATCAAAAATCAACTGCGTCCCATGGGCTTTATACAATTATGGGTTTAGCAGACGGCGAATACTCATTAAGAGCCAACCGCGGAAACCAGTTCATGGGATTTCAAAATATTTCCGTCCGGGAAAACCAACTTTCTTTGGCTGACATTGATGCAACAGAAAGAAAACGAACTGTTAGAATCGCAACATATGATTTAGTTAACAAAACTTCCCAAGGTGCAGTCGTAACACTGCAAAATTACGAAGAAGATGTTGTTGTCGAAAGTGGACAAAAAGATGTCAACGTTCAAGATAACTACGATACAGCTTACGCACTTGTTAATCCTTTGAACAAAAAATATATGACTGCCCAATTTATTTTAAATCCAGGGGAAGAGCTATATAACTTCCCAATGGTTCCTAGTGACTGGGTTGAAAGTATTTTATCTCAAGCTAAGCTTGAAAGACCTGTTCGAAATAAAGTTGTCTTAGGTATCGGTGCTGAAAAACCGTTTAGAGTTGAAGCTGTTGGATCAAAAACGGCACAAGTTATTTACTTTGATTCTGAAGGGCAAGTTTTAGATGGAAAATACGGCACAGCCGGCGGCGGATTTTTTATTTTAGACCCTGAAGATGAAGTAACCGAGTTTGCAATTCAAGCAGCTGGTGAAAAAACCGTGCGCGCCGTCTACATGCCAACGATTCCCAACGTTTTAAATGTGATTCAACTTTAAGTTGAAGCCCACTTTTTAAAAACGTCTCCACGCATTTCAAAATTTTTAAATTCATCTAAGCTAGAGCCACCGGGACTTAATAAAACGACATCACCTGACCTAGCTTTAAAAGTAGAGAGCAACGTCTTTAATGTGACCGAAATGCTTCCAGGCAATTGAGATTTTCTTTGCGCAAGCTCGCCGCATTCACCAAAAAAGTGGTACATAATTTTCCCATAACGAGTGAGCCTACTTAAATCTTCCCAAGGAAGGTTTTTATCTCGGCCACCAACAAACAAATGCAAAATTCCATCAGCAGACACTAAAGGAAGACAAGCCTCGACGGCAGCTAAAACGCTTTCAATTGTAGTCGCCTTGCTATCATTTATAAATTGAACTCCATCTTTTGAATTCACAAATTCGATTCTATGAGCGAGTCCTCGATACTCTTTCATGGCCTCAAGAGAAGTATCCGGCCATTTTAAAAAATCTGCAGTTGAAAAAGCAAGAGCTAGGTTTTGTTTATTATGATTTCCAATTAGTTTAGCATCCTCGAAGTCGTAATCTTGAGCACTAACAGGTCCGCACAACGGATCGAGCCTGCTTCCGCACCAACGTTCAATTTCTGAATTATCATAGTTCATTAAAAAAGCGCGCTTGCAGCGATCTTTGAGGGCCCATTTTGTTCCATAGTACTCATCGAGATCTTGGTATCGCTCCATATGATTCGGAGAAAGCGCTGTTAAGATACCGACTTCTACCTGGAGAGAAGCTGCATTTTCCAATTGGTAGCTTGAAAGTTCTAAGATGACCCACTCGGCACGGGCTCTTTTTTTATCTATTACGTCACAAACATATTCAGCCAATGGAATACCTAGATTTCCACCAACAAAAACATTTGGACAAAAAGATTCTGCACCAATTCCAAGAAGAGTCGTTGTCGTGCTTTTTCCCATCGAACCCGTAATTCCGATTATTCTTTCTGTTGGCATGTTTTGAAGAGCCAAATCAAGTTCACTGGTCAATCCGCAGCCTGATTTCAATAAGTCCTGGATCCACTGAGTTTTAAGAGGAACGCCTGGCGAAACAACTAAAGTGCCCGGCTTAAAAGTTCTCAAATTACTAAATGATGAAAAGTCCACGGGATTCGTTTTTTCGTCGAAAGTTTTAATTTGATCTGACGGCACGTCAAGAAGGGCTAAGAGACGCTTCGCCGCTAGACCACTTTTGCCCATACCTACAATTAGAAAAGGAGATTTCATTTTCATGCTTTACCAATCAACATAGGCTCTTCTAGACTAGAAGGCAATGTCGGACATATTTAAGTATTCTCAGTACACAGCCATTATTAGTGATTTGCATTTAACGGAAGAAGAACCAGCGAATGCAAAATACCCTTTATGGAAAAAGTATAAAACACGGGAATTCTTTTTTGACGACGCCCTTTCGGAATTTCTTATTCATATTGAAGAACGAGCAAAAGGCGAAAGCGTTGAACTTATTTTAAACGGAGACATTTTTGATTTTGATAGCGTTTTATCAATTCCGGCAGAGCCTACATTTAGAGTTTCCTGGTTAGAAAGAAAGCGCGGGCTCGAGCCAAAAGCAGATAAATCGAAATATAAAATTAAAAAAATCTTAGACGATCACCAGCCTTTTATTTTAGCGCTTTCAAGCTTTATTAAGCGTGGGAATAAAGTTGTTTTTGTTATGGGTAACCATGATCTAGAGCTCCACTTCCCGGATGTTCAAACTGAAATTAGAGATCATTTAAAATTATCCGCAAGAGAACAAGACCGAGTTCGTTTTGTCGAATGGTTCTTTATTAGTAACCAAGACACGCTTGTTGAACATGGAAATCAATATGATCCATATTGCCAGTGTGAAGATCCGGTAAATCCATTTGTTCGTGGTTATAATAATATTTATCTCAAACTTCCGTTTGGAAATATTGCCTGCCGTTACATTATGAATGGCTTAGGATTTTTCAATCCTCACGCGGACAATAATTATATTATGTCTATAAAAGATTACATCAGTATCTTTTTAAGATACATGGTGAAGGCTCAGCCGTTTTTAGTTTTCACCTGGTTTGGCGGAGCAGTTTTAACTTTGCAAAGAACAATTCAAGATAGAATCGCGGCACCTTTAAGAAATGCATTTACGATTGAAAACCGCGTTGAGCAGATGGCTGAAAAAGCAAATGCAGAGCCTCGGATGATTCGCGAGATGAAAGAACTTATTGTACCACCAGCATCTTCAAATCCGATTCTAATCGCGCGCGAGCTTTGGCTTGATCGTGCATTTTTAATTCTTTTGGCGTTTATAGTTATCTTTTATATTTTTACTGTTTTAAAGGCCGCATTTGGAGTTTCATTATTCTGGGGATTTATTCCTGCAACGTTATTCGTCCCCTTTTTCTTATTTTATTCACGCTCTGTTATGTCGATGGTTTCTTCATATAAAGAACCAGATGATCGAATTTTAGCGATGACAGCAGTTATAACGAAAGTTAAGCGCGTGGTTTATGGTCACACTCACCGCACTCGTCATGAAATTATTGGAGCCGTCGAGCATCTTAATTCCGGAACGTGGTCACCCGCTTTTGAGGACATTGAATACAAAAAACCCGTCGAGCAGCGAAGTTTTGTCTGGATTAGTCCGAACGACACCCCAAAAGAGGCCGGTCGACGCGCCGAACTGCTCAAATTTGATAGAAATATTAAGCCGCAGAGCGACGTAACTCCGGCATAACGTTGTCAGACTGATATTTCCTCGGGAAACTCTTTTATATCTAATATACGAGATCTGAGATGGAGGATTCGATGGAAGATTCAAACGAAGGTACGGGAGCGGAAGTGTTGGTAGTAACAAGCAAAGTAAAAAAGCTTATCAAGGAAAAAGGCGGCATGAACACGTCTGCTGCTACAGTTGAGATCCTAAGCAAGGCAGTTGAAAAGCTTTGCATGAAGGGTATCGAGCAAGCGAAACAAGACGGTCGTAAAACCGTTATGGATCGCGATATCGTAATCGATCACATCTAAACTAATTTAATTAGTTCGTCCCAAGAAATGATTTTTACTCCAAGGCTTTGAGCTTTATCAACCTTGGAGCCAGGATCATCTCCTACAACGAGAAAGCTAAGTTTAGAAGAAACGGAGGATAATATTTTTCCTCCGTTTTTTTCAATTATGCTTTGAGCCTCATCGCGCTTAATGGGCAATGTTCCAGTGATAACAAAGCTTAAGCCGCTTAATGGACCAGTCGTACTTCTTTTTGAAATTTCAAACGTGACACCTAATTTTACTAACTCATGCGCCTCTTTTACGATCGCCTTATTCGATAACCACTTTTCAATTGAATCAGCAACCTTAGGGCCGATCTCTGTAACTTGCAAAAGATCTTCGTGCTTGGCTACCAGGAAGCGATCTAGATTGATAAAATGATCTGCTAAAAGTTTTGCAGTTTGCTCGCCGACAAAACGAATTCCGAATGCATAAATAAAACGAGCCAAAGTTGTCTTTTTACTGCCCTCAATACTTGCTATAGTATTTTCGACAGATTTTTCTCCCTGGCGTTCTAAATTTAGAAGCTCAGATTTTTTTAGTTTATAAATATCGGAATAGTTTTTTACTAATTTCTGATCCACAAAAGTTTCTATTAAGCGATCTCCGACCTTTTCGATATTCATCGCGCGTCTGCTTGCAAAATGTTTTAAAGATTCTTTAAAGATCGAAGGACATAGCGGATTTACACAACGGCTTACAACCTCGCCTTCTAATCTTCGCACAGGCTTTGAACAAGATGGGCACTTGCTTGGAATTTTAAATGGAACAGAAGTTTTTGGACGCTTATCTAAAACAACTTGAACAACTTCAGGAATTACATCACCTGCACGCTGGATAATAACAGTATCTCCAATGCGAACATCTTTCCTGTCGATCTCGTCTTGATTGTGAAGGGTTGCGTTTGTAACAGTAACGCCGCCGACTTTAACTGGCTTCATGATCGCAACTGGAGTGAGTGCGCCCGTTCTTCCAACTTGAACTTGAATCGTCTCTATAAGAGTTAACGCTTGTTCGGGCTTAAACTTGGCAGCTGTAGCCCAGCGGGGACTTCTTGCAACCATTCCAACATCTTCTTGAAGGCGTAAAGAATTGGCCTTCACAACAATTCCATCAATATCAAATTCCATCTTGTGTCGGCCATTTTCGATTTTATGATAATAATCGACAACTTCATCTGGCTTTTTTGCTTTTAACACCAATTTCTTTGCGACTGGCAAACCAACGCTTTCAAAGTACTCGCTGATATCACTTTGTTTTTTAAACTCAACGCCCTCAACTTGCCCTAAGCCATAGGCAAAAAACCTGAGCGGTCTTGCGGCCGCAATCTTTGAATCAAGTTGTCTGATGGTACCGGCGGCGGCGTTTCGGGGATTGGCAAAAACGATATCGCCCGCTTCTTGCTGAGCCTCATTCATTTTTACGAAATCTTCTTTGAAAATTAGAACTTCTCCGCGAACCTCAAAGAGCTCAGGGGGATTTTTTGTTTTTAGAGTTAGCGGAATGGCTTTAATTGTTCGCACGTTGTGGGAAACATCTTCACCCACATTGCCATCGCCTCTTGTAATCGCTTGTTTAAAATGGCCTTTTTCGTAAATTATTTCTAAGGCAAGGCCGTCAAACTTTGGCTCGCAAAAGTATTCAATGTTATCATCACTTTTTAAAAACTTTTTTAATCTTTCATCAAAAGCTAAAATATCTTCAGGGTTATAACTATTAGATAACGAAAGCATAGGTGTTCGATGAGGAACTTTTTTAAAAGCGCCTAAGATTTCTCCACCCACGCGTTGAGACGGTGAATCTGAAGTCACAACTTCGGGGTGAGCTTTCTCGATATCTAAAAGTTCTTGAAAAAGCTTGTCGTATTCAAAGTCAGAAATTTCAGGCTTATCTTGCGAGTGATAAAGAGCGTTTTGATGCTCAATTTGTTTTTTAAGATCCTGATAACGAGTAAGAAATCTCGACTGTGCCATAAGGGCTAATATGTGACGGGGCTTGTCCGCTGTCAAAAAGTAATACGGCTCGCTGTGATAGCTCGTCAGGTGCGCCTTTTGGAGGCTGAAAACAAGGCATAAGCTATGCAATGAAGTGCGGGGTACGTTCTAAAATCTGTTTTATTTGAGGAGATAACGTGAAATCAATCTTACTTAGTCTTGTCGTTTTGGGAACTCTGCAGGCAAACGCAGGTTCGACCGTTGTAGATCAAATTTATCCTGATATAAATGGCGATGGATTAAGAGACAAAGTAGAGATTTCTCAAGATGAAAATGGCAGCTTATCTGCAAATTTCTATCTGGCTGTTCAAAAATTTGATTTTAAGCTGGTATCTCAGGGAAACTTTTTGCTAGGCGAGACAGAGCTTGGTATCGCGGGGATGTTGCCCCAAGTGACCGTAAACAATAAAAACGAAATCATTTTTAATCAGATGGTAGGATCTGCAGACAAGGTTTTTTTAAACTACACATTTGAATTTAAAAATAACGACCTCTATTTGATTGAAAAAATGGTCGAGGATATTTATTTTGGCGACGGAACTCTAGCGATAGAAGATTACAAAACTAAAATAAGAACAGTTCAAAAAGTTAAAGATGGCGCCACTGTAGGAAAAAAACAAGTGACTCAATTAAATGTTGAGAATCTTCAGTCGCTTAGTGAAGTTAAAAAAGAATTTGCCGACGAGACGCCTGTTGAAGTGGACTCTCAAGTCCTTGAATACTAGAAATTTAAGGAATAACTAAAGCTCATTTGTTAATTAAGATTTACGCGCGCCGTTAGCCTGTCTTCATAACGGCGTTCTTGCACCCTTCTCCGATTGCACAGTAGAGTAAATCCAGAATTGTTTCTAGTTCTGTTGATTTCTTTGGGGGCTCTACTTGTCAAACATCAAAATTGATATCAAAACTGTTCAGCACATTGCAAAGCTATCGAAGCTTCAGATTAACGAAGTTCAAGCTCAAGAGTATTCCGAACAGCTTACAAAAATTATGGGCTTTTTCGATAAGATTTCAAATCTTCCAACTGATGGAGTTGAGCCTTTAGTAACACCAACAGAAATCGAAAGTTTTTGGAGAGAAGATAAAGACGAAAATAATTATACCTCAGAAGAGATGGTTGCGAATGCGCCATCAAGACAGGGCTCACTCTTTAAAGTTCCACCAGTAGTATAGGGGGTATAAAATGGATATAACTTTCTCGAGCTTTAAGCAAATCTCTGCTGCCATTAAAACAAAAAAGATTTCTGCGGTCGAAGTTACAAAACATTTCTTAAGTCGAATCGAAAAGCTTGATAAGAAATTAAATTCGTATGTGTTAATAAATGATCAAGCTGTAGCAGAAGCTAAAATGATAGATGATAAAATTCATAAAGGTGAAATGCTTGGATTACTTGCGGGCATACCTTTTGGAATTAAAGATATGCTTTGTACTAAAAACTTAAGAACAACAGCAGGATCTAAAATTTTAGAAAACTTTATTCCACCTTATGATTCAACTGTTGTTAAGAAGTTAAAATCAGCAGGCGTTGTTATTTTGGGAAAACTTAATCAAGATGAATTCGCAATGGGTTCATCTAACGAGACCTCATTTTTTGGTGCAGTTAAAAATCCTTGGAACACTGACTATGTCCCCGGGGGTTCATCGGGTGGCTCCGCGGCTGCACAAGCTGCAAGATTAGCAGCGGGTACCATTGGAACAGATACGGGCGGTTCCATAAGACAACCTGCAAGTTTTTGTGGAGTAGTCGGAGTTAAGCCTACTTACGGAAGAGTCAGTCGCTACGGTATCATTGCCTACGCTTCGTCACTTGATCAAGCGGGCCCAATGGTTTCTTCGGTTGAAGATGCGGCACTTACCTTAGAAGTCATTTGCGGACATGACGAACTTGATGGAACAAGCTCGCAAAAAGTAGTTCCGCAGTTTACAGCACAATTAAACTCAGACATCAAGGGCTTGCGAATCGGTGTACTAGAAGAAGCGATGAAGGATGGTCTTCATCCTGATGTGGAAAAGACTGTGCAAAACGGAATTGAAACACTCAAAAAACTAGGCGCAGAAATTGTTCCAGTTTCACTTTCATTAATTGAACACTCAATTCCTGTTTATTATTTAATTGCAGCAAGCGAAGCGTCTTCAAATTTGGCACGTTATGACGGTGTTAGATACGGATTCAGAGCAGAGATGCGCGAAAGCTCTGCATCGCTAGATGATTTTTATGCTATGACCAGAGGAATCGGTTTTGGTTCCGAAGTTCAGCGACGAATCATGATAGGGACCTTTTGCCTTTCAAGTGGTTATTACGATGCCTACTATACGAAAGCCTGTCAGGTCCGAAGGCTTATAAAAAACGAATACGATGAGGCTTTTAAAAAGTGCGATGTCATTTTAAGTCCCGTAGCATCGACCGCAGCATTTAAAATCGGCGATCGTATTACCGATCCTCTCAAGATGTACTTAAATGATATTTTTACGACTTCAACAAACTTAGCAGGTCTTCCCGGCATGAGCGTTCCATTCGGTCTATCAAAAGATCGCCTACCTATTGGGATTCAGTTAACAGCTCAGGCGTTTGAGGAACAAAAATTACTTAATGTGGGGCTAGCGCTAGAAAACGCATCAAGCATCAAGAAAGAGCAACCCGATGTCATATAGAGGTTATGATGCTGTCATCGGGATTGAAACCCATGTTCAGCTAAAAACAAAATCTAAAATCTTCTCATCTGATTCAACAAACTTCGATGCGCTTGATAACGAAAACACATCTCCGCTAAGCGTTGGTATGCCCGGCACATTGCCAGTTATAAATAAGCAAGCAATCGAATATTCAGTAAAAACGGGATTGGCTCTTAATTGCAAAATAAGAAGTAAGTCTATTTTTGCAAGAAAAAATTATTTCTATCCTGATCTTCCAAAGGGGTATCAGATTTCCCAGTTTGATAAGCCAATTTGTGAACATGGCGAACTGACGTTTATGGTCGAAGGAAAAGAAAGAACCGTTTCAATTACGCGCGCTCACATGGAAGAAGATGCTGGAAAATCAACTCACCATGGTGAGTATACTTTAATAAATTTAAACCGCGCAGGCATTCCCCTCCTTGAAATTGTATCTGGCCCTGAAATGAAATCTGCAGTCGAAGCAGCCGAATACGGAAAAGCGATTAGACAAATTGTGAGGTACTTAGACGTTTGCGATGGGAACCTTGAAGAAGGCTCGATGAGATGTGACGTCAACATCAGCGTTAAAAAAGAAGGTGTTGAAAAGCTTGGAACAAAAGTCGAAATAAAAAACATCAACTCATTTCGTTTTATTGAAAAAGCGGTTGAATATGAAATCGACAGACAAATCGATGCGATTGAATCGGGCGAAAGAATAATTCAAGAAACCAGACTTTATGACCCCGATAAGAATCGAACGTTTTCTATGCGGACGAAAGAGGATGCACAAGACTATCGATATTTTCCTGATCCAGACATCTTGCCGATTATTATTCAAGACGATTACATTCAAAGATTAAAAGCAACTTTACCCGAAATGCCTCTTCAAAGGGCTAAGCGATTTATCTCCGCTTACGGACTTCCTGAATATGACGCGTTCGTATTAACAGCAGAAAGGGAATTCGCAGATTATTACGAACAAACAGCGAAAGTTTGCGAGAATTATAAATCGAGTTCAAACTGGGTTATGACTGAAGTTATGCGCGAACTAAACGCCAATAATTTAAGTATTACAAAATCCCCAATTAGGCCTGAAGATTTGGGTAAGCTTATCAAAATGATCGATAGCCAAACCATCTCGGGAAAAATTGCTAAAACTGTTTTTGCAGAAATGTGGAAATCTGGTGATGATCCAGAGAAGATCGTAAAAGAAAAAGGCATGGTACAAATTACTGACACCAGCGCGATTGAAAAAATCATTGAAGAAGTGCTGGCAACAAACCCTGCTCAAGTAAAAGATTATCAGGCAGGAAAAGTAAAGTTGATGGGCTTTTTCGTCGGCGCGGTTATGAAGGCGTCGAAAGGGCAGGCTAATCCAGATATCGTAAACACCATCCTCACAGAGAAATTAAAAGCATGAAGATTGCAGCCCTTGATTTAGGCACGAACTCATTTCTTTGCCTAATCGCAGAGATTAACGGCAATCGCGGAGTAAAAATTCTCCACGATGAAATGAAAGTTGTGAGACTCGGCCAAGAGCTTGGAAAAACCGGAGAACTACACAACGATGCGCTTAAGAGAGCAGACGAATGCTTGAGTGAGTTTTTGAAACTTATAAAATCATTTAGAGTAGATCATGTACAAGCAGTAGCAACTGCTGCAGCTAGAGAAGCAAAAAACTCTCAAAAATTTACTCAAATATGTGAAAAGCATCAAATTCCTCTTGTCACTATATCCGGCGAAGAAGAAGCTTTAATGAGCTTTGAGGGCGCCATCAGCCCGCAGGAAGATAAGAAAGTTTTGTTAATTGATATTGGTGGAGGCTCCACAGAATATATTGTTGGAAACATCGGTGATATCGAACTTGCTCAAAGTTTACCATATGGGGCTGTGAAACTGACTGAAAAATGGATTGAATCTCAGCCCATACTAAAAGAGCCTGAAGTAAATTTGCGTCATTACATAAAGTCCCAAACTGAAAAGCTGTGGGCCCAGATTGAAGTTTTAAATCCAGAAAAGATTTGGGCTGTTGCGGGAACCCCCACTTCTTTAGCGGCTGCAGCACTTGGTAAATTTGATGCAAAAAAAATTGATGGTTATTGTCTAACAGAAGAAATCATTTCAGACTGGGTTAAGAAATTAAGAATTTCATCAGTGCTAGAGAAAAGACAAAAGTACGGATTTGGCGATCGATCAGATGTTATTTTTGCAGGGACAGTCATTTTAGATGAGTTATTAAAAAGGCTACGAAAAGATAAAGTTTTTGTCTCAACGAAAGGGATTCGCTATGGATTGGCATATAAAATGGCTCGTAGTCTTATTTAGCATTTTTGCTATAAGCCTACCCGCTTGTGCAAAAAAGCAATCCCCAGCAGATTCTGCCCCTTCAATGTTTGAAAAGAAAAAAATTGCTATAAATAATATAGTTATAGATGTTGAAATAGCAGAAACGTCAGAACAACACAATCAAGGGCTCATGAACCGAGAAAAGCTACCTGAAAACCAAGGAATGCTTTTTGTTTTTCAGCGTCCTGAAATTAGATCCTTCTGGATGAAGAATACTTTTATAGACCTCAGTATAGGTTATTTTGATAAGAACAAAGTCTTGTTTCAGATACTCGATATGAAAGGAACAAGCGTAGTAGAAAAGAATTTTCCAAGTTACGTCAGCAGTGGTCCTGCACAGTACGCTTTAGAGATGACGAAAGGCTGGTTTCAGAGACGAAAAATAAAGCCTGGAGATAAATTCGAATGGCGCTAGACCCTTGTCGGGAACTGTTTTGCATCCGTTCTGGAACCATGCTCCAATAACTTTGGATGAGACAGAAGTTTCATTTTTAACCGTATCAAGGAAGATCGCAATGATGAAGAAATTCATACTCGCATTAGCAACAATCAGTTTACTGGGTACGTTACCAAGCTGTACGTCAAAAGATTCTAAAAATGAAGACGTTATCGCAGAAGATGGAACAGCCGAGGACATGGCCGGTGACGCTGGAGAAGAAAATCTCGACGAATCTTTGGACTCCGACCAAGGCGCCGAAGCTGCTACTACTGAAAGTGCGCCAGATATGGGTGCAGAATCAGGAGCCCCGGCTGTAGCTGAAACAGCAACTGATGATCAGCTTACAATTGATTCTTTTGGTGAAAGCACAGATGCGCCAACTGATACAGCTTCAACAGAGCCTGTACCAGATGCAAATGCGCCGTCAAATGATCCAATGCCACCGATGACAACAGAAGAGGCGTCAGCAAATGATTTAGGTGCTGAACCTCCTGCTCCAGCTACGGGCGCAGAAGATATGTCGACTTCTACTGGGAGTAATTCAGAATCTGCGAGCACTTCAAAAGACGAAACAAATCTTGATGAACCAAAGCCAGTTAGAACATTACAAAAAATGGCTAGCGAACCTTGGAAAATGGGAGCTAAGTGGGTCAACGGAATTTACTTTGCTCGACCGGGCGATTCTTTAGGATCAATCAGCCAAACAATATATGGTGACGACAGAACTAAGGACCTTAAAAAAATTAATCCAACTTATGCAAATCGTGATGTTAAGCCAGGGGATAAAGTTTATTACTCTTCAGTTGTTCGTCCAGACGACACGGCTCAAGTATTAACTTATTTTGAAGAAAAAAATGTTCCCGCTAAAACTTACGTTTCTAAGCCGGGCGACAATATTCGAAAGGTTTCTCAAGATCTTTTAGGATATCCAGAAGCATGGAAAGAAGTTTGGGCTTACAATAACGTCGAATCAAAACAAGATATCGGCGAAGGTGTAGAATTACGATATTGGGAAGCTCAGGCCCATATGGGAACTCCATCTGCGCCAATGGCAGATCAAGCAGCGCCACCGCCAGCATCTGAACAAGCTGGAATTCCCAACAACGAAATGCCTCCACCACCAATGCCTGAAGATCCGATGGCACAAATGGCGCCACCATCTCAGGAATTACCTCCGCCTCCAGACATGAACCAGAACATGGCAAATAATGAGTTACCACCTCCGCCTCCTCCGATGGAGCCGCCACCGCCTCCACCAAGTATGGACATGGCGCCTCCACCACCTCCGCCTCCACCGCAAGCTATGAACAATGCGGTTGCAGCAGATGAGACAGCGACAGAACAAGATTCAACTCTTGCTATGGGCGCGATTGCCGTAGCAGTACTCGGAGCTCTTGCTTTAATCATCGTAAGAAGAAAGCGTAAGCAAAGAGAAATGGACCAGGCTCTTGGCGAAACACACGTTGGCTAATTTTTAGAAAATAGTGAATAGCTAAAATTAAAAAACTCCACTTCAAAAAAGTGGAGTTTTTTTAATTTAAAATTTAAAACTTATTTAAGAAACTTTTTTGAAGATCTTGTCGAGAACGTTTTTCTTGCCAGTTCGGCTTGTCTCAACAAAATAAATGAGATCATCAACGATTTGAACATCGCGATTATTAACTGGTTGAAACTTAATTCCACAACCCGCTGAATTCGTCCAAACGATGAGGGCTGTTATTTTACGAATTCGACCACTTACTTCAAATGTTAATTGAAGCTTGTCATTAGTACGTAAAGCGTGATCTTTAAACTCAAGAAAAGCGCCTGATATGCTAATGTTTCTTAATACGCCTTTAGTATCGCCACGCGAGTAACTTTTGCGGAATGATACTTCTAAAACTAGCGGTGTACGTGGTGCTGGGACTTGCGACTCCACTGAGAGCTCCTTTTTCACGGTATTGTGGCCCGTCTAAGAGGTTTATCGGCGAGGCGATTGCCATTTTAAAGTCCAGGTTCGTATATAAAACAGGTTTAAGAAATTAAGTTGACAGTCCGATCGATATTAAGCAAATTGGCTAAACGCAGGCCTGCCCTAAGTCCAGGTTCTAAAGCTGCGGCGAAGACATTCAGATCTCTTAAACTAAACTCAACCAATAAAAATAAAAATCATATTTAAAAAAGCTAAAACTTAAACAGCGCTCTTGAAATCAACAAGGAGACAATCTTGTCAGAACCGAAAAACTCTTCAAACCCTGAAGTGACTAAAAAACGTGGACGTCCCAAAGCATCTGAAGAGGCATCAGCGGCACCACCAGAAAAAGCAGAATCAAAACCAGAAGTGAAGCCACCTCCTGCAGAAAAAAAACAGGCGGCAAGTCCGGCACCAGAGCCAACTAAATCAGCCCCAGCTTCGGCGCCTCCAGAATCAGTTGCACCAACATCTTCTTCTCCTGTGGCGGCAAATACTTCAGCACCTCAGCAACAAAGCACACAGCCAAATCAAAACCAAAATCAAGGCCAGAGTAATCAGAACCAGGGCCAAAATCGCCACAACAATCAAAATAAGCGATTTGAAAAAAAGCATTTTCCAAGAAATGACCGTAATGATCGAAACGATCGTAGCGGCAGTGGCGGCGGTCGAGATCGTCACAATAGTGGCGGTGGTGGTGGCGGCTACAGAAATGATAGAAATAATAACGATCGACGTCCTCAGCAATATAATGACTATCAAGAAGAGGGCGGCGGAAGCCAATATGGCTCAGACCGTGGCGGCGGCCAAAACATGGGCGGGGGACCTCAGAATCATCCTCAATCACACAGTGAACCTCATGGATCAGTAGACGTAGATCTATCAGATATCCAATTATCAGATGACGAAAAAAGCTGGCTCAGCTCTAAAGGCCTTAAGACAAAAAACATTCAAGAACTCACGACACTTGCAGCAAAAATGAAAATTGAAAATGCGGCAGGCTTTCGACGACAAGATATGTTTTTTGAAATCTTAAAGCGCGCAGCGAAATTAAATGTCGATATTTTCGGCGATGGTGTTTTAGAAATTCTTCCTGATGGTTACGGATTTTTAAGATCTCCAGATTATAACTATTCTCCAGGGCCGGATGACGTTTACGTTTCTCCTTCTCAGATTCGAAGATTCGGTCTTCGTACGGGTGATACAGTTTCGGGAACAGTTCGTCCACCAAAAGAGGGCGAAAGATATTTTGCTCTTTTAAAAGTTGATGCTCTTAATTTTGAATCTCCGGAAAAAGGAAAAGATAAAATTCTTTTCGATAACTTAACGCCACTTTATCCGAACGAAAGATTAAAGCTTGAACATAATCCGGCAGAATACACGACTCGGATTATGGATTTGATGGCTCCAATCGGTAAAGGTCAGCGTGCCTTGATCGTGGCACCTCCTAGAACTGGTAAGACAGTCTTGATGCAGAATATCGCAAACGCAATTACAACAAATCATCCTGAAGTGAAACTAATCGTTCTTCTAATTGACGAACGACCGGAAGAAGTAACGGACATGATGCGTACAGTAAAAGGCGAAGTTGTTTCTTCAACGTTTGACGAACAACCAAGTCGTCACGTTCAAGTTGCTGAAATGGTAATCGAAAAAGCGAAACGTTTAGTCGAGCACAAACATGACGTTGTGATTTTATTAGATTCAATCACACGTTTAGCTCGTGCTTATAATACTGTTCAGCCTTCGTCTGGAAAAGTTTTAACGGGTGGTGTGGATGCAAATGCATTACCTAAGCCAAAAAGATTTTTCGGTGCCGCAAGAAATATCGAAGAAGGCGGATCTTTAACAATTATTGCAACAGCTTTGATTGATACAGGTTCAAGAATGGATGAAGTTATCTTCGAAGAATTTAAAGGTACGGGTAATTCAGAAATCATCTTAGATCGTAAATTAATGGAGAAACGTATCTTTCCTTGTATGGACATTAATAAGTCTGGAACTCGAAAAGAAGATCTCTTAATTGAAAAGAATGATTTGAATCGTCTCTGGATTTTAAGAAAAGTTCTTTCTCCAATGAACGTTGTTGATGCGATGGAATTTTTAATGGGCAAAGTCAGTCAAACAAAGACCAACTTAGACTTCTTAAAAGCCATGGGCGGAGGCGGGTCTTAAAGAGATCTGCCTTTGATTTAAACAATATTCAGGGTAACTAATTGAAATCTATAGGGATTTAAACAATAAGAATATTCTCGACAGGGCTGGTCAGAATTGATATACAATCCCTTCTTCTTTATCGACAGCTACAAGCAAGGATCTGGTTATGAAAGAAAAAATTCACCCAAAAACTCAAGTCGTAATCTTCAAAGACGTTTCATGTGATTTCTCCTTTTTAGGGGAATCTACACTTGATTCAAAAGAAACTTCTACCTGGGAAGACGGCAAAACATACCCTGTGGTGAAAGTAGAGATTTCTTCTGCTTCCCACCCATTTTACACGGGCAAGCAGCGTGTGATGGATATGGAAGGTCGTATCGACCGATTCAAAAAGAAGTACGCAAAAAAATAATTGCGACGCTCTCAATTTGAATTACCATCTAAATGCGGCCTAAACGCCGCATTTTTATTTTGGCGAACCTCAAGAATTCTTTAGGGAGATTCGAGTACTAGCCTGAAGAAGACAATAGCGGCATACTGCTGCCTATAAATTTGATTTGGACTAATTGATCTATGTATTCAAAATTAGAAGACGTTGAAAATCGATACGAACATGTGCAGATGATGCTGCAAAAGCCGGATATAGCCGCTGACCAAAAGCAGTACCGAAACCTCATGAAGGAAGTCGCAAACTTAGAAAAAATCGTAACCGTTTACCGCGACTTCAAAAAGAAAACAGCAGCGCTAGAGGCAAACAAAAAACTTTTAGGATCCGAAAGTGATCCTGAAATGAAAGAGCTTTTAAAAGAAGAAAACCGCGAAATCGAAGGGGCGATGCCCGCTCTCGAACAAGAACTTAAGCTTCTCCTAATTCCTAAAGACCCAAATGATGACAAAAATATTATTCTAGAAATACGTGCAGGCGCCGGCGGCGATGAAGCGTCACTTTTTGCTGAAGAACTCTTTCGGGGTTATTCGTATTACGCAACTCAACTTGGCTGGAGAGTCGAATTACTTTCTTTTTCATCAGGAAACGTTGGCGGAGCAAAAGAAATTATCGCATCCGTTACTGGCGAAAGCGTTTATTCAAAATTAAAATATGAATCAGGTGTTCACCGAGTTCAGCGAGTACCTAAAACTGAATCCGCAGGGCGAGTTCACACTTCAACTGTAACTGTTGCCGTTATTCCGGAAGTTGAAGAACAAGAAGTAAAGATCAATATGAACGAAGTCCGCATTGAAACAATGCGCTCAAGCGGCGCAGGCGGACAGTCAGTTAATAAAACCGAATCAGCCGTTCGCGTTGTGCACTTACCATCCGGAATTGAAGTCAGATGCCAAGAAGGAAAATCACAAAGCTCTAACAGAGAACGGGCCTTTCAAATTCTGTATGCAAAGTTAAAACTAATTGAAGAAGAAAAAGTTCGGAAAGAAGCTTCTGATGTTAGACTTGATCAAATCGGGACTGGCGACAGATCTGAACGAATCAGAACTTATAATTTTCCTCAAAGCCGAATCACCGATCACCGGATCGGTTTAACGACTCATCAAATCGATGCTATCATGGGCGGGGCCTTTCAAAACTTAGTTGATCCGCTCGTTGCACATTTCCAAGCTGAAATGCTGAAACAACAGAGCAACTCATGAAGATAAAAGAAGTTCTGGACCGCACAATTCAATTTTTTAAAGATAAAAAATGGGATCAAGCGCGTTTAGAAGCTGAGTGGCTTATTGCTGGAGGTCTCGGCATTGACCGAGTTCAGCTTTACATGAAGTACGAGCAGCCCTTACAAGAAGCGGAATTAGAAAAACTTCGAGGCTTCGTTAAACGAAGAGCCGGCGGTGAACCTTTAGCTTATATCACGGGGACAAAAGGTTTTTATAAACTTGATTTTAAAGTCACGAAGGATGTTTTAATCCCTCGTCCAGAGACTGAATCTTTAATTGAGTACGCGCTTATTTGGGCTAAGAAAAATTTGAGTGAAAAAGAAGAAATTAAAATCTTAGATATTGGCAGCGGAAGCGGTTGCATTGGCTTGACGATGGCAAAAGAACTTCCGAATACAAAAATACAATTTATTGATATATCTGAAAATGCACTAGCAATTGCCAAAGAAAACGCGGCGCTTTTAAAAGTTGAAGAAAAATGTATTTTCACTTTGGGGGATGCTTCCGCAATTGCATCTTCAATTGAAGGTGGCTTTGACATTATTTTATCAAACCCGCCTTACATCAGTCCTGATGATCCAGAAATTGAAGCTCATGTGAAAAGTTTTGAACCTCATCAGGCTTTGTTTGCTAAAAATGGAACTGACCTTCTTACTGCTTGGTCGAAGCTTTATGCCCCGAAACTAGCGCAGCCTGGGCTCATGATGATGGAAATGGGATATAAACAAGGGCCAGAAATGCAAAAACATTTCGAAAGCTTGGAAGCATTTGATATCGTACAAGTGATAAAAGATTTATCGGGACGCGATCGAATCATACAAGGAAGTATTCATGGATAAAATGATAATCAAGGGCGGCGCGGAATTAAACGGATCTGTTCGCGTTAGCGGTGCTAAAAACTCAGCTTTAAAATTAATGTTCGCCTCTCTTCTTGCTGAAGGGAAACACGTTTTTCATAATGTTCCAGAGCTTGCTGACGTTTCTTCGGCCCGAAAGCTATTAGAAAGTCTTGGATGTGAAAGTGAATTTTCAAAAAACACACTGATTATTAATTCAAAAACTTCAAAATCACATAAAGCAGATTACGAACTCGTTCGAAAAATGAGAGCATCAATTCTTTGTCTAGGCCCCTTGCTTGCAAAAACGGGTGACGCCATTGTTTCTTTGCCTGGCGGCTGCGCCATTGGGACTCGGCCAATTGATCTTCACCTTGAGGCCATGAAAGCCATGGGTGCTGAAATTGAACTCAAAGAAGGTTACGTTCATGCGAAAGCAAAAAAATTAAAAGGAACGACTTTTCTTTTTGAGAAAGTCACTGTAGGCGGAACTGAAAACATGATGATGGCAGCAACTCTTGCCGACGGAGTCACCGTTTTAGAAAACGCTGCCAAAGAGCCAGAAATTATCGATCTCGCAAATTATCTAGTCAAAATGGGAGCAAAAATTTCTGGTCATGGAACGAGTGTCATTAGAATCGAAGGGGTAAATAAATTAACTCCTGCCGAACACACAGTATGTCCTGACAGAATTGAAGCAGGAACTTTACTTATCGCCGGCGCAATTTCTGGTGGCGAAGTAACTACAACGCACGTTGATCCCATTTACTTAGATGCATTCATTGGAAAACTTCGCGAATCAGGTTTCAAAATTGATACGACTAAAGACACAATCACAATTAAGAAATTAAAATCATGGAAGGCTGTTGATATCACAACAGCTCCGCATCCATTGTTTGCAACAGATCTTCAAGCTCAGTTTATGGCGCTGATGACGTTAGCTCATGGAACAAGTGTTATTACCGAAACTGTTTTTGAAAATCGCTTTATGCACGTAACAGAGCTTATGCGCCTAGGTGCAGACATAACTCCGAAAACTCAAGTTGCAGTTGTAAGAGGTATTCCTGAAAAAGGATTAACGGCCGCACCCGTTATGGCAACTGACCTAAGAGCCAGCGCTTCGCTGATCTTAGCTGGATTAGCCGCAAAAGGTGAAACAGTCGTAAACCGAATTTATCACCTCGACCGCGGCTATGAGCGCATGGAAGAAAAACTTTCTTCACTAGGCGCCCAGATCAAACGCGCCGATTAAAAAGTTCCAACAAAATTTAAATCGTATCCACGAAGGTTTAGATCAAACTCTGCATTTGCGCTAGTGCCCGGGAAATCAAGTGGAAGTACCGAGGAGATCTGCATAGCAGAATAATTAAACTCGATACCCATATGGCGAGTGAACTGATAGCCGACGCCGATTTGCGTTCCCGAGCCTGCGTCCCACTTGCTAGCACCCTTACTTACTAAATCCGTTCGATTAAACCCAGCGTGAACATTAAACTGTGATGTAAAGGCGTAAGCTACATTCCCGGCTAGGCGAACCAAGTTTGCCGATTTGTCGGACATGCTAATTTCTAAAAAATCAAAATCAGCAATATACCCCAAAGTTTTTACTGGTAAATAAGCATATCCAAATTTTAAGCCATTAGAATAATCTACACCTGGGTCCTCAGTGTCTTGAAAAAAAACATCTTCATCATTACCTAAGCCGATCTCAACGCTAGTTGAATAAAATGGCTTTAAAATCCCCAAGCGAAACCCTTTTGTTAGCGAACTATCTGGTTTAGCTGAAGTAAAAATTGAATTAAATTGAGTGGCTGGTTTGGCCTTCATCGTATTTTTTTGTGCTGACATACTATTTTGAGCATAAGAAAAAGAACTGACTAAGCAAAGAAATCCAAAAAGATTGGAAAGCATGTGTACCCCTCGAGTTTAGTGTTTTTGCGCCTAATTCTAGTAAACGAAAATTATTCATTTATCCAGAACTTCCGGCATTTTTAGGTCTTTTTAAGAGGATTTCTGGAAAAAAAGGCAAAAAAAAGCCCAACCTGGAGGGGACTTGGTCGGGCTTTCAACTTCCTTTTCGGACTTAGTTAGGGAGGGGGTCCTCAACTAAATCTAATTAGAAATTTCGTTTCGAATTTCAAAGAGAGAAGCACTTACTTCTGCTTTAGCTGTTGCTGACAAAGCCAACACAACCAAAACGTAAACAGCGATCAACATTCTACCCACACTACTTTTCTTTAACTTCAAATTCTGATTTTTTGGGATAGTTTGATTTCGCATGTGCTCCTCTGCTCTTTCTGTATAGCAAGAGGGGTGCCAAATGTTTAGTCACCTCTTCTGAAAAGTAGAGGGGTTTCAGGTAGTTAAACCACATTTTACTGGTTCCAAATCGGAATCACTTGATTCCGAACTGGGACTAAAGAAGGGTTCATGGTCACTTCCAAGAGTGTGCGGTGACGCGGTTAAAGATAGCTTCGTATAATCAATCAGATGAGTCGTTCAGGAAAAAATTCTCAATTAAGTTGGATCATTCGAAGTCATAAAGGACAAATTCTTGGTCCATTTACGACAAAAGAAGTCTTACATCGTATTTCTGATGGCTCTTTACAGGGTGACGAGATGATTTCGTCCTATCCGAACGGAAAATGGGTTCCACTTTCAAAAGAACCGGAATTTTACGAACAAATTTTATCAATCTTAGAAAAAAAAGCAGACGAACAAGGGTTTAAAAAGCCACCAAAGCGTGAGCGAAATCAAAACTTTGAAGAAACTATTTTTATGC
>JAYTJV010000022.1:0-1984 GCA_043730825.1 Pseudobdellovibrionaceae bacterium
TCAAAAAGAAATTAATGAAACGGTCAGCTCTTCAATCCAATCTGAAATGTATAAACAAACTTATTCTCAAATTTTTGATGGAGATGAGCGCTGGACTTCAATGGAGACGCCTACCGGCAATCAATATACATGGAATGATAAATCAACTTATGTCCGTAAGCCTGCATATTTTGAGGGAATGAGCAAAGAAGCTGCAACAACTGCTGAAGACATATTGAATGTTCGTGCGCTCGCGGTATTGGGCGATTCCGTTACAACAGATCATATTTCACCGGCGGGAAGTATTAAAAAAGATTCTCCTGCAGGTCACTTTCTAATAGATCAAGGTGTCGATCCAAAAAATTTTAATTCTTATGGATCAAGACGTGGAAATCATGAAGTCATGGTACGTGGAACTTTTGCAAATATTCGTCTGCGAAACCAATTGGCTCCAGGAACTGAAGGTGGATACACAACTTATTTCGGAGACAGCACAGTAACCACTATTTTTGAAGCGTCTGCTCGGTACAAGGAAGATGGCATATCACTTTGCATACTTGCGGGAAAAGAATATGGCTCGGGATCTTCTCGTGATTGGGCAGCTAAAGGTCCCTACCTTCAGGGAATAAAATTTGTTATCGCTGAAAGCTATGAAAGAATTCATCGATCAAATCTAGTGGGAATGGGAATTCTTCCATTGCAGTTTTCACAAGGCGAAAATATTAAATCACTCGGACTAACTGGCTTAGAAAGCTTCGACGTCGTTGGCTTAAAAGAAATAATTGATTCTAAGTTTGCCAACGGACGAGAAGTTAAAGTTTGTGCGAAGAACGACAAAGGTGAACTAAAAGAATTTAAAACTTTACTCAGAATCGATACTCCTCAAGAACTTATGTATTATTTAAATGGTGGAATTTTACATTTCGTTTTACGGCAACTTTTATCGAATGGTGCCCAGAAGACATCAATTGTAGGAGCATCACAATTACCACCAGGGACTAAAAGGCCTGATAGTGTTGTTCAAGAAGGCTCCGAAGAGTCATTTCCAGCAAGCGATCCTCCTACTTATTAGAATCAATTAAACGGGGTTTTTCAAACCAGATCCCGTTTGTCTTTTTTTCTTTACAATTAATTTTGCTCAGCAACAAGGCTATCGCCAGAATTAATCATCTTTAATGAAAGTGATTGGTCAAGGTTTTGGCTCAAGGTAAAGTAGCTCAAATGCCAGAACTTTTATCTCCTTCAAAAAACTTTTACTCTCCGCACTTTGATCAGCTTGATTCTGAAGGTCACTTGATATTTGAAAATATTAGAGACCTTATCTCTAAAAAACATTATCCGTGCGTTGCGGCGGTAAAGTCTCTTCACCAAAAAGAATATTACGTTGGGATTTACAAAAATTTCGGATCAGCAGAAAGCTGGAAAGAAATTCGTAATGACCTGAGGTACTTCATTCAAGAGCAACAAAAGACAAAATCTACTTATCTTACTTTTTGGGCAGTCTTCCATGGCGAAACTGACTTTACTGAAGATGAATATGAAACAAGAATGTGGAAAGAATTGTCTTATCTTTCAAGCCTTGAAGATAGAAGAAATGATTGGCCAACTGAAGAGATCTCAAATCCAGAGAATCCGGGCTTTTGTTTGAGCATCGATAAGAAACCTTTTTTTGTCGTGGGACTTCATCCTAATAGCTCTCGCGATGCGCGAAAGTTTTTTAAGCCAGCTTTAATTTTTAACGTTTTTGAACAATTCGAAAATCTCCAAAAAGCGGACCAGTACGAACCTATGAAAGAAATTATTCGAAAAAGAGACGTCTTATTTCAGGGCTCTGTTAATCCCATGGTAGAAAAGTATGGTGATGAATGGGAATCGATTCAATTTTCAGGCAAAAAAAATCCCAAAATCTGGAAATGCCCATTTCATTTTCTTTTCCAAAGTGAGAAAAGATAGGAATGTCGACTTATCAAGTTTTACAAAGTGATATAATTCCAGCCCAAAAAGG
>JAYTJV010000023.1:0-51184 GCA_043730825.1 Pseudobdellovibrionaceae bacterium
GATCCGGTGGAAGGATTTTCCCTTCTGGACCTTTGCGAATGCGAAAGCAACACCTTTCTGGGGTTCAAGTAAGTTTCAACCTAAGCTAAACGGAATCGCCACTCTTATATCCAGAATATTTAATGAAGAGATGAGAAGTCAGCGCACTGCCTACTGGTTTTTAACCGCGCGTAAGAGAAGTGAAGGACATAGAGACTATTGGAGCTTGTTTGTCCCCGAACTTATCCACTACAGATTTATTTCAAGAACTATTGAAAAGGGATATAAGCCTCATGATCCCTTTTTCTGGGATTTGATGGGAAAGCAAACTTGGGATGAGGATTTGGTTATCAGAATTGGCGTTGAAAAGTTAAAAGAAGAATCATTCATGCCTTTTTGTAAACGACTACAAGTTGCCGATCTCTTGGATCGAGATGTAAATCTGGACACAGGTGAGATTCTAAAATGCTAGTTTTGAATATTTTTTTAATTTAGTTTTATATTTATCTAAAACATAACTGCTAGTCAGAATTTCCATAATTTTACCGCTGAGTGGTTCTAAATCAAGTAAATTATCTTCCAAAGCTGAAGCGAGGGCGTGCCTCAAATCACCAGTGTTATAATCGACATCTTTTAGTAAAGTATCAGCATAACTTAGTAGCTTTGCTTTCTTATGCTTAGAAAAAACCTAAGCCCTATGTCGACTGGATAAACCTGAAGTGCCGCAAAATCCTCTTTTTTAAGTTGATATTGAGTCATCATCAGACCGCTAATGGCTAAACTAACTCCGCACGAAAGTGTTCTTCGTCCAACTAGATTGGAATTTAAGATTCTTCCTTAAAAGAAGTACGCTTCATCATAAAAATTAATGAAGATTCATCTACCTTCCAATGCTGCGTCTGAAAGTCTTTATATTCAACATTCAAACGGTCTAAAGTCCGGAGAATACGATTTATTTGCATGAAACTAGAACGAATAAGTTAAAATGTTGAAATGCTGAAATTCTTGTTATCCTTCATATTTTCCACACAGATATTTGCTCAGGTTCAAAGCCTGCCGGAATATAATAGAAATTTATTTTCCCGTATTTCTGTGAAAAAGAAGCCACTTAACCGAACTGAATTTAAAGCATTGCGTATCAGGCTTGGCGCTGAACTGAGTTCAGCTGATGATAAAGCCCACAAACAAATGGAACTTACAAGACTCTTACAGTACGTGACTTATTCGGCTTTCTTAAGTAAAGATAAAGCTGAGGAAGCATTGGCAAAAGACATGTGGAATAATTTCTTGAATCTTCCCAATTCGGCAAAAATTGAATTTCCTATTGAGAATATTTTTAAATTATTTGATGATAAAAATTCACTGGAGTTTATTTCCTTTGTGGATTATCAAATGAAGATAATTCCTAAAAAGAATGACCGCTCTTTCTTTTTACCACTTATTTGGGAAAAATGTGAGGCCTTGATTTATATGCGCAAGACCTCTGAACTTAAACAATGTTGGAAGTTGGAAGCTGAATTAGGCTCTTACAAGCCAACTAGGCGTGCTAATTTTTTTTTCAATCAGCTTGGTTACTACTTCGTTTCTTATTCAACTAGGGCTGAATTTGAATTAATTGCCAAGCAAATAGTGAGCGACGAGGAGCTCATGACATGGTGGCCGCATGTAAAGCGAAAACTGATCTTTGCTGACGTTTACGTAGGTCAATTAGGTGGAGTAGAGGCAAGTGTTGAATCAATAAGACGCGCTGATAACGATGTGTTTGGAATCGATAGAATTTTATTTAAGTACTATATGGCGAGCAATCGTGTGACCAAGGCCTTGGAAAAGTACAAGAGTTTTAATGAACCCAATGCACCTCCTGCCAAAATTCAGCTAAACGACAAGTTAAGTTCAGAGCTTTATTTTCGGACAAATGACTATGAAAAGTCGCTGCTTTTTATAAACAAAATCATAGAGGCGGAAGACCTGCCCCTATTAAAAATGACAAACAATTTAATCAAATTAATAATTTTAACTCTTAATGATTCCAAAAATGAAATCGTAAATCTAAAAATTCCATTTGAAAACTGTAAGCGAATTATGGAACAACTTAAGATAGAAGATGATTTATACAGGAATGAATTGAGGGCAGGCATGCTGTTAACGGCAGACACAACAATTGAAATGGTAAAACTTGCCGAGGTAATAAGCGATTTTAAAAAATCGCATCACATTAATGATTATGCATTTGTTGCGCTAAGAGCCTTGCAGCAACATCTGATTGGAAAAGCGGCAAAAACTATAGTGAAGTAAATGATATTCTAACTTAATAGATCTTAACAATAACAGGCTACCGATGCGAACTGAAGCTTGTCCAGATTGAAAGTCCCGACTTTTAACAAAAAGATATATATTTTTATTTTGAAGTTACATTGATAACTATGAAGTTAACTAGATCTGAAACCTTAACATTGAGATATCGTCCAACGTTGAAACTCATCATATATTTTGAAAAGCTGTCCAGATCAAACGAGATGTTGAGTCGCTTTTCAAGTTCAAAAACCAGATCTACAAAATCGATTGATTCTAAACCGA
Organism: Pseudobdellovibrionaceae bacterium; assembly: GCA_043730825.1. Classification (GTDB taxonomy): domain Bacteria; phylum Bdellovibrionota; class Bdellovibrionia; order Bdellovibrionales; family Bdellovibrionaceae. The sequence continues at coordinate 2,557 of JAYTJV010000023.1, forward strand.
TGTCTTCAATAAGACGACTTTTTTCTGAAATTTCAATATTCTGATTTCCAAGAATTTCGCGAATTGAATTTTGAATTTCCACAATTATTTTTGTCTTATCCACATGAATAGCCTAACAAGATAAAATATTTCTAGGCAAGCGTTATTTTAATGACAATCGTGTTCGAAAACTTCAAAATTTTTTATGTCAACGAAAAAGCTTGCAGTAGTAACTGGCGGTACGCGTGGAATTGGTTTCGGAATAGCAAACGCACTAGCGGAAAATTTCGACGTCGCGCTTATTTACTTTTCAGACGATGAAGTCGCAACTCAAGCAAAGACGACTATTCTTAAAAATCATCCTAACGCTGATATCAAGATCTACAGATGTGATGTTGGAGATTATGCCCAATCTTGCAAAGTCTATGCTGATATCAAGGAAGCGTACAAAAGAACAGTGGATATTTTAGTTACTGCCGCTGGAAAAGCGGTGCCGGCCCTTTCCGTTATACAACCAGCCGAGATTTTTGAAAACCTCATGAGAACGAACTACATGGGAGTGGTTTACTGGAATAAGTTGATAGTGACAGATATGATGAAGAAGAAATTTGGAAGAATAATTAATATTACATCCAATTCGGCCGGTACATCGAATCAGGGATTGGGTTCTTACTCTCCGACGAAGATTGCAGTGGAAAAATTCAGCTCAATTCTGGGTGGAGAGATTGCCAAGTATGGGGTTACAGTCAACACAATTAGACCAGGAGTTGTCATGACCAGAATGTCTGAAAAATGGTTTGGTTCCTTAGACAAAAAATCGTGGCAGTATCGAACTGTTATGGCACCATCATACCGCCTTGTTGAAATGGAATCTATCGTTAAGACTGTTTGCTTCTTATTAGATTCACCGCAGATCAATTGCACATCCATTACAATCGACGGTGGAAACTCCAATTTTACCAGCCTTTGAATCCGGCAGAGAAGTATTGAGCTTTATTCTTTTGCTTTTGATTTAAAAATCAGGCAGCTGTTATTTCCACCAAAGCCTAGAGCATTACTTAAAAAAACATACTCTTTATTTTTTATTAGTTTCTGAGGTTCCCTTAAAAAGTTTAAATCGAATTCAGTATTTTCTAGATTCCGAGTAGGGAACATTTTGCCAGACTCAATTGATGCACAAACAATTGAGTTTTCGACAAGGCCAGAAGAATCCGTCACATGCCCCAAATGGCCCTTGAGCGAAAATACAATTGGGCCAGGGCTCTGTTGGTTAAAAACTTTTGATATAGCTTTAGCTTCGTGGAGATCGTTTAGGCCCGTACTCGTGCCATGAGCTTTGATAAAATTAACTTCATTTTTCGAAAGTGACGATCGCTCAACCGCTAATTCCATAGCTTTGATAATTGAGAGACAATCATCACGGCCGTCAGTTAACTTGTGTGCATCAGCGGTTTGTGAAAATGCCAATACTTCACCCAATGATTGATCTTCCAATAATGGATCGCTTGATAAAATTGCACAGCTAGCGCCGTCACTTTTAATGAATCCACTTCTGAGTTTATCAAAGGGCCGTGAGATTTTTTCGGGATCCAGATCCGAAACGGCTAAGGCGCCTAGATTTTTCAGCACATGTAAATTAAACGCATCAGTTAAGTCAACCGCGAGCAATAGCACTGACTTCCAAACACCCAACTTCAGGCCCTGATAAGCATAACCGATTATAGTATTACCACTCGTACAGGTATTGTCGACGATTTGAATTTGATCTTTTCTAATTAGACAATTATGTCTGGCGAGCTCCTGAATAATGAAACTTGGATACTCCAATTCCTTTGTAAACTTTGAAATGTCGTTATTTGTTTGAAGATAAAAATCTAAATCTTGTAGGCTTGGTGTAATAAGACAGATAACTTGATCAAAATTCTGAACTCTGGAGTTTCTTAGAACTTTGTCAATTAGGATTGAAATCGCAATTTCATTTTTATAAGTATGAGGACTGTTTTGAAAAATAGAGTTATTCCAATCGGCTAATCCACAAATGAAGGACGCCGAATCGTCAATCAAATGATCTGTTCTTTTAAAGTTCACTTTGTCTCTTTTTATATTGCTAACGGTTTCCGCGAGGGACGTGCCCAAACTCGTGATGACTTCGGATTTATAAAAAAGAGCTTTATTCATGAGGCCTTTTGCCGGCTAAAAAATTAAGATAGCCGAAGTTAATTCCTTCTTCTTTGTAAAAATCGATTTGATCTAAATTCAAAAAATTTTTCTTCTCCAAAATTCTAGCAAATACACCTTCACTTAGAACTGTGCTTCTATTTTCGCTCTTATTTTGAAAATTAACTAACATGGCGTCTTCATAAATATTGCTAATAATAACTAACCCAGCATCAACAAAATCCATCTCCAAATCAAACTGATATTTTCGCAAGGCAAATTGACCTCCAAATGGATAATTATGAAATGCATTTGTCGGACCCATAATTCCAAACTGAATCGAAATATGAGCTGGGGCGATTCCAAGGTTGTGTTTAAAACCGTGCTTTGGATTGAAGAATTGGCGCATAGCGCCGCTAATAGTATGGCCTTCGCGGCGCGCTCGCAATACATCCCAAGGAGCCGCGTAGCCAGGTCCGGCAATGTAAATGCCGACTCGAAAAGGATCATACTTCAGTAGCTTATCTTCAATGTCTAAGTTATATAGTGACTCAAACATCCATTTTACATTCCTAGAATAGATCCGCAAATTTTTTTGGGTCAACTTTTGGAGATGCTGTAGTTTTGAATCGTCTAGTGTTAAAAGTTGAACTGATTCGTAACCGTCATTTAGAAATTCATTTTGAAGAAAAGAACCAGCCGAAACTCTTTGGGAGCCTAATTTTAAGTAATAAGGATTTGAATTGGGTAAGACTAGGCTCATAATAATTTATATTTCATAAGTATAAGTGTAAACAGTTTTCCTTTCAAGAAATCGAAAAAGAGTTTTGACTCACGAGTTATGTGGCCCATGGCATCATCTCTTTATTGACAGCTTATGTCCAGCAACTGGTAATATTGGGAATTGAAAAAAGTTAAAAATATTCTTCTTTCCCTTGATTTTTCCGCTAATGATCCCAGGCGCATTTTTGTATTTCAAATTATTGCTGGTATTAGTTTAATTTTTCATATTTTTTACTCTGGAAGAACGGAATGGGCTTTTTCTGTCATGGTCTATTTTTTAATTAATATCATTGGTGGTACTATTGCTTATCACCGACTACTTACTCATAAAGCTTTCAAGCCGCATAGGTGGTTCGCTTATTTAGGCCCCGTATTGGGTACTTTAATTGGAGCCGGTTCAACAATTGCGTGGGTTGCAAATCATAGAGAACATCATCAGTACGCAGATAAGCCAAAAGATCCGCACAGCCCACATCATAAGCCTTGGTATAAAATCCAATGGGGAAGTATGTTTCACAAACCTAGAATTAAATATGCAACTGATTTATTAAGATCGCCATTCCATTTATTTTTGCATAAATATTATTGGCTTATTCATTTGGTGTACGTTTGTCTTTTATTTTTAATTTCACCATATGCAGTTGTATTTTTATATCTAGCCCCAGCTGCCTTGGCTTGGAACGCTTCTAGCTTGGTCAATCTTGTTAACCATAATAAAATCTTTGGCTATCGTAACTTCGACACTCCAGACCAAAGCGTGAACAATATCTTTACAGCTCTTCTAGTTGGCGGTGAGGGTTACCATAACAATCATCACGCAAAACCGCTTAGTTATTGTTTTTCGCAAAAGTGGTACGAATTTGATTTAAGCGCCTATATAATTCGCTTTTGTTTGTCTAGTCAGCGAGTTGCTATAAATCGCCAGGAGTTATCTTAAAACTTTCAGTTTTTGTCCCAATATTCTTGTGTTCAAATTTAAGAAAAAGTTTTGAATATTGCCAGCGCTTTGGTTTCCCGCTGGGTGTCCGTAACTTCAGGCTTTCATTGAAGAAGATTATTTTAGGCCGACGATGAGCCGGCATGCTATTTATTAACTGAGTAAAGCTATTGTCCAAAAGCGGATCCTGGACCGAGCTGCAAATCAGACCAATTTCTTCTCCTTTGTTAATGTTTGGAAAGGCAATACTGATGCAGTCCCAATCTTCAGAAACTAAAAAAGAAAATTCTTCATCGATATCTCTGAGGCCAATAGTTTCGCCATACCTCTTTGCAATATCTTTGTTTCTACCTGTAATAAAGAAGAACTTTTGTTGATTATGAACTTCAAAAAATCCCAAATCACCAGTTTTAAAATATGGAACTTCTTCACCGAGTGGGATATCGTTCAGATAACCCTTCATAAGATTAAACCCTGTAATGCAAAGTTCACCCACTTTCTTTTCTGATAACGGCTGATCATTAGAATCTAAAACTAGGATCTCATTTCCCCAAACTGGAATTCCAATTGAAGGATATTTTGAAATTATGCATATTTTCTTGAAAAGCTCATCTGTAATATTGATTGGGATTTTGCATGAAAAATTAACTGCTTCAGATAGACCATAACCTTGAACTATTTTTAAATTAAAAATTTCATACACTTGGCGCGCTAGCTCTGATGCAAGAGGTGCTGCCGCTGACACAATATACTTAAAACTGGGCCTATTTCTAATTGAGATAGGATCAATATATTTAATCATTTGTCTTATCTGTGTCGGAATCATACTAAGGACTTGGATATTTTCTTTTGCTATTAAATGACCTAGATTCCGCAATTGATTATAGTTCCACAATACTAATTTATTGCCCGTAAATAAAGTGCACAAAAACGAAAACTCGAGAGCGTTTACGTGAAACAACGGCAGCGACGTTCCAATTGTAACCTTTTCGGTATGCATTTGATGGTGCATGATAAGAGCATCGACATTTGCTAAGACGCCGGACTGCGATTGGCGCACGATTTTGGATTTTCCAGTGCTGCCACTTGTTCTAACGTAGATGAAATCTTGTTCTGGATTTACAAATGATAAAAGTATTTCTGCTGAGGTGCTAGGTAAATCCGATAATTGCATCAGAATGGCTTCAGCTGGCTTGCCTAAAAGATCATCTGCGAACAATATATACGTTTTTCCAAGATCTTGAAGTGCGTTCTTATAGAAATTCGGGTTTTCACGGGGATCTAGAAGATAAAGAGTTTTTCCGCTAACCAAGGTCGCTAAGATAAAGACAATCATTTCGTAAGAGTTGTGCGCCGAGACTGCAATTACTTCGGCGTCTGTGTTTTGGGATAAAATAAGCGTAGTTGTTTTTAAAACATCTTCACGCAAATGCGAATAAGTGAACTCTCTGTTTTCAGAGTCTGCAACAGAGAGAAATATCTTGCTTTCATTTAGACTGCAAGTAGCCAGAAAATTTTCTAAAAAAGTAGCTTTAAGATAACGAAGGGAAGTAGAATTAAAGGACTGACCGTGAAATTTAAAAATAGTGTTTGTGTGGCTTTTTGCAATCATAAGTTTTTTTATTATGCTCGAGATTGCGGATTAAGGAAAGTATGCTTCTTAAGAAAACTCTCTTTGCATTAAGCATATATTGCCTTTACGTTATAGGCCATAACCATCTCTTCCTTTTAGGCTGCGGGCTTATTCCTACGCTCTTCATTCCGAAGAAGCATGTTCGACACTATATTTTAGTGATCTCACTTGCCGTAATTCTTTTGACCCCTAATTTATATTTTGATAGTGGTGCATTTGAAAATCATGACGTTTTTCTAAACTTTCTGCTTAAAAAATTTCAGTTCAACGGGAACACGATCTCGCATAATTTCGTTATAATGGTTGGCGCCGTAGTTTTATGTTTCTTGATTGCTAGAATGTTAAGGTTCTTCTCCCATACTTCAGACTTGCGACTTATGTTTGGTTTTTTCCTGATGACTGCTTCGTTGTTTACGATTGCTACCTACCTAGCGCTTGATTATCAAGCGCTAGGCGGAATCAGAACGTTTTTAGCTTTCTTTATAATTGCGACAACATTAAAGCTTTCGTGGTATACGTTAATGCTTTTTAAGGATTGGAATACGCTAGGGGGCCAGAGCCTGCTCCAGCACTTTATTGTTCCATTTTGGGAACCCGCAAACTATGCTCGTGAACATCTAAATCTTAATTACTATTTTTCTACAGATGAACAAGAGCGAAAACTTCACGTGCGCGGTTTTTACCTGATTTTTCGTGCCATGATTTTATTCAAAATCAATATATTATTGGTAAACCTATTTACAAATTTTATTTTGCATCATGAAGGAGATCTGCATTATCGTGCCGCGTTTGCCCAGTTTGCCAATGAATACGCGACTCACTCAATTTCTGAAAGATGGATTTTTTTACTTCTTTATGCTTTTATTCTATATGTAAATTCCTTTTACATATACATCGACATTTTTATCGGACTAGCGAATTTGTGTGGGTTAAGTTTTCAAACTTCTACTCATCAGCCATGGAGAGCTAGAACTTTTGCAGATTTTTGGGGTCGATCAGCTTATTATTTAAATATTATAATAATAAATTATTTTTATAATCCCATTAAAAAATCATTCTCAAGTTGGAAAAACAAGCAACTTAGTAAATTTACGGCTCTATTTTTGGGAATCTTTCTTGGTAATGTTTTAATTCACTACGTAAAGAACGCATCACTGATAATTATGACTCAAAACCCGACGGGATTTCTTGCAGAGTATTTTGTTGATCGAATGGTCTATTATTTCGGTCTATCATTATTTATTGCTTCATCGATGACATATACCAAGGAGTTAGAAGGGTACATTCCAGGTTGGCTTAAGCTGCCAGCAATCTGGCTTTTATATTCGACCTTGTTAAGTTCAATTATACTTTCACAGACTCTTGGTGTTACTCGGATTCACTTGTTTTATTTGTCACTGTTTGGGCTATGAAATGCTACAGCAGTACCATTTAGTTTGCATCTCCGAAGAGTTTTTGTGTCGTAACAATTTAGCGGGCCTTAATAAACGCACTCTAGTTTCAATCCTCTTAACTGCAGCTGAGTTTGCTTTATTTTTTGAAGGAGCAGATTTAGAAAAGAGATTTGTGGAAAGTCCTAGGGAAATGAAAAAATCTGCATTCCTCGTGCGGCATGAGTTGTCGGAGACATCAACTTCAGCTGACCAGCCGGGAGTTTCTGTACCACTTTATCTTATAATACTTGCCTATTCCATTTTTAGTGTGCGGCACTGCGTAAAGGTTGTTCGTTGCGGGTCCGAGGACGAAAGCCGTATGTTATTACAATGCTGCACAAGATACCTCTGTTAATTACTTTTGATAGTTCCTTTTTAAGTCGCTATTTAGCCGATGACACCTTTACGGTGCATAAGCTGTCTCGATTTCCATATTTAAATTTCGAATTTAAATCTTCGCCATCAATTGTGTTTATAGTCTTGACCGAACTGGATCTGCAGGGACTTGACGCAGAAGGATTACAATTTCTGGTGCGTGAGTTGTCTAAACTTCCTAGTCAATGCGCCATAATTTTTTTGGTACTACCATCATTTCAATTGTTCAGTGTAAGAATGGAGGCGAGTAGTGTAATATCGCAATTGATTACCTTGTCCAAATCCGATTTGCCCCAACTTTTAATATTCGACGGACACAAGTTGGGAAATTTCTTGGGAAATTTCTCGATGTTCTCGCCTCAACTTAATTACTTAACGACTAGTCCATATTCAAAAAGTTTTTTAAAGTTGATAGGTCAATTCCTAAATCAAATGCTCAGCTTTAAGCGGAATATGCAAAAAAAACTTATCATTACTGATATCGACGGTACGCTTTGGAATGGAATTCTTGCAGAGTCGAATCTAAATAATATGTCTCTCGATGAGAATGAGCCAATTTATCGATCCTTTAAAGATTTTCAACATGTTCTCGTTGAAGCAAAAAAAATGGGTTACATTCTTGCTGTGGCCAGCAAAAATTATCCAGAGGATATTGATAAATTTTTAAAAGATGAGCGAGTAGCCATAGGTTTGGAAGATTTTGCATGTATCAAAGGATCCTGGGAGCCAAAAAATATTCAAGTGGAGGAAATTTGCAGAGAACTCAATATTTTAGTCGAGGATGTAATTTTCTTAGACGACAATTTGCATGAAAGAGATTTGTTATCGGCTTCATTTCCTAGCATGATGGTTCCGATAATTCCGAATAGTCCTTTTGAGCGACCATTATTTTTGAAAGCACTTTTAGGCTTCGAAAATCCCTTTGCGACAGACGAAGATCGTATCCGGGCGCAGTCATACATTAGTCAAATTAAAAGGCGAAATATTTCAGAGAAATTAGGGAACGGGGGCGATTGGTTGCAGTCACTCAAACCGATTCTTCATGCGCGCTTGTTGGATGAAAATACAATAGACCGAGCACTTCAACTTTCAAATCGGACCAATCAATTCAATTTAAATCCTACTCGAACTGATAGACAACAGTTAATGAGCTTGCGATTGAATAATCCAGCTAATGGAATGTATCTTTTCAGTTATGAAGACCGCATAGGGAAAGACGGCCAAGTTGGAGCTATAGGTTTTTCATGTGAGCCAGGGGTTTTTACCATGGATAGCTTTTTATTGAGTTGTCGTGTGTTTGGCCGGGAAATTGAACAATATATGATTGGGTTTGTGATAGAGTTAGCTAAAAAAAAGGGCTTTGAAAAAGTTTTTTTATTTGCAAAAGATTCGGGTCGAAATAAAATTGGAATGGAGTTTTTAAAATCGCTACCAATAACTGCCGTTGGGGAAAATCGATTTCTGGTTGATCCTAATTGGAGGCCTAAGCCTATTTTAAATATTACTATTGCCGGGAGTTCATCATGATCCATCGCTTTGAAAATGTTCAATTAAGTGCTATTTGCGCCGCTGTTCCAAGGGAAAGCGTAGAGATGAATAGCCGGTTAAATATTTTCGGCCAGGAAGAGTCAAATAGGTTAATAAGAAATACAGGTATCAAGGCATCTCGAATTTCTCGTCCAGAAATTTTGTCCAGTGACCTATGCTTGGCAGCTGCAGAGCAACTTTTGGCAGAGGGTAAGTTAGATGTTTCTGAAATAGACGCTCTAGTTTTTATTTCAACAACGCCTAATTATCTGATGCCCCCAACTTCCCATCTCTTACATCAAAGATTAGGGCTTAGTAAAGAGGTGCTGTGTTTTGATTTGCCCCTTGGATGCAGTGGTTACATATACGGTCTACTCCAAAGCGCAATGTTAATCCAAAGTTCGATTGCTAAAAAAGTTCTTCTTTTGGTAGGTGAAACGCCTACGAAAGCGATCTCAAAAACAGACAGGTCCATGGTATTTTTATTTGGTGATGCCGGTTCTGCAAGTATTTTAGAAAAAAAGGTTGGCTACTCGATTCCAATAAATGCTTTTTCAGATGGCAATGGATTTCATCATATAATTTGGCCGAATAGCGCCCTAAGAAAAAACCCTGAACTGGAAAAGTTTTTGGTCATGGATGGAGTGGAGATGTTTTCTTTTATAGGAGCAGAAGTTCCTAGTTCAATAAATAAGCTTTTAGACTTTTGCTCGACTTCCGTATCTGAAATGGACTTTGTTGTTATTCACCAGGCAAATTTGATGATCATTGAATATCTAAGAAAAAAAATGAAAATCAATCCAGAAAAATTGTTGATGTCTCTGGAGTCTTTTGGGAACACAGGTTCAGCCACTATTCCATTAACAATTGCAAATGAACGAAGTAAAATATCAGCTTTGAGTAAAAAGCAGGTCCTCATGAGTGGTTTTGGGATTGGACTGAGCTGGGGCAATGCTATTGTAGATTTGACAAACACTCACATAAGCCAGATAGTTGAGGTCTAATATGAACATCAATGAATTTATCGTAAAGCTATATGAAATAATTGATGCTGATCCTAGCTTCCCAATTCAGGCGGAGAGTCGTTTGGTCGATATTCCGCTTTGGGACTCACTAGCCACGGTAAGCATAATTGCTTCGCTAGATATAGATTTTGGCGTCGTAGTTGCAAATGAAGATATCCAAAAGTGCAAGACGGTATTTGACCTTTTTCTGTTATCGCAAAACAAAAAAAATGTCTGATCTTAAAGGCAAAACTTATCTTGTGACTGGTGCGTCCTCAGGTTTAGGATTTTCTGTTTGCCAGGCGATAGATCGAAGTGGCGGTAGCTTTGTAGGTATTGGCCGTGACCAAAAACGCCTCGCTAAACTGATGAAGTCGATTAAAAACTCAGGTCATCAAACATTGCAGTTTGATCTTTGTAAGTGTAACCAGTTTGGGAAACTGGTTAGTAAGTTGGATAGTATTAATGGGATTGTTCACTGTGCTGGAGATGTAAAGGATGTTCCTATTCGCCAGACTTCGCTAGAGCTAATTGAGTCCATTTTTACGATCAATTCATTTTCCCCCATTTTGTTGACCTCCGAAATATTAAAGGCCAAAAAACTAGCTTCACAGGGCTCAGTCGTTTTTATTTCAACAATCGCAACTATTCGCCCCCAAAAAACTCAGTTAGCTTATGCAATGTCTAAGGCTGGCCTTACTGTAGCGGCCAAGTGCTTTAGCAATGAATTCTCAAAAAAAAATAAACATAGGTTTAATAACTTAGTTTTGGGATTAGTTGATACTCCTGTTCTGCTACATATAAAAAAATATTTAGGTTCGAATGCTGTCGAGGAGCTAAATGAAAAATATCCGCTTGGGATTGGAAAATCTTCCGACATTTCTTCGGCCGTCCTATTCTTGCTTTCTGATAGTGCTCGATGGATCACTGGATCGACTATTGTCATTGATGGCGGACGAGTATCTTCAATTTAAAAGTTTATCGTCTGCTTAAAGATTAACGCCAAAGAGGGATCCCATAAAGCGAAGCCGTTCACCTATAGATATCTGAAACAGAGTATAGTTTCGCAATAAGATGTAAAGAACAGATGCTAACGAAAAATAAAGTATGCGTTGGAGCAGCTTAAAAAAAGCATTTTCATTTTGATGTATTTTACCTCGTTCAAGTAAAATTGATGCGGCAACAAACACACCAATGCCGAACCAATAGAGAGAATAAGGCAAAAAGGAAGTAATAGTTGTGGTTGCGGAAAGCGAGTGAGAAAAACCACCGATTTGCGAAAAGTAATGAAACAGAACTCCAGCGGCAGCAATTCCGAATGAAAAAGACATGAAGGTAACCGCTTTTTTGTATTTTAGTTTGTACATCAATTTGTATAGTGGCTGAATAAACATGGTACTGACTATAATCGAGTAATTAACATTACAGAGAAAATAAAATTGGTAAAGCGTCTTTGCTCTCCAGGGTCTATCTACCTCGGGGTTAATAGATATTCCTAACAATAATAATATTAAGAGCGAGGGTAAAAAAGTTGAAAACAACCTTAGTAAAGTGTAAAGATATGCGGATAAAGTTATAATCCAACTTTCAAGCGCTGAAAGATTGGAGTTAATATGACTAGCCAGGCCCGCCCCAGCCATTTCGTGCGGGTAGACAACAGCCCTAATAAGTGTATTTGAGCTGTAATTAAACAACTGTTGTTTAATTAAGAACCATGCCACCAATAAAAACAAAAATTTAAAAAAAGTTGTGATTGTCGCTCTGCTCTGTTCTTTTGCGCCAACATGCCGTGAATCAAATCGTGCGGCAAGTAATGGGGGCAAGGGAACCATGCTGACTGAGTAGAAGGGCTGCTGGCAGACCAAAAAATCGATTATATTTAAGTCGGAACGAGATTTTATTGAAAAAATAAAAAATGCATTATACCAGACGCCAGCGACAAGAATTAAGCCGATTACTGCAATAAAAGGATTCCTAAAAAAACAAAATAAAGAAAGCCCGAACACAGCCAAAATTAGGATTAATGTTGCCTGAGAGCGTGAGCATCGCAACGTGAGGTAATTTAATAGATACAAAAAAAGTAATGCGACTAAATTGGCGGCAAAAAAGGTTGGCATCATAGACCAATTATTTATAGGTTCTGGTCCAAAACGGTGGCGAGTTAAGCTAAGTAAAACAGGTGAAAGGCAAAACGAGCTACTAATAAAGTTAGACAGAGCAACTGTTAGCTTAGTTTTTTTGAAAGCAAAAATGAGAATCAAGGTGATTGCAATTAAGGAAAGAGAAGCGACGTCATAATATTTTGTATAGTAAAAAATTGGTATTAAAATCAGGGTTAGTACAGTTTTCACATAATTACTTTAGCGATTAAAGGCTCGCAAGGCAGCTAAAAAGCTACTCGCGCTAGCAAATATTCCACTTTTATGTGTATTTTTGCTTTGGGTCCACCGTGTGATTTTTAGCCCTTCAAATGAGGACACTGCCTAATACATTTATTAATTTTGATCGTACGGAAGGCTACGACATCGCCGTAAGCAGACTAGCTGTGATTTTTTTGTTCTATATTCCGCTTCAAATCAGAAGCCGTTTCTTAAATAAGAAATTTATATTTGAAACTTGAATTAATCGCTTTTTCCCATCAGGAGGCAATCATTTTGAACAGTACATTTATATACCCGGATACCCGCAATATCTTTATACGCCTCATCACTATTTCTAATTTTTATTTTATAAAAACTATTTAAAAAATTGTCGAGCGAACTAGAACCTTCATTAGCTTTTTTCATACTAACGATCTTCATTCTCCATGGCCCAAAAGGAGCGATATGCTTATTTTCGGCTGGAATTTCAGTCCCTTCATATGTCACTATCACAATTCTAGTTTTAAAAGCGGAGACTGTCTTTAAATCCACGAACATGTTTAAGGAGTGAAATGGCCATTCAGACTTATTGTAGTAAATGGAAAAACATTCTAAAATTAAAAGTATGAAAAGTATGATTACGCCTAGTATTTTCATTTATCGAATCTCTGCTTGGTTTAACGGATTGTTTTTAGCCCAATATGCCAGTTTGATTAGGATACTGGTTTATGGGTACCTTTTTTACGGTTTTCGTGATAGTTCAAATATTGGGTACTCGCAACTAGACTTTGAATTTTGGAATCCCACAGGAATGGCTAGGGGAATGAACTTTATTGCGCCGCCATTTGCATATTTTTCTATTATTGAAATCATTTGGAAGTTTTCATTGCTGACGTGCATCCTCGGGTTTCTTTCTAGGTGGAGCAAGTTTATTGCATTTGTGGGTTACTCGATTGTTGGAGCCTATGATCAACACTTTGGCTACGTCACCTTTTCCGGGATTCCGTTGTTTTCTATGCTTTTATTTCTTATTTTTTTGGAAGATGAATGCTATTCGGTGGACCGTTTGCTTAGAAAGAAGGAAGAAGCCAAAAAGTGGGTCGAGGTTTGGCCAGTTATTTGTTTTCAAATTTGCCTAGTTTCTTTGTATATGGGATCAGCAGCCCAAAAACTTCGACTTCATGAGAGTCTATGGTTAAACGGGTCGAGTATACGATATTTTTTTACTAACTATTTTAATGAGCCTGCTTTGTCCTTCATATTAATTTTCTGTGCCACATCTACTGTTCTGCTAGAGCTTACATCGCCCCTCATATTCACCAGAAAGTTAAGACTCATTTATACAGTGAGTTTTATTCTGCTTCATATTTTTTCACATTATTTTTTATACATTTCAAGTAGCAGTGCGTGGATCGTTGGGATCCTGACATTTTACTTCTCAGGCAAGGCAGTTATTCGAACCGAGAACTCCCCCAAACTTTAGTACTCGACCAAAGTTTTGTTCAGATAAGATCTCAGTTTCCATTTCGTAAAGATTTGGCTCGGAGATTCGTTCTCGCTCGCGTGTTTTAAAATGAGACAAGTGGCGGTCTATAGCCTCGTGCTTCACAAAGAAAGATTTATTATTGACTGAATTTTCAATGCAAGTTAGCCTGATATCAGATGTCATTCACTTCAGATCTTCTTAATTCTAGGCGAATTTTTTTCAAATCAGCCCTCGCCGCAGTGGCTAGCCTTGGTTTAGCGAAGACATGGTCAGTTTGCCTTTCTCGTAAAGACGTATTCATTATTGAATCAGTTTACGTAGATCGGAATGGCGGTAATTTTGATCATGATAATCTAAATCAAACTGTGGCTAAATGGCTGGATGTGATTTCGTATGAAAGAATTCTTTCATCTTACCGAAAACAAGGTAAAATTTTAAAAGTATCAAAAGCAATTTCATCTAGCGAATTTAAAACTAATATTGTATTTACTTCGCACAAAGCTTGCCGAGAATTTTATTCTGAAGTTGGTGTATTGGTAAATCTTCAAGTTCTCAAGGAACAGAATTATCTACACTTGGTTTCTATTAAAGCTTAAAAAATTGAATAAAGAAAGTGAAGTCAGTACTTTTCTTACTGGTGAAATTTCTTGAAACTTATACTAGATTTTATCTGTTAAAACCACCCAAGCCATATGAAAAACCCTCTATACATCGGATTTTCATGTCATTTTGTTCACTCCTCAAGGACTAACGTATTGAAATTACACTTTCAAATGAGGGCGCGCCCTAGGAATACCTGTGGAAATTCGCTAAATGAAACAGTACTACATAGAGTACAATTCGCTTTTTTAAATTTTCAAATCCGTACTTTACTAGAGAATCAAGTGAAACTGTCGAATCAACTCCTCCGGCGGCAGGAACAACGCGAAATATTTGGTGAGTTTTCAAGCATATATAAGCACTCTTGGCGCACATGCAATTTATCGTGTACCGGATTCTGCCACGCGCAAGGATTATGCTAAGCGCCTCAAATAATTCAGAGCAATAAATCAAAAATGGGCGTATTGTTCACCTGTGGAGACCTGGGGTTTTTCAATTTTTGAATTAGAGCATCTTTTAAACGTAACGGCTTTGGAAGAATGCCATCTCGATATATGCGCAGGAATCGCCAAATCAAAAAAAAATATGTCAAGCCGAGTGATCCCGCACTTCGAAATGCAGAAAGATATCAAATCACTTCTTAATTTAAAAGCTAATGAGGGTGCGCGCATCGCAGCCGTAGCCGATGAGGGTGGCCATCTTTTAAACGACGAAGAAAAGGAATATTTTTCCAAACTCGAACATGAGGAAAAGAAAAAATTTCTCCAGCTTTATAAAAAAGCCTATTGGGATGGAGAATTTGTACGACTAAAATTTCCAAAAGCAGAATTTCGAAAAGACAAATGGGCAACATTTTATGATTCTAAGTGTGAATGGCATCCGAACATTGAATACTTTCCAAAACTTAGGCAGTTCATTGAAACACTCCCATTTTTAGAAGTTGGAAGGGTACTATTTTTTGTAACGTTTCATTATCTTCATTCAGATGTTCATTACGACCGTAGAGACGAATGGTACGATGGGAAAAATCATTTTATCTGGTTTAATCCTTTTGCTAAAAAGAAATTTTTTTTGATGGATGATGCTGGGAATAAATCCTATGTGAAAAGTAAAGCTGCATTTTTTAATACTTCCAGCCTACATGGAACCGAACCTTTGCCCGAAATGTCGTATTCATTTCGAGTTGATGGCCAGCTGACCGAGGAATTCTGTAAAGAAGCAGGTATAAAGTGGACAAGCAGAAAATAGTGTTTATTTATAAAGAAACATTTTCCAAGTCCTCGCTGCCGTTTAGCAAGGTGAAGCTAGAAAATAAAATGCTTCAAATGTTAAGTGAGACCTTTCAAGTGCACGGTGGGACCTATCTTTTAGACTTAGAAATTTCTGTTTTTGAAAATTGGAGAATTTCTTTTTGGAAAAAATTTGCAGGCTATTCAAGTTGGCAAGATGATAAGAGATTAAAAAGCTATTTTAAATTGCGATCGGCGCATAATCGCGAAAATAATATAAAGACTGAACTTATTGGCCCATTTGCTGCTAAGGAGCTTTTAAATGTTTAAGTTAAATTCTTATTTTTGGATTATTTTCCTTCCGCTACATCTTATGTTTATTGCATCGATTTTTTGGACGAATTTCAATTCTACTTTCTGGCTAACTGCATTCATCCTTTGGATACTGCTCTCGGGCTATGGAATTGGCGCTGGTTTTCATAGATTGCTGGCACATAAAGCTTATGACACCACCTACTTCTTTCGAACTTTGATTACTTATTTTGGCTCCCTAGGCGTGCAGGGGAGCCCGGTTTTTTGGGTCAATATTCACCGCGGCTATCATCATGCACACTCTGATAAACTCAAAGATATCCACAGTCCAATTCATGGGAAGGTGTGGGCATATTTATTCTGGCCAATAAAAGTTCACTTCAAAGATATTCAATTTCGCTGGGCATCCGATCTCTTGCGGGATCCTATACAAAGATTCTTACACTATCAGTATTTTTGGGTAATCTGGGCAACTTGGATCTTGGCTTTGCTGATTAGCCCTGCCTTCTTCTTTGCGCTATTATGGGCGCAGCTGATCACTCTTCATCAGGAATTTAGTGTTAACTTATTTTGCCATTGCAAAAATCTTGGTTACCGAAATTTTGATACGGATGATCAATCGAATAATATTTATATCTTTGGTCTTCTTTTCTGGGGTGTGGGCTATCACAACAATCATCATGCTAAGCCACATGATCTTAATTTTGGAAAAAAATGGTTTGAAATTGATTTTACAAAATTCCTGATTTGGGCCATTCGCAACAAGACAATTTTATGAAAATTTACAATTTTGAAGATAGTCCATTTAGGCCTGAGCAATACGAACTGACGATTAAACTTGATCATCCCTCTGTAACGGAGTTTAAAACTTTCAAGCATTGTAATCTGCCCTTAATGGGAGTTGGCCCTGACCATCAAGATTTTCTTTATTTTGATCATCTGCTCGATAGAACTTTAATCCCTAAAGTACGAGATGAGATTTATTTAGGTCTAGAAAAAAATCAAATTCGGTTCAATAGAATTATAGCAAATGGCCTCGTACCTGAAAATTTAAACAAGCAGAAGACGATCGATAGTTACATAGCGAATCTTGATAAGTATGCGAAGAACCACACTTGGAAAAATGACATCAAAGAGTTGACGCGCAAGGGCGATATCAAAAGCTATTTCCATCAATATTTTAGTGTAGCCGAAGCTTGGGATGGTTTGGCCATGTTTCGGGAATATACAGCCGCATACGAAGATAAGGTTAAGCCCAGTCAGTGGATGGGAGGCATTGAACACTATCCATCACTCAGAAAATTTGTCGAAAGTTTGCCATTTAAATATGTCGGTTACGTCATGATCTTCAAAACCAAACCAAACAATCCTGTTCTCATCCATCGAGATTATTTTCCTGTCAGTCACCAAGTCCATTTTATGAATATCAGACTCGAACAGAAGCCGCGCCCCTTTTTTCTTTACGACTACAAAAAAAAATCTAGAAAGTACATGGACACTGACAAGGACATCTATTTTTTTAATGAAATTGATTTTCACGGAATGGATGCTGAGCTTGAATCAAATATGACCCTTCGAATTGAAGGTCAGTTTACAGAATATTTTTTGAGAGAGATTGGTTTACCGAATGGTAAAACATTTAACTGGAACTTTGATAAACCAAAATCCTTTTTAAAATCTGGTGACTTCTACATTGAAGAAAAGACAGATATTTAATTATGAAAATTGAAGTCATGTACTCAGATAATTATTCAGAAGTCCAACTCTCGAGACTCGAGAAGTTTAGCATGCTGGCGGGGCAAGAAGAAAAACAAGTAGCCTCTGTAAATATGGACATTCGTAACTGGGAACAAAACAACGCTAGCCTTCTCTACTTACTTCTAAGAGAGAAGCGTTTTAGTAAGGAAAAGGGTGGGCTTTTCACGCTTTTAAATAAAGATGAAGTTATCGCCGTTAGTGGTTTTTACCAGTCTGATTTCAATCCCGAAGTTTACGTTTTCGGTTGCCGCAGTTGGGTTCTTAAGGAGCACAGGCTCAATCTGCTGATCGCAGAAAAATTGTTACCTGCTCAATTAGTAGCTATCGAACATCTTGGTGGGAAAGCTGCTATTATTTCATTTAACGAATCGACTAAAGCATTTGCTAAATTGATTGAAAGATCGAACAAATCAATTGAGAGCACTAAAAAGTTTTTCTTTGGCGAGCGTTATCCGGGTCTTTATCACGATATGATACTTCACCAGAATCCTGTTTTTATTAAAAATTCCAAGCAATGGATTTTAATCAAGTATCTAAAGTCCTTCAAATATGATTGGAAAGAACTGGAGATCCAGGTTTAATGAAAAAACTTCTAGTGGCATCATCCTATCCTTTGAGATTTGGAACTTATTCAAGTTATAAGTTGATTCGTGAGGTTGTCACGACATCAAGAATTTCATTTTGTCCAGATGAATACAATTTCGCACTTCGTTCTGAAAAAATAAGTGAATTAAAAAAAGAAACGAACTCTTTCGAAGAATGTTGCGAGCGTAAAATTAAATATTTTGAAGATTTAAGGAAGCCTATGTTTTTACTATGGAGTGGGGGTATCGATTCCACGGCAGTTTTGGTTTCATTCTTAAAGTTTGGTTCAGTTGAATTGAGAAAACGAACAACAATCTTGCTCAATGTCTATTCACTCAGAGAATATTCAGAGATGTTCCACCTAATTTCGCAAAATTTCAAAATTGAATCTAGTTTTAATCCACTGACAAACTTTATCAAAGATGGAATTCTAGTTACCGGAGAACTAGGCGATCAATTGTTTGGATCAGATTTAATATTTGATCTTGTTTCCCTTTTGGGGGAAGAAAGTTTAACAAGGCCTTATGAGGATGAATTAAAAAATCTTTTCAGCTACCGGGGCGGAGAAGATGAAGGCAAAGCGTTTTTTGAGCGCTATCAAAAAATTGTATCAGAGTCGCCCATTGAAATTAAAACCGCGTTTGATTTTTTATGGTGGTGGAATTTTTCTCAAAAATGGCAACACGTAAAGTATCGTTTTTTACTAAGCGACAACTGGCCCGATATTGCATCCGCAGTCGAAAATGTTCAGCATTTTTATGACTCACATTCGTTTCAAAACTGGTCTATTCAAAATCAAGATAAAAAAATTGGAAAAAAGTTATCAAGTTACAAACAAATAGTTAAAGATTTTATTGTTGAAACGACAAAACATCAATTCTACAGGTCCAAAATGAAAATGGGGTCATTGGGGTACATCTGGTTTGGCAAAAAAGCGCACTTCGCTGTGGATGAAGATTTCAACTACGTATCTCCTGAACGTCATCTCGAATTTCGTAAAGGAACTTTCTGATGTTAAATTATCTCTATGTGGATCTTTTAAGTCAGAGAATTTTCAGAGTCACTTTTTATGACCATCGATTTGTGCCAGCAATGCTTGATGGTGTTCTTGGTATGGTTTCTGGTGCAAACCTTGGAATGTCTAATTCTAACTTATCCTGGTCTAAGTATAAGGGCATTTATACCTCTGGAGAGGCTCCTCCTATATTGGAGCAATCAAGACTCGATACCCTAGCGGTAAGATGTGAGGCACTTGAAATGCTTTATAAAACTATTTATCTTTTACGTAAACCATATGCCGAAGTTTCACCGCTCGAAACTGAAATTTTCAAGTTAAAACTGCGCGAGGCAAAAGCCCTTTTAGCTGATGGCTCCGAAACGGAGTATCTTTCAGATTATGCTCGGATAAATGAAATGGATATTCAGCAAGCTGCTCAAAAAATGGTTTTTCTCGAAAAAGATCGACTTGCATTGTTGCGTCAGTCTGAATTGCTTAAACTTGAGTGGGAGAGAAATTTTATTCGATCGGAAAATCCCAAACAGCAACTTGATCAATTCAGAACAACAGTTTATTTGGGCTAGTTATTGATGGTGACCTGCACATGAAGCTTATCGCGCTGATTGTGGCGGTCCACTTCGTACCTTCTTTAAGTAACCCGTAGTAGTTTTCATGCTGGAACTCGTATCCATATTGAGTTCTCGATCCCGAGTCTTTTCCAAACTTTTTAAAATTTGCCGTATTGACTGCGCAATTCTTTCTTTTTAGGCGAATTGTTTTCGTTTCAATTGTTGAGAAATTGTCTTTTAATAGGCAATGACCTTTGATTCTCGATTTTTCAAGCGCTTGCGTCCATACTTAAATCTGAATAAAATTCTGCAACTGAGCGTTTTCGATTTGCTTCGGAGTATTTCTGGAATTTCAGCATTATTTATATACCCTAATAAAGCTTATCAGTCTTTATTAGCCGGAATTCCTGAAATTCACGTACCGCTGTTTGACTTTGTTCTTTTTTATTCCCCGCTTTTTATTTTTTCAATAAAAGCCATCTTTTTAATTTCACTCTTGTTGCTCATTTTTGGATTTAAAGTTGAACTTATAGGTGTTGTCGCTGCGGTTACGAAATTTACTTTATTAGTAGCCTTGCCCGATGGCATCGGACCGTTTGCTTACTTATTTCCCTTTGGTTGGATTGCTTTTTCGATTATTGAATATGGACGCAAAAATGGGGTGCGTTCTCAGCAATTGGAAACGCCGCTTGTTTGGTTTATGTGTTCAGTCTACTTAGGCGCAGCGATGCATAGGCTTTTCCATTTTGAGCTATTAAAAAATTCTATTAATAAGAGTTTAACTATGTACTCAAGACCCGAGATAAGACCTTTTTTGCTAAATCATTGTCCCAAAATGAATTGTGCGGCTGCTGATTTTCTACTGTATTCATCTATTCCGACCGACATTGTCTTGTGTCTACTTTTTGCATTTCGAAAAACTCGCATGTTGGGATTGGCTGCTGCCATTTGTTTTCATTTTTTAATAGGAACGTTTTTAAGCCTAATTCCAATTTCATTTCTGTGTTTATCGTACGTGTCCTCCTTATTTCTTTTGCGATTCAATATTCAAGTTAAAGATCTAATTTGTTTCAAGTGGAATAAACATTTTTTTATCGGAACAGTTGGTTTAATTGTTTTACTTGCAATGCTATATTCACAAGAGTCCCTTGAAATAAAAGTTGTGTACTATATTTTCTTTTCTTTTCTTTCTTGTTTGCCTTTTATTTATCTGGGATCTGTTTTCTATGATCTTCAAAATAGAAAAATCCCCGCTGAAGTCGAAGCGTCGAGTACTTCTGAGAAAAAATGGATTTGGAGCAACGTTCTCGCTGCTCTGTTATTCATTCTTTTCGCGTTATCTCCTGCCCTGATTGACAATTACAGAAAAAATTTTATTTGGGGCTGGGCTGTTTTTTCAGGAGCTGAAACAAAGTGGCCTCCTCAAAGAATTCGTTTAAGGTTATCTCGATGTCCCAACTTTCCAAGATACTTCCCATTGCTATTAACGATACCGGTAGGTCCACAAGAGTATGTTTTTATATCTGCAAGCCCTGAATTTTTAAATCGGTATATTGAACAGCTAAAAAAAGCCTGCGAATAGAAAATTCCCACTAGAGTGTTTAAACCTCTACCCCTTTCGGAGTGGAGTTTTTCAATCTGAATTGCTGCATCTAGCGCGGAAAAAAAATGTTTCTTCGAATAGAAGATCGAAGGCAACAGTTAATCGATTCAAAGCAATAGTTTACCTAAGTCATTTAATTTCTTTTCCTAGGGCAATACGGCCGGAGTATGTGAATAATAAATTCTCTCAAGACAACATCTGGACGCATGCGAATCTACTTACTGGTCAGATAAGTGCGATTAAGCATAGGGTGGGCCTGGTCGCTAGGGCCCCAATCAGAATCCGGATGAAATGCGACAACACTAAGTCCTCCGCCAGAAGATTCAAAACAATGCTGAGCACCTTCATTTAAAAAGAACCAGAGATTTTGCGACAACGGAATTTTACCAGTAGGTGTAATGCAATTTCCATTTCCAGAGACAACAACGCCCATGCGAATTGTCGGATGGATATGCTGAGACTGTAGAATATTCGGTGGAAATGTTAGTAAGTTCAAACAAGGATCGCCCAAGCGGGCAGGTGAGATTAGTAAAGTAGCACGGCAATTATCAATGTAGGTCAGTCGTCCTTCTGATTCAGTAGGACCGCCAATTTGAAAAAGGCATCGATAGCCAATTCTTTCGATAAAAGTCGACAGTCCGGATGCCCGAGCTTTGATAGGACCCGTGCTAGAAAAATACATACCCTCAAAAATTCGAAAATTTCGACCACTAACTAAATTTTGAATTTCGAGTTCACCCGTAGACACATAACCATAATAAGAAGAAGTGATATTGCTGAACTCAATGCTAGATTCCGCGACCCCCCAAAACTTGGTCGGATACATTGACAATGAAGCATCGAACAATAGTCCGGTTGCAATTTCAGAAACTTTTACGTTTTGATCCACTTTTTTCTTTCCGTTACGAGGGTGGTACAATTATCAGCATAAGAATAAATTACAGTCAAACGTAAACCGCGAAGCACGCTAATGGTAAAAAAGTGATTGCGGCTACTAGGGCTCAATATCTAACTGACCAGCTTTGCGGAATCGATATCTGGTTAGTCCTAATGTAATTCCAGGGATTGGTGTTAGGCCTTTCATATTTCATAAATTGGGATTTAGTATTCCATTTCATCGAGATGCGTTTATCCAAATGATTGGATAGAAGTCTAAACCTGAAACAACGGAGAAGCAGGAAACTTAAATAACGAGAAATGGATCAAAGTTTAAACGAAACTGAAAAATGAAATCAATCTTTAAAAAATTGGAAACAAAAAAGCACGATTGAAAGAAGTGGGTTCCCAAATAGCGCAGCTATTGGCATTCTTTTTTAAGTTGCACTATATATCGATCTAAAAATTCTTCACTTGTTGATACAAACTCATACTCTGTGGAGCCTCTTGGAATTGTCAGAAGGGATGGAAAATACTTCGGAAATGTCTGACATCGAGTTATCTTAAGTTGAACTCTTTTAGCTTTCCATTTTGTTTCGGCTCCTGAAAAAACTGTCCAACCCCATATAAAAGTTTTTCGGTAGTTATCAACGATAGCTGGCGAGGCTCCAAAAAGAGCAAATACAAAAATCAGAACGCCATTTCCGATAAGCCACTTTTGCTTCATTCGATCGGAAGCTTTATCGGTCAATAGAGGAACTTGAGATAAGCTCAAATTTTCCCAAAAGTATTTTTTACATTGAAGCTCTCTAAGAAAGATTCCGAGATAAATAAATGGACTGCATGAAAGTAAAGAGAAAAGAACATAGTAAAAAACTTTAATCTCTAGTCTATTGAATGAGCTTAGCACCATTAGCAACAGGATTAAAACAATCAACCCAGGAAAAAAAAATTTATTTTTGTTATATTTAAAAATGTCGCGAAGCCTCACGTCGTACCTTAAAAGAAGAATCGAGGATCCGAAGAGTAAGCAGAAAAAAGCAATTGGAATCAGTGACAAAAATATTCCTAGAAAAAGATGAAAAATTAGTGCAAGTGCAAGTGCCCAAATCCGTGTTTTTCTAAATGCAAAAAGTAAAAACAAAACAAGCTCAACAGGTATTGAAGAATAGAGCAAAAAATCAACAAGCAAGCAGTCCATATTAGGACACTGGCTTAGAATATACGGTTTGATGTCAGGACGCGCGAAAAGTCCTAAGTCAAAAGGAAGAAAATGTTTCATCAAATTAAAATGGAAAATTTTATGCAAAGCTGCGCTTAGATAAACCGAACACATAAACCAAACAAGGGGCGATTCTAGCCGTTGTTGTTCGATTTTATTTTTGCGCCCGAACTCGATTACTGAAAAAGCAATCCAACCAAATGGTAGAAGGTAAGCAAATGGTAAAATTCGGTCAGGTAGAGCAATATATAAAATAAACTTAGTTATGCCCGCAGTAACGCCTGTGAATTCGACTTTGTAACCCAAAATGAAAGTGACGAGCGATGTAAGGTAAACAGCTTTGATTAGGAAAATAAAAGTAGGCGAATAGAAAAGGGCAAAATCGAATAGTGGTACATGAATTTTGGGCAATCCTACAAATAGATACTGATAGGCTTTTGCTGGATAAAGAAATAACGCTGCGATTCCCGAGATACTTCTTAAAACACTATAGGCGCTTAAATTAAGCAGCATGTCTGAAAACTTATTTGTAGTTGAAGAAAGTGATGGGAATACAGCGCGCATGAGTAATTGGAACTTAACTTTGTAAAAATTGAAACGATATTATGCGGTTTAAAATATATTAGCGAGCAGCCATTGCGATTAAATGCAATTAGCAGTGTTTTGCAGATTTGGATATCCAAGGGTCAGGTTGTTACTGCGACCTTTGCTAACACAGGAAGTCTAAAATCCCGAATGGGCGTGGGGCCTTTGGCCTGCACTTCTGAGTCAAACAACCCTAAGAAAAAACTTAAATATAATCTCTATTTACAGAGTTCTACTTCGAGGTACTTGTAAGCGTCAATACCAGCTGCTATATAGTTAAAGTAAATCCGCTACAAATTTTTTTTATCTTATTGAGGTCAATTCCAAATGATTTTAGACGCTCGTTACGAATTTGCAAAAAAGATTCCAACGATATGGAAAATGAAACTTCCGCAACTTGATCTTTTTGAATTGCAAAAGGAATTTGCGACGTTTATAGAAAAAACGCCATTCAATGACAACAATCAAATTAACCTGACTTCGCCTTCAGTGACTGAGCAAAATCCTTATGATGGCCTTGGTTCGATTTATTCAAAAGAAGATAATCGCAATATTACAAAAGAGTCACAGTACAAGTATTTCATTAAAAAATTCGAAAACTCGTTTTTTCATTCTCTTTATCAAGAGGTATCAAATGCCTCGCCTCTGCCAATCGGCCGAGTTCGAATGATGAAATTAAAGCCAAAGGCCTGTTATTCGTTCCATCGGGACAATAGTGTCAGATTTCACTTAGTTATTCACACGAATCCAGGGGCCTACTTAATTTTCAAAGAAAATGGACTCTACCATATGCCTGCGGACGGCCAAATATATGCTACGAATACACTTTTAGAACATACTGCTATGAATAGTGGAGATAGCGACAGAATTCATTTGGTTTTTAGTACTGCTTGGGCGGCCGATGCAGAAGAAAGGCTTTTACTATATTACGGAAAATCTTAGTTGGCACATTGGGTAGCAGTTTGTAGACGACTCTTAGTTACATTGAAAAATGGGTTTGTTTTAGGCGTGCATAGCTGTTCTGCCCAAACCTTCAGAGAGCAATCCCGACAAGTTTTGAAACGAAAATAACCCGCACCAAATTGAATAGCTTAGTAGTATCGTATTGCTAAAGCCAAAGGATGTAGTGTATAAAACGAAGATGTCTGCCATCGTAACGCAACATTCATTTACATTTACAAAAAGTGAAAAGTTTCGTTTTTTCATTCTTCTTTTCTGCGAGCAACTTTTTGCCAAAACTCGCTTCCATAATATGATTCACAAAAAAAGAGAATCTTTTTTCAACACTTTGAACGAAAGACTCTCGCCATTGCCAGATGGTCAAGTCAATGAAGTTGAATCGCAAGTTGAGCTTTCAGCTGAAAAGTTCAAATCAACATTTTTCGCGAAATCTAAACCCGTCGTATTTAAATCTGCTGCTAAAAACTGGCCATGTTGCCATAAGTGGGATCTTGCTTATCTTAAGACCAAAGCCGGACGAAAAGATGTTTTGCTGGTGGACGTAGATGGGTTAAGTGCACAAAAAACAGAAAATAAATTTGAGATACTTTCAGTTGAAGACTTGGTATCAAATATTACGGCCGGCGGACAAAAATATCTACGGTTCAGCCCATTGGTTGAAAAAATTCCTGAACTCTCCAGAGATTTGAATCTCGGCTGGCTCAATAGTTTGAAAAGTAAGTGGTCTATTGGAAACACGTATTATCTTTTTGTCGGTGGAAAAAAAACCGTGACTCACTTACATTGCGATCAGCCGTGTAATTTATTTGTCCAAGTCTATGGCCGGAAAAAATGGATATTAATTCCAGTAGATCAGTCGTTACTTGTGTATCCGCAAGCGACTCAAACAGCTTACTTTAAAAGCTCTGCCGACTTGGAGAATCTGGACCTCAAAAAACATCCCTTGGTTAAAAAAGCTACTCGCTGGGAAGTTATTCTAGAACCGGGTGATGTATTGTATATTCCACCGCATGTTTGGCATTTTGTCGAAAATCTTACTGACACCATTGGCGTTGGTTATCGATTTTCTTCTTTGACTGCAGCAGCTAGGTCATCTTTTATTTTTACTTTCCTGAGGCTGTGTGCTCAAAATCCACCTATTTGGAAAACCCGTAGATACGGCAAAATCGACACAAACCTCATCTGGGCCGACGCAAATGGAAACGTTTCCGAAGTCATAAAAGAAATGAATAATCGACAAGTGAAAAGTGAAAACAAAAATCTTAACTAATTCCAAAAAATTCGAATGGTTGTTACTGGTAGGCCTTTTAGTCCTATTTATTTATTTGATTTTAATTTTTGCATTTTCGAAAAATACAGATTCTTTTAAAGAAATGTTTTTTGAACGTATCGGCCAAGTTGAAATTTTTTACTCAAGTAACGAAGCTTTGGCAACAGCAGTAATTCTCGGGGCCCATTTATTTGTTTCATTTGTTTCGATTCCCTTATGTTCATTTATAAATGTCGTATCTGGATACTTATTCGGCTTCTGGAAAGGCACTGCGCTCATTTATTTAGTGACGATGTTAAGTGCGGCATTGGGCTACTTTGCCGGCAACTACATTCAAGGCAAGGCTGGCAAAATCAGGTTATGGGATGGCTTCTCCAGAGGTATTAAGAAAGTTGAAAGTCGCGGATTAATCTACATGGTGCTGCTGCGACTTTCGCCGTTTTTACCATTCGGTCTTTTAAATCTCAGTTTTGGATATTCGAAGGTAAATTTCCTGGCATATATGCTCTCAACTATTGTAGGAGTATTTTTTGACGTCGTGTTGCTCAATAGAATAGGCTCCTCAATCCGGGAAATGAAAACCACATCGTTAGATGATTACCTCGTCATAACTGGATTCTTTGTAGCATTGCTATTCTTCGTTCTTTTTGTTTATTCAAAGAAAATGACTGTGAGAATCTATGAAATTTGACGTTTCTGATTTTTGGGACAAAAAAATTTTAAAGTGGGAAGCCGATAAATATTCCCAGAAAAATACTTTTCTTGTCAATTTCGATATCAATTCATCATTGAAATCAAGAATGGATCTTGCTCGGTCAATTCTTCGAAAAGTTGCTCCGGGTCGTACGATTCTGGAACTGGGTTGTGGATCGGGGCAATTGGCGGAACAATGTATTTCATTCGGTGCCGAAAGATATGTCGGAATAGACATTTCAAATGTTGCAATTCAATCCGCAAAACAAAGGGTACAGAATTCAGTCTCGAGTTCGAAAATTGAATTTAAAACAGGCAGTATCACAGAAATTTCTCAAATGCAGGCAGACATCTGTTTTTCATTGGGCTTAGTTGACTGGCTTGACCAAAATGAGATTGAGTTATTGCGTACAAATGTAAAATGTAATTTTTATTTTCACACATTTTCAGAAAAAAGAAGTTTTTCTGCATCGCAGCTGTTGCACAGACTCTACGTTTTTCTTAAATATGGGTACAAAAATATGAGGTATGTTCCAAAGTATTATTCGGCATGCGAAATTAAAAAAATTCTAACTTTAGACAATTCGCCCGACCTCCAATTTTTGCGAAGACCAGAACTCAGTTTTGGGTGCGTTGCCCATAACTTACCGCCTGAAATCGAAGGCCTTCCATGAGTTCGGTTAAGTCCTATTTTGATAAGGTTTCGAAAAACTACACAATGGCTTCTGCTCGATTTTTTTGGAAAAGAATTCGCGCAAGAGAAGCTGTGGTGGTTTCTGAATTGCTGCCCAGAATGATCTCAACAACAACAACTGCTGTCGATCTTGGAAGCGGGTCGGGCTATTATGCAAATATCCTATACAAACATCGGATCACGAGACTCACGTGTATCGACTTTTCAGAGAAAATGTTGAACCAGGTGAAAAATTCCAGCTTCGTCAAAATTGTTGCCGACATCGAAGCGTTCCAAAGTAGCGAAAAATATGACATTGTTCTTTGTGCAGGAACTCTTGAATTTATAAAGTCGCCTAAAAAGTTTTTTGCAAATGTTTCGACCATGTTGAACCCTGGTGGCGTATTTATCTTACTTTGCCCGTCGAAAAATTTCCTTGGATATTTTTACAGTCTTTTCCATCAAAGCCACGGCATAAAAATTAAGCTGTATAATCATAAAGAGCTTTCCGAAATGGCTGATGCGGCCGGCTTCCGTACGCACAATATAGTAGATGTGTTTCCATTTTCAATAGTTGCTAAGTTTACAAATGCGTAAGAAAAAAATTCTATTTATTATTAATGGCCTCGGGCTTGGAAACTCGACCCGCTGTTCTGCTGTCTTTCATGAGTTGACCGTCGAAGGCTACAGAATTGACGTAGTTTCATCTGCAAACGGACTTAACTATTTCAAGAATTCCGATAGAATCGATGAGTTATTTCAATTTGAGGCACTTCTGTATGGTAATACAAATGGAAAGTTAAGTATCTTTAAAACCTTTCTTAGTGTTCCGAAACTAATCATTGTATTTATTAAAAATTGTATTTCTCTGCATTCGATCATTAAGAAAGGAGATTATGCTGCGGTTATTTTTGATTCAGATTACGCAGTGGTTAGCTTAATATGGAAAAGTTCCAGACCCCTTCTAATCGGGATAAATAATGCCAGTATGGTTGTTGAAGAGTGTAAAAAACTTCCTGAGTTGCCACGAAATATACTCATGCAGTACTGGGTTGAAAACCTCGACAATTTATTTCATGAATTAATTCCCGACATCGTGATTTGTCCGATTTTTAAAAAAAATGAGAAATCAGATCAATCTAAAATGAAGTACACGACTCCCATAATCAGATCCGGTCTAGCGATTAGAAAGCCAAATAAAAAGGTTCGAAATATTTTGATAATGCTCAGCGGGTCGCAGTTCGGGTCCGACGTTTCTTTTTTAGAGAAACTTCCGAAGTTGGAGGGCATTGAAATTAACGTCATTGGAAAAGATGGCGAGTCCAGTGATGCAATTCGCTTTTTCGGAAAGGTCTATGACAACCAATACTTTTTAAATAATGCCGATATGCTGGTTATCAATGCTGGATTTAGCGCCATAAGCGAAGCGATTGTACTTCAAAAGCCTGCTGTTGTTATTCCAGTTGAAAATCACGCTGAACAGTTTATAAACTCGCTGCTTTTTGTGAAACATAAACTTGGCCTTTTGGCCACGCAGGAAAATGCTCACGAGAAAATTTTTGAGTTGCTTGAGTCTTTCGAAGAATTTTCAGCCGCACACACAATGTTTAATTCTGCTGTAGATGGTGCGGCGAAAGCGGCTGATTTTGTTACCGATGCGGTTCGTAAACACGCGGGCGGGCTATGATACTGGCGGCAGACGACTTTGGAATTTCTCCATCGGTTGATAGAGCTATCATTCGGTTAATTGAAAATAAGAGAATCAGCTCTGTCGGTTGTATGATGGCCGGTTCCAATCCAGAACTAAAGATGAATCTGTTAGAACTGAAAAAATTAAGTTCGGAAGTTGACGTAGGTCTCCACCTTGTTCTTACAGACTCAGCACCAGTTGGCGAACATAATTCACAGATGGGCCTGTTAGATAAGTATGGTAGATTGCCCAATCTCAAAACATTGGCCACAAAAGCTTATTTAGGAATATTAAGTGCCCACGCCGTTGAACTGGAAATTGTGGCGCAAATTGAAAAGTTTAAAAGTATTTTTGATCGGGTGCCGGACTTTATAGATGGTCACCAACATGTGCAACAACTTCCAATCGTAAGAAATGCTATCGCATCTGCAGTCGCGATTTTTAATAGAATCGGTTATGTGCGGGTTGCAAATCTTCCGAATGAATGGATGTGGAAATCTGCCCAGTTGTTTTCGCCAAGATTTGCATTCGAAAATTTAGCCTTAACTATCCCTGGCCGGCAGTCTGCGTTTCTATTTTCAGAAAAAAAAATTAGGCATAACCGTTATTTGCTCGGTTACTACCGCCATACACCAGATATGCTATTTAAAGAAGTATTTGAAAAGTACATGAGTGTTCATCCAGAAGTAAACGACATTTTCTTTTGCCATCCCGGCCATGCTGACGATCACCTTAAAAAAGTTGATAGCCTAGTCGATTCGCGTAAGGACAATTTTGAATTTTTGATATCATCAGAGTTTCAGGATATGTGCGAAAGAAACCAAGTTAAAATCAATAGATTCAAATCAATTGGTTGATGCCAAGTCCCGTGAAGAGCTTGCTCTTCCGGAAATGGTCGAGTAGATTTAGCCAATGGTAGGCGATTCGGCTCTGAAAGTACTTTTTTTAAATCCGCAGCAAGAAATGGGTGGAATTCAATGTCTTTCCGCGTTTCTTAAACGCGAAGGTTATCAAACTGCCCTCGTCAATGATCCAAATTTATTCGACAACCCGTGGGTCCAACACCCAATTCTTTCGAAAATATTTGAAGATCCGGAATCTATCCTCAGTCAGATAGCAAAACATAAACCAGACTTGATAGGACTTTCGGTCGTTACTGATGATCTTGGCTGGGCTTTGAAGTGGGCAGAACGAATCAAAAAGCGATTTAGCATACCGATCGTATTCGGAAACGTTCATGCAACATTTCACCCTGAAGATTGCCTTAGGTACAATTGCGTTGACTTTATTATTAGAGGCGAAGGCGAAATGACACTGTTGGAGTTGGTCAAGGCCTTGGACGGGAAAATGCAATTAAGTGAAGTTCTAGGCCTTGGCTACAAAGAACAAGGCGAAGTTAAAGTCAATGCTATGCGCCCATTGATCGAAGATCTTGATACGTTACCATTTCCTGATAAAGACCTATATTACGATCAAATGCCATACTTAAATCACGGTTATACCACGATGACAGGCCGAGGCTGCCCGTATAAATGTACTTTTTGTGATAACAACACATCGTCAAAACTTTACCGGACGACAATTGCAAAACCGCAAAAGTGGGCTCGCAGGCACAGTCCGCAATATGTTGTGAATGAAATTCTATGGGCAAAAAAAAAATACGACATTAAACACGTGCGTTTCAATGATGAAGACTTCAGTTACGACAAAAATTGGTTGCGAGAGTTCTGTCCACTTTACAAAGAAAAAGTCGGAATTCCCTATTTTGCCTGGGTTTACCCCAATACAATTGACGCCGAAATAGCAGAACTTCTTGCTGAAAGCGGGTGCGACGCAATTGAAATGGGGATTCAGTCCGGTGCCGAACATTTACGAAAAGAAGTCCTGCACAGAAGAACAAAGGATACCCAGATTCTTGAGGCCCTCACCGCGCTGAAAAAAGTAAATATTCGTGCTACGGTCGATATTATAATCGGGTTGCCAACTGAAACTAAAGCCGACCTAGACTCTACCGTCCGTCTACTCGCTGAAGGCAATCCATGGCATGTGTATGCGTTTTGGCTGAGGTACTATCCGTCAACCGAGATTCTATCGATTGTTAAAGAACGAAAGCTACTAACTCCAGAGCAAATTCACCGGCTTGAAAACTCACAGACTTCCCGTGGACATATAGCCGGGGGAACCGAGCTTGAACAAGACAAAATGTCGCGAAAGTACCATGCATTTATTGTCCTACTACCACTAATGCCGAAAAATTTTGTTTATTTCTGTGTCGATCATAATCTCATTCGTTTTTTTCCCAGTTTTCTTAACCCTTTTTTGCTCGTCAATATCACTAAAATGATAAAGCGCGATTCGTTCAATGAGTTCCGGGTTCGCGGATGGCGAATGCTTTTTATAGAATCAGGAAGTCTTATTTTGAATTTGTTTAAAAGGTCTACTTGTCTTCTTCGTAGTAGATGAGCTTCGGCGAATAGTTGTCTGCGAAACCAATCATAGACCCAATGGAACTTGTTAACTTTGAATTGAGTATGCAGCGTAAGGGAAGGCAAATTATTTTTGGTATTCCGTTTCAGATCAGTTAGTTCGCAGGTGGGCGCATTCATAAATCCTGAAGATTAGGGCTTCTAAACGTCATCCATCCGGATTGAACCAGTAAATTCTATAACTCGATACTTTCAAATGGTTCACTTTGGGCTGCACGCCATCGATATGCCGATCAGAGAAATTACGAAAAAATACTTGAAAATAAGAGTTCTTCTCATTCTTAGATTCTTGCATGCTAATTGTCTTTCGATCAAGATCGACGACGATTATGAGTTCGTTTCTTGCTTTCTTCTGGTGTAAACGTCTTTTCGTTTCAAAAAATTCAGTGGACTGCAAGCTACTACTAAGCAGCAAATAGATTCTCTAAAAAAAGAGAGTGTTCAGACTTATCAATACATAGAAACAGTGATTCTTGCATAATAAGTTAATTTTAAAAAACACACACACAGAACGCCGCGGCTACCATAATAAATTCAGTTGTTTTAAGTTTAAGAAATGCAAAGCATATTTAGAAGCTGCTTTTTAGCATTGGCAATTTTTTCATTCTATATTTTCTGTATTAATACCAGCGAGCTGTTAGATGCAGCTTGGATTATGAACTTTCAAACACGCGATCTTGCGAGGGCGGCAGATCTCCTTCGCGGTAATTTAATTTTTTTCGGACCAGAAACCACCAATGGAGCGAACCTACCTGGGCCATTCTATTACATTCTGCTGTTGCCAGCTATGCTCTTTAATGACACGTGGCGAACGGCTTGGTGGTTGATGATTTTTCTTGGTGGAATCAGCGCTACTATTGCAACCCTTTATTTTAGAAACACCAAAGGTATGATTGGCAGCCTACTTTTTATTGGACTATATCTTCTGATGCCATTCGCTACTGGGTACTACATAATAAATTTAAATCCGAGCTACTTATTTATATTTGTCGTATTAAGTTTAATGCTAGGAATAAAATCTTTTGATCAAAATGTGACTATTAAAAGGGGTACCTATTTTGCACTAGCTTGTGCAATTATTGGACTCGGCGCTCAATTGCATTTTTCGATCATGTCCATGCTCTTAGCTTTGATCCTGCTACAGCTTTTTTCTAAAAAACTAAGTCTTCCTAAACTTACAAATAAGCAATTTTTGATTGGTATTAGTGCATTTGTCTTAACGACCTTGCCATATTTTATTTGGGTAATTCTTCAAAAATTTGAATTTACAATCGGCCAACAAAGTTCTTATCCGGGTATAGCCGACAAGTTTAACTCGACCTTTTTATATCTTGTTAAGTTTGGGCTAACTATGCCGTTGGACTATATGATAATTTCCTCAATTACAGATTTTTTAAGGGTATTGCCTTTAGCGCTTTTGATTTTTCCATTAATTTTTTTAAACTTGAGCAAGAGTGATTGGTCGAAATTAAATAATGATAGTGAATTTACGAATGGCTGGCAAAAATCGAAAATACTCTTGATTTTTACATTCACAGGCTTATTGCCCTATCTGTCCATCATATTGATTAAAATTGCGCATCGTTATGGCATGGTTCTTCAAATTGCGTCACTTTTCTTAATGGTCACGTTACTCTTTCAAATTTTTAACTTCAGCTTTTTGCTCAGGCGATATATTTGGCTTAGCATTACAGCTTTAGGATTTGCTTTATGTTTCGTCTATTTTAAAGATTATTTGGATAGTTTTGTTTTTAGATTGAACTTGAGAATAGTGGTTATAGTTGCAAGTGTTATTGTAGGGCTAGCTGCTTCAATTAAGCTCAAATTGATTACACGTCTTTTTGCAGCAAGCGTACTAGTAACGATTTTGCTGACCTTAACTCAATCAATTATATTTAGAGTCGTAAGTTCCAATACAGTTAAAGCTAGTGGCAATCGAGTTGTTAGAAGTCACTGGCTAAGAATTTTTCGAAATATCTATGAATTAACCGGATGGACATATTCGGAAGCAAAGAATCGACTATACGTGATTAACGTGCACGATAATAATGACCTAGAGCCATTTTATAATGAGGTTGTGCGAAACTATTCTGGTGCTAAAATAAAAAAATCTTCACAAAAGGCTAAGCCAGATGGAATACTCGTAGCTGGGGGTATGTATGGCGACGACTTAAAATCATGGCTTTTAACTGAAGCAATCCATGAGGATATCAAAAAAGCTATCCGCAGTGGACATTTAATTTTTGGAGAACCGTATATCGAAAGAGAGTACGGGGTGTCCATTTTGATCGCACCGTATTATGTATCTAACACAGAATTTGTTCCGAAAAGCTTTCACAGCAATGGACTTTATTATAAAAAATCAGAAGATTTCGACTTTTTGAAAAGTCATCCAGGTCCTGAATCCGTGTATATAAGAGCAAATGCGGAAACAGTTTTTCAGTGGAACGAGTGCCCTGACCAGCATCCTTATTGTAATACAGCTGCCAAAGTTAGCATAAGCAAATCCATTAAAAACAAAGTTAACGTCACTGTACAAGTCGTGGGTGAATCGCTTTCTCAAGTATCTATTTGGGTACATCCTAATTGGACGGCAGCTTGGGACTTTCCATTTATTGAGGTTAAATGTGGAGAGCAAAGTTTTAGAAAGATTCTTGCAAGTTCAATTGGATATAAAAGAGAATACTTGATCTATAATAGAGCTAACTTTTTTCAAATTAATAATTCGATAATAGCACCGTTCGAGAAACGTTTTGAATTTCCATGCGTATCTCCCGTCGAAGAAATTAAAGTAGGCCGAAGTTCCTCAACAATTGACTATTTAACCGATAAAAAAGTTTTGCCCAAAAAAGAGTTAAGTATAAAACTCCTTTGACCTTCTTTGATGCGCAATTTAAAGTAGCATGGTCAACATGAACAATCTGTCTTATAAAGAATCCATTGCTGATCAAAAGTTAAGAGTAATGCGAATTGTCGAGTATTCAGAACGCAACAAATTATTAATACCTTTTACTATTAATTGTATTATTATTTGAGGATTAAATGGCTCCATTAATGAAAAGGTGTGCCACGCTATGACGAAGCTCGATGAAATTCAAAACCGTCTTCAAGCTAGACTTGATCAAGAAGGTTATAAGATTTCAAATACTGATAGCGTTCTGAATCAAATCGATAGTTTGCAAGTTGTAAGCTTGCTAACACTTATCGAGATCGAGTTTGAAATTGATTTTGAGTCTTATGAGGTTCACGCTGAAAATTTTAAGTCCATTGAAGCTCTATCAATAGCTATAGAGAAAAAAATGACAAAGAAATGAGTTTGTATGAGTTCGAAAATCAGACTTTTTCAGATGTAAATCCACAAACACCTCCTTGTATTGGTGAATTTAAATTAAACTATTCGCATCAACTTGAACATGTCGGGGCTTTCGA
Organism: Pseudobdellovibrionaceae bacterium; assembly: GCA_043730825.1. Taxonomy (GTDB): domain Bacteria; phylum Bdellovibrionota; class Bdellovibrionia; order Bdellovibrionales; family Bdellovibrionaceae. The sequence continues at coordinate 37,768 of JAYTJV010000023.1, forward strand.
TGATGTACCTAAGAAGTCATGTTGTGGGTGGCAAAACATGGTACGGCACTCATTCTAAACGAGGTGCCGAGACCGCGGCTATACTATTTAGTATCGTTGAAGCTTGCAAACTGAACAAAGTTAATCCCAGATAGTATTTAGCAAAACTCATTGAGAATCTTCTTGCTGAAAAACCTGCTCATACCCCAGAAAATTACAAAAACTCTGCCCTCTGACGGCTAGGTTCGATGATGTACAGCGAAGCGGAAAAAATGAAAATTATTAATATCGCGATCAGTCACGAGTTTAGAAATAAAAGTCCGCACCAAATCGTTCCGACGCTTGCGGATCGCGGAGAATTTATTGCATCCGAATCATCATTTTACCGCGTGATGAAGAGCGAAAGAGTACTGGCGCACAGAGGACAAAGCGCACCGAAGAAAATGCATCGTCCTAAGCCCTTTGAAGCCATGAAGCCTACTGCTGGGACATTACGTATCTTTTGTCGAGTTTGCGCGTGCAATATTTTTATTAATACATGTTCATCGATATTTTTTCGAGGAAAATAGTTGGCTGGCGTGTTCACTCACGCGAGTCTTCAGAGTTATCATCTTAGTTACTGAAGGGAATTTGCTTCAATGAAAATATTAATGCCGATCAGCTTGCGGTGCACTCGGACAACGGTGGTCCGATGAAGGGCGCAACGATGTTAGTCACGATGCAAAAGCTTGGCGTCGTGCCATCGTTCTCAAGGCCATCGGTAGGCGATGATAATCCGTTCTCGGAATCACTATTTAAAAATTTAAAATATTGTCCGCAATATCCGTCAAAGACTTTTGAATCGTGCGAAGCGGCGAGTCTTTGGGTTGAAGAATTTGTACGGTGGTACAATAATGAACACTTGCATAGCGGAATTATTTTTGTAACGCCGAAAACACGACATCTATCCTGAAATTTTCCGCTTTGCGCTGGAGTTTTAGAGATACATTTTGGAATATAAAAATAGCGTTTTGGTAGCGAAATAATTGTTATGGAAGATGCGACTTATAAGCCCTGAATTCTTCTAGTTAACTGGTCATTTAGTTTTTTCTGCCCGAGTGGCGAAAGATGGAGCATATCAAAATAGTCTTCATCTTGAAACTCCATCCCTTCGCTAACATTGAGATAAGCAACTCCTTGTTTGGCAATTCTTTGTTTGATGCTTTCCATGTTTTTAAGACCCTCAGAAGTTAGATAATACTCTGAATGACCTTCTTTAAAATTAAAAACTAAAACGTGTTCTGAAAATTTCTGAGAGAGTTTTAAAGTGAGCAAAAATCTATCAACTAGTATTTTATTCCAATTTCTGTTGCGAATATCAGTGTGTATATCAAAATAGCTCCACATATTAGCTTTAATATTCTCCTCTCTTTTTCTGACTGTGACTTCTTTCAGTCTTAATATTGCCGCATCGTTATAATCTAGAATATACTGCCCTCGGGTTGCGAAATCCCACTCTTTTGGATTATAAAAGATACTTTCACTCCAGGGTGCCCAAGTGACAATAGATTCGTCCCTAAGATTCTCAAGAGCTGCTCTTCTTAATAATGGAACTAGAATGTATTCGGAGGTTGTCGATCCAAAAAATATTTTTTCTAAAACTATCCATGAAGCATTAGAAAAGTCATTTCCAAATTCTTCTATTAACAAGTTAATGGTGCTAATTTTTGAAATAAAATCAATTGAAGGGATTCGTCCCCTTCGTGCCTTTGAAAAGGCTTCCGTAAGGTTAGTGCTTTCAAGTTTAAAGATAGATAAAAAAACTTTTCTATTCTTTTTCATTAACTCATATTCGATGCGGCGAGCAAAATAATTTAGTTTTTCTCCAGTCATTGCTCGAATTCCCAAGTTTAGCACTAAATAATCAGCGCCCAGCTGGCTTTCAAGACTCTTGGTGTCTACGAATGCTTCCACAGACGAAGCTCCAAAGACCAAAACTATTTTTTTGCCTTGGGGTAGTTGATCTAAAATATTTGGCAGACTTTGTAAAAACATTTCAGCGCGATTTCTAGAAAAGTAGGAGGAAATAATAACGGGACTATTTTTAGCTGATATTTCCCTAATCTGGTTTGCACCCAAAACTAAAGCTACAAATATAACTAAAAGTAGTAGGGGATATTTAGAACTTGCCATAAATGACCGCGGAGGAAGGGTTAATTATTAGAGCCAGCAGTAAGATATTTAACACCATAAACGCAATTCGAAGATTTCTAGATTCTTTTTTTCGAATGTGGGTTTCGGAAAAATCTAAATAAACGATTAATAAGAAAACATAAATAAATAGGCATAGCACAGGTAAACTTAATTTGGTATTAGCAAGAAAGATCATGGATTTTAACGTTTGCACAAATGTTTGAACGTTATTCGCGTACAGAGCAAGAACGTTTAGAATAATAATTAATACCAGTGTGGTTACATGCTTTAAATATTTTGCTGGGTAAACAATAAATAATGAATTTAACATCGACCACAATAGAAATTTCCAACTAACAGAATGCCAAATTCCCACTCCAAGAAATGTCAGAAAGGTTGATAAAAAAGCGAAGACTTTAACATTGCTGGATTTCAAGATATTCTTTTCACTCAAAAGGCTAATAGTTGGTGCGTATACGTAGTCTCTGAACCAACTCGTTAAGCTTATATGCCAGCGATTCCAAAAATCAGAAAGACTGTATGCTCGAAAGGGTGTATTAAAATTAGGTGTCAATGCTATGCCCCACATACTGGCTACCGCTATTGTGATATCTGTATAACCGCTGAAATCGCAATAGATATGAACGATAGAAAATAGCCCTTCCGTCCAAGACGTAAGTCCTGTCGAATCATGAGATTTTAGCGCGTCAAATAACAAATAGAAGTTTCCTGCTAGAGATATTTTTAAAAAACCCATAATTAACAGGGAAAAGTTCTCAGTCGTAATGTGCGGAAATAGTCGCATTTTTTCCAGCTCATGCTTAAATTCATGCGGCCGCTCAACGGGACCTGCTACTGCTTTAATAAAAAGAAGATTGCAATTAAGTAGCTCCAGAAACTTTAATTGCACGGCTCCTTTTGAAATTTCCAGAAGATAGCCGGTACATTGAAGCAAAATATACGACAGAAAGAAAAATGAAAGAATTCGCCCCTCCGCGATTAAAAATTTATAGGAAAAAAGTGAAAGGTAAAATAGCGCTAGGATCGTGAAATATAAACTTGATGGTTGATACTTTGAACGAATCTTTTCTAATGTTTTTCCTGCTATAAAAGTAACTGCGATAACGAATACTCCCGCAAACAGACCCTTTAGATCGATTGTTGCAAGTACAACTAAGTTAATACAAAATAATAGCTTTTGATTCATCGGTTATGACATACTACAGACATTATCTACGATAGGCCAGTTGATGCTTAAGAAAATTTTCCATTCTCTTAGTCCTGCTCATAAAGTTCTCTGGCATAACGATCAGTGGATAAATATATCGCGCCTTTTGAAAGACGTTCGTTTTCGAACTGAATTTACCCAGAACATCAAAAACACTGATTTGATCTATCTCGTAAATCAAAATGATTATGAATCCATAGTTAATATTTTAATGTGCTTGGAAAGAAAATTGAACTTTTGCCTGGTTTCCGAAGATTTGATGAAAAACTCAAAAACTCTATTCAAGAAGGTGACCCCGAAATTCGTATTAAAGGGAACAAAGCTTCAGGTACTGGATGAGAAAACTCCCACCATTTTAAGGCTTAAGAAAGCATTCTTAATGCTATTTACTTCAAGTATCTCTCCTAAGGCGGTGATACACGACGCAAGTAAATTGATTCAGTTTTATTCAAAACGCACTTCACGCTCACGAATAAAAAGAATAACAATTTTAACATTCCCGCTTGATCATATGGGCGGATTGAATCTTGTTTTTAAAACTTGGATGTCAGGTGGCTGCGTTGTCTTACCAAAATCAAGAACCATTGGCGAAATTAGTAATGCTATCGTAAAAACAAAGACCAATACCCTGCCCGCTACCCCCACACTACTTAGAATGCTTTTGTTGAATTCTGCTATCACAAGAAAAAAAATGGCTTCTCTTAGAACGATTACTTACGGAGCCGAGATGATGGATACTGAAACTCTAAAGAGAACTCAAAAGTTTTTTACGGCTGCCAAGATATTCCAGACTTATGGGCTAACCGAAGTTGGCGTACTGAATCTGACTTCAAAGAACGGTGATGACACTTTTTTTAAGTTTCGTGATTTATCCAAAAAAATGATCAAGGTTAAAAATGGGATTTTATATCTTAAAACGCCTAACTTTTTTATTGGATATTTTGATAAAAAACTCTTTAAGGCAAAAATTTGGTTCTCGACTTTTGATCTAGTTGAAAGGCGAAAGGATGATATCAAAATTTTGGGCCGAGTTCGAGATGTTATTAATGTGGCTGGCCTAAAAGCCTATCCGATTGAGATCGAAAGTGTCTTACTTAAGATTCCCTTTATTCAAAATGTTCAAGTGTACAAGGAAAAATGTCCTCTATTAGGAGAGCGCGTAGTTGCAGATATTGTACTTACAGCAGGTCATGACCCCGCGAAGGCCTTTTTTGAGGTACGAGATCATTGCATCAAAATGCTGGAAAAACATAAAATTCCACAAAAGTTAAATGTCGTGGCTCATTTAGATTATTCAGACCGTTTCAAGCGTCGACAGACTTTTTAGAATATATCTTTCTAAAGATTGTGTATCCTTGAATGGGGAGGCTTTTGATAAAAACGAAATGTCAGATAAAAATACTATTTTTTTTTGTGTACTCAAATAAATTGCGGACTCGAGTTCTAATAAAAATGTAACCAAGTCTAACGAATCTAAAACGCCATCTTGTCCAAAGATAATAACATTACTACCAGCCTTAAGATTCTGTGCCGACTTTCTATCAAGTTTCATTAAAACTTCCGCAATGATTTGGCGAACTTCAATTTTAGCACTCATAAGTTGAATGTTAACTTTTAGTATACAGAATAAGCAAACATAAATACAATAATCCCACATGAATCAAAAGAATCTGCTTATTACGGGAACAACCAAAGGTATTGGCCGACTGTTAGCTGAATACTACTTATCGCACAATTTTAACGTTGTTGGATTAAGCCGAAGTGCGGGAACAATTCAGCATGAAAGCTATCGACATCATTCAATTGATTTAACTTCACAGCAACAAATTAGTGAATTTTTCTCGTCGTACAGATCGCCATTTGGCGATTTTAACTACATGATAAATAATGCTGGGATTACAACTCCTAATAGCCTCTTTCTTTATTCAAGTGAATCAATTTTAAAAACATTTCAAACAAATATAATCGCACCAATCGAGTTAGTAAAATTTGTTGCCCGGGAAATGCAAAAGAATCAGTTTGGAAGAATCGTAAATATAACGACGACAGCTTCATATCAGGGTGTTTCTGGACAAAGTATGTATATTAGTTCCAAGCAAGCCTTAGAATCTTTTTCAACCAGCTCTTGCGAAGAGTTGTCACAGTTCGGGATTACAATTAATAATTTGGCCGTTTCCTATTTTGACAGTGATCTAAATGAAAACTTAAACAGCCAAAAAAAATTAGACGCCATTCATCAGCAAAAAATAAAACGTATCTGTCAGCAAGAAGATATAACGAATGTAATTGATTTCTATTTTAATTCCTGTAGCCAGTTTGTTTCTGGCCAAACAATTAAACTTGCGGGTCTTTAAGGACTAAATGACTCCTTCGTCAACCACTAATCATTGTTATAAACTAACTCATAAGTTTGAGAAGTTCCTGGAAAACCTCTTTGCAAAAAGATTAGCAAGCCAGTCTATTGTGAAATTTTTAGTTTTCTTGCTTCTTGGATATGAAGTTTCCATTTTTCTAAATACACAAGATAACGACTATGCTACGCTTGTGACTAAGTACCTTTTCATCTTTTCTTGCATAACTTTGTTTTATTCACTTTTCTTAAGATCATTTAATTATGCTTATGCGGCCACTAGTTTACTAAGTCTTGTTTTGCTCAATGTCGGCGCGGCGTTCTCACTATTGTTCTATATTTCGCTTCATATCGTATTAGCTATTGCCGCTATTAAGCTTACTCGAAATATATCTAAAAAACTTTCTTTTGTTATTTTGGGGTGTCTACTTTCTATTACACTGCTAGTTTGGACTTACTTCAAATTTATGTCAGCCGAGCCCACGGAAAATTATTTTCCATTCCATGTTAGAGGTCTACTTTTTATCTATATCCCACTAGTTTATGCAACTTTCAAAGGCAAGGAATTGATTAAGCCTTTACTATTTCCATTTAATTGGCTTTTAGTAGTTCCAATTAGGCGTGATGAATGGAATGACCCCAGTAAATCAAATGAAAAGACATCCAGCGGAATTGTCGATATTCTAATTGGCTCGCAAGCATTGTTTTTGCTGTATAAGTTCAAATTACTTTTTGTATTCTATTTCACTGGATCAGGTCTTCTCGAATTTTTAATCTTTGGAACTAATATTTACTTAAACTTCTATCTATTGAGTTTAGGCTTCGCTTCTTTGTTTATTGGATGTGGAAAAATATTAGGCTATTCTTGGCAAAAGCCCTTTCACTATCCATTCTTAGCCCACAATCCTGCAGAACATTGGAGGCGCTGGAATATGCAATACTTTCAGTTTTTCACTGCTTATGCATACTTACCCATGATGCGCTCAAGTAAAAACTTATTTTTATCCATTATGGCAGCATTTCTTCTCTCAACATTTGCCCATGTTGAAATAAGCTCTTACACCGAGATTACTCCCTACTATTTGTTTAATTTTATTATTGGAATGATCCTATTTTTTATATTACATGGATTTGCTGTTTATTCAGGTTTGCAATTTAAGACCTTGTGGGGACATAAAGATAAACATAGCGGATGGCGCGGTGTCTTCTTAACTCACCTTATTATGATTACGGTTCACGGTTTGAGGTTCATTACATTATGAAAAATTCTTTTCAGTTCCCGATTCTGAAAATTTGTATCGTTGTTGTGATTTGCGTAGTGGCGTTTCTTCATACTGATTCATACACTGCAGAACAATCAGTAATAAGATATGTTACTAAAAATAAAATTGAGAATTGGATTATTTGCGAACGCTCCTTAAATAAGATCTATGTTGAAGGAACTGGTATTAAAAATGCCCAGCGCGTTTCATTTCAATTTCTATTTAAAAGGGATTACTTTTCATGGAAAGAAAATCAATCTATTATAAATCCAAATTCACATCGTTGCCTTATCTCTAAAAATGACTTTAAAATTTTAACCGGCTACGAATTTTTTCAGCTAACAGAACTAAGATTACAAAAGTACAATCTTGTGTTTGCTGAGACTATCGACAAATCGTTTTTGCTAGAAAAAAACCGTGTCGGCGAATGGTCTATTGCTGACTAAGGGCCATATATAATTTTTCTAATCCCTTCGGGCTTAAATGTATTATATCAGCGTAGTCTTCATTATTCCAATCAATGGTATTTGTGAAATCTACAAATTTTGCACCAGCTTTGCCCGCTATAGCTGAAAGCTTATGTAGGCTTTTTAAAGCTTGCACGGTCTGGTAATTTTTTGAGTCTTGTTCCGGGTAATAAAACACTATAACTTTTTCCGAAAATGACTTGATCAACTCCAAACTATTTAAAAAGCTCTCAGTTAGCTCTTCACTTAGCTCTAGATTTTTGATATCGCAGCAGTGTTCAAAATACCTTTGAGAATAGTTAAAAACTTTTGGTGCTTTTAAGTTTTGAATTGCCTTTTGATATTCTGACTCTGCATTTAGCCGATTCCATCCATAGAGTCCTAACCCTTCGACATCCCAAGGATTAGGATCTTCAAACTTTGGATCAATCCATATTCTAAAAAATTTTGTTTTAGAACGGTTATCTGGCTTTACAAATTTACTGTAGAGATAATCTCTAATATCATAAGGTGAAGTATTAGCGAACGCAAACCGATCTATAATAATAGAACTAATAAATACGGGTCTTTCAAAGAATTTCTTTTTTAGCATCTTTAAGGAGTAGACTGCATTAAAGAATCTAAGGTCCTTTCCGTAACTTCTATCTGTTTGAATAAATCTTTTGGTTAAAAGAAGGGTCTCTAAACGAATATAGCTAACTTTTACTTTTCGATTTGATTGATCAAACTCTTCTTTCAGTCGTCCCGCCAGAGCTTCCATATACAATGGACCCATTGATCTAAAGCCAAGGTTATAGACAACTCCACTCGGAGGTAGAAATTTTGCAAACCTTGCTGGATCGAAGAATCCTTCAATTGAGGATGCTCCGAAAACAAAACGAATTTCATTTTTATTATCTAGAATTTCACTTAGCTCAGCTAGGAAGGCTTGAGCACGGTCTCGATTAACTTTTGCATAGAACAGAATTTCAACTTGTTCAGAAGCTGTCCTACGCAAGACTAATATCGCCTGAATTAAGAGAAATACTATTAATAATAATAGTAGCATTCTTGCCATTAATGATCTTTTAATATTTACCATATATAAACGGTTCTCCTTCTGACTTTAAGGCTACTAAGATTAATATTTCTAGTATAATGACCCATCGAACGTAATTTATTTTTCCGCTTGGCTTGTTAAGAACATAATCAAAGAAAATCGGTACCATAAATAGGGCGATGGCAATTGACCAGGCAGTCAGGTCATATTGATTATTAAACTTTCCAGCGAATATGAGTTTCATGAACTGCGTATTTGATTTAAGGCTTTGAAAACTATGCGCGATAAGCTGTAAGTAAATTACCATAATCCATGTCGTAAATACTCCAAAGGCTCCCGGAAGCCATTTAAGTTTATTCCGAGATACCATATAGAGAGATATAAAGATCGTATTAAGTATAGCCCAAGCAAGAAATTTTTCATTAATTCCATGCCACATTCCAACGAGCAAAAATACTGAAATTATAGAAATAAATCCAATCAGAGCTTCTGGAAATTTTGAATGGCGGCTTAGAAATAGAAACAGTGGATAAAACACATAGACCCGTGCCCAGCGACTAAGTGAAATATGCCAACGACTCCAATACTCAAGAATATTAGTAGCCAAATATGGATTCTTAAAATTAATACTTAAATCTACCCCAAGAAGAAGCGCAGCACCTCTAGCAATATCGGTGTAGCCGCTAAAGTCACAGTAGGTTCGACTTAACAATAAGAAGGAAGAAAGAATAGCTGAGCTTGAATCCCATTGATTTTCAGAGATGCTGACTTGAATAGCTTGAATTGTATCCGCCAAACCCTTTTTAAATAGTCCTGAAATGATTAAAATCAGTGCCTGCTTTACAAATATTTTAGAAAATTCTGGATTCTTAATATTGGAAGCTAAGTGAACTGGATTTTCGATTGGTCCGGAGGCAATGTTGCAAAGAAAAGTATTGGCTACTAAATAATTTTTGAAACTCAGAAGTTTTTCACCTTTCCAAACTACTTCAATAAAGTGGCTAATGACTTGAAGTCCGAGATAAGAAAAGAAGAGGATCCTGAATGGACTCTCTTGTAATAAGTAGGATTTATTAGCTACGAATATTGAAACAACAAATAGAATGAAAAATATGGTGAATGGCGCTGAACTGGGAAACTTTTGAATAGCAAGCGCAGTCAAAAAATATAATATGGCTAATGAAGTTAAAACAATAAGGCCTGAGATGCAACCCTGTGAAAATAGAAACACAAGGCCAGCAGCGAAAACAAGTTCAGTACTAAAGTTTGGTTTTTTTCGTATTAGAGCTGCTAAAATTGAAATTAAAATAAAAAAGTAAAGATCGCCAACTTCCAGTCTAAATTCCTTTCGATGTTTTCGTATACAAGTGTGATTTTAATCTAATATAATAGAATTATGGAAGTAAAAGATTTTGAAGAGACTATGAATCTTATTTTTAAGGATGTCTTTTCCTTGAGGGACTTCGTATTGAACAATGCTATGACTGCTCGAGATGTTCCCGGGTGGGACTCAATTAACCATATCAGGTTAGTTTTAAAAATTGAGAGCACATTTAAAGTCAAATTTACAATTAAGGAAATTCAATCTTTTGATAACGTCGGGAGCTTGCTAAGTGTCACTCAAAAAAAAATCGATAGTCGACTTTAAGGTATTGAGCGTCTATCAAGATCTATTTAAATCTCTTTCGAAAGACACAAGTCCTGTTCATACTAATTTAGGTTACTGCCGTCGGACTCCATTTGGAAAACCTATAGTATTTGGAGCATTGGTTGTTTTTTTATGCCACAGAGAGTCGGCGCCTAAGATTTATCGAAAGTTGAATTTTTTAAAGGCTATTTTTAAGCATCCTATATTTTGGGATCAACATTATCAGTTAAAAGTTGAATTCCAAGGAGCGGAAATTTTTTGTTCTGTTAAGTCTGGTAATCTAATCTGTGTAACTGTTCATTTTTCATATCAGCCAGCATCTGCGATCACGAGGGGTGCCTCCAAAGGGATTGAGCACCTTGCTTATCGAGCCAACAAGGGCTCTTTAAAGAAGATAGATCGCCTGTTAAATTGGAAACGGCATCCACAAGATAACAAGTTAATTGAAGTACTTTCCTGGATAAGTTTTTACACCGGAGTGATAGCTCCCGGACGGCAGGCTCTTTTGGCCGAATTCGAAATTGAATTTGATCGAATTAGATCGAAATCCTGCATTTTGGATAAAAAATTTGACGAACGTTTTAATCTTTTGACAACGACTGCAATAGTTGAAAACTCATTGGTGAAAATTGGCGCCTTCAAACGCCCCTCACCTGTTGCTGAGAATTCTATCGAAACTTTACAATCATCAAATCTATTTCATAATCAAAAAATATTACTTACAGGCGGTAGTCGTGGATTTGGGCTATCATTGTCAAAAGCACTAAAGCAGTCCGGCGCACACGTGCTTGCGCCTGCGCGAAAGGCTTTAGATCTGGAAATTATTAGCTCAGTAAAGACTTTTGTTCGGAAGAATTTAAAATTTTTTAAAGATTTAGATATTATTATTTTAAATGCTTCTGGAAATTTCGAGAAAGTTAAATTTGCGGATGCTTCAATAGCAAAATGGTTAGAGGAGATTAACCTCGAGCTTAAAATTAATCTTTTGCTTTTCCACGAGATTATTCCGCTCTTAAAGAAGCCTGCACGAGTTATTTTTATATCCTCGATTTATGTGAAAACCGAGCCTCATGAATTATCAAGCTACGTTATTTCGAAAGCTATTTCAGAGCTAGCAATAAAATATGCCTCCAAAGAGAATCCCGAATTAAATGTGTCCGTTTATCGAATGCCAAAGTTTCTAAGTGATCGCACGAATGTCCTTTTTAAAAAGAATGAAGAATTTAGTGATGTTAACAAAGTTGTAGAAAGATTTGTAAGTTTTTTGCAAAAAAATCAGGAGACTTAGTATTAATAATCCAGCCTTTTACTCTTATGACGAGCTTTTAAAAATAAAAGACAAGCTTGAGTCTGAGCGAAAATCTAACTGGCATACTAAAAAAATTGTTCTTGCTGGTGGCTATACAACCCAGTTTCTAGAGCCCCTTATTAAAACCTTCGGTTATCTAAACAGGGTAAATTTTGAAGTTATGCACATGCCCTATGGAGCTTATCAGACAATATTTAGCTCAAACTTAAAGGAACTAAAAGAATTCGGACCTGATATAATTTATCTCTGTATTGGATCAGAGCACATTTCTTTAGATAAAGCGGAAACGACTGCAGATCAAATTATTTCACTAATCAAGTCTGCTCAGTCAGAGATTCCTTGTGAGTTTATAGTAAATAATTTTATAAGGTCTCCACTTAGAATATTGGGAAATTTAGAGCGATCTACCCCCAACAGTTTTAGCCAAAAGGTATCCCTTTTGAACGATTCTTTTTTAAATTACGTTCCTCGAGGTCTCACAATATTTGATTGCGCAAGCTTAGCCGAGGAGGTGGGATTACTTAACTGGTATAATGAGAAAGAATTCAACCTTACAAAGAATCCATGTGCTTACGATATCCTTCCTGTTTACGCAAAGAATCTTGTCATGCTTATCCTTGCAAGCTTCGGATTTAGTCACAAAGTTTTAGTTTTGGATTTGGATAATACGCTCTGGGGTGGAGTAATCGGAGATGATGGTTCAGATGGTATTAAAGCAAGTCTTCAAGAACCCGAAGCAGAAAGTTTCTATAATTTTCAAAAGTATTTAAAAAGCTTAAAGGACCGAGGTGTTATTCTAGCTATCAGTAGCAAGAACGAAATGGCAGCAGTGGAAGAGGCCTTTTTTAAAAATGATCGGATGCCACTAAGTCTGAAGGATTTTGGCCATGTTGTTTGCAATTGGTCCTCTAAGGTTGAGCAAGTTCAGGAAATTTGCAAAAAGTTGAACGTGACTTTAGATTCGTGCGTCTTCATCGATGATAATCCCGTAGAACGTGAAGTAATCAGATTAAATTTACCTGACGTTTGTGTAATTGAGTTGCCTGAGGAGCCTTCTGAATACACCAGAGCCGTCGCTTTTAATGCAAAACTTGAGCTCTATTCTTTGACCGATGAAGATCGAAAAAGAAATGATACCTTTGGCCTGAACAAGAAGCGTGAAGAGTTAGAATCTGTCTCTTTAACGCGTGAGCAATTTTTAGAAACACTTAAAATGTGCGCAGCCTTTTCTGCAATAAATGAAAATAATTTTGATCGTGTCTTGCAACTTATAACAAAAACGAATCAGTTCAATCTGACTGGAAAAAAGCTGAATGCGCATCAGCTCCAGTCCTTTGTTAAATCTGAAGGCAATCTTACTTTTGCTGTCAAACTAAAAGATAGATTCGGAGATCTTGGCGTAATTGCTGTAATTTTAGCAGAAAAGCAAAAAAATGCCCTAGTTATCCATAACTGGGTTATGAGCTGTCGTGTTTTCGATCGTGATCTTGAAAAATTAACGCTTAAAAAGTTAATTGAGTATAGTTTGCCAAACTCGATTCAAAAAATAAAAATTCCCTTTATTCCATTAGAAAAAGGTTCATATGCTTTAAATTGGCTTCAAAGCTCCGGTTTAAAGCAGCAAGGTAAAGATTGGGAGTTAGACCTAACTGATAAATCTTTAGTAAGATTATACCGGAAAATTTCAGGATAGATGGCGTGATTTAGTCAGCTGACTAAATCACGCCATCTATCCTGAAATTTTCAGCAAGTGGTATTCACCTTGAGTGAATACCAGAATTAACACTTAAAATATTTATTTTTGCCTCGAGAAAAAATGTCCATTGCTGATTTAATAGCGAGAAAGTAGCATGGTCAGCATGGATAATCTGTCTTATAAGGAATCCATTACCGATCAGGAGTTAACTAGGGCCACCCATTTGAGCCTCGTAGAGATAATATTTGGATCAATCGGACATGGCTT
>JAYTJV010000024.1:0-1973 GCA_043730825.1 Pseudobdellovibrionaceae bacterium
CTTAAAAAAATGATGACTGAGTTTGTTGGTGAAGATGAACTTCAAAGAGCTAAAAATTCTTTAATTGGACAGCAAGCGATTAGCCTTCAGCGGAAATCATCAGTCAGTCAGTCGATTCTTTTAGATGTTGCTTATGGATTGCCGGCAAACCTGACTTTTGAAGTGATTGAAAAATATAAAAAAATCACTAAAGAGCAGGTGAAGGAATTATCTCACCGATTGTTTAGCGGCCCTGAAGTTTTAAGCATTGTGGGACTGTAAGACTGATGAAAAGTCGCTGGATATAGTCTCAACGTAAGCCAGCTATAAAAAAATGTTATTGAAGTGTCTCGACTTGAGTCAAGTTTGCTTAAGCGAGACGCTAACTATTCCAAAATACTGATAAAATAAGGCATGGGCACACCAATTTTTGTTAGTCCTAAGGATTTTTTTAAAGAGGCAGTGAGAGACGCTTTTACGAAGCGCAAAATCGAAGCTTTCCCCATGGCGGAAGATTACCTCGTCAACATCCTTGAACATTACGTCATCGCAGCCCACTTACATGAAAAAGAAGATGTTGATCATCAGGGACAGAAAAAACCAACTACACTTGCAGAAACTTTGCTAGTTGCCGCACAATCTGAACATTCGACTAAAGTCGATATGCTTAAAAAATTGGGCGATCGAACTTTGTATGTTTGCGGATTTTTTAGCGATTCATTTCAGCGTAAAGTGATCGATGTGGACTACTGTGCCGAAATGGGTGGGACTGCATACCGTATCTTGGCCCAGTCAACGAGAGAAGATACTCTTTGCCAGGTTTACACTCTTTATTCTAAAAAGTTTTTAGCGTTTGTCGATGCTCTTAACTACATAAGCGAGAAATCTCAGCTTCAGTCATCAAATAATGTCTTGAGGATTTATGACCGCTACATCAAAACAGGTTCAGAACTTGCGAGGGAAAAACTTTCTAACTTAGGGATAGTCCCAATTTCCCGTAACGACCAAAAAAAGGTATCCCAATACTAGGCCGCGTGATAATTTTAATTCATGTTTGGTCTTGGTTTCTCTGAAATTCTAATTATAGGTGTTTTAGCGCTCATTCTTTTGGGTCCTGAACAACTTCCTGATTTAGCCCGAAAAATGGGGCGATTCATCAATGATCTCAAAAGAACAACCGATGGAATCAAAGAAGAATTTAGAAGCTCAGGAATTAATCCTGCGAACTTGTTAGAAGAAATCAAACGAGAGCATCCTAAAAATACTCCACCGACAGCGGCAACTCAATCGCCGGAAGAGCTAATGCCAAAGGAAGATCCAGCGGTCGTTTTAAAGACCGGACATCAAGAGCAGGTAACGGAAGCTCCGATCCCAACGTTGCCAACTGGAAATGATGACAGTGGAAAAACATGAATCACTGACCCAGCACCTGAAGGATCTGCGCGGCTGCTTAATTAAAAGCGTGATCTCGGTTTTAATTTTCGCATGTGTTGCTTATTACTTTTCTGAAACGATTTTTGATTGGCTTCGTCAGCCCGCAACTAAGTACTTACCCAATGGTGGATTAGTTTTTACTCATCCTATGGATAAATTTATGGCGCATTTAAAAATCGCTGTTTTCGCAGGTATCATTGGCGCTGCACCCTTCTGGCTTTACCAAGTTTGGTCTTTCGTTGCACCCGGGCTTTACCAAAAAGAAAAAAAGTACGCGGCAAACTTCATTTTCTTTGGAACATTCTTATTCTTAACAGGCGTTTCGTTTAGCTATTTTTTGGTGCTGCCGACAGCATTTGAATTTCTATTTAATTTCGGAAGCACCATCGATAAGCCGATGATCACGATCAGTGAATACATGGAATTTGTCGTTCAGATGAGTTTGATGTTCGGAGTTTCGTTTGAATTGCCACTAATCTTGGTGACATTAGGAATTATGGGCATCGTGACAGCAGCGTTTTTAAGAAAACAGCGTCGCGTGGCATATTTGATTTTATCTG
>JAYTJV010000025.1:0-5439 GCA_043730825.1 Pseudobdellovibrionaceae bacterium
TGTCTTAAGATAGGACAAAATATTTCTAAATCAGGCTCATTTTCATTTGATATGAGATACTTTCTGAATATGCCAAACCCTCGCTATAAACCAATTATACTAGTAACCGGAGCGAGCTCTGGAGTAGGACGTGCGTTGGCAGAGCTCTTCTATAAGTTACCCCAGTACCGGACTGTTGTTACAGCCCGAAGGCTTTCTTTGGCCAACCTCAGAGGACATTTTGAAGAAAGCGATTCTTTTAAAATTGTTGAGCTTGATATCTTAGATCCAAAATCCCGATCAAAATGCTTAAGCCAGGTTCGCGAAAGCTGGGGCGATATCGATATTGTCATTAACAACGCTGGTATTTCATTCCGGTCGGTCGTTGAGCATATGTCTGAGGAAGACGAACAACTTCAAATGCACACAAATTATTTTGGACCTATGGCTCTGATTCGAGAAATCATCACTTCAATGCGATCCAAAGGCCGCGGAAAAATAATTAATGTTTCATCTGTTAGCGGAATGTTAGCGATGCCAACTATGGCCAGCTACTCCGCATCGAAGCACGCTATCGAAGGTGCAAGTGAAGCCCTTTGGTATGAGATGAAACCATTTGGAATAAATGTTTCTCTTATCCAACCGGGTTTTATTAATTCTAATTCTTTTCAAAATGTTTATTACAGTGAAGGATCGCACCCCGACAACCAAGAATCTGACGCTCCTTATTCAGATTACTATAAACATATGGGACCTTTTGTCGAAAAATTGATGCGACTATCTTGGACTACTCCTGAAGAGGTCGCACAAAAAATCCTTTGGGTTGTGCAAACAGAAAACCCACCGCTCTGGGTTCCCGCAACACCAGATGCAATTGTGTTTTATTTTTTACGCCGCTTGATTCCTAGAAGATGGCTTATGCCGATACTCTTTTTCTTTTTACCGAAATCGCATCACTGGGGACTTCGTCACACACTCAGGCGCGACGCTATGGGTATTAGAAATAGAAAAAAAGTAAAAGCAGACGCTGCCTAGCTTTTGCTTATCTTCCGAGACAAAAATTAAAATCTTCTAAATGATTCGCATATAACTCGTTGCATGAATCTAGTTTTAACAAAGTTTTCAAAGAGTATTTTGCTGAATGAAAGTGTTTTGCCACGCGGAGCTTTTCCAACTAGGGTATCCAAATCGGTTTATTTGGGAATAGATACGCAAGCTTAGACTCGAATAGGCATTTTGTTTCTTAGGTCGATAACTTGACATAATAAATTGTCAAAGTTACCACACAATATTAACAAGAAAACTCATCTGGTCTAAAAGATGAGTGTTTGAAAAACTGATCTGACAACAACAGGGGGATAACATGCACGAACAGGAACGACCAGAAAACATTCAGGAATACCTCCCGCAGTTTTTTGAGAACAGAAAAAAAGACTGCTCAAAAGCTAGAGCTGCTTTAAATCAAAATAATTATGATGATGTGGCGCGCGTTGGCCACGCAATTAAAGGTGTCGCCCGACCATTTGGTTTTCCAGAACTTGAAACTATGGGACTTAAACTGGAAGAAGCCGGTATACAAAAAGACCACAATTCTTGCTTAAGAATCGTTGAAAATATCGAAAAATTAGTCGAACTAGAAAGTAAAAAACTGATATAGGTTAAACGAAAAAACCGACTGGTTATTCTTTATCTATTGGCTGCCTAGCTTTTTCACAAGGTTGGGCATGCTGGCAATTTCCCAGATTATCTGCCGAAACAATAAATCTAGATAAGATTCATTTTATAACCCTGGCCAGATGAGCTTTCGATTCTGAATACGACCTTGGGTAATTTTTTTCTTAAGTTCGAGACATGAGTATCAACTGACCGAGTGTAAACCTGAAAACCAGGTCCCCAGACTTTATCAAGAATATCATCGCGGGAAACTGTTTCACCAAGATTATGAGCTAATAACCAAAAAATTTTGAATTCAAGTCGAGTCAATTCAATCAGCCGATCCTGACCGTTATCATTCCAGGAAACTTCCTGAGTATGCACATTCACCTTAACCGGACCAAACGATTCAATCTTTTTAGTTTCAGTCGTACTTGATAATTTCTTAACGCGCGCTTCAAGACGGGCTTTCATTTCCAAAAAGTCACTATTTTTTGTGATGTAATCTTCTGCACCTAATGAAAATCCCAAAACTTTTTCAGACACATGATCTTGTGCTGTCAAAAACACAACAGGCGGTAAAGTGTCCTTTGCCTTCTTTTGAAGGTCCGCAAGAAAATGAAATCCATTTCCATCCGGCAACATCACGTCAAGTAAGATAAGATCAATTTTTTTATGCAAAAGCGTTTCTTCCGCTGCTTTTAAAGTTTCAGACCAGAACACCTGATGTGTCGGTTCCAGTATTGATTTGACCAGGTGAAAGATATCTTGGACATCGTCTATTACAAGAATTTTTGACATTTCAGATTAATACCCTAAGCTCTGTTTTTTACCAATCACTTAAATCAAGTTTTTTTAACAAAAGTTGATTTTGGAATCGGTTTGTAAAAAATATTAGTTATTATTTTGTTTGAGTTAAGACAAGTTGAATTTTTCGAGTGAAAAATCCTATTTTTAAGGTGGTCTTTGCGATTACCACTACAGATCGTTTTTTTTATGTTTGCTTTACGTTAGTCCTAATAGGGTATGTAGAGGATATGTCATAACACAAATCTTTAAAATAAGCCGATAAATGGACTTATCCCATTAATATCCTTAGTTATTAATGGATCTGAGTAACGTTAGTGTAACACTCTAGAACACTTAAAATATCAAAAGGTTTTTGGAAGTGCAAAACGGGTTTATCGAGCTTCGATTGTGAACTAATGTGAATCTATGACTAATGAAATAAAGAGTTTCCGCGACATTTTACGAAATGAATTTCAAAGCCGCCTTAAACAGGATCCACACTACCGCCTTCTAGATTTTGCCAAAGACTTGGCAACACCCATTTCACGCATGAGCGAGATTATGTCCGGGCGATCTGGAATTTCATCTCAGCGTGCTTTACATTACACAGAAAGCCTCAAGCTCAACCCCGAAGAAAAAAGCCATTTTCTTGAACTCGTCTCGAATGAATGTAGTCGCACAAAGTGGACTCGTAAGGGCGCTGGAGCAACTCCGCAGGGCAGCCCTGACGATGTCAAAAAGCTTTTATCGACAAGCCTCCAAGTTCCAGTTGAAAAGCGTAGTGACTTCTTACAGTATTTGAAATCTTCTTTAGAAAATTGGTCTTCCAAAAATTCCGTCGAAAATGCACCGATGGCAAAAATCACAATTACAGCGCACGAATAAGATTATTGGCCAAATTCCAGTAATGGTGACTAGCACTTTATCCTAAGTCATTCCCTTTTATTTTCGAAATTGGAAATAAGAAAAAAGACAGATCATAAACGGCATCACAGTCTTTTGTGGTGCCGAATTCCATCATCAGTTGGTCCCGCATTTCTGCGATTCTTTTTTTAAGGATTGGAAGCTCTTGTAAGTTCACACTAAAAATGATGCTTGTAAAATCCCTTACTTCCATTGGGTCATTCACAAGGGAGGCTTTTGCTTTTGTCAGAATCTCTGTGTGAAATTTACGAATTACCAGAGAAGGTTTATCATCAGGAGTTACACTACTTGATTCCGTCGCTAGCCAACCATCTTCGGTACTCACGATATCTTTTTGAGCTAACAGCTTTTCCAAACTAGCTTTTACCTCAGAAACTTCAACCCCAAACATTTGTGCGATTCGTTCTGGAGTTTTAGGAGGTTCAGCTAACGAAAGCGCAACACAGATAGAATGATCAAGCCATTTTGAAACCTGTTCAAAATGCTCGATGGTCCACTCGCTTTTTACTTTTTGGTGAAGCATCTCCAAACGCTTTTCAACTAAACTTTTGCGTGCCTGGTTTTTTTCTTTATCAAGTTGAACTGAAGTAGTGAAGATTTCTTTTTGAAGCGTTCCAAGGCCCATTTTTAACGCCATGTGAGTTGCCATAGGCAACGACGGACTTTTTTTACCAGTGAAGACATCACTTAATCTTGATACCGGAACATCAAGATCACGCGCGAACGCACGTAACGAGTATCGTGAGTTGCGAATTTTCTTTTTTTCAAAATGCTGAAATAAGATTTCGCGATAATTTAGGTTTTCGTTTAACTTCATTTTTTTCCCGAATAAATCTTGTGTATTGATAACTAAAAATGTATGGAGACTCCAATGAAATCATCGAGAGCTATACTAATTTCAATTGTCCTGTGTCTAACAATTTGCCAATCGGTTGCCGCTCGCGATTGGCGCGTAGTAGGCAACGGCGGCGGCGGAATCATGACCCAAAACGGCACTCCCGCCCTCTTTGAAAACTACAAAAAAATAAGCTGGATCAAGTTCGACAATGACCAGTTTATATCATTAAGCTCGGTCATCCAGATTGTGAATGATCTCAAAATTCCGCCAGGGCCCAAAAAAACATTGCTTCAAGCCCTCAGTAACAAAACATACTACCTCATCCCTAAAGAAGAAGCTCAAAGTCCAGAATTCACAAATGCTAAGCAAATTTATGCTCAGCTTTGGCGTCGCCCAGAAAAAGAGATTTCTGTACTTGCGCTGACAGTTGTTGAATCAAATGAAACGATTTTTATGCCGGATTTTTTGCGCTTAGCCCGTAACGAACAACTTGCAATATTGCTACACGAAGCACTTTGGACGATTAAACCTGATTTGGACTACGAACATATGGTTTACGTCGAAAGCGCTTTTTTAAACTATTTGGAAAATGCCGACCAAACTTCGAGTGCCCAGGCTGAATATCGACTGCATTCTGCATTAGCCAAATATATTTTTGGTCCTTCTTTTTTAGTCCAATCTATTTTCTTGATGTCCGAGAATAAAAGTTTAAATGAAATATTAGGCCCTGAACTTACTCACTGTGTCTACCACTCAAGTTTTGACTGCAGTTATGCTGACGGCGGTAATACGCCCGTGGCGAAAGTACTGAACGATAATCGTTACTTTCGCTTGAGTATCAATGGAGTCAGTTTAAAAGGCTCATCGCCGATTATGTCAAAGTTTGAGTTAAAGGAAATTTTTAATTTGCAGGCTTGGAAGGCTACAGCAAAAAACACATATGCTAATATTCCATTTTTCCATCGCTCACACACTTGCGTAAAATTACATGCCGACCCAAATTTAGATGCGGATATCTACTTGGTTATTTCTGATAGCTCAGCTGATTTGGATTACTCCGCTTCTGCGCTTTGCACTGACCTGCGCCAATAGAATTTAGCTGATTGGTTTTTTTGGGTCGTCTAACCAGCTAGATTGGTTCAATGCCTGACAACATTGAATTTCGGACGCCTGCCATCACTCATATCTTTTGAACCTTACCCAAGTTAAGTTAGACCTGTGGTTTAAATGCAGTCGAACTTTACTAAAGAACTTAA
>JAYTJV010000026.1:0-50808 GCA_043730825.1 Pseudobdellovibrionaceae bacterium
TGATCAATTTTCATTTTTTCTGCATCGGCTTTCTTTTGTAGAAATTCTTTTTTGGAGGCCGAAACAGAGCCGTGCGAACATTTTGCGATTCTTGCGACCTCACGAAACGAAAGCCCCGCCTCTAAAAGAGAGTGAATCAAAGTATCGTTTCTTTTTCGGACTCGGCCAATTTTGATGCCTTTAGCAATCGCATTTCTCATACCCGCGCGGACACGTTCTCTAATTAATTCACGCTCTAACTGACTGAGGCAGCCCAAAATCGTAAATAACGCCAAACCCATAGGGCTTTCAGTGTCTATGGCTTCACACATGGAATGAAAGCGTACTTTTTTCTCTTTGAATTTTTCAAGTGCTTTTAAAAGATGCGTGGTGGAGCGCGCAAATCGTGAAAATTGAAAGACCACGACTTGTCTGGCTAAGCCGGCTTCGACTTTTTCCATCAT
Source organism: Pseudobdellovibrionaceae bacterium (assembly GCA_043730825.1). Classification (GTDB taxonomy): domain Bacteria; phylum Bdellovibrionota; class Bdellovibrionia; order Bdellovibrionales; family Bdellovibrionaceae. Next base: position 444 of record JAYTJV010000026.1, read on the forward strand.
GCGATTCAGGGCGGGACGACTTTCTTTTGCACCTGAAATCCCGTGATCAGTGAAAATTTCAAAATTTGTAATACCATTTTTCTGACACCAGTCGATGAGCGCTCTTGTCTGACTTTCAGCGCCTCCAATTTGGTCCAACGTTGAAACTCTGACGTAACAACAAGTTAATTTTGAATTGTCATCCAAACTCATAAACCACCACCTTTGTCGTTAAAAGTTTGAATTTTGGTGTGATTTCTTTCACAAAGCGATAGGACGATTTGCAGCTTCTGTGCGTCGCCAACAATATGAAAAACATTTGGGACGATCAGGATTTTTACCCCGCCAGATTTAATTCTTTGGATGACATGGTCCCATAAATTTCTGGTGTTTGAATCAGGATCGGCTTCTTCGGAATAAATATCACAAGGCTCATCAAGATTTTTGCAGTGTTGAATTAGTTTTTCATAAGTATTTTTTGAATTCTTTAATTTTTTTGACAAAGACGCATAAGCGATGACTGAAGGCATGAAGTTCTCCAAAATAAAAAAGCTCCGATCATAGATGATAAAAAATTCCATCAATCTGATCGAAGCTTTAAAAATAAATTTTTTATTTGGGCCTGTGCCCTTTTGAATTTAATCTGAGTGCGAAGCTCTTGGCTTTGCATTCAGTAGTTTTTTCGTGAATTTAGAATAGCTCATCTGGTCATACTGGTGGGCATGAATTGCAGATTTTGCCATTGTAACCGTAGCGGTGAAAAGTTTCGGCCCGTAACCAATTGCAAGACCAACAGTGAAGGCCCAAAAAATAAATCGAGTCATAAAAAATCTCCTTCGATTGAATTTCAAAAAAAGAAACTTTGAAAGAAGAAGAGTGGCTGACTTTGCAGAACTGAGGCTGATTTCGATTTTAGAGAACCCTACCAGGACCCTACCAAAACCCTACCATTTCTTGAAATGCCGTGAAATATGTTGAAACACTTCACTGAATGCTTGCTCGTGTTATTGTTTGTGTAAGCGTTTAATTTGACTTGAGAAAATTACCGCTCATTTCATTGAGCGGCGAAGAATGGCGGAGAAGGTGGGATTTGAACCCACGGTACCTATTTTGTAAGTACGAGCATTTAGCAAACGCTTGGTTTAAGCCACTCACCCACTTCTCCGCGATAGAATTTCAATGAACTCTAAAGATTCCCCACCCAACGGCGAACCGTGCTTGGAAAATCTTTCCCAAAATGCCATAGCAGATACCCTCAGATCAAGGAGAGATCCGTGAATTACGATAAAATCGTGCTGATTTTAGGGGTGTGGGCTTGATTTTAGAAGCGGTAGGGTTTACTTATCTGAGTTCTTAATTACTCGGTAGTGCGGTTGTAGCTCAGCTGGATAGAGTACCTGACTACGAATCAGGTGGTCGGAGGTTCGAATCCTCCCATCCGCACCAATTTTTTCTTTTTAAAAGACCCCGGAATTTTTTTGAAATATCACAGTTTCTTAGTTGCAGCCGTGCGGTATTTTATATTGAGCATTTCAACACCTAACGAAAATGCCATTGCAAAATAGATGTAACCCTTCGGCATATGCTGTCCAGTGCCCTCTGCTACTAGCATGACTCCAATGAGTATTAGAAATGATAGCGCCAGAATTTTAACGGTAGGGTGGCGTTCAACAAAGTTTCCTATTGGTCTTGCTGATAAAAGCATCACAAACATTGATATAAGCATAGCAACCACCATAATTGAAATTTGTTGAGCCATTCCAACCGCGGTAATCACACTGTCCAAAGAAAAAACGATATCAAGCACTAAAATCTGAAGTAAAATAGACGTGTAATTAGCCGTGCCGCCAGCACTGGGTTTGCCATCATTGTGAACTTCAAACTTTTCGTGGATTTCGAAAGTCGCTTTTCCAACGAGAAAAAGTCCGCCCAAAAGTAAAATGAGACTTCGTCCTGACATTTCTAGATTGAACACTGAAAAAAGAGGGGTCGTTAAGCTCATCACCCAGCTGATGCTGAAGAGAAGCCCTAATCGCGCAAGTAGAGCCAATGAAAGGCCGATATTTCGAGCTTTGGTTTGTTGCTCAAGGGGAAGTTTCGCAACCAAGATTGAGATAAAAACGATATTATCGATTCCAAGTACGATTTCCATTGCAGTCAAAGTTGAGAGCGCAATCAATCCTTCGGGCGTTAAAAAATGTTCCATGAAATTTCCTCTTCTTCAAAGACAAGATGATACATTTTTCTCTGCCCATAGAGAACAAAATGACACAAAATAATGCTGTGACTGTGAAGAAGAAAAACTTTAAATCAATTTTTGTGATAATCGGCTTGATAGGCGCCCTTACTGCCGTCATTTACGCAATGCAATATACGCAGACATGGCAGTTCAGGCGCGGTCTGGAAGTTCTTTTTGGTAATCCGCCACCGGTTGAGGCTCCAAAAAAGTGGACTTGGTGTCCTGAAATCACCGGCCAAATCGAGTTTCACACAAATCGGGCGTCAGAAGACTCCGTCACTCCAGAAGAAATTTGCAATGTCGTTTTAGAGCCTGTCCCAGAAGAAAAAGCGAAGCGAAAATTCAAGCGCTATTTAACAGTGGGAACGGGTGAATCCGCAAAGACCTTAGAGGCTGATGAAAAATTAGAGGTTTTTCAGGTCGACGGTTTAATTTTTCAGTCAAAGGCCTTGAGTCAAATACTACGGGGACGCTAAATTCAGCCTCAAATTCATGGACTTGGCCTTGACAAGAATCGGCGTAAAAACTAATTTCAGTCTTCCTAGTTCAGAAGTAGCTCAGTTGGTAGAGCAAGCGGCTGTTAACCGCTGGGTCGGGGGTTCGAGTCCCTCCTTCTGAGCCATTAATTTTCTAAAATGATCTACTTTTTAAAGGGGGTTGCCATGAAAAATCAAACATCGAAGTCTGCAGCCTTCTTCAATACTTAAGTAGTTATCAAAGTAAGAATTCAATAAAACTCAATTCTCTTAAGAAAACTCCTTAAAAAGGCTGCGTAACGCATTTTTTAAAATAGAGCTCAGAACCTTGAGCTACTTACTTGGAGATTTATGAATACGAAAAAATTTGTTCACCTTGATGGTGAAGGAAAAGCCTGGGGCATTGTTTCTGCGGAACAGCTCTGGGCAAATGTTTACGCACTAAAAAATAACAGACCTGAAACAAAACTGGATCGCGAGATTTGGAAAAAACTTTTTAATGATGCAAAAGTAGCGGCAATTAATTTTGGCGCTGAGACTATAGTCGCACGCTTGCGTCAAGATTATGAAATCGAAAAACTTCAAAGTGTGCTCACAGAGACAGGCTTAAAAAGAATTTCCAAAAGAATTAAATATCAGTGTGATGTAGAAAACTTACCTAACGAGGCGGGCTCGCCGATTTCTTGGAAGACTGCAAAAGAATTAGATTGGTCTTTTAAGAAAATTGCAGAGTTCACAGAACTTATAATAAAAGACGCACTTGATATCGAGCCTGAAGAAAAAGCAGTAGATTTCATTCAAGACTGGGTTCATCGTCATGGATTTTCAATGATGAAGAACCAGGGTGGGAAACTATATCACGGGGGAACTCACGCAGACAATTTAGCTATGAAGAAGCTTTTTGAAATCCATGGCTGCAAAGTTTTTTGCGAAATGGAAGAGTGGAGCTTAAGTGTTAAAGGGGGCATCTAGATGAAACGACTAAAAGTTAAAACCCAGAGACTTATATTAAGGCCGCTTCGAAAAATAGACTATTTAACTTGGTATGAAGCCCATGCAAAAAGACTTCCTAAAAAAACTAAGTGGGACAGTGGGCCTCTGGATTCTAAAAAGTGTAGTAAAAGAGTTTTTGAAAAAATAAAAAAGAAGCTCGAAGGTCTGGCTAAGAAAGACGATTATTACCGCTATTACGTTTTCGAAAAAAAGTCTGGTACAATTGTAGGCCAAATTGATTTTGACATCTATGTTCGCAGCACTCATCAATTTGCAAACTTTGGCTATCAGATATTTAACCGTCATTGGGGTAAAGGTTACGGCCAAGAGGCCTCTGCAGCAGGACTTAGAATAGGATTTAAAAATTTAAAACTAAATCGCTTAGAGGCAGCAATTAATCTCGACAACAAAAAATCCATTCGCTTAGTCAAAGCCATCGGAATGAAACGAGAGGGAATCAAGAAGCGGTACTGGTTTGAAGACGAAAAGTGGGTAGACCACTTGATCTATGTGGCGAATCCCGAGGATATCGGTCTGAAATCAAGAAAACCAATTTAGATATTCTCTAAAAATTGACATGGCGAAGTTACCTAACGAAGGAATTAACAAGGTGACTTCGCCCATTCTCTACTCAATGATTTCGCGGGGTATTGGAAATTAGAACGATTGTTCACATAGGGAATTCGGGATAGCCGTCTTTCAAAAGTCATAAGCGCGGCAATCGCTCCCGCAACTAAATAAATGTAGTTTTCCTCAAAAGTGCGATTAATAAGAGTTTTTTAGCTATACCGTGATACTGTCTGTCCACAATAACCGCCAAGTTTTTGTCATTTAAATTAAAACTTGAGTCAGCTGCGGTTCACAGAAATGGGTCTTTATGGCTAATTTAAAAAACGGATTTCCCGGAATCTTAACGCAGGAAAGACTAGAAACTGACTCAAGCCTGCATAGTGAGCGTGGAAGAACCGATGAATCGCTTTTAGATCTCCGACAAAAAACCGAACGCGAGACCGATGAGATTGTAAAAAATGATCGGCTAGAAGCTGATGAAATTAGAGCGCAAAACAGAACATCTGTTGACCAAAAATTGAATCGCCAAAAAGGCAAAATAGAAAATAATAAAGAAGTTAGGACCGACGAACAACAAGCCGTCGCAACACGCTTAGAAGTTCAACGAAAAAACGACGACGAATCAGTTGAGACTGAAAGATTGTTAATGGATGCAGTTCTTTTAAGAGAACGCGGCTTGAATAATGAATACGCATTTAAAATGCTCGGTCGAGAACGACAGCAAACAGACGACAATTTACTACAAGAGCGTAACCTAACTGATTTTGAAGCAGGGCGTGCTTCATCTCGTTTGGATGTCGAACAGTCTCAACACACGCAAACGAAAGCAGAACTTACTACACGCGACGAGTTCCTAGCAATCGTAAGTCATGATTTGCGCAACCCCATCGGCGCAATTCTATCGGGAGCGCAGATTCTTTTGGAAGAAGAATTCCATGAAAATTTAAATAAAGGTACGCGTGATATTATAGAGTTGATAAAGCGAAATGCCGAGTCTTCGCTTCGAATGATTAGTGATATTTTAGATATGGAGCGTGTACTTGAGGGCAAACTTCAATTGCAGCTTATGGATCATGACCTCAATAAAATTATAAAAAATTCGATTGAAAACATGTCTCATGCGGCAGCTGCTAAAAATATTTCGCTCAGCGCTTTGCCTTCGCATCTTCAAGCTTCAGCCATTCATTGTGATTTGGACCGAGTTAATCAAGTTATGTCTAATCTTATTGGAAATGCGATTAAATTTACCCCTGAAGGTGGGTCAGTAACAGTTAAGGTGGAGCAAGCTGACGATGAGTTTCAAATTTCTATTGCTGATACAGGACCTGGAATTGAAGAATCAAAAATCGATAAAATATTTGATCGATATACTCAGTTAAATAACAAAGATCGTCGCGGATTGGGTTTAGGTCTCTTTATATCCAAAATGTTAATTGAAGCTCATAAGGGTAAAATTTGGGTTACTTCAGAATATAATAAAGGCACAACCTTTTACTACTCGCTGCCTTGCAAAGTTCTAAATTCTTAAACAAAATTTATGAATGTTAACAGGGTTGCTTAATAAGTGATGATCAAAAGATAAATTCTCGCTCAAATAAAATCCGGACCTTTACCATGGATTGGGATGAGGATTTTATGTCTAAACTTTTTCTTTCTTTTGTTTGTATCTTTTCATTTAATTTTTCTCACGCGGATTGGATGCTTCAAACTATGCCACCTTGGGAAAAGGTGTCTGAGCGCAATGAAGTCGCAACGCAACCAAAAGATTTTTTAGAACTCCAATCAAAGTACCCGGACTATTTTGAAGGTTATGATGGAAGTACGGTCGTTTCTGCCTTTGTGATCACAACTATTTGGGAGTACAGAGGTCAGACTAGATGTCGAAAGCTTGATCCAAGACTTAAACAAAAAACTTTCTACTATGGCCTCTGTGAGAAAAACGAAAACGACACTGGAATGTGCTACTCCCAAGCAAATGCGCTATCGTCTGAAGATCCTTGCGGTAAAAAGAGAAATTAAGCTAAGTTATGAGCGATACATAATTTTGTAGAGCTTTAACAATGCGGGATCTATGGTAAAAGCGATCGACATTAAATTTCCACTAAAAGAGTATACGACCGAGCGCCTTATTCTAAAAGCACGGGCAGTTAACCAAGCTAAAGAACTTTATCGGCTCATTAATCGAAATAGATCAAACCTAAATCCCTGGATGCCCTGGGTAGAATCGACTCGTGCAGTTGAGCATACTTTGCAATACATCGAAATGATTTCAGGTTTTTGGGATAAAGGCGATACTTTTGATTACTCCATGTTTGAAAAAGCGACCGGCAAGCTGATTGGAAGTTTCGGGTTCCACACAATCAATTGGAATAATAAAACAAGTCACTTAGGCTACTGGATTGATAAAGGTTTTGAAGGCAAAGGCTTAATTACGGAAGTAATCAAAGAAAGCGAAAAGTGGGCAAGGGAACTTGGCTTTCGAAGACTTTGCCTAACTTGTGATCGAAGAAACGTCAGATCAAAAAATTCAGCAATTCGAAATGGTTTTACTTTAGAAGGTCAGTTTATAGATGAGGTGCTATACCGCGGCGAATGGCGAGACACCTTAAGATTTGTTAAATTTCTAAACGACCCAATTGACGGCCAGATGACAGAAAACTTTCCAGAGGGTTTTTCGTTGAAAGAATGTAGTGCTGAAGAATATCAAAAACTGACAGCAGACCTTCATAAAAAAGTTTTTGACGATAAAGAGCTGATACTTCGAACTGCCACCGTTCTTTCAGATTCGGAAAAAAGTAAATTAAAAAAATTAAACGAAAAGAAATTGCCACCATTTCAATTGCAGTCGGTACTTTTTTATAAAAATAGCGTAGCGGGATGGACCTGGGGTTTTCAAGATAGCAGAGATAGCTTTTACATGGTTAATTCAGCGATCATGCCTGAATTTAGAGAACGAGGCCTTTACAAAAGAGTCTTGGATTTAACGATGGAAAAGTTAATTGAAAAAGGATTCCAAAGAATCTGGAGCCGGCACAATATTTTGAATAATGCTGTTATTATACCGAAGCTCAAAAGAGGGTTTCAAATTACGGGATTTGAACTGAACGAATCTTTTGGTTCTTTGGTAAACTTAAGTTACTTAACTAATGAAACTAGGCGAAAAGCGTTGTCGTTCAGATCTGGTAATTTGAAACCTGACGATGAGATCAAAAAGATTTTTAAACTGTAGATTTGCCTTCAAGGCCATTCGTAGCCTTTCGGGTGGTGAACTGAAAACCTTCACCTTCAGCTAAAATATGAAGTCTTACATCATGCATCGACATCGTTTTTTCAGCAGAAGCTTCTGAAATATTTGTGTGAGTTACGTAGTGACCATCAACGACGTAGACAGCGTTAGACCCAATAACGGCAAAGCTTTCTTCTTTTACAATAATGGCCGTATCTTCATCGATTCCAATTCCTAAAACACCCGGGTTTAATGCGACGGCACCTAAGAGTCGACCGATTCTTCCACGCTGGGCAAAGTGTTGATCGATCAGAATATCTTCAACCAGACCAAGCCCGGGAGCCATCCTCCAGTTTCCTACTTTGTGATTATCCGAGAGTTCACTTCCGACAAGCATGGTAGTTCCCATTGCAGCGGCACCAGCAGAGGTTCCTGCGATAACTCCGTCGTCATTATAAATTTCTAAAATTCGCTCTAATATGGGAGTTCCGCCAATCTTTGTAGTAATTTTCAATTGGTCGCCGCCCGTGAAATAAACAGTTTTTGCATTATCAAAGACATCTAAGTATTTTGGATCCCGGGCTTGCTCTGGCTGATCGATATAAAAATGTACGATGTTTTTAACACCCATTTTTTTAAATATTTTTCGGTATTCGTCCCAAACTTCGGCCGACACCTGGCTTGCCAAAGTAGCTATTACCATTTTTCCGTTGCCTGTACGCTTTGCGATTTCATTTAAGATGACCATTTCGCCAGTTTTATCTTCACTACCGCCGACAATAATCAAAGTGCCTTGCTTGTTAGCTTTAACACTTTTTTTCTTTAATATTTTTTTCTTCACTTTTGCTGACTTATTTCCTGAGGCCATACCAGTCCGCCTTACGTCTTGCTGTATAGAGTTGATCTGCATAATGAAACTTATCGTCACGGTAGAAAAATTGGCCATTAGCCATCACATGATGAATATCAAGATCATTTCTATCAGTCACAATAAGATCGGCATCGTTTCGTGCTTTCAAGTGTCCCTTATTAGAAAGTTTTAAAACTCGGGCGGGAACGGACGTCACATGGGGAATCAATTGTTCTAATTTATACTCATGTTTAAGGGCGCAGGTTTGAATTTCACCCCAAAGTTCATTGGGTCCGCAGGCGCCCGCATCAGTCGAGAACGACAATCGATCTAAAGGTCCATCAAGTTCAAGATAATATTTATACCAAGAACCTAAATCACGCTCGTGAATATCAAGATCAATGTAACTACCTTTTCTCGTGATCGCGACACCATCTTTTAAAAGATCACGGCTTCGATCCATATGAGTAAAGTACAAATGATCAAACTGAATTTCATTTCGTTCGGCGGCTTCATAGACAACCTGAAGCCGTCTTTTCCCAGCTCCAACGTGAATTCGTGATACGCCAGCTTTATTTGTTAGTGTTCCGCCGACGTAAGCATCAACTAAAACTCTAGCGAGTTCATCAGGAGTAGGCTCGGGTACTCTTCTATCGGCAATTGCGACTTCACCAAGACCAATTATTTCATCAACGTAAATCATGTCATCGCGAACATTTCCGGTGATCGTCGCTGGGGGTATCCCGTAACCACCTGTATAAGCATAAGAACTAAGACCGGCCTCTTTAAATGCTTTTACACTTGCGATTAGATTACTCATGGTTTTGGTGGTTGCATCAGCCCCAATAGTTCCGATCGTTGTGGTAATTCCACCTACGATACATTCTTCAATTAATATTCTCGGAGGCTGGGATAAAAATCCATTTTCCCCGCTTCCGCCTGCCAAATGAATTTGTGAGTCAATTAGCCCTGGGATAATAAGCTTATTCTGACAGTTAATCACATCGACATCTAAACCTGAGTTTCTCAAAAACGAATCGTCGACAGGTCCAACTCGTTCAATTTTCCCACCACAAACTAAAAGATCAGTTCGGTGAAACTGACCTTCGGTAAAAACCTCACCGTTTTTAAAGAGTACTAGCATGCTCCAACTCTTTTCTTTGGGAATCTGTAAGTTTCTGTTTACGAGTTTGAACATGATCGGGAATAAAATCGATTGGCTGTGGATCATATTGTAAAAGTGCCGCCATCATAGGACCAAATTTTTCATAAAAAATTCCAACGATTTCGTTTGGCTTAATTTTTTCAAGCGCCTTGTGAATAGCTTCGGTTTGGTCAGGAATAATCTGTACATGAGCGCTTGGATTTTTGCCTAGAATAGATTTCTGTAGGATATACGGCACTTCCAAGTTTTTGCGTCCTCGGAGATCTTTGTCATCTTTTAAAATAAAATGATCAAAACAGTGAGCAATAGCTTCGCCGCCACTTTCAATCAGTTGATTCGCGCGGTCTCCTGGCATTCCGAAGACGGCCGTTTTCTTGTAACCTGAAAACCGACCTAGCATTTTACCGACTGCAGTAATCGCATCAGAGTTATGGCCGTAATCTATTAAAACATACCCAGCATGAAGTTTATAAAGATTTAAGCGACCCATATTTTCTTCTAAAGGCCTAAACGCTTTAAGACTTTTTGTAATCTGCTCGGGTTTTGCTCCGCCGGCGATAGCAGCACTGACGACAGCGAGTACGTTAGAGATCTGGAAATCAGCGTAGCCTTTAAAAGTCGCCGGAATATCTGAACTCTTAAAAAGTTTTTCGAACATGCCTGCGTGCTGGTAATAAACCCAATCATTTTCTAGCCAGCAAGCGCTTCCGCCCGCAATCCGGTGAGATCTCAAAGCCGAGTTTTCAGAATTAAGTGAAAATAAAGAAATCTGCTTTTTACCTTTGTTAATTTTTGGATTATTTCTTAGGCCTAGTGAAGCTTCGTCGTCAGCATTTAATACTAGAACTCCGTTTTCTTTTACTCGTTCTGCAACAACAGATTTAATCCAAATTAAATCATCCACGCTTTCAATACCATCTTGTCCAATGTGATCAGGTCGAATGTTTGTAATAATTGAAATATCCGACCAATCATAAGCTAAACCCCCACGAAGTAGGCCTCCGCGAGCAACCTCTAGAACAGCAAGGTCAACTTTCGGATCAGACAAGATGAGTTGAGAAGAGAGTGGCCCCGTCGTATCACCTGAAAATATTTTTTCATTTCCGATCCAAATTCCATCAGTTGTTGTAAGCCCAACTGTTTTTTCGTTTTGATCAGTGAAGATTTTATGGAGCATACGAACAACGGTCGTCTTCCCGTTGGTGCCAGTCACACTTATGATCGGAATTCGGCCCTGATCATGATTCGGATAAAGCATATCAATTATTGGTTCTGCCACTTGCTGAGCTTCCCCTTCGCTGGGTGCTAAATGCATGCGTAAGCCAGGACCAGCATTGACTTCAATAATTTTTGAATGATCATCTACAGGTAAGGAAATATCTTGGTGAATTAAATCAATTCCACAAATATCAAGGCCTACAACTCGGGCCGCACGTTCACAAAGAGTCACAACCGTCGGATGAGCCCTCTTTGTCACATCAATAGCTTTGCCACCACTTGATAAGTTTGCATTAGGTCTAATGACAACTAATTTTCCTCTTTCAACAACGGAATTTAAAGCGAGATCTTGTTTTTTTAAAAAATCCAATAAGATATCGTCGACTTCAATTTTAGATAAAAACTTTTCATGTCCATCACCTCTTAAAGGATCAAGATTGATTACATTAATTAACTCTTGAACTGTCTTATTCCCATCTCCTAAAACGGCAGGTGGTACGCGTTCTGCTGCTGCGACCATTTTTCCATTAACAACAAGAACGCGGTAGTCTTTTCCCGGACACATTTCTTCTATTAAAATCGAAGGAGAGAATTTTTTAGCAATGTTAAAAGCCTCTAAGACTTCTTCTTTTGTATAAAGATTTAAAGTGACGCCGTTACCATGATTTCCATTAAATGGCTTAATCGCGTACGGAGGCGGCAAAATGGCAAGAGTGTCGGTCAAGGTAAGTTCAGAGCTAACAATAAAACCTTGCGGCGCTGGAAGAAAATTTTCTTTTAAAATTGTTTTAGTCCAACTTTTGTCTTGAGCAATATCAGAGGCAACTAGGCTTGTCATATCAGTCACAGCAGCTTGAACTCTTCTAAGCTTACTTCCGTAACCAAGGCGAATCAGACTATTTTCGCCTAAACGTTGGTAGGGAATATTTCTACTTTTTGCAGCATCTAGTAAAGCCTGTGCACTGGGTCCCAACTTCGTTCTATTTGCAAAAAACTGAATAAGTTCTAATGCGGCTTTTAAATTAAACTCATGTGAAGCTGATGCTGCTTTTGCAGCATCAAATGCTTGCCGGAGGCATTCTTTCATTCCGTCTTCATTTTCAAATCGAACGACGATTTCATACAGGCCCGGACGACCGGCGTACCGAGTTTTCCCATAAGTGACTTGTATATGAGTTAAGACACTTAATTCTAAAGCAAGGTGCTCGATGATGTGGCCCATATAAGTTCCGGTTCGAAGGCGCTCGATAAAGCCCCCTTCGTGACCTTTTGAACAATGATGTTTTTTTAATCGTGGAAAAATTTGAAGTAAATTTTCGGTGAGATTCGGGATGTCGCAACTATCAACATCAGTCCATTCTTCAAGATCAACGGTCATGATGATGACTGGTTTTGTATGATAAACATTCGGACCGTGCAGTGTTCTAGTCGAGAGGATTTTCATAGCAACTCCAGCAGGGCAATTTTCCCCGTTAAGCAGAAATTTTTTCCTCCCGTCTTGATCCACCATGATAAAGACAAGACCTAGAACAAAAGGAATATAACCTACTGTTTACAATGCAAACGATGGACCTAGGTGAGTGCGCGAACTAGAAAGCGTTTATAGAGTATCTAACGGCTTCGCGACTTTGCGCGTAAGGCAAATGTGGAAAAGTTTTGGTATTAAGCGCCTACATGAATTTTCCATCTGAAGCCCGCTTATTTCTTGAAAACCTAAATCTTAAACTCAATGAATCTAATGTTTTTCTAGAACCTCATTGGAATATAGATCACCTCTGCTATCGAACGAAAACACTAGATCGGTATCATGAATTAAAGAAAGAGTTTCTGACGTTTTCTAAGCTTTTGATTGAAAGTGATGTGAACGGTCGGCCCATTTCAACTTTTAAACTTGATAAGCCAGTTTATTTTGAGAACAGCTCAATAAGTGTTGTGGAATTACCAGCGCCTAAAGCAGGCAAAATAACTCAAGAGGGTTTTGAGCATATTGAAGTTGTTTGCGACCTTTCATTTCAGGAACTTGAAAATCGATATAAAAATTTAAAAATTGATAAGAGCGGACTTAAGAAAGATCTTAATCAGGAATTTGAGCTTTGTTTTGGCGAAGTAAATTTAAAATTTCATCATCTTTCCTTAGAATCAGTTATTAACTTAGAAAGTAATTCGAAGGTTTGGTCTGCACTTAAAAAATCCGAAGTTTTAAGTTTGCTGAAAGAATTTAACCCGCTTGTTGCCGGAACATTTCCCCTAGGACTTCAAACCGACGATTCTGACTTAGATATCTTAATAAAGCTTGTTGATAAGGCTCAGTTCATTGCTTTGAGCAAAAAGACCTGGGGATTACAAAATGGTTTTTTGGTCGAGGAAACAACTGTGGATAAGCTTGAAACAGTGATTATTCGCTTCGTGATTGATGACGTGCCATTTGAGATTTTTGCGCAAGCTAAAGAGCCGATTAAGCAAAAAGCTTACTTACACTTCTTAGTCGAAGAGAGACTTTTAAAAGAAGTCGGTAAAGATTTTAGAAATTTAGTGATGCGATTAAGAAAACAAGGTTTAAAAACCGAACCCGCTTTTGCGCAAGCACTTAATTTATCGGGTGATCCTTACGAAGAACTCTTGGATCTGCAAAAAAAGCCTATTTAACTCCGGCGATCATGTAGCGATCAAACTCGAAATTGGGATACCTAAACTCGAGCGCTAGCGCGTGGTTAACTTGAGTTACTTCACCTAGGCGATTTTTAAAATCTTCTAAACTTAAAGCGCGATTTATATGAGTCGGGTGATCCATATTCGTTGATTGGATATAAAACTGAATTCCTTTTGGAAAAGAAAACCAACTTTCGTTCTGAAAATGTTCGCAAGAAGTATTAATCACAACATCAGGACGAGTATTCCACAGGGAAGCTGGAATTTGAGTGCAATCCATTTGATGATGAATAATTTCAATTTGGTTTTCAATGATCCAGGGGATCAGCATCTTTTCGGAAACGCGGATAACATTCGGATCAATATCAAAGAGTCTGATTCGTTTGATACCCAGGCGCTCGCGCACTAATAGGAACTGTGCAAGTAAGCCGTACCAGGAACCCATGATCCAGATTTCGATTGGCTTTGTTTGATTGGAAAAATCTTTTTCTAAGAGATTGCAAAGCCACAACTTCGAGCGCATTTGCCCATCTGACCAAGCATCTAAATTAACAAGCTCGGCATTTTCTTTGTAGTCATGCATTATCTAACACCTATTACGGATTAACTGGCTTTTTTTACAGAATTTCGAATCCAATTTTTAATTGGACCCAGTTCTTTTTCGGTAACGTCTACGAACTTTACCGATATATCATAGCCTTCTGCGCCTGCGCTTCTTTTGCAAGCAAGAATTTTAAGCCATGGAGCTTCAATGCCAATTTCCTTAAAGCAGGCGCTTCGGATCTTAATTTTTGTATCAACGGGGACTAAAAGTTGGCTTTTTATTTCCATACCCTGTTCTGTCAGCTTCACAATTTTCAAATCCGCTTCCCAGAGTCCCAATGAGTTCAAAATCCGGTAATCAACACTTTTCGTACTTTTTAAACTTGTCGTTAGCATCTCGTTCACTTTATCAGCAAATAAATCAGGGTTGAAAGGTTTTACGACAAAGGCGTTGCCTCCAACTTGAATCGCCCTTTGGACGTCCTTTTTTTCCATACGCTGACCTGTAATTACCAAAATCGGTACAAGGTCAAATGCAGGCTTATTTCGAACAGTTTTAATAAATTCAAAACCACTCGTGCCACCGGGTAAAACAAGATCTGAAATAATAAGTTCATACTTATCACGCTGTAAGTTTTCAAGCGCATCCATAGGAGTTTTGCAAAAAGTCACTTGATGACCTTTTGAGTTTAAAACCGAACCGATGATCTTGAGCATTGTTTCGCTGTCTTCAAGTAACAATATCTTTGCCATGGATCCCCGTTAAGCCGCAGTCTTCAAATAAATTTGAAGATTCTTTTGTAAGTTTGAAAACATTTGCTCAACTTCTTTTATATGTTTGGCTTTTTCAAATGGAGAAAAAGTTCCATGTTCAAGAGTTGCAAAAAGATTTGATAATTTCATGCCACCCATTGAAGCAGTGCTCGATTTTAACGAATGGGAAATTTCAGAAAATGTTTTATCGGTTGACGAAATTTTAAGTGCATCAATTAATCGATTAGTTTCTTTTATATAAGTTTCAACCAAAGAGAATCGAAGGTCTCGATTATGTTCATCTTTATACTCTTTAAGTTCATCAAGCATTGAGGAATCGAATTCTTTAAAAGTTTCCATGTGATACTTATCGGCAAATTCACCTCACCCATGATTAGACCTAAGTCCTGATGTCTTTATGACCTTAGCCTAGTTTTGCGTGCTTTAGGCTGGTTTAAATCGAGACAAGCAAAATCTGGCAAACGCAGCTGACACGATAACTGGAGCCACAAAATTCAATACTGGAATGTAGTAAAGGAATGAAGTTAACAGCCCTAGGAAAAATAGGTGTTTCGAGTTCTTTTTAACGAAAACTCGAGTTTCTTCTTTGGTGGCGATTTCGGTCATCACTTCCCATGCAAAAAGCCTGGAATTAAACCACGCAAGCAAAAGATAAGGGATAAAAACAGCCCCGAAAGGAATCGCAACCCAAAAAGGAAGAGAGCCTATCCAGACTAAAATATATTTGAGCGAATAAGAAATTGAAGTGCCCGTGCCGGTAAAAATTGAATTTGATTTTTTAATTAAGGTGGGAAAATCAGTTTTTCGAAGTTCAGAAACTAAAATGGGAACAAGAACGACTGAAGTAATAAAAAGTGCAGTTACTAAAGCGGCAGGAAAAATGACAACTAAAATAAAGGCACCGGCGGTTACTCCAACGAGGGGGTCTGCTGACAATGCAAAATAAGGGGATAGGATCTGCACAAGTCTTTGCATAATTCCCAAATTATAAAGCTTAAAACCTAAACCTAAAATCCAGTCCCACAAAGACCAAGTGATAAGGCCCCATATGACAAAAGCTCCTAAAAAAGGAAGCGTGATGACTGCTAGAATTTTGGGTCTTAAGACATCTTTAAAAGCACTGATCAAAATAGGTATAAGGCTGTTCATAATTTTTAGAGGCTACCTTAACTTCAGGGGCCCCTCAAACGAAAGAACTTGCCGCGGGGAGTGAGAATCGTGTAAACGATCTGCTATGACTTTAAACGAATTACTTCTGGTTTCAGACACTGACCGTAATCACGATTGGGAAAACCAATTCTTTGATGAACTTTTAAAGTCGAAAGTGACTTTAATGGATGAAGGTCCACAAGTGGGTCCCGATAAATGGCCTTACTTGATGGTCGAAACAAATGAAGCAGCAGATGAACCAGTTGTTAAAATCTTGCACTGGTTAGCAACAAAAGGAATAGGCCTCGTTGTAAATCCAAGAAAAGAATATCCTGACTTTGTCTTCCCATGGGGCATGATTTGGAATTTTAAAGAGACCGGTCTTTTTAGACTTAATCAAGCACCTGTCATTCAAGGAAAAGTTGAACTAAAAAACGACCAAGGCTTAATTGCGGGGGAACCTCATCCAAAATATTTACCGGATTATGTGCGGGGAATTTTAAAACAATTTTTCCTGGATCAGGGATTGATGATGATTAAAATTGTCGTGTTAAGCCAAGATGGAAAACACTATGATTTAGCAATTTCATTAGAATCTTTAGGTAATCCACCAAAGCACGAACATGCGGGGATTTTAGAAGCGCTGAGTTGGTTTTTACCAACTCATTATTCGTTGATGCTTACGAGCGAAAAAGAAATAAAGGGGTTTATCCCCCTTTAATGTTCTAGTCTAGTTCGCCTGGAACCGGCAAAAGATCCATCAGACATTCACGCCAGTATTCAGGGGCTTCGTCTGTATAGTCTATAGCAATATGAAAACCAGCTTTTCCTAAAAATTGCGTTCTTGCGACAATTCCAGAAATTTCTAAATTCATATCATCTAATCTTAAATAAACTCTTTCACCAATCAGCTCATCAATATTTAAATTTTTTCTTAATTGTGGTGCTACTAAATCATTTCGTTCGACTAAAATTAAAAGTCCCGTTGAAGAGGCTTCAATAATTTGACTCTCGCGAGTTAGTTTTGAAAAACTTGATAAGGAAGATATGTAAGAGACCTTTACCGGCGAGAGTTCTTTCCTCGCGGCGCCTCTTCTTTTGTTCTTCACAACTTTTTTAGCTACTTTTTCCTTCATGCCGACCTCAAATCTATTTCTTATATAGACTCATCGGTATTAGCTGGACCAAAGTTTAAGGATTTTTGATCGCAACTGCATAAGAATGACTTGAGTCCAAAAATGCCCAACCGGCGACTGTCAAACTACTAAACGAATACGTATTATTTTGGGATTTAAGCCACGTCAGAATCTGAATATGCGAGATGGTGTAGAACTCTGTGGAACATTTAAATATCGCTTCTTTTGCTGGCCAGAGTAATTCGAACTGCGGACATGATTTTATTTCATCATCTGATGATACACGGTCGATAATTTTTTGAGTAATTCTTGAAGTGTCTTCAATATCAAAGCCTAAAGATTTAGAAGATAAAACAAATCCCCCCATTCCCTGACAGTGGCTGATGGAAACAAACATCGATTTCAAAATGGGTGGGGCATCTAAATCTAAAATCGTATCAGTTGCTTCACCTGGATGATGAGCTTTTAAATAATCTAAAATGGCTTGTCTGATTTCGCTGCGAAAGTTCAGGTTTTCGCTTCCCCAAGAATCTTTGATTTCAGCGTGAAAAACTTCGCCCTTAGTAAAAGTTAATTTCGCTAGATTTAAGATTTTCTCTGAAGGCTTCATGTGCCTTTAAGTATCACTGTAAACAAAGCGTTCTGGCCAGCTGACTTTTTGATTACTTGTTATCGACATCATGCGATCTAAAGAAACTTGAGCCTTCATTCTTAACGCCGGAGGCAACTGAACTTCTGGTTTTAAGGTTTTCAAAGCATTTCTGATTTTTTCCAAAGTATTCATCTTCATGTAAGGGCAGTTATTGCAATTACATCGACCGTCTTCAATAGGAGCTTGAATCAGTTCCACATCTGGGCGAAGTTTTTTCATCTGATGAAAAATCCCCATTTCAGTTGCGACGATAAACTTCTTAGCAGGATTTTTCTGAACTTCTTCCAATAACCTAGAAGTAGAGCCTACAACTTGCGCATGCTGCAGAATGGACTCTTCACACTCGGGGTGAGCAATCACGACAGCGTCAGGGTGAAGTGCCATTTGTTCCATAAGTCTTTTCCAATTGAAAAGCACATGCACTTCACAAGACCCAGGCCAAAGCTCCATAGGACGATTATATTTCTTAGATAAGAATCTTCCCAAGTGCTGATCAGGCCCGAACAAAATTTTTCTGGTCTTAGGAATTGCTTCCAAAATCTGATCAGCATTACTTGAAGTCACGATCACATCTGAAATCGCTTTTACTTCAGCCGAAGAATTAATGTAAGTAACTGCGATGCCGTCGGGATGAAGTTCCCGCCATGCTTTATACTTTTCAAAAGGTGCTCCGTTAACAAGCGAACAGCCAGCAGCAAGATCAGGAACTAAAACCGTTTTTGAAGGGTTTAAAATTTTCACACTTTCAGCCATAAAAACAACACCGGCTAATAGAATCACATCAGCAGTTGATTTCTGCCCCATTTTAGCAAGATAAAAACTATCGCCCACGTAATCTGCGATATCTTGAATCGGGCCTTCCTCATAAAAGTGCGCTAATATGACAGCGTTTTTTTCTTTTTTGAGACTTTGAATTTCCTGAACTATATTATTTGTCGTATTTTTCATAGAGAAAACCTTTAAAGGTTTAAAAGCCTGTGACCCCTAAAAACTGGAAAAGTTATTAGAGTAAAGCTCCACCTTTGAGCACGGTGATAATCGATTTCGAGACAGTCTTCAATGATTCTAATACGCCGACACCTTGATTCGCTTTAGCTTCAAACTCAGGGGCATTATAGAGGTTTAACGCTTTTCGAAGATCACCCAAATTAGCCGCGTTTGGAAGATCGCGCTTATTATACTGAATGATCAGGGGGATTTCGTTAATGTTATACCCTTGTTGATCCAAATTGATTTTCAAATTCTTGATGGAATCGATATTTTCTTCCATTCGCTCTTTTTGAGAGTCCGCAACGAAGATAATCCCGTCTAAACCCTTTAAAATCAGTTTTCTGGAAGCATCGTAAACCACTTGGCCTGGAACCGTATAAAGATGAAGGCGTGTTTTAAAACCTTGAATCTCGCCCATTTGGATTGGCAAGAAATCAAAGAACAAAGTTCTTTCAGTTTGAGTATCTGATTTTTCAAGCTCTGATTTCATTTCGGGATTCGTCTGCGCATAGATCCACTGCATATTCGTGGTTTTACCACCCAGAGATGGTCCATAATAGACAACCTTGCAGTGAATCTCTTTCGCATTGTAGTTTATAAATGACATCAAAATCCCCGTGCTGACAAAATGCCAGCCCCAATATTTTTAGATCTCAATTCGATTTTGCATGGCACGTCCCATGGTTCTTTCATCAATGTAATCGATATCACTACCGATCGGCACCCCTTGAGCAATTCGGCTAATGCGAATGCCTTTACCGTGCACAAGGCGGCTGATGTAAAGAACTGTGGTATCACCCTCTAAGTCAGAATCGAGCGCTAAAATAACTTCTTTAATTTCTTCAGTCTCAAGGCGAACCATCAGTTCCTTAAGCTTTAATTGCTCAGGTCCGACGCCTTCAAGTGGAGAAAGGGCGCCATGCAAAACATGATAGCGACCGTTGTACACACCCGAAGATTCAATACGTGAAATATCTGAAGGTTCTTCGACAACGCAGACAAGATCGTTGCTACGATTTGGAGCTTCGCAAAAGATGCAAAGATCAGAATCAGTAAAGTTAAAGCAATGAGGACATTCATGCACTTCTGCTTGAACGCGCTCAAGACCTTCTTTCAGTCTGTCGGGATAAGTATCTTTGTTTTTTAAAACATAATATGCCAGGCGTTGAGCCGTTTTCGGCCCGATGCCCGGAAGCTTTGATAACTCGTGAACTAATTTTTCTAACGCTGGAATTTGCAACATATTTGGTTAATTAGAACAAGCCTGGGACTCCAAGTCCACCCGTAATTTTCTCCATTTCCTCTTGCGAGGTCTTTTTGGCTTTTTGAGTCGCATCGTTAACCGCAGCTTTGATTAAATCCTGCAACATTTCGCCGTCGCCAGATTTCATCACATCATCTTGGATGTTGACGGACACGATGAAATATTCGCCGTTTACGAGGGCTTTTACGGCTCCGCCGCCAGCTGTTCCTTCGTACTCACGTTTCGCCAGTTCTTCCTGGGTTTTTTTCATCTTCATTTGCATCTGGTTAGCTTGCTTCATCAACTGAGCCATTCCGCCAGCTCCGCCGCCGCCACCTTTTCCACCGCCATTACCACCAAACATAATAATCTCCTTGTTATCTAATTCTTATCGTCGATTCCGGTCAGGAACCGTTTTAATATCACCTTTAAAGACTTTTTGAGCCGCTTTCACCGAGGGGTGATTTTTCAGCTGCTCGTCTACATTTTGTTCATCAACCGCAGCCTTTTTTTCAGCCATTTTTTGAGCAGATTCTGCGGCCTCAGCTTTTTGGGCTGAAACGACTTGGAATGTGTAACCTTCTCCCCACATCGAATCGAGGAAAGTTTGCAGCTTTTGACGAGACTCAGGCTCTTTCAAAGTATCGGCTAAAAACATATGTTTCGCAGAGATCGAGAGCTTAATCATGTTTCCTTCTTCAGAAACAAATAACAGGCTTTCAACTTTTGCAGCAAAAATAGGATCCCGCGTGCGGATTCCGTTCACAAACAGGAGCCACTTATCAGCCGGAGTCTTCGCTTTAAAAAAACCCTTCGGCGGAGCAACGGGAGCAGAAGAGGCTTGAGCACTTGCATGAGAGTTCGTGAGAGTCACATGACCCAAAGTTTGCGCAAGTGGTTGAGCCTGAGCCCGCGGAGCTTGCGTCGTATTTTGAATACCTTTAAGAGCCGCTTGAGGCATCGGCGCAGACACTTCGCCAGACAAGATTTTTTGTAAATCAACCAGCTTCGGTGCATTCACCATTCTAAGTAAGCCCATTTCTAAAACGATTTGCGGATCTGAGGATTTAGAAACATCGCCCGCCGTTTTAAAAGCCATATCAAATAAAAACTGCAAAGAGTCTTCAGACACATGAGTGCTCATGTCGACCATTGCGGTAATTTCAGAATCGGGGCGATCTAAGATCTCAAGTTTTGCGCCCGCGACTTTGACTAAAGTGAGAGTTCGGATTGATTCCAAAAGTTCACGCGCAAAAAGTTCCGGATAAGTTCCAGAAAAATTAAGCTTCTTCAAAATCTCGATCATCTGAAGCGTATCGCTTTCAACTAATGATTTTAAAGTCGCAAGTAATAAAGTTCGGTCGGTTAAACCTAAAATATCTGCAACACCGACAGCGGTTAATTTGCCGTTAGCAAAACTAATCACCTGATCAAGTAAAGTTTGAGAATCCCGCACACTTCCATCACCTTGTCGGGCAATAGTCCAAAGGGCTTCTTCTTCAAAGTCGACTTTTTCTGATCCGCAAATTGATTTTAATAAATCAACAATTTGCCGAGTCGATACACGTCTGAAATCAAATCTTTGGCAGCGAGATAAAATCGTCTGAGGAATTTTATGAACTTCAGTTGTTGCCATAATGAAAACCACATGCGGAGGTGGCTCTTCTAAAGTTTTAAGGAGCGCATTAAACGCAGAAGTCGAAAGCATGTGAACTTCGTCGATAATATAAATCTTGTACTTGCCACTTGTGGGCATGTAGGAAACTGTGTCACGGAGTTCACGGATCGCATCGACACCGTTATTGGAAGCTCCGTCGATTTCGATCACATTAACTGATCTTGATTCGGCGATCTCTTTACAAGAATCGCACACGCCACATGGAATAAAATCTTTTTGATTTGGACAGCGCAAAGCTTTAGCTAAAATCCTGGCTGAAGAAGTTTTTCCAGTTCCACGTGGGCCAGTAAAAAGCATGGCGTGGGGTAGGCGATCATTTTTTAAAGAATTTTGCAGCGTTTGCGTGACATGGTTTTGGCCGATCAAATCGCCAAATACCTGGGGTCTAAATTTTCTCGCAATCACTTGGTATGACAAAGAATAACCCCCGAAACAAAATTTCAAAAAGCTTCGACAAATAAAAGCGGCCCGCCACCCTGTCGCAGACACCATGAGGTACCGTTGCTCCCTTTCGGGCCTAGCGGAATTATTCACAGACGTCCCGCAGAGGACGAGCCACTCGAGGATGTACCTGATGGTAAGATTTTAAGCAGTCCGCAATGCGTCGCGCAAACACTTAAATCAAGTCAAAAAGAGGGTGTTTACCGAGGAGGACGAGTCACCTGATCGAACTGATCCAGAGTTTTGTTCATCGGCAATCTGAGCTGAAGCATATAGCGCTCGGTCTTTGCTGGGAGTGCCTTAGGAATTGCGACCCTAAAAAACGTCATGAGGTTCAATTCTTTTAAAAGCTCATCGCCTGAATACCAAACGATTTTGCCCCCGATGGAATCAGCCACAGCATAGTGTTTGGTGCCTTGCGGATCCAACACGTAAGCTTGAATCGTCATCGCGTGAGAGACGTTATCAAAACCAACGGGCCACTTATTATCCAAAGACTGATCAACTAATTTAAGAACTTGGTTTTTATCATAACGATAGCCCCAGTAGCGGTTTTCTAAATACTTCGTCCAACCATTCTGGCCATCGTAAGTCGGCTTTACGAGCACGATCGAATCAACCGACCGGTTCACAACGTAGTCAGCGCCTAAAATTTGTTTTGCCGTAATGTTTACGGGAATTATTTTTTCGCTCCAGCGAGTGTTGCCTTGAGGTTTACCGTATTTACGATTTAAAAACTGAATCGTGAATTCGTGCGCTTCTTGCGCAGTTTTAAATCTAGTTTTCATGATGTCTGGAATCACGTACCAACTTTCTAAAGTTGGATCGGGACGGGGGCGTGGCAGCGGCGACATTTTGAGTGAAGAAATATAGTTTTGAAAAGGCTGATACTGAATCAGAGTCTTCTGAACAGAATTATTAAACAAATGTTTTCCGTGCTTAAGCAGAGTTTCAAAAAATTCGATCTGCCAGCCACCTTCGTAATCACCTAAAAAGAAATTTCTCTTTGTTCGGTAGATGTACATCATGCGCTCGTAATCGACCCAGTACTTTATATCCTGCTCAACATTGATTAAAATCTGAGTCGAATTTCTGACTTGAGCCCGAGTTTCTAAAATATTAGACATCGAATAAGCCCAGCAGTGATCGGTCGGGCCCTGATCGCGCAAATTATGGATCGGAAGAAGAACTTCTGCAAAAGTGGCTGCTGAGAATAATAAACTTATTGTTAACGTAAGCTTCGCAAGAGTAATGGCTTTCACGGGCGGCTTCTCCTTTCCTTTAAAAATTTGACGACCAGAGTAATCTCAATGACTCGTTGTTTATAAGCCAATTTCAATCGATGCAAGGCTTTGTTATCGCAAGGGAATGGCAAGCATTTGGCACACTTATAAGGGCTCTCAGAGCCGGACTTTTTTGTGTTTAAACATGGGACTTCCTGGGCTTTAATAAAGTTTATCTCTGAAAAAATTGTATTTCCCAAGCTCTTGGGACTTAATAGTCTGTAAATAATTACAGGAGTAAAATATGAAAATTCAAAAAAATGCATCAGCAATGTGGCGTGGCGGATTAAAAGATGGCAAAGGCGTTATCACAACTCAAAGTGGAGCTTTGGCTGAACATCCTTACGGATTCAACACGCGCTTCGAAGGTGTTAAGGGAACAAATCCTGAAGAACTTATCGGCGCTGCACACGCAGGCTGTTTCACAATGGCGCTATCAATGATTTTGGGCGAAGCGAACTTAACAGCTGACCAAATGGATACAAAAGCTGACGTCACTTTAGAAAAAGTAAACGACGGTTTTGAAATCACCGCAATCCACTTAACTTTAAAAGCAAAAATTCCAGGAGTAGAAAAAGCAAAATTCATGGAACTAGCAAACAAAGCAAAAGCAGGCTGCCCAATTTCAAAGTTGTTTAAAGCAAACATCACTTTGGACGCAACGCTCGTTTAGTTTAAAGCTTAGCCACAAAAATTTGGCTAAATCGTCTAGTTTATAAGAATGAGTATGCTACAAAGGTTCAGTATGAATTTTAGAGCTAAATCATTACAAGAAAAGAAGATGGCCCGCTCGTTAAAAGCGGGCATTTTTGTATCTGTTGTTATTCATGTATTCACTTTCCTAGCACTCGTTCGCACTACATTTCCTGAATTAAAACAAGAGCCGGTTCCCGTGAGGATTGAGCTCAAAGAATTCGCTCGAGGTTCTGCTACAGGCGCTTCTGGAAAAGAAAATAAGAAAACTGCAAAAAACAAAGGAACATTTTCCGCGGCCCGCGGGAAAAGATCGTACTTTGGAACTAGTTTTGATCAATTAGCTGAAAAGATAAATGCCAATGGCACCTATGCAGGCGGGGATTCTTACTTAAGGGACCGAAAGAATGATAATCCGCTTGCGCCGTGGGGGCAGGGCTCGGAAACTTTTGAACGCATCGAAGACTATTCGTTATTTAAATTTCTTTTTGATAAAGTCGACGCAAACCTTTCCTATCCAGGCGTTTTAGCTCGACATAAAATTCAGGGCACAGTGAATGCGCGATTCGTTTTAAATGCCGAAGGCGGCTGTGACTGGAGCTACACGCATATTTCGAATGGTGACCCCTATCTCCAGCTCTATGTTTTAGATTTGTTAAAGCGAACCTGTGCAGAAAATTTCAAGCGTTACACAAAAGATCGCGAGATCACAAACGTCGATATGTCGTTTCAATTCGCAATTTCTGAAAGTGGCGACGGAGAATATCAAAAGAAAAATCAAATCTTAGTCGGCAATACGATGCACTTTTATAGAAACAGTCACCAATCAGTATTAGAATGGGAGCTAGGACCTTTTAAGGGCATGTTCCCCATCCCAGCAGCCTATCTGAATCTTCCATGGATTAAAGAGAATTGGGATCGCCTCATTAAGGGCAAAGAACCGCTAAAAGAATTTAAGAAGCGGTTTGGATAATTTCTTCACTTTCGCGCTGAAAGTGATTTTTGGGATTTATAAGCGATGTAACTAGCAAGTGATGTCTTGATGAGATCGCCTGGTAAGAATGGCAAAACTCCCGCAGTCAGCAAAGCCTTAAGCGGGATGAAAAATGATAATACGATATTTCCGCAAGCAAGGATGATCAGACTTCCAGACGCTGCCGCAAGATAAGAGCGCAGATAAGTTTTTGTCCAACCTAAATCTGCAAGCATTCCAATCCAATATGTCGCGAGTACCATGCCGACTAAGTAACCCGTTGTTGGACCAAAGGATAAACCGTATTTACCTAACGCGAAGACGGGTAAACCCGCAGCGCCAATTGCTAGATAGCTAAGAATTACTGCTAAGCCGCGCTTTCGTCCCCAAAGTAAAGCAACTAGGTAGACTCCGAACGTTTGGCCAGTGATGGGAACTGGAGTCCAAGTTAATGGAATGGCGATTTGTGAAAGAAGACTTAAGCCCGCAACTCCGCACATGACCGATAAAACATTATCGAGAGTTTTATTTCCTCTCTGAATTAGGTATTGCGGAATGTGTGCAAGTTCTTGTGTCATAAATTGCTTTCTTTGATTCTCAATTATTACGAAAAGCTTGCTCCACTAGTAACAGTGCTAACGCGCCGTCACTGGTAATGTACGCGGGCTGCGTGCCCTGTCACCTTTTTTAGCCCAAAGCTTCTTTTAGGTTTGAGTTTATTTTTTCTAGGAATGGTTCTGTGTTCATGTATTTGTCTGGGGTTACTTTGTCGCCGTAGGCGCACATTGCAAGATCCTTTGTCATGAAACCAGCTTCAACTGTTTCGACACAAACTTTTTCCAAAGTTTGTGCGAATTTTACTAAAGCTGTGTTGTTATCTAATTTTCCACGGTGTTCTAGGCCGCGTGTCCACGCGAAGATTGAAGCGATTGGATTTGTTGAAGTTGGTTTTCCTTGCTGATGCTGGCGGAAGTGACGAGTCACAGTCCCGTGAGCGGCTTCTGATTCCATCGTCTTACCATCTGGAGTGATCAATACTGAAGTCATCATGCCTAATGAACCAAAGCCTTGTGCAACCGTGTCTGATTGAACGTCGCCGTCGTAGTTCTTACAAGCCCAGATGAAATTTCCACTCCATTTTAAAGCTGAAGCGACCATGTCGTCGATAAGTCTATGTTCGTAAGTGATGCCGGCGGCTTCAAATTTAGTTTTGTATTCTTTTTGGAAGATCTCTTCGAAGATATCTTTGAATCGACCGTCATACTTTTTCAAAATTGTATTCTTAGAAGAAAAATAAAGAGGCCACTTTTTTGTCAAAGCCATGTTGAAGCAAGAATTTGCGAAACCGCGGATACTTTCATCCGTGTTGTACATTGCCATCGCAACGCCGTCGCCTTTGAAGTTATAAACTTCGTGGGAAATCTTTTCGCCGTTTTCACCTTCGAAAGTGATGGTTAATTTGCCTTTACCTTTTGTTACGAAATCTGTGGCTTTGTATTGATCACCGAATGCGTGACGACCGATACAAATGGGCGCAGTCCAATTAGGAACCAAACGTGGAACATTTTTGCAAATGATAGGTTCGCGGAAAACGGTACCGTCTAAGATATTTCTGATTGTGCCGTTTGGTGATTTCCACATTTGTTTTAAGTTAAATTCTTTAACTCGTGCTTCATCGGGAGTGATCGTTGCGCACTTGA
Organism: Pseudobdellovibrionaceae bacterium; assembly: GCA_043730825.1. Lineage (GTDB taxonomy): Bacteria > Bdellovibrionota > Bdellovibrionia > Bdellovibrionales > Bdellovibrionaceae. The sequence goes on from JAYTJV010000026.1 coordinate 27,064, forward strand.
TGCCGACGTTATATTTTTTAATTGCTTCAGCGGACTCAACAGTCACTCGGTCTTCAGTCTTGTCGCGGTTTTCCATTCCAAGATCGAAATACTTTATGTCGATATCAAGATAAGGAAGAATCAATTTTGTTTTGATGAAGGCCCAAATGATTCGAGTCATTTCATCGCCATCAAGCTCTACAACAGGATTCGCAACTTTAATTTTATTCATGGAAGTACCTCTAGGTGGTTCTTATTTTCGAATTGAAACTTTTAGATTAGAGGGAATACCCTAATTAGCCAAAACCTGTCGATCTGAAAGGTTTTTAACGCGACACAAACCGCAGCGGTTCTGCACAGAGTTATAACTTCATCAGAAAGATTTAAAGTGTTTGCGGGGAACACTTTATTAAAAGAGACCCTAAGCAATTATGAAGAACGTTTTTTAGCGCTGAAGGCTTCGTAAGCATTTCTCGAGGGCTTCTGTCTCCTGTGCCCAGTAGGCGTAAGTGTTAAATTCGGGGAAAAGTTTTGGGAAACTGGGATCTTCCCAGCGGCGAGCGATCCATGCGCTGTAGCCCATGATTCGAAATCCGCGTAAAAGGGGAATCCAATCCAGTTGCTCGTGCGGGAAGTGCCTTAATTCTTCGTAGCCTGAAAGAAATAAATCTTTTTCTTCTTCGAAATCTTCTTCTTCCGATAGAAGCATCCACAGATCTTGAACGACCGGGCCCATGACCGAGTCATCGAAATCCACGAGAAAAAATTGCGTCTCTTTTTGAAGTAAATTTCCTTTATGAGAATCTCCGTGAATGCGGATGAAGCTTCCCGGATCAATTGTCTCTTCATAGCGCTCTAAGATTTCTTCGGTGGCATTGAAATACCGAGTGCTGACGTTGGGATCGACCCATTTGTCTAAAACATCAAGCGCTTCCCAGCCATTCGGATGATCTTCGGTCGTCATGGGAATTCTAAATTGAGCATCTTTTCGTTCGCCGATGTTATGTAGCCGGGCTAACAATCTTCCAACGCGGGCCCAGTCATCTTTTAAAAGTTCAGTGACGACTCTTCCTTGAACTAAAGGGAAGAACGAAGTGTACATGCCTCTGAAATCTAAAATTGAAGAATTATTTTTTAAAATAAGTGGCTGATTGACTTCGATACCTTCGGCGCCCAGTTCTAATAAAAATTCGTGCTCTTCTTCGATTTGTTCTTTTGACCAGCGGTTGGGGCGATAAAATTTTGCAACGACTTGGCTTCGGTCTTCTAGGCGAATTTTAAATACTCGATTTTCGTAAGAATTAAGCTGAAAGAATTCACCAGTAGGTTCAAAGCCAGCGTCTTCGGTGGCGTCCATGACAGAATCGGGTTGAAGCTCATAAAAATCACGTGCCATATTTTTGTACCAAGCTCTTAAGGGTAATTGCGGAAATTAAAATGCCGATGACTGCACCTGCCCAAACATCACTTACAAAATGAGCCAGGGTGATCGCACGAGTAAAGGCCAAATAAAAAGCTAAGGTCATAATCCAAATAAAAGACTTCGGGAAAAAGAAGGCCACAAATGTTGCGATCGTTAAAACAGTCTGGCTGTGGCCTGAGGGAAAGCTCTGAAAGTGATGATGAAAATTAAAAGGCTCAAAAATAAAGGGATTATGATCGGGAAATTTGTGAGCCCGCGCACGCCCAAAAATAAACTTCAAAATATGAATGACGATTCCGGAAGTCAGCATGCAGGCCAAGAAGTACGCCGCAGGCTTCCGGTACTTTTTAATAACCAAAGCCAATAAAGCTAAAACAATGTAAATGCCGGCCTCGCCTAAATCTGTGATATTGCGGTGAAAAAGCCAGACGCCGACCATTTCGGCCGAGCCAAAGTACTGAGCTAAGCGTTGATCGAGGAAAAATAAAGACGCCACAACAAGACAAAGACCGATCGCGAGGATCACTAACCAGATGCGCCAAAATGTTTCTAAACTCGAATTTATCCACGTCTTCATTTCAGTCTTGATCATGCTTGATTTAAAAAAGGGTGTCAAAATGACTATAGAGTCTTAGGCATACTGATTGCATTTCTCCACATTGATTGATGCGAGAATGATTTGTATTCGAATACAAAGCACTCGCGACAGAAAAATTGGGAACAAACGAATTAAAGGGGACACTATGACACTAATGAAATCTTTCGTAGCGGCAGTATTGCTCGTCAGCAGTTTGGCGCAAGCTAATGTTATCACACTTAATCGCGGTGACCGCGGTGGAGTTCAAAATTACGGACCAGTTCCAGATAATGGAAATCAAGGTCAATATCCAGGACAAGGTGGATCTGATCTTCCTTATCCAGATGATTCACAAAATGATCGTTGGGACGGTCAACGTGGTGATCGACAAAGAGACCACCGTGATGATCGCAGAGACGAGCGCGGTCGTTCACGTACAGAAGAAATTTATGTTGGTCGCTACTTACGTAATGAGTCTATCAACTTAATGCGCGAACTTAGCCACCTTCGCGGAGCAACTGTTCAATCAGTTTCAGTTTATATTCAGCGCTCTCGTGATGTGAACGCATCATTAGAATTATTAGTAAACGGAAGATCAGAAGATTCTCGCCGTGCTGATATCGGCCGCGCAGTTACTTTAACTCCACGAAGTATTGTTGAGATTGGTCGCGGAACAAGAAGTTTAGACCTTCATGTTCGTGGTGAAATGTTGATCGACCGAATCGTTGTTCAATTATCTTCAGAAAGCCACAGACCTCCTCCATACCAAGATGGCCGCGAGATCGCAGTTAGATTAAACCTTCCATCTTATTTACCACCAGCATCTCATTTAGATTTAACTCCTTATATTGAGGTTGGTCGTTACAGAGGTTACAGAGTTGTCGGTGTTGAAATCACGGCAGCATCTGCATCACTTTATGATGCGACACTTGATGTGCAAATGAACGGATTCAGCGAAGGCCGAGTAGTTGTTGGCCGCAGACAATCAACTCAAGTTGTTCGGTCACGACAAAATCTCGTGTTGGGCTCGAGTTTTGGAAGTTTAGTTTTAGCGCCACGCGGCGACTCTAACATCATGGAAATTCGATTGATCTTGTCACGACAGTAAAACCAAAGTTCACTTAAAAACACGAGGAAGGCAAATTACTCTAGTTTGTCTTCCTCGCAGAAAAGTTTAAAAAAACTTTTTAACCAAGCGGGGGGTCACATGCAGCAAATGCCAGAGCTCAGCCAGTACATGGACTACCGAAAATTCTTGGCTGACTTCTACGCCCACCGACGCTTTCAAACTAAAAAAGATATTCGGCCCTACAGCTATCAAATGTTTTCAGCTGCCGCGAATATCAAATCACCTCAGTATTTACGTCTGATCATCGAAGGAAAAAGAAATTTATCCATCGATATGGTTGCGAAATTTGCGAAAGCTTTAAGCCTTCAAAAAGAGCAGACGGAAGAATTAAAAAATTTAGTTAATTACACTCAAGCAACGGATCCTTCTGAGAGAAACCGTTTCTTGAAAGAACTCATGGAAAAGCGAGTAAACCAGCAAATCAAATCTGGCGAGATCGACGCAAAAGCTTGTGAAAAAGTTCCAGGCTGGGTTGCGTGGATCCTTTACTCGATGATCGATCAAAAAAACGTAAACTTCGAACCTCAACAGTTGAAAAGCTTGTTAGGTGAAAAAGCGACCTTAGATGAAATTCAAGAAGGTTTGAAAAAACTTTTAGGTGCTGGCGAAATCATCAGAGATCCAGAAACGGGAGCAATGAAAAGAGCTCGTCCGTTAATGGAAAACGCAGACAACATTCCAGTCGCTTTAGTTAAGAAGCTTCAAGCCGAGCTTTTATATTTAGGCATGGAATCATTATTTCAAGATGATCCTACCGAAAGAGAGTTTGGAACTGTCACTTTGGCGCTGACGGAAAAAGAATTTGAAGAAATTAAATTCAAACTTCGTCAGATGCGCAAACAAATGACAAAAGACAACTCAATTGCCCGTTCTCAAGGCGATGGCGACAGAATCTATCAACTGAACCTTCAACTTTTTCCGGTCACGAAGAAGGTAGAAGACGTTAAGAAATCCACACAAGACAAGATGAAGAGTTTGCTTGAGTCCCTTGTTAGCCAAGGCGATGCGGCAATCACACCGGTTTCAGCTGTTGAACAGACTCAGAATTTACAAGAGTCAGATAACGCCAACCGACAACAGCCCGAGTTATAAACAGAAATCTGTCATAGAATCTTACAAAACTCGACCATATTTACCTAAAAAACAGGCATCATTGTGGATAACTCTGTGGACACGGTTGATAACTCACCGAAATTGCTTCAATTAGAAATTATCTCGCATTGATATTTCTTGAAGCACGCACAACATAAGAATTGTGATATGGTATTTACGTTACTGAAATTTTCCAGTCGGGGGTGTCATGGTTTCGACGTGGGAAGTGAAGCAAAGGGAGCATTCCGGGGCTGGATGAGGTCCTCGTTAAAAACATCCAAATTGTAGTTGCTAACACAAACTACGCACTCGCAGCTTAATTGATGCGCAGACTTTAGGGGAACGACCGCGGCCCTTAAAATCTGACGATTAGCGGTCTCGGCCACTCGTGCTTTCTGCAGGCGAGGGGCTTAAGATGTTTCTGTGGGATCGTTATCGCAAAGTTTGTCGATGTACTTTGCGGTAACTAGATTGAACAACGACTAAGAATGTAGCGCCTTTCTGTGGAACTCTTGCGGACCTGGGTTCGATTCCCAGCACCTCCACCATATTGGTCGGTCTGTCAATGCGAACAGATCGTCTAACGGTTTTTTATAGTCATATCGCATAGTTTTATTCGACAGAGTAGGGTTGGATAAGACTAATTTCGCCAGTCGAACTTTCTCTAATTCAAATCCATTTAACTGCATGAAATCATAAGCCTTCCTAAAGAATTGGATGATGCTCGCAGACAGCTTCAATGTTGTTAGGTCATTTGCTTTTATAGTAGAGACATCGATCTCGATTTGTTCGAGAAGTTTTCTTGGAACTCTAACTACAGCAGAAAACTCTTCTTCGGATAACAATCCTTTTTCTTTCAGTTCGGAAAGCTTGTCTATTCGTTCTGTAAGTTCCTGACGAGCGGCTAGGGACTTCGATTCCAAGTCACCCGCCAAAGTGCCCGCTTTATCTAATTGGTTCTGTAGTAGCTGGATAAAAGCGTCTGTTGCTTTCGCAGTCCACTTACTAAAAGGTTCGAATGCAAAGATAAGTTGGCTCATCAGCTCTTTTTCATTAATGCGATTTCTGTAGTCAGCGCATTTGTTGTTCGCACAACGATAGTAAGTGTATCTTTGCAGATTGGCTTTAACGACAGTTTCTCCGGTTACGGCATGAGCACAGCACTCACACTTTAAGAATCCCATAAACGGTTTAACGATAATTCCCTTTCTTTGGGACTTAAATTGTTGTGCTCGAATGCCGCGAATCTTTTGGCAAGCATCGAACAATTCTTTATTAATTAATGGTTCGTGATTTCCCAAATATAATTTGCCTTTAACTTTCATCATTCCGTAATAGAATGGATTAACTAAGATCGTTTCGATAAGGCGTTTGCTACAGGCTCGAGGTTCTTTGTTTTGTTCTTTCAGTTTAGTAAAGACATAATCTGCTAAGGATTGGTAAGTGTAGTTTCCAGTCGAATAGAAATCAAAAACATCGACTACCAGTTTGGACTCGATAGGATCAAGCTTTACACTAGAGCGACCTTTGTCTCGAGGGTTGGTATAGCCGAATGGCGCAATGGCATTCCAGTACCCAGAGTTAGTTCGTTGGCTAAGTCCTTTGTTGATTTCGGATGTTAAGTTGTCAATGTAGTACTTTGCCATAACTGTACCAAGCGAGAAGCGGAACTTTTCTTGCGGAGTAGAGGTAGCGTCGATGATTAAGCTCTCTCGCGTGAAATGGAATTTCACTTCGTAGCTGTTCATCAGTTCTTCGAGTTTATAAGCAGATTTAATTCCGCGAACTGCGCGATCAACTTTATCAAAAATAACGTTCTGGATATTATTCTTCTTTACGAATTCAATCATCTCATCGAAGGTCTTTCTATCATCTTCCTTAGAGGCACTTTCCTGATGCTTCCAAGATTTCTTAATTACTAAAGACTTTTCTTTTGCATATTTATTCGCAAGTTCTTCTTGTGCATCCAATGAAAACCCGTCACGTTGGTCTTCACTGGACACTCTGGCAAATATTACTGCTGTTTCTTTTCCTGACATTTGAGAATCTCCCTATCGAGCCTTAAGGTTTCTTGTCTTAAGACATCTACTTCTAGTTCAGTTACTAACTCGAAAAATCGATACAGACTATCTATCCGCATTGACTGTTCTTGAGTTACATACTTAGTTTTCTTCGTGGATTTTACACACGCTTTACATCTGCTATCTGTGCGCTTTCCCTTGGAATAAAAATTATCCAGTGGAAAAGATTCTAAGCACTTAGTGCAGGTTCGTATTGCTCGTTGTGCCATCGGACTCTCACTTACTTAATTTTTCTGGAGCAGCGAACAGATTCGTCGAATTCGCAAGCGGGGCTTCCGGGGCGTGCAGGATTTTTAATTTAGCTTCTTCAAAGAGCTGACGCCAATTTGGAAAAACCCAACATCTTTCGCGATTATTGCCGATTGCTCGCTTAACGGTAGTGCGACTATCTTCGGTTAACAGAAGGCCCTTTGCTTTAAATCTGTCACCCATTCCACGTTCAGAAAAAGTAATTGGTTCACCTTTCTTTCTACAAAAATCTTTAATTTTGGTAAACGCCAGAGATTTTTTCAGGCAAAGTTCTCCATTGATAATTTCACCAATAACTTCACTGGATTGACTGTAGCCAAAGTGCCCGCCGTGAACGTAACCGAGTGCTGCAGATAGGTCCCCATAATCTTTGCTCGGAATATGTTTTATGCAAGCGACTTTGCTTTCAAGAATCGCCCGTAAGGCTTCAAAGAATCTTTCCACAGGGTCAGTATCATCTTGGTGTCGGTTTTGAGTATCAATGAGCGATAATAAAACCTTCTCTGCCATTTCCTCGAAGGATGAGGCTTCCGTACTTGTTACTAAAGATTTGGATTCACAAAACTGTACGAAATATTCGATGCCCAACTTTAGGTGAGCTAAATTTGGAGCGATTCTTCCATGTTCCGTATTTTGATCGAAAGCGTCTCTTAGGTCATTGAATCGATCTTCAATCTCGGCATTGATACGATCCTCGTTTATAATTATCCACTGTAAATACGATCCCAGGAATTTGCAGAATGTTCCTTTCGCCGCAACTCTCTGCAAATAGGTTAGCTGTTTTTTATCTACAGAACCTTTGGCAGTCTCTAGGATAACCAAACGAGCTCTTAACGATTGTTCTACTTGGATATCTTCACCAGTTAATATTGTTAAAGAACGCGGAAAATAAGTCTTTTTTAGAGTCGTATCTGCATTCATGCGACCGCGGCCTTGTCTGTTTCCATGACTTCTAAGAATACTATCTGCTTTTACTTTTGAGGATTCACCGGGAACCCAATCATCAATGACCAACAATGATGAATAAGTAAGAAACGCCCGTCGTTCAATTGAATTAGCTGTCGAGCTAAACGATTCAGGAAGATTATTATAATTAAATTCCGTCCCATAAAATGTTGCAAATAATCCAGCCATAACACTTTTCATAGTTCCTGTTGGGCCAAATAAGCCAATACAAAAATCTGTCGGCAAGAATTTAATAAGGGGTGTTCGGAATACTGCTGCCAGTAAAGGGATTGTAATTTGCTCGCAGTTGACTTTAATTAGGTGCTGAATGTTTGAGAACGAATTGCGAAGTTCTTCTTCTGAATCTGGAAACATAACTTCGTAGCCTAGAGGACCACCGAAGTCCACGCTGGTATTCTTTCGTCAAAACCATTTGCCCCAATGGCCCCATTGTTTGCAATGTAATATGAATTACCACCAGCTGTTACCCAGCCCAAGTTAATGTATACGGCTCTACGATTATTGGTATTACCAAAAGCGCGAAGCAATGCTCTAAGATGCTGCTGATAAGTTCTTGCGCCCTTAACTATTAGTGCCGCATCAAGCTTTGCGATCCAAGTTCCATCTTCAAGTTCCTTCGGATCGGAAATATATTCTGAAACGGGTAGGATGGGATAAGGCACTGATATTTTGAAATAGCGATCTTTAACCCCAGTCGTGCCATCATTAATCTCAATTTGCTCGGATATTGTTGCATGAAAATTACAAAGAAAAACAGGACCATTCTCAGGATCTAAATATACGGTTCCTACGTCCACAAACTGGTAGCGGTCGAACGGTCCAGCTTTTTTTGTGGCAGCGCTCGAAATAATTTGTTCAAGCTCGCTTTGGTCTACTGGGGGAGTGCAGGAAGTTTGATTAGTTTCTCTGAGGCTATTTAAGACAAGATGCTCATCAAATCCTTTTGAAAACATCTTTGCTGCTTCACTATAAAGAAAATTGTTTCGTCCGCCTTCACCAACGACCATTAATTCAGAGTGTACTTTTTTCTTCGTCGGAGATTTAGATAAGAATAAGTCAATATAACTTTGTGGCAGATATGCAAAATAAAAATCTAAGGATTCTTGGCTATCTGAAAATTTATAATGTTGACCAGATTTATGACGACTTCCGGGCAACACGATATTTTTGTTTCGGATAAGGTCAATTCCTTTGTATCCAAGCTTGTCTAAGTTTGCCGGGAACGACAAAGGCTCGCTGCCTTCTGGAAGCATGAAGTACAGGTGTCGGCCTCCTCCGCCAGACAAAACCACCGTAGTTTCAGGTAAAGTACCATGGTCCGACTCAAGCTTCGCAAAAGATTCTATGCCGCCATTCTTTAAATCAATATCAATTACAGCAATATTAGCCGCTGTCAAAATCCGACCTGCGAGATTTCGGTTTACGTTAGGTTTTAGCTGTTCACGGAGTTCACTGACATCTAAAATTTGTGTTGCGTCTGGGTTTTTGTTAATTGGGTGCTTTCCAGCATTTCCACAATCTTTTGTACCACAGCTGCATTCGCCGCTTTCGTTAGTTCCGTGCAGCAGAATAATAGGTATTGCTTTTTGCAAATACAAATCTGCCACATTAATTAAATCTTTAAACGTGTCCATAAGTTCCTCAAGGGCAAAGGAATACCAATCGAAGTGATGGCACTCCCGATAAAGTTAAGTTAATTTTGTTATTTAAATTTTAGATAAAGCGGTGTAAGAATAGATTGTCTAGATCATTTCTCACATGCAAGTAAATGTTAGTTACATAGTGCGCCTCCTCCAATTGCGTTCGGGCAACCGAAAATTTTGCTCTTCTTTTTGAAAAAAGAAAAGGTTTTAGTTTAACGGCAATACTGTGAAAATTCTTTTGATATTAGAATCTCTTTATCTTTCGACATGTAGTTCTTGAAGATTCTCTTCATTTTTTTGTTACTGCATTTTTTAACTAGAGTATCGAATCCAAAGCTTCTTAATTTTGTTATTTTATCAAAAGACTCGCTCATCGTACTCTGAGTACAAAAGATTACGGCTTTCCACTGGTTTCTGCTGGCAAAGCCAAAGAGTTCAACTCCGGATGATCCAGTAATTGTTTTTATCTCTATGATTGGAAATAGATCATTATATTGATTCGATTGCGATCGGTTAATAGTTTCTGACATAAAAGTCCTCCTTTAAGATTTCGTATGCTTATAAGGAGAAGCTTTCTCAATGTCGATTAATTGGTTGATAAGGGATGTAGCAAACCCTTATCAAATATCTCTTAGGAAGCAGTCAGGACATAAGCCAGCAATTCGCTTATAAGAGTCGATCCAAAGCTTAATTTGTTGATGTTGATATTGTTTTTCATGACGGGAGTCTTTACCTTTTTCTCGAAATACAAAGGTCATAAGTAAAGAAGAAACATCTACGGCGGAAAGCTTTTTATCAAGAATCTCTTTTTCAAATAGTCCTACAAATACACAACGAATCAAATAGTCTATTTTCAAATCACTTTTTGCAAAATATGAAACAGGCTTGCTCGCTTCAGATCCTGCTAAGCTTGGATGAGATTGGATGTACTGAATTAACTGTTGTCGGGTTACTGATGAATCAAAACTTATAAACTTTCTACCGGTCACTTTGTAGTGATAATTATCACTGATCAAAGGAGCACAGCCTATTTTTATATTTTCAAAGAGACTAAGCAAATCTCTAGGGCTGGTCGCCATTAATTTATACTTTCCTTTGAAACTATCGAACTCGCTCTTTTCAATTCTAAACTTTCGCTCTTTAAAATTCTTTAAGGTCTTGCTGAAGTCGCTGTTACCCAATAGAAAATAGTAAATTAATCTGGAATCTAGTTTGTTAAATTTGAGAAAGTGGTCAGTTGACGATGGTGAAAACTGTAAAGATCTATTTTTTGAATACTCTTTAAATATCATTCTTAGATCAGAAATTAAATTTGGATATTTTTCTTTCACGAGTTGTAACAATACTTTGTCATTTTCATTTACGTTCATTTGGACCTCTTTCCGATTTCCTTTTCTCAAAAAGAAGAGTATACTAAAATTTGTTTCAATCGACAACTATGGAGGTTCTCTGTGCGAGTCATCCTTTATGCAAGATCATCAACCACCAAAGATCAAAAACCAGAACTACAAATAGAAGAAATGAGAATGTACTGCAAGGCTCGGGGCTTCGAAGTAGTTAAAGAAATTGTGGATTTTGGATTTAGCGGAACAACAGATAAGCGTCCAGGCTTGGTAGAGTTAAATAAACTGGTGAAAGGCCGAAAGGTTGATGGGGTCATCGTACTGAAGTTAGATCGGCTGTTCAGAAGCTTGAAACACCTTATTACAAGTTTGTCAGAGTTTGAAGAACTTCGAGTTAAGTTTATTTCGGTAAAGGATCAAATAGACATGACTACATCTGCAGGAAGACTCATGGTAAATCTCTTAGGATCATTTGGCGAATTCGAAGCCGACTTAATTAAAGAAAGAACTTTGCTAGGACTTGATCATGCCCGACGCTCAGGAAAGATTCTGGGACGGCCTCAAAAGCATGACGGCAATAAAATTATTGAATTAAGAAATTTGGGTAGATCATACCGTGAAATAGTCGATGAACTAAATTGTCCAATGGGTGTTGTTAGCCGAGTAATATCGACCGCACGCAAATCGGGTCAAATATTGGATAGTTCGGACCAAGTGATTACAAGGGTTTAGATACTGCGCTTTTTGCGCACTCTAAACGGCCGATTTGCGTGTGCGTTTATGTTCACCATGAGCGCGATCGTGTTCAGGACTTGGCTTTAGTAAGACTTATTCTTTTGTGATTTTTGCTGTCTATGAATTTTATTGAATGAGACTTATATCTCGAACGTGATTGCGGTCAGTCTGACGGTGATGAGAGATTAGATTTTTCTTAAGGAGTTTTAAAACAGACAATAATTTAATGAGTAAAATTAAGCTTAAAGTAATTTTAGAAAAGCTCTTAAAAGATAAGGGCATATCAGCTAGAGAGTTATCTCGGCGTACAGGAATACCACAGTCAACTATCAACAACTTTCTCTCTGGTCGTGGATCACACAAACCGGAACAAATGCTAATTCTTTCCAAATATTTTGGAACTACAATGGAATACTTACTTTTTGGTGAAGACACTAGGCAGCCTTCGCTGGATGACGTTCTTGTTGAGGGAATATTTGAAGGCTGGCTGAAAGTTAAAATTGAGCGAGCAATACCTAATAAACGAAAGGGTTAATATGAAATTAATTATTATCGCAATAATGCTAACCAGCCTAAGTTCAGCGGCAGGAATATTTAGTAAAACACCTGGTAAGGAATTTCTATCTAGAAAAATTGGAATATGGGTTCCATCTTTAGCTGAGCCTGAAGCTAGAAATTTTACGTTGTTGGAATTTGCTGATGGTGCCTTTAGAAATGTGACATCTAAAGACTGGGAAGAAACAGATGATTCATGGATTCTTGTTATTAAAATAAAAGATCCAATGACTAAAAAGAAAAGTATAGCAAAAATGCAGTTTCTTAAATCAGATAAAGTTGCCGGGCCAAGAAGAATTACTATGGATGGAGAAGATCTTCCAATGCAGCAGGCATCTAGTGTAATGCACCCGCTACTTTCCAATGTTTCAGAAAAGTTTGGATCTAGAGAGATAAAGAAGAATGAAAGTGCAGCCGGAAAGGGATTAGAGAAACCCATCGCAAAAGCGGCAGTTGAGCCTTATGTTGGCAAGTATCAGGGAAAGGTGGAAATACATATTAGTAAATTAACAGATAGCGAAATTACGTTTTCAGCGAATAATACAACCAGTTGCTTATTCAAAGAGAAGGCATTCAAAAAAATACCAGGCCAAGACAATAATAATTTTATTATTGATGTGAACTCACACTGTAAGATTTCGGTTAAGAGGATAGAATTAGACCCCAGTAAAAGAGCGAGCCTTGAAATCAATTCACAGTGTAAAGAATTTAGAGAGCCAGACTTGAACAATTGCTTGGTAGGCGTTTTTCAAGGCGAATTTGTTCCAGTCGATTACTAACTAACCAATCCTTACGAGTTCATCAAATAATTTAATTAGTTTCTGTGCCCATGAGGATCCAACAAGATCGGTTGCGCTAAGCAGAGCAAGTCCTGCCTTTGCTTTTTTCTTTTGATCAGAATTCGTTGTCTTTTTAATGATCTCAGCGGCTTTTGTAATTCTTAGTTCTATATCCGAATCGAGACTTGTCATAAAAGTTCCTCCAGTACGCTTACGCCCGTATGTAAAACTTCAGGTCGGGCAAACGCCAAGGGCGATTGAAACAAATTGCGTGAGGCGGTTGCTCGAGCGTTGATTTGAGTCCGAAATAGGACTTTGATTGAGCATACTTCCTTTAGAGTGACTTAACGCATGCAGGGTAACATTTCAATAATACTCAACATTTAGAAATATGTCGGGGGTCTCTCATAAGTATTTGATTAGACTAGTATTTTACTGATAGAATAAAATATATCGAGGTTATAATTGAACGCAGAAATACTTAAACGCTTATTCCGAGCTGTATCTGAAGGGTCTGATGAGAGCATCAGACGGGTATGCGGTGTTATTATCGAGGACACGAAGAAGCGGCACCACACAACCCTGGCGGATCAGTTAGAAGAAATATTATCTCAATCTAAGAAAAAAGTAGATGCTTCCAATTCACAAATATTAAAGTTTAGATCGGCTCCAGAAGTTGTATCTTCTTCGTTACCTATGGCAAAAAGAGGGCAAGAGAATCTTGTTTCAATCTTTTCTAGGAATGAACTTGAGCATTACATGGTTTTGCCTGAGGCCGTTGAAGAGAAATTCACTCGAATAGAAAAAGAATTTGCTGCTCGCGAAAGATTAGCTTCATTTGGATTAAAACCAAACAAAAGAATACTTCTTTATGGGCCTCCAGGTTGCGGGAAAACTCTTGGCGCTAAAAGATTAGCTTGGAATACTGGACTCAAGCTTGTTAAAGTTAACTTTGACGTAATGATTTCATCTTTATTTGGAGAGTCCGCTAATAATCTAAGAACAGTTTTTGATTACTGTGTTCAGCATCCTTCATTATTACTACTCGATGAGTGTGATTTTATCGCTCGATCTCGCAATAACAGCAAAGATATTGGTGAGGCACAGCGAATAGTTAATACTTTACTGCAATTACTAGAAGACTATAATTTTCCAGGATTAGTAGTAGCTACAACTAATTTAACTGAGCAGCTGGACTCTGCTTTATTCAGAAGATTTGATGACGCATTTCTAATACCACTACCTGGCGAAAAAGAAATTTATAAGCTCCTCAAGCTAGCATTGAGTTCAGTTAAAGTATCGAATGATATTAATCTAAATAATGTAGTTAATGAGCTAAAAGGATTTTCATCGGCGGACATTGTAAAAGTAGCTCAAAACGCTGCTAAAGAAGTTGTTTTAAATGGTGATTCAAAGCTAACTGCTCGAAGTTTAGAAATGGCAATAAAGCAATTCTCTAGAATTAATATAAAGTAATCTAGAATGCCACAAGATAGTAATTATAAACATTTGGAATTACCCATCTTGTTAGAAGGCGCTGCGAAGCTTGGCGGAGGTGGCAAACCTAATCCAAGGACTGTTGAAAATAAAAATAATCGTGTTCAGCATGCTAATTTACTCAAATCAAAAGCAAATCATCTTAATGAATACTGGAAGCAAATACGAGAGCAAAGAGCATTAGCTGAAGCGCCCGATTTGCCACCAGATATTCCGATCCTACTTCAAGTTGATCCTAGAATTGATATCGATGCTTTAACAAATTTTTATGATTTCGAAATTATTTCTGAGCAAGAAGATGGATATATACTAGTTGCTAATTCTGATATTGATTTCACTAAATTCTTAGAAACCGTCCAAAAATTCAAGACAGATAATAGAGGCGGAGCAACAGCAGCTCAAATTTATGATTTGTCAGATAGTGAAGATCAAATTTCCCGGCTTAAAAGAATTCTTTCGGACGACCTATTCGCGGGCTGGTCTCAGATTACTGACGAAGAAATGTATACTGTGGATATTGGGATTGAATGTTCTGGCAAAATGAAAATTCCCAAGTTTCCTTCTAAAGGCAAAACAACTCAGGCAAAATATGATGTTAAGCTAGCAGCTTTTTATGCAAAAGCCGATGCTGCATATCAGACCTGGGACGATGTTAAAAGAGAACGTGAGCAGTCGTTAGAAAGATTTATACAAACTTATCGAGGAGCAATTGAAGGGATAGTAGATGCGGAAACTAAATCCAGCTACGATGTTCCAGACAGTTTCACCGTTCGAGCTAAAATCACTGGAAAAGGTTTTCGAGATCTAGTGTTATGTTTTCCATTCATATTTGAAGTATCAAGTCCTGACGAGATATTTGTTGGAAGGCATTCCATCGCGGGCGAGGATGGCGAGATTCAGATTACAATCGATCCGCCTGAACAAAATTCGCCAGGAATTGTTATTATTGATAGTGGAATTCAAGAAAATCATCCATTACTTGCTCCCGCCATTATGCAAACAACTTCAATTTCGTATGTACCGGGTACTACCGCGACAGATGTCAGCGATTATGTAAATCCCAATGGTCACGGTACTCGTGTCGCTGGAGCCATTCTATATCCTGAGTCGATTCCGCAAACTGGGAATTATACAGTTCCATTTAAAATTCATAATGCTCGCGTTCTGGACGCAAATAACGGTCTATCGACTAAATTATTTCCTCCAGCCCTACTTAAGAGAATAGTAGATAAATTTCATGTGAACAGTGAAGAGCCAGTAAAGATTTTCAATCATTCAATTGCTGCCAATCGTCCTTGCAATTTGAAGCACATGAGTTCTTGGGCTACTGCTATTGATGATCTTAGTTTTCAAAATGATGTATTATTTATTCAGGCTGCCGGAAATCTTCCAAGCGATTCCACTGATCCAATCCAAAAAGGAATTTTAAACCATATTGCTTCTGGTGACCAATATCCCGGATATCTTTTTGCTAAGTCATCTCGAGTGGCTAATCCAGCACAAAGTATGCAAGCTCTAACTGTCGGATCAGTTTCTATCGCTGGTTATGTGGATCAAGATAAAGCCTCTTTTGCTACAGAGAGAAATGAACCTTCGGCGTTCACTAGAACGGGGCTAGGAATTTGGGAATCAATTAAGCCTGACGTGGTTGAATATGGCGGTGATTTTGTAATTGATAATGCTACCCCTGCCAATATCACAACGCCGAAAGAAATTTGTCCTGAACTAGTAAGAACAACCGCAGTGATCGGACCAAGTTTTGGAAAAGACGATGTGGGGTCTTCTTACTCTGCGCCAAAAGTTACAAATATTGCAGGTGAAATTCAAAGAATTCTTCCTGATGAAAGCTCTTTATTGTACAGGGCACTGATAGCTCAGTCTGCCAAGTGGCCTAACCATACTTCGACTTGCCTAACGACGCCTCTTGAAAAGATCAGATGCTATGGGTATGGAATACCTAACAAAAGGGACGCATTAGAAAACTCTGATTATCGGGTTACCTTGTTTACTAAAGGTGAAAAGAAAATTAAGGCGAGAGAGGCTCAGATTTTTCGAGTACCAATTCCAACTTCTATAGCAACACAAGCTAATGATCAGGATATTTTAATTGAAGTTTGCTTATCGTATTCTGCCCAGCCAAGAAGAACGCGTAGACTCACTAAAGGGTACTTCGGTGTATGGGTGGACTGGGAAGCCAGTAAAGCAAATGATACTGTCGAAAAGTTTAAGAAAAGAGTTTTAAAGGGCGATAAGGCTGACAAAGATACGGACTCTATTGCTTGGACGATAGGAAAGATCACAGATAAACATCAAGTTGATGGCGCACGTAGAAATATTTCCTCACTTCAGAAAGATTGGGCTATTGTTAAAGCGCATCAATTGCCAACTGAGTTCTGTATCGCTGTTATTGGGCATCCTGGTTGGGACTTAAGGAAAGAAGCTTTTGCTAAGTATTCATTGGTTGTAAGTTTTGAAGCAATTAATCGAGATATTGCGATTTACAACGACATTAAAGTAGAAGTCGAACAGGTAACGGTAAATGACGTTGAAGTTGATGCATAGTCTTAGCCGCATTTCTGGCGAGAAAATCTGAAGAGCTTATCCTCACGGATTCTTTTTAAAGTAATTCTCCAAAGCGAATACAGTATTCAGTCAAATATTGTGATTGGATTTGTTAATGATTGAATTGATGACTTTATGATTTCTCACGGTTGATTAGAATACGAAATCAGGATGTTGCCATCATCAACCAAATTTCGGACAAGCGCCAGTGCCTGGTATAATTCTCGATCAGCTTTCTCAGAAACAAAATACAGCAAATTACACCTATCATTTTGAAAAGAACGAAGCAGGTGGAAAAAGCAGAAGAGTTACTTGCAGATATGAATTGTGAAACTAAGATAATAATAGCGCATAAATGAATAAAATTTTGAGTTCGCTAGACGAAAACATTAACTATTTAAGCCGAGCACCGAATGTAAATGACTATGCATATTTCCTGCAATTATTAAAATAGCTGCCCCAAAGTCTGTATTGTATCTTCGATTTAGCTCAGTCGAGTTAAACAGAACTATACCTAATTCCATAATATGTTAAATGACTCATCAATCTACATGAAGTAGTTGATAATTTTAATATGGGAAAAACAGCAAAAAGACTTAGCAACGAATCAGCTTTTGAATCATACATTTCGGAGCTAAAATCAAAATTTAAGTTCAAAGAATCTCGGGAGCATGCATATCGTCCTGCATTGCAGCAGTTCATCGAATCAACTGTTGGCATTGAAGCAATCAACGATGCTGCGAGAATAACGTGTGGAGCTCCAGATTTTATAGTTTATAAAAAGCGAGTACCCGTAGGCTATATTGAAGCAAAAGATATAAATAAAGACCTGGAACGAGAATCAAAATCGGAGCAGATACGAGGATATCATAGTTTAGGAAATTTAATTCTAACTGATTATTTGAATTTCATATGGTTCGTAGACGGTGAGGTAAGGCTAGAAGTTTCAATTGGTGAAACCAAGGCTTCTAACATAATTATTAAGCCTAACGCCGAAGCCGAACTTAGCAATCTGTTCAAAAATTTCTTGGCGGCTGAAACTAAAACTATAAAGACTGCTAGTGAATTAGCTCAGCGACTTGCTATTACCACTGCAAGCATTCGAGATTTAATTGTGCGTGCATTTGATCTTGAGGAAAAAAGTACAGGATGGCTGCACAAATGGCTGCACGCATTTTCCGAAGTATTGATAGCCGACTTAGATAAAAAAACATTTGCCGATATGTTTGCCCAAACTCTAGCGTACGGCTTCTTTGCTGCGAGAGTACATCATACCTCGCAAGTTGAATTTTCTAGATTTTCGGCCGCCAAAATTCTACCTAGAACAAATCCATTTCTTAAAAAGTTATTTGCTCAGTTTGCTGGCGTAGATATGCCGGAAACTGTAAGCTGGGCCGTTGACGAGGTTGTAGAGATTTTAAAACGTACAGACATGGAGAACATACTCGGAGAATTTGGAAAGCAGGATGGAAAAGAAGACCCCGTCGTCCACTTTTACGAAACTTTTCTCGCGGCGTATGACCCAAAACTAAGGGAATCTAGAGGTGTTTACTATACACCTTCTCAAGTTGTTGATTACATTGTTAAGTCTGTCGATGGAATACTTGTTAACTCTTTTGATCGGGAAAAGGGATTGGCAGATGATAAAACTCTTATTCTTGATCCGGCAGTAGGAACAGCTAGCTTCCTACATAATGTAATTAACCGAATTCATGCGAAATTTGCTAAAAATAAAGGAGCTTGGGACAGCTATGTTGCAACCAATCTTTTAGATCGTGTATTTGGTTTTGAGATTTTAATGGCACCTTACTCAGTAGCTCATTTAAAACTCGGACTTCAATTACAGGATACTGGTTATAAATTCCAAGGTACACAACGTTTGGGTGTATTCCTGACAAATACACTTGAAGAATCAGCGAAGAAAAGTCAGCAGTTGTTATTTGAGTGGGTTTCAGAAGAAGCCAACTCTGCCGCAAATTTGAAGCGCGACAAGCCCATAATGATTGTATTAGGAAATCCACCATATTCAGGTAATTCAATGAATAAAGGTGATTGGATTACGAATCTTCTTAGAGGCTATGATTCTTTAACTGATACGAAGACTGACAACTATTTTGAATGCGATGGGAAGCCTCTTGGCGAAAGAAATCCTAAATATCTCAGTGACGACTATGTTAAATTTATCAGATTCTCACAGTGGCGTATTAAGCAAACTGGCCACGGCGTGTTGGCTTTCATTACAAACCATGGATTTCTTGATAATCCAACGTTCCGAGGGATGCGCAAAAGCTTAATGACAAGTTTTGACGAACTATATTTGCTGGATCTTCATGGAAATTCGAAAAAGGGAGATTCTGGAACAAGTGCTGAAAAAGATGAAAATGTTTTTGATATTCAGCAAGGAGTAAGCATTTTCTTTTTCATTCGAAAGCAAGGTGCCGCTGAAGAGCGTAATGCAGAGGTTTTCAAAGCAGATTTATGGGGTAATCGAGAAGATAAATATTCTTGGCTATCTAAAAATGATATTTCGACAACAAAATGGAAAAAGATAAATCCTGTTCAACCATTCTATTTATTTGACGGTACGTCGGTTAGTAATAAATCATCGCAAAACTATTTAGCGAATCCCACATTAAGCGAAATTTTCAATTTGTGCAGTCCTGGCTTTAAAACACACAGAGACCATTTTGCGATAAGCTCCGACAAGAAGGAAATGATAGCCCGTATTGCAGAATTGCGAGATACCTCGGTTACCAATAGTGATCTGATCGAAAAATATTCTTTAAAGGATACTGGAGCTTGGAACTTGCAAGATGCTCGCAAAGAGATTCGACGTCATGACGATTGGAAAAACAGATTAAGCTTGTGCGCTTTCAGACCTTTTGATGACCAATGGGGCTATTACGACAAATCTATTATGGACCGTCCTAGAGCAGAAATAACAGATCACGTATTACAAAAAGAAAATATCTGCATTATCTCCGCCCGGCAACAGGCAGTTACCGGATATCAACATTCATGGATTACGCGAAAGCCAGCAAACGACTGTCTACTATCTACAAAGACTAAAGAAGCTGACCACGTATTTCCTTTATTTCTATATGAAGAAGAAAATTTGCTAAATCGCGGGACTGATAGAAAGACACTGAATATCAAACAGCCAATCATAGATCTTTTGGAAAAATCTTACGGTTTTTCGTTTACGGATAAAAAAAGCAAAGTGTATAAAAGACCTGAGCTTTTATCTTTTTACATTTATGGGATTTTAAATTCTAGCAAATATAGAGAAGAATATGCGCACATGTTAAAGTCGGAATTTCCAAGAATTCCCTTCGCTGCTGATAAAGAAATATTTTTAAAAATTGCAGATCTCGGTGAGCGGCTTTCTGCTCTTCACATGATGGAAGATCCAAAAATTAAAGAATTTGATATCAAATTTCCCGAGACTGGAAGCAATAAAATCGAGAAAGTTTGGTACGACAAGAAAAATCTTAGAATCCACATAAACGAAATCCAGTATTTCGAAGGTATTTCGGAGCAAATTTGGAACTTTAAGGTAGGCAGCTACGACGTATTATGCAAATGGTTGAAAGACCGTCCAAACAGAGAGCTTACATACAACGACATAAAAGAATTTAAACGTATCGTATTTGTAATTAAGGAAGCTTTTAAAATTCAATCACTGATAGATTCTCAACTTAGTCCAAGTTGGCCGATAGAGTCGGTGAAACTAAATAGCTCCTCAAATGTTGAAGAAGAAAAAACAAGAATTTTAAAAAAGGCGAAAACTGTCCTAGAGAAGGCTTCGAAAAAAAGTTCTAGAAAACAGGCTAGCTAACTAAGGTGAGGCGTGGAAACCGTTCGCGCGCCTCAAGCTCTTTTATGTACGTACTCAAGATATAAATATTTCGATCTATCATTTGCGATTCGATCGGATTATTAGGATCTAATAAATCAATAGATTCTGAAATTTCATCAATGTGAGATTCTATTTCAATCAACTGAATATGCGATAATTTAGATATCATACTTACCTTGTTAATACCGTGAGCTTTTAGTGTCAATTAAGCTATCCGCCAATAGCTGTTTTATTTTTTAGATTCACATGAGCAAGATTGAGGCTATTAATTGTGAGTTATATTAAGCGTTTAGCAGGCATCAAAATCCGAGTTTCGAATGTTTAAGAAGCTCTTCGAAAGCATGCTCAATAATGAGTCTTCAATTCATCATTTACTGGCGGCATATTAAAAGCGAAATAGTTAAGCCCCGGAAGCCCCGCTTCCAGCCGTGGCAGTTTCAAATGTTCAACAGTATTTGTTTGGCCATCGTTAATTTATCGTCTTGGAGACGACCGACTAAGTCTAATAGCTCTTGTCTTGGATCAACAGTTTCAGAATATCGACGAACTCTTTCATAAAAACTCTTTTGCTTTAATCCACCATACAAGATCAGAAACTTATCCAAATTCTCGCTAGTAGGGACGTCAACGCGTCCGTTTTCGATGTGGGATATGTAAGAGTCGGAAAAGCCCAATGCATCGCCAGCTTTACGCATGGATAAGCCAGTTTGAATTCTTAAATCACGAAGTACCTTTGCGGCATCCGTGTGGATTATCCGAGAAGTTCTTCTACTCTGTTTGCCACCGTTTTTGACTACATGCTTAGTAAGCACTTAGTATCCTTTCCTCCGCTGATTTTATTGCGGTGTTGGCCTCCTCCACTTAAATTGGTTCTGATCCTCAGTAGAAAAGGCGTTTAGGCATACTCCGTTATTGTTACCAGCATCATAAGCTGTTAATATTTCTACAAATTCCGAATTAATAGATTCGGGTAGTTGGAGAACAGAAGTTAAGCCTGTGGCACTACTTCTCCACCATTTTAGAAACGGAGTTGAGTTTTCAACTCCGTGACGGTTAAAAAAGCAGAAACAATAAACAAATCAATCAGTTAAAATTGAGCGGGGCTTCGACTTCAAGATCTGCACTATCACGTTAAGTCACGATGTATCACGTTGTTTGCCGACAACCTGTAGGATGTTGATGTAGGCTTCTAAAAATAATTTAAATAATTTAAAAAGGTTTCAATGTGCTAAATAAGCCCGCATATTTCGATCGAATCAAAGTTCGAATTGGTTTTAAAGACATTACAGGCTCTAGCTTAGGCTTGGAAGATGTTGAAGAGTTGCTCGCTGGAATTAATTCGCACTTCTGTGCCTACTTTATTAATCAGATTAGTTTGATTGTTTCCAATGAACTAAAGCATTCTTCGGAAGCTTTCTTAAGAGAAGTATATTTAGAACCAGATTTAAAAAAGAAAGCTCAACATTTTGAAAATTCAAAACAAAAAGAGACAATGGTTTTTTCAAAACTAGGTCTTTTGGTGATCTCCCAAATTGCAAGAAAAGCATGTGATAACAAAAAAGAACACTCTCATGAAGATAGATTTAAGCTTGGTAAAGCTATTCTAATATTGAATGACCTCATTTCAATAGCGAGTTTCAATTCACCCAATGCGGAAGGTGCTCTTGATTGGAATTCATTTGCTGTATTTACAACAAGAGAAGCACTTATAAACGAAGAACCAATAATGAGACAGGCAATACCCCGATCACTATTGATATATCGCACTCTTCGCGACAAAGTTCCTCCAGAGGACCGCTTAGATTTAGATGCAGAATTTAAATTGAATTTTGGCTTCACCTTATTAGAGTATTTCGACGTACTATTTTTCATTTTTTCGAAGTGGGCAAATAGTAAAATCCCAACACTTGATGAGCTTGAGCAAAATGAGGTATTTACTAGTACCGTACTTGAGCCGAATAAATTTTTTTCTGAATTTAAAAATAAAAATAAAAATAAAGTAATTCAAATTCTCGATTTCATGGCACAAGATTTTTCGAAAACTGTAAATGTACCAGAGGTTGGATACAGTAAGGAGTGGGTTCAGTTTTGTTATAATCATGTTTCACTAAAGACTAAACCGCTTCTCCGTCAGGACACATGGTATTCAATTGTCTGGAAAGGTTTCTTAAATGAGAAATTCTGGAACGGACCTTATTATGAGCTTCTGGGTATTTATAGCAAGCAAGGGGCATCTGGAGAGGTAAAGAAGGGCAATCTATTTCGCTATATTGGCAGAGCGATGGAGCATTATTGCAAAGGTATTGGGAAAGCTTCATTTGGACGTCTCTTCAGAGAAATTGATATTCTTCCTAGTACTGGTACATTAGGGGACTTTGTAATACAGAGCAGCCCAAACAAAATGTATATTTTTGAAGTTAAGTCATCGAGACCAACTTTAAATCTTCATACATTGTCTAGCTCAATTGGTGATAGTTCTGATTTAAAAAAGGTTTTTCAGGAAGATTTAAAACAAGTTTACGAAAGAATTGAAGAATATAAGATTGAATTAGTCAAAAGCAAAAAACAGATACCAAAGTTTTATCCTATCATCATTTATGGCCAAGGTTATCCATTGATGCCTGAAATATGGAAAGCATTTATAGACGAAATCGGCGACTCTTTTATAAAAGTAGACGAAAAAATAAAATTTCCTCAAATTCTTTCAATCGAAGACTTCGAAATATTAAGTGCAGTTCATAAGAACGGATTCCACATTACCGATATATTCAACTTAAAGTATAAACATTGGGAAAGAATAGATTTCAGTTCGTTTTTGTACAATATGAAACGTCTTCCAAGAGTTGAAACGCGGAATTTTATTCTAACGGATATTCTTGATGAATATTTTAAATCAATGGTAACAAATTATTTTCCAGGTCAAGGGCATCGGATAGAGGAGTCAAAAGAGTTTGAGGTTCCTTGGCGCGAAATATTCAACCTAGAGCCAAACGTTAAATTTGAGTAAGTTAGGCTTGCTCAGTAACCGTAACATTAAACTTCTGAAAATTTATTACAGGTAATAAAAGGGGAGGAAATCCCGAAGCAAGAGTTGCCATGGATAAAGTTGATCGAAGTAATGGAAAAATGATTGCAGGGGCATTCATTTTAGCAAAACTATCAATTGCGGGTTTATCTAATGACCAGCCGGGAGTTTCTGTACCACTTTAACTCATAACAAATTGCTTACCATATCTTGTCGGAAGTTTGGTTTAAAAACTTCAGGGGCTGGTGGTT
>JAYTJV010000027.1:0-17121 GCA_043730825.1 Pseudobdellovibrionaceae bacterium
CTTGCAAACATGTCTCATGAAATAAGGACACCCATCGGTGCAATTCTGGGATTCGCGGACCTTTTGAAGAATCCAAATAATACGGCAGAAGAAAATCAAAACTATATTGTGATTGTCGATAGAAATTCTCAACAACTTCTTAGACTGATTGATGATATCCTCGATCTGACTAAAGCCGAAGCTGGCTGGATGGCTATTGATCCGATTGAGTTTTCACTGGCAGAATTGTTGACCGAGTTCACTTCGATTATGACCTTTAAAGCGGCTGAAAAAGGGATTGCTTTTCGACTGTCCACCGAAACCCATATACCCGATATTGTGAAAACTGATAACGGGCGTTTGCGGCAAGTCCTGAATAACATTGTTGGCAACGCAATTAAGTTTACAGCCAAAGGCGGTGTTGAGCTTAAGGTCGCTTTTGAAAATTCGACCTTGAGATTTAAAGTAGTTGATACTGGAGTCGGAATTTCAACCGAACAGGAGTGCAGGCTTTTTAAACCGTTTGGACAGGCGGATTCTTCGACGACAAGAAAATATGGTGGAACTGGTCTAGGGTTAGTTCTTTCGCGACGTATTTCTGAAGCTTTGGGCGGTAAGTTGGAGCTCGTCGAAAGCAAGGAAGGAGAAGGAAGCACTTTTATGTTTGAGATTAACACTCCACTTTTGCCAAATGCAAAGTTAGTGGGTCGAGATACTTTGAAAACAATGATCAGCGAAGCTGTAGGTTTTCACCAAGCGACTTCTGTCCTTCGCGGACTGAAAGTTCTTGTTGTAGAGGATTCGCCAGACAATCAGATTCTCCTTCATATGTATCTTGAAAAAGAAGGCGCTGAAGTAACGATGGTTTCTGATGGTGCACAAGCTGTAAAAAGTGCGCTGACTGCCGACTTTGATGTTATACTAATGGACATTCAGATGCCAATTTTAGATGGACACGAAGCTGCCAAAATTCTTCGTACCGCTAAGTTTATCAAGCCCATTCTTGCATTGACTGCCCACGCTTTGCATGAAGAACGAGACAGGTGCTTTGCTTCTGGATTTACAGATTTTTTGACTAAACCAATTAAAAGATCTGCCTTAATAGAAGTTCTAACTAAATATGTTCCCGGCAACGATATTACTTCTTCAGCTTCCAGCCCTTTTCGGTAATCAGCCGGGCGCCACGTTTTGAAAAGAGATAGTTCCAAGCCCACTGAACCATGACTGAAATTCGATTATTGAATCCGACTAAATAAAATAAATGAACGAAAAGCCAAGCCAGCCATGCGAAATATCCAGTCATTTTGAATTTGCCGGTGTCGACGACGGCTCGGTATTTTCCAACTGTCGCCATCTGGCCTTTATCACGATACGTGAAGGGGACTCTGGGTAATTTGTATATCGCATTGATAATTAAATTAGCGGCGTGTTCGCCTTGCTGAATAGCGGCGGTGGCGACACCCGGGACAAATTTGCCCGGCGCCATTTCAAATGAAGACATGTCTCCGATAACGAAAACATTTGGATGTCCTAAGATCGAAAGATCTTTTTGGACAATGATTCGACCTGCGCGGTCCTTTGGAACCTCTGGTGAGAAAGGCATTTTAGTTGCTTGAACGCCTGCGGCCCAAATTTTAGTTCGGCTTGCGATAAATTCGGTTCCGACTTGCACGCCGTATTTATCAATGTTTGTAACGCGGGCATTTGTGCGAACTTCGACGCCGATTTCATAAAGATCTTTTAAAGTTTTTCTTGAAAGATCTGGTGAAAATTGCGCAAGGACTCTGGGGCCGGCCTCGAGTAAAATAACTTTCGCCTGCGAAGGGTCAATTCGTCTGAAATCATGTTTCAAAACTGTCGTACTGATATCAGAAATCGCGCCTGCTATTTCGACTCCGGTCGGTCCGCCGCCGATGACAACAAAAGTAAGAAAAGCTCTCTGTCTGTTAGCATCGATTTCACTTTCTGCTTTTTCAAAAGCAGAAAGGATTCGTCGCCGAATTTCAGTGGCTTGTTCCAACGTTTTTAATCCTGGGGCAAATTCTTCCCACTCTGGATTAGCAAAATAACTGTGTTGAGCCCCGCATGCCATAATCAGATAATCAAATTCAATTTCGCCATTCGGAACTTTCACGGTTTTCTTCTCGAGGTCGACACCGTTGACGGGAACTTTAAAAATTTCGACATTCTTTGTACTTGAAAATTGTGCACGAATGGGGACTGCAATATCGCTTGGGCTTAATCCCGCAGTCGCTACCTGATAAAGTAAAGGTTGAAACAAATGATGATTTCTTTCATCGACTAAAATGACGTGGATATCCTTTTGGTTAGCTAAAGTTTTAGCCGCTTTTAATCCTGCGAAACCTCCTCCAACAATGATGACAATGCGTTTGCCTAAATACTTTGCTGAATGGCGATGTGGGTGTGAGTGGGGATGGGCTAAATTCACTGATTCTTGAATGCTCATGAAGGTGGGCTCCGTCTATTCTATCAGCCAAGGATGGGTTCAATCAAAGATTTGGTCAATCATTCGGCGGAGCTAAAAAGTCATTAGGGCTTTAGTCGAATGAACTCTGTCTATAAAATCACTTGGTGGAGTTGGCACTGAGTTTCTTGGTAGCAGAGTCGGCCTAGGTCTCAGTTGTCACAAACAATTCGTTTTGGACAAGAATTTATCTAAGAGGTATATTCTGATTATTTACTTCGATGCGCGAAATAGTTTTTCTCTTGATGAGACAGGTGCTTTCGTTAGCGCTGGGCGAATTTTGCGGATATGTAATTTTGCATAATTAAAAATTGTGAATCGATTTCATGGAAATCACCAACACGCCAAGTTATTTAGTGCATTAATATTCAATCGCGCAGGTTCTTTGACTCTTGCTACCGCCTGTGTTCTTTTCTCGTAGCATGAAGTTTAACTCCGACTTGGATAAAACAGTCCAACATAAAGTAGCTGTTTGTGACGGAAAACTTTCGGATCCTGCGCGTTTGAAAGCCATCAATGAAGCTGGTCTTCTTGATACACCCAAAGAAATTGCTTTCGATAGGCTCGCGAAAATGGCAGCGTTGGTTTTAAAAGCTCCAATCACAATCATTTCTATTATCGGCGAAAAAAGACAATTTTTCAAAGCGAACTACGGCCTTACAGCGCCCTTCGATGTTGTCCGTGAAGTTGCAATCGATGATTCTATTTGTCGCTACACTTTAGCTGGGGAAGAGATCGTCGCAGCTGACACAAAACTGCATCCATTGCTGAAAGATCATCCAACAGCGATTTCTTGGGGTATTGCGGCTTTTCTATCAATACCGATGGTATCAGATAGTGGTCATGTGATTGGTTCATTCTGCGCAATTGATCCTCAAGTTCACGATTGGACTGATGCCGACCTGTCTCTCATGCGCGAATTAACCTCTGCAGTGATGACTGAAATTCAGCTTCGTAATCAACTACAAGACATGACCTCTGAAAGAGCAATGCGCGAACAATTTGTCGCAGCTTTGTCCCATGATCTCAGAAATCCGATCGGCGTTGCCAAGATGAGTGCGGATGAACTTCTCTCGAATGATGAGACCAAACCTGAAGACAGAAAAATGCTCACGACCATGATTCAACAAAACATGGAACGAGCGGATTCCATGATCGCCGATTTGCTCAATGTGACGACATTAAATGCAGGTGAGATGATGCAAATCAGAGTTGCCGAATGCGATTTTGAAAAACTAGCGCGTTCAACTGTGGAAACACTTGAAAAAATGAATCGTCGTGAAATCGCACTAAAAATCACTGGCAACCAAAAAGGTTTTTGGGATGCACAAGCCATGCGCAGGATTTTAGAAAACTTAATCGGCAACGGAATTAAGTACGGGGCTTCGGGCAAAAAAATTAATGTCGATGTGATAACTGAAAAAGCAACTTTGTTGATCAAAGTTCACAATGAAGGAAACCCAATTCCTGCAGACATGATAGAAAAAATATTCGAACCCTTCAGACGCTCGGATTCAGCTATGAAAAGTAAACAGAAGGGTTGGGGAATTGGCCTGACCCTCGTCAGAGGTTTAGTCCGGGCCCACAACGGCGAAGTCTCTGTTCAAAGCAATGCTGAACATGGAACAACGTTTCAAGTCCGCGTACCACTAGATTCTAGGCTATAAATTATTTTGATAGGTCAATGTCCGCACCCTTTGGCGCTCTTGTCGGTCAGTTATCCGCCGGCTTGACTTTGGCCACCGGGCCGAAGATTTGGTGGTTTAAAATCCCAGTGAAATTTAGGTTTCTTTTTGCTCATGAAGATCTCTAGGTCTTTGAGTCGGGCTCTTTCTATGGTCTCAAGGCCCTGGCCGAATGAAATGGGTAAACCTTGACTTACTTTTTCAAAATTCGTTTCTTCTTTTTGAAGTTCAGTTTCCAGATACATAGCGACTTTATCTAGCGTGTAGACGGTGCTTAGTACTTTGACATTCATATTTTTAGGCAGCTTAGGCTTTGCAAACTTCACGTCCATTTGCCTCACAACCCAGCGAAAAACTGAGATCAATTCAGTCTGAGGAACGGGCGTAAATTCGTAGCCTTGTTCCATCATCTTATACATTCCAGTCAGAACCATATCCTTCATGCGAAGACCTTTGAGCTTTCGAAGATTGCGATACTCGCCAATCATCTCGAAGCGGGGATCAACTTCCAAATCACCAGGAGCAAACAGAACTTTTGCCGTGATTCCTAGGCGCTTGGGTAGTGAAAGTCGGGTATTTAAGTCTGACATAAAATAAGGAACTTTTACGTTGTTACTATGAAACCCAACGTGGGCAATTTGCGAACAAAAAAGTTTTTTAGGATTCTCAGGGTTTTCTAAGCCCATTTGGAAGTTATAAGGAACATTGTGATTCACATCATCCATCGCAAAGAATGGATTCGCATCAAATGAACGCTTCCGGTAATTTTGAACGTAGTCAAAAACCCAGCGCGCCGATCTGTGAGAAATAAAAGGATCTGGATATCGCAACACTAAATTTCGAGCATTCCCGTCTTCCATATATTCTTTAAAAGAGCGGATCGTGGATCCAACTTCGATATGAGATTCCAGAATTTTTACATTTGGATTTAAAATAGCTTGTTCGATTGTGTATTCCTGACCTGTTCCGTCTCCTTGAACAAAAACAAAAGCAAGGTGGGAAAACTGAGAATCAACTTCTGCAATTCGAGCAATCGCGGAACTTGTATAGGCATTTCCACGAGAAATGATAAGGTCGCCCGATCTAACCGTTATTTGTGGAAACTTCTCCTTATTAACAACCAGCCAAGGGCTTTCGCCGCGAAGCGGAGTCGGTTTAAATTTAGGATCTGTCTCTTTTTTTGGATTCGCAGCTTCAAAGTCTTGCGGTACTCCAGAAAAACTTTCAGCCAAGTAATCTTCCATGTAGCGAGATAGTCTAAAACCATCTCTTATAGCGGTGACACAAGTATTAAGTTGGGCGTGATCGGCGGGAAGATCCTTTGCAAACTCGACTAGTCGTTCACGAAGTTTAAGTCTAATCTGCCAAAGATTATCGTAAGTTCCCTGCCAGTTTGCTTTCGTGCTTTCGTAGTCAAAACGGGTTGGCGCTAATCTTAATACATCTTGATAGACATTTTGAATGTACGGAGCACAAGTTTCTAATTTAAATTTTCCAGAGTTTTTGACATCTGCAAGAATGTTTTCAACTTCATTGCGAAGATAAATTGCGCCGCTGACAGAGCTTGGTTTTCGATACCCGAACTGGCAGGCATCAAGAGATAAAACCGCAAGCATCAGGCACAAAACTTTTAATATCATCACGTGAAACTCCTCAAGATGAACTAACCCTTAGCTTCTCGGAATTTCAGAGACAATTAACAAGGGGAGTCTTGTAAAACCAGCGCAGAGTCTAGGTCTGCTGATGAATTACTTTCTGGTTTCGTTTTATATTGAAACAACTAGACTGGGGCATCTGTTTAAATCTGGTTAAACTACTTGGAAATGCTGCGGGCGATTCTTAAATCCTTTTAACTTCGGTCCAGAGTTTTTCTTTCTCTTCTAAAGTTAAATTCTCGAATTGAACACCTCTTCGAAGGCAAATTTGGTGCATTCCTTCGTAGCGATTTAAAAATTTACGATTGGCAGCACGTAAGCTTTGTTCAGGCTCAAAGCCACAGTGACGGGCTAATTGTGCGACTGAAAATAATAAATCACCAATCTCTTCTTCCAATGTGGTCGAACTTTTATCTTTTAACTCGACTTCGACTTCAGCTAACTCTTCTTTTACTTTAACTAAAACTTCAGAAGGATTTGACCAATCAAAGCCCGCTTTTTGAGTTTTAACCCCTATTTTATAAGCTCTTTGTAAGGCCGGGATCACTTCTGGAATATCGATCGTTTTTTTTGCACCTTTTAAATTGTTCTCGGCTTTTTTGATTTTCTCCCAATTTTGCCAAACTTCTTCGGTGCCAGAAACCTTCACATCTGAAAAAACATGGGGATGCCTTCGGACCATTTTTTCATTGAGAGTGCTTAAGACATCTTCTATTTTAAAAGCATTTCTTTCACTGGCTAGTTGGGCATGCAGTGCTACTTGAAAAAGCACATCGCCTAATTCTTCTTTTATTTTTTTGTCATCAGCTTGTTCAAGTGCTTCAACGAGTTCATAACTTTCTTCGATCGTGTACGGCGCTAAAGTTTTATGATCTTGCTCTTTGTCCCAAGGGCAACCTTCAGGTCCCCGAAGGTCTGCAACAATTTTCATTAAAGATTCAAATTTTTGAAGTTCCGTAGGTGCTTTTGGCATGAATTTAAGGTAATCATAAAATGAGTGAAACTCAATATTATCAACCAATCTCAAGTTAGGATCCCGAATACTTTCTTAAAAGAATGGACTGAAGCGTTAGTTTTAAGTCTCAAAAAGAAGGGTTTTCCGCGGGTCTTAAAAAATAAAGAACTGATCCTTGTGTTCTTAGATACGAAACCTGCGAAAAAGCTTAATCATCAATTTCGCGGCCGTGATTACGCAACAGACGTCTTAAGCTTCGATCCTATTGATCCTCAGTCATTGGGTGAACTTGTAATCTGCCCGCAAGTGCTAAAAAAACAAGCAATAGACCATGAACATTCTTTTAATCTCGAGCTCGGTTACATGGTGCTCCATGGCATCTTACACTTGCTAGGCTTCGATCACGAGGAAAGTGAAGAGCAGGCTCTGGAAATGTTCAAGTTGCAAGATGAAATTTTTGACGTTATTTCATATAGGTATGTCAATCACCGCAGAACTACACGAAGTAAAAAGAAGACTCGCAAATCTTGATCAATTGGCTCTCGAACTACGGGGGTATCTTTGACCTCGATAAAAAACGAAAACGTCTAGAAGAGCTCGCACTCCAAGCTGAAAATCCAAAACTCTGGGAAAAGCCTACGGAAATGCAGAAGCTCAACAAGGAAAAATCTTTTCTAGAAAAAGCTTTGCTTGAGTGGAACGAATTTGATTCGAAACTTCAGGATTCAAAAGTCCTTTTAGAGATGTCTATTGAAGCTGGCGATGAAGACTCATTTACAGAAGTGAAAACCGAAATCACAAAAAGCGAAGAGTTAGGAAAAGCTTTAGAATTAAAACGAGTCTTAAGTGGCGAGCTCGATACAAACTCATCATACATTTCAATCAACTCTGGAGCCGGCGGAACTGAAGCTTGCGACTGGGCAGATATGCTCTACCGAATGTATATGCGCTACGCTGAAAAACAAGGCTACAAAGTATCAGAACTTGAAAGAACAGACGGCGAAGGTGCGGGTATAAAGTCAGCAACACTTTTAATTGAAGGACCTTACGCTTACGGTTACCTCAAAGCTGAAAGTGGAGTTCATAGATTGGTGAGAATTTCGCCATTCGATTCAAATGCCAGACGTCATACATCTTTTGCTTCCGTTTTTGCGTGGGCTGAAGTCGATGACGATATTAAAATTGAAATTAAGCCTGATGATTTGAAAGTTGAAACTTACCGATCAAGCGGAGCCGGTGGTCAGCACGTGAATAAAACCGATTCCGCTGTTCGAATGTACCACTTACCATCTGGAATCGTTGTTCAGTGTCAAATCGAACGTTCACAAATTCAAAACCGAGAAAAAGCTCTTAAAATGTTAAAAGCAGCTTTGTATGAAAAAGAAGTGGAAAAAAGAAATGCGGCAAAAGACGCCATGAATTCAGTTAAAAAAGCCAACGAGTGGGGTTCACAAATCAGATCCTATGTGATGCATCCTTATCAAATGATCAAAGATCACAGAACAGATTTTGAAACGAATCAAGTTCAAGACGTCATGGACGGGGAGCTTAATGGTTTCGTTATGGCTTATTTAAAATCTCAGATTACAAAAGATTCGCCAACAACAAGTGAAGTGAAATAAGGGTGAGTAAAATCAAACAGCTTTTTAATTTTATCCCTTTTAAAAAGCTGACTACAATTAAGCGATTAGACAAAAGTTTAGAGCTCCTGATCGTGCAGCGTTTTTTCTGGAATAAAAAAGCAATTTCGGCGCGATCAAGCATGTTTGCGCTTGTGGGTTTGACCTTAGGTGTCGCAGTCTTATACGTGGCGCTGGCTGTGATGTCGGGATTTGAAACTACTCTGCAAAAATCTCTAACCGATGTGACCGGTCACTTAACGGTTGTCAAAAGAAGCAGCGATCAGGATCAATTTCTAGAATTTATGGAAAAAATCAAAAAAATGGATTCTCGGGTTCTAAGCGGAACTCCCTTTGTAAAAATCGAAGGTGTAGTCGCAGCAACCGGACAAGTTCAAGGTGTTTTGATTCAAGGTTTAGACCATGAAACTTTTCGCGACGTCTTAAGTCTTGATTCAAGGCTGATTCAAGGGACACTCGATGTTTCACCTAGCGAAGGTGAAAAGCATCCGAAAGCGTTAATAGGTAAAGAATTAGCGAATCGCTTGGGAAAAACAATTGGTGACACGATTCACGTCGTTGTACCTCGATTTGCAGATCTTGAAACCTCAGGTTTCCGAAGAACAATGGGAACTTTCAAAATTCAGGGAATCTTAGATCTTGGCAAATACGAGTGGAACGAAAGAATGATCGCTGCAGATCTTGAACAAGTACAGAAACTAGCCGAGATATCAAATCGCTTTAGCGGAATTTTACTAAAAGTTGAAGATCCAAAAGAAGCTGATGCGATGGCATCTGATTTCGTGGCGCAATTGGGCCATCCTTATTGGGTCAAAGACTGGGCCAGTGAACATGAAAATATCTTTCAAGCAATTGAGCTTGAAAGGAGAGTCATCTTTTTCGTTGTTTTCATTTTGGTGATAGTTGCGGCATTTGCGGTTTCATCTAATTTGCTGCTTCAGACTTTGCAAAAGTCCGCCGATGTCGCAGTTTTAAAATCGATGGGCCTCACTACCAGAAAAATTCGCCGAGTATTTTTGATTCAGGGTTTATTTTTAGGTCTTGTTGGTGCCTTCGCGGGAATTTTTGTTGGTTGGTTTTTTACGATTTTAATTAATCTTTATCAAAAAAGATGGGGACTGATTTCAGGCTCTGTGTATAAGATAGACCATATTGATTTGAGTGTTCGTTGGAATGACTTATTCTGGATTCTTGCCTCGACACTCTTTATTTGCTGGATTGCGGGCCTAATTCCTGCTTGGAGAGCGGCGCGAAGACAGGCTGCGGAAGGATTACGCTATGAATGATGTTTTACTTCGCGCAATTGCCATAAAAAAAACTTTCAACCGTGAAGGTACGCCACTCGAAATTTTAAAAAGTGTTTCTGTTGAAGTGCAAAGAGGCGAAGCCCTTTGTATTATGGGCTCGTCCGGCGCTGGAAAAAGTACCTTAATGCACATCATGGGAACTCTTGATCGGGCAGACGAAGGTGACCTCGAGATCGAGGGAGTAAATATTAAATCTCTCAATGATCAGCAGCTTTCTAAATTTCGTGCTGAAAAAATGGGCTTCGTCTTTCAATTCCATCATCTGCTCAATGAATTTACAGTTTTAGAAAATGTGCTAATGCCTTTTTGGATTTTAAAAGAAGAGACAAAAGAAAAAGACGCTCTTGGGTTACTTGATCGAGTCGGCTTATCTGACCGGCTTCACCATTACCCAACACAATTATCAGGCGGGGAATGTCAGCGTGTGGCCCTGGCGCGTGCGATGGTGAAAAAACCTAAACTTCTTTTTGCTGATGAACCTACGGGGAATTTGGACTCGCAAAACGGACAAATCATTCAGCAACTCATGTTCGATTTGCAGAAAGAATCCGGAGCAGCTCTTGTGGTTGTGACTCATGATGAAAAACTCAGTCTTCGATTCCCAAAAAGATTAAAGCTTCAAGATGGACGATGGGTGCGTTGACTCCTTTAAGTTTGTTCTGGTAGGATTTGCTCGACTTTACATAAGTTATCGGAAGGATTGAAATAATCTGTGATTAATGCAGCTGGTATGAGACCTCAAAAGTTTTTGATCACAGTCTTCACGTTAAGTTTGTTCTTAATGTTGACCTCTATCGATTTCGCTATGTCGCAAGAGGTCAACCTCAAGCCAGCACCCGCAAAAGCTAAAAATTCCAAATCTCCAGCGAAAAGATCGACTTTAAAAACCAGTCTTGCGAATGGAAATGCAAAGGCAAATGCAAAGGCAAATGCAAAAGTAGCTGCAAAGCCTGCTGAAAACAGAACCACTGCTTCAGGTGGCACCGTAAAGGAAATCCGCGTAGAGGGTACGAAAAGACTTGAAAAAGATGTGATCACAAATCGCCTTAAAAGTGAAGTCGGTCAGCCACTAGACCGCGAAAAAGTTCGTGAAGATATCCAGATGCTTTATTCGTTGGGTTATTTTGAAACAATCGAAGTCGCGACGCAAAATGTATCAGGTGGCCTGAGCCTGACTTATAAAATTAAAGAAAAGCCGGTTCTTTCTGGACTTACTTTCGAAGGCAATAGCGAACTTAAAACAGAAGAACTTCAGGAAGCGGCAGGCCTTAAAGCCTTTGAAATTTTTAATGAAAGTAAATTAAAAGATGGCATCGACAAAATGCAGAAGCTTTATGAGGATAAAGGTTTTTATTTAACGAAAATCACGCCGGTATTAACCGAATCAGAAAATAAAGATCAGGTCAGTCTTCTTATAAAAATAGAAGAAAACGATAAAGTAAAAGTTAAAAAAATTCATTTCATTGGAAATAAAAAATTATCTGATGAATATTTAAAAGGCCGAATTGCAACCCAAGAAGAAGGCTATTTTTCTGCCGTTTCAAGTTCAGGTCAGTTCAAACAAGACGCTTTTGAACGTGATACTCAGATCTTAAGATTTATTTATTACAATCAGGGTTATGTAAAAGCTAAAGTTGATCGCCCTCAGGTGAGTTTGACTCCGGATAAGCTAGGAATTTACATTACAATCCGGGTTGAAGAAGGCGAACAATACAGTGTTGGTGAAGTCGATTACGCAGGTGATTTGCTATTCTCAGAAGAAAAGCTTAAAGAAACTTCAAAAATCCAAAACAACGGCGTTTTTGCCTATGATGTTTTGCAGAAAGACTTAAGCGAATTACAAGCCCTGTACGGTGACTTAGGTTACGCTTATGCGAACGTTATTCCCAGAACCCGTTTTGATGATGAGGCCCGCAAGGTTGATTTGGTTTTCGAATTTGATAAGGGTAATAAAGTTTATTTCGGACGAATTAATGTTGTTGGAAACAGCAAAAGCCGCGACAAAGTTTTACGCCGTGAACTCAAAGTCCGAGAAGGTGAGCTCTATCATGAAACTCGCCGACGTCAGTCTTTAGAAAATATGCAGCGTTTAGGCTTTTTTGAAGAAGTAAATTTCAAAACTTCAACTCCAGTCAATCAGCCTGACATTATGGATGTTGATATCGTGGTAAAAGAACGGAACACCGGACAAATCCAGATCGGTGCTGGCTACAGTACTTCAAGCGGTTTCGCGCTTCAGGGATCTGTTCAGCAAACGAATTTTCGTGGTTTGGGTCAAAATTTAGGTGTCTCGATTCAGTTTTCAAAAGATTATGAACAGTATGATTTAAGTTTCACTGAGCCTTATTATAACGACTCGGATTGGTCACTCGGCGGACGGGTTTTCAAAAGTGAAACATCAGGCCGACTTGATTATAACGAAAGAAAAACCGGGGCTTCGGTTTTCACTTCTCATCCAATTGCTGAATATTTAAGAGCGGGCGGAAGTTATACTTTTACAACAACTGAACTTCGCGCAGTCCGGGACAGTAACGGAACTCTCTTAACAGATCCTGAACTTTTTCCGCTTAACACTGCAAACGGTGATTCAGGTTTAGCTGGTGTCTACATTGAGTACGACACAAGAAATGATCGCTTTAGGCCCACAAAAGGTATCTATTCTAAACTTTCCTATGCAAATTCAGGTATTTTGGGTGGAAACCTTAAGTACTATCGAGCCGGTGCAGATTACCGTTTTTTCAAAAATTTATTCTGGGATGTCGTTTGGAGAAACTCACTTTCTTATGCCCGCATCGAATCTTTAGACGGCAAAAAAGATGTTCCTTTCAATGAACTATATGTTTTGGGCGGACCCTATTCTTTACGTGGCTTTAGATACTCAACGATCGGTCGAAGAAAGCAATCTTCAACATTAGAGGCTCAGTATCAAACCGCACCTTATAACTTATCACCTTTAGAAGCCCGCAAGCGTGCAAATCGCGTTTTCGGTGGACAACAACAGGCGATGTATCAAACAGAACTTATGTATCCACTGATCAGAGAAGCCGACATGTTTGGTGTTGTTTTTTACGATGTGGGACAGGCCGAAGACGAACTTTCAAGTGATATGCTTTACTCGGATTGGGGTTTTGGGATTCGCTGGTTCTCGCCTCTTGGCCCGTTGCGTTTTGAATGGGGATTCCCAATCAAGCGTGATTCTGATTATCATGATGCTTCAGTATTTGAATTTTCAATTGGTACACCCTTTTAAGGAGAACTTCGAAATGTTAAAAAATTTACTTCTTGCCCCACTTTTAATGAGCTCATTAGCGTTTGCTCAAAGCGCATCAAAAGTTGGCGTCGTCGATATGCAAAGAGCGATTCAAGCAACTGACGCCGGCAAAAAAGCTAAAAAGGAATTAGAAGGCGAATTCGAAAAGCGCAAAAAAGATCTTCAGAAAAAAGAAACTGATTTGAAGAAAATGGGCGAAGATCTCGAAAAAAAGAGAAGCGTTTTATCTGAAGAAGTTTTAGGTAAGAAGCAGGCCGAAATGCAGGAAGAAATGATGAAGTACCGTGAATCTCTGAACAAAAATCAGATGGAGATCCAAAAAAAGGAACAAGATCTAACAAAGCCAATCTTAGAAAAAATGAGAAAAGTGATTGCAGAAACAGCTAAAGCTGGAAGTTACACTTTGGTTCTCGAAAATTCTGCAGGCGTTCTTTACGCAGAACAAACATCTGATTTAACTGATCAAGTTATCAAGGCCTTTGAGAAATCAAAGTAAGGCAGAAAAATGTCAGTAAAAGTTCATCCAACAAGTATTTTGTCTCCGGATGTGGAATTAGGACCCGATGTTGAAATCGGGCCTTATTGCATGATCCAGGGTAAGGTAAAAATCGGTCGCGGAACATTGATCGAAGGTCATGCGACGGTCGGTAGCCGCTCTGGAATTATTGAACTCGGCGAAAATAATCATATCAGTCCCGGCGCAGTTATTGGTGGACCACCACAAGATATTTCTTATAAGGGCGAACCAACGAAATTAATTATTGGAAGCAATAATGTTTTTCGTGAATTCTCAACGGTCAATATCGCAACTTCAAAAGGCGATGGCCAAACTGAGGTTGGAAATAATTGTTATTTTATGGCTTATACCCACGTAGGTCATGATTGCAAAGTTGGTAACAACGTTGTGATGGCAAATGATACCCACTTGGGTGGTCACTGTGAAATTCAAGACAACGTTGTCATTGGTGGAGTTTGCGCTTTCAATCAGTTTACTCGAGTCGGCCGAAATGCCTTCGTTGCGGGAAGCTCGGTTGTGAACAAAGATATTCTACCATTCTCAAGAGCGTTAGGTAATTGGGCCACGGTTCGTGCGACAAACAAAGTCGGTCTTTTAAGAAAAGGTTTTTCAAAAGATGAAGTTCAGAATGTTCATATGGCCATTCGAATGCTTATCATGGGAAAAGGGACAGTTGATGAAGCGATCGCAAGAATTCAAAGCGATTGTAAACCAAGTCCTCATATCGACTTCTTAATTCATTTCGTGAAAAGTTCAAAACGTGGAATCGCTATTGCTCGTGGAGTAAAGGCAGACGCCCTCGAATCATCGGAGAGTTAAAAAATATATGAGCACAAAACTTCGAACAGCCGTATTAGGCGTTGGTTACTTAGGACAGTTTCATGCCCAAAAGCACAAGGCTTGTCCCGATGCCAATCTTGTCGGAGTTTTTGATGCGTCTGCAGATCGTGCAAAAAAAATCGCTGGCGATTTAGGTGTTGAAGCTTTTACAAGCCTTCAACAAATTGCCGGCAAAGTCGATGCTGTGACGATTGCAGCGACAACTAGAAGCCATTATGAATTAGCTCTTTGGTGTTTGGATCATGGAATCCATGTGAACGTAGAAAAACCAATCGCTGCAGAACTTGGACAAGCCGAAGAGCTTGTTAAAAAAGCAAATGCAAAAAATTTGAAGCTAGCAGTTGGCCACATTGAAAGATTTAATCCGGCCATTCGCGAAATGAAAAAATTTAAGTTTGTTCCTGAAGCTTTAATCTTACGCCGTGAAGGACCTTTTAAAACTCGGGCAGCTGACGTAAGCGTTCTTCATGATTTGATGATTCACGATGTGGATTTATTAACTTGGTTAACTGGATCAGAAATTAAAGAATTTCATGTCGAAAAGAAAAAAGTTTTTACTCAAACTTGGGATTTTGCAGAAGTACACGCGACTTTAAAAAACGGCATGACGGCAACAATGACCGCAAGTCGAATTAGCGTTGTGCCGCAAAGGTCTTTGCAATTTACAAAGACAAACGAAACTTTGTGGGCTCATTTAGGAACAATGGAAATTCAACATTGTGTTCACACTCCACAAGGACCAGAACCAGTTGCGACTAAAATCTGGACTGTTGAAAAAGCGGACGCCCTTCAAGAGGAAACTAACTCATTCATTCAAGCCGTCATTCAGGACAAAGCTCCTTTTGTGACAGGTGAAGATGGCCTTAAAGCATTGGCGATGATTGAAAAGTGGAGTCAGTAAACGCGCTTCCAGAAATAATGTTCGTTGCGGCGGAAGCCTCGAGCAGCCACTACGCACTTAATCTCATTAAACTTTGGAAGAAAAAGGGATTTAAAATTCACACGTTTGGTGTGGGAAGCCTTGATATGGAAAAAGAGGGCTTTGAAATATTAGGCCGCTCTGAAGAGATGGCTGTTGTTGGAATTAGCGAAATCGTTGCGCAATATAGTAAATTGAAAAAAGTTTTCGATTTGCTAGTGGCTGAAGCAGAACGCCGCCGGCCTAAAGTAGTCGTGGTGATGGACTATCCTGAATTTAATCTGATGTTATCTAAAAAACTTCATGGCCTTGGAATCAAGGTTGTTTATTATATTTCTCCGCAAGTCTGGGCCTGGAGAAAAGGCCGAGTTAAAACAATTAAAAAATATTGCGATAAAGCACTTCTCCTTTTTCCATTTGAAGTTTCATTTTATGATAGCCATCAGGTCCCTTCAGAATTTGTCGGCCACCCTTTGCTTGATGAACTGGATAGTAAATATTTCGATCCTGAATATAGAAGGCTTCAACGAAGTCGATATGGTATTTCAGATAACGATGTTGTGTTAGGACTTATGCCAGGCAGCCGCCGTGGTGAACTAAAAAATCTTTTGCCCCAGCAGCTTAGAGTAGCTGCGAGAATCGCAAAGAAATATCAAAACGTTAAAATTTTGATTCTTTGTGCTCCGACGATCGAAAAGGATTTAATTTTAAGCTATACTGATGATTTTAAAACTTCGTTTCAGTTAGTCAAAGCTGATCCGTATGAAATGATTAATCTAACCGATGTGGTTTTAGCAGCCTCTGGAACAGCGACTTTGATGGTGGGTCTTTTAGAAAAGCCAATGATCATCATGTACCGTATGAGTTTACTAACTACGATTCTAGCTCGAACTTTTATCAAAGGTTATTTTGGGTTGGTTAACTTAATCTTGGGCGAAATGGCTGTGCCCGAACGATTGCAGTGGGAATTAAAGGATGACGAGCTTGAAAGCATTTTGTCAGAATGGATTACAAATCCAGTCGCTAAGAATGCAGTCGTTGCAAAGTTAAAAACGCTCATTTCAAAATTAGGCAATCGCGGAGCAACAGAAAGAGTTTCACAAATTATTTTGGAGTATGTGAAATGACTTTGCTGTCTGCGATCTATGGTTTTTTCGCAAACCTCCACCGTGGACTTTATCGTTTTGGATTTATCAAAAGTGTTAAAGTTAAAAAGCCGGTTTTCTCTGTAGGTAATTTAGCTTTCGGCGGAACAGGAAAAACTCCGTTTGTAAAAATGCTCGTGGCTGATGTTAAATCTTTAGGTTTTAATCCTGCAATTGTGACCCGAAGTTATAAAGCAGGGGCCGTTGAATCATCTCTTTTAACTGAAGAGAAAGCAAAAAAACCTGAAGTCTGGGGCGATGAAGCGTGTTGGTATTTTAATAATTTGAAAGTCCCTGTTTATTCAGGTCCTCAGAAGTGGGAGTCAGCGGTCTTAGCTAGTCAAAATAACGAGATTGATTTCATCATTATTGATGATGGCTTCCAACATCATCGGCTTCATAAAGATTTCGACGTTGTTTTAATTGACGCGGTTAGTGGATTAAAAGGACTCAAAAGTAGATCCAGAGAATCAATCTCAACTTTGAAATTTGCTGATGCGATCATTTTAACCAAAGCCAATCTTGTAACTTTTGAACAGGTTGAAGGCATCAAAGCTATTTTGCCAAAATCTAAGCCG
This sequence comes from Pseudobdellovibrionaceae bacterium, assembly GCA_043730825.1. Taxonomy (GTDB): domain Bacteria; phylum Bdellovibrionota; class Bdellovibrionia; order Bdellovibrionales; family Bdellovibrionaceae. The sequence continues at coordinate 16,977 of JAYTJV010000027.1, forward strand.
GTGTTCCTTAATTCTCTGCAGGTCAAAGGCTTGAAAAATTGGTCTGGCCAGGAAATTGAAGTAAGAGGTCAGCGAATTGGGCTTGTATCGGGAATTGCTCATCCGGGTTCATTTGCTACCGCCTTCAGCCAAAAGTATCAAGATA
>JAYTJV010000028.1:0-1962 GCA_043730825.1 Pseudobdellovibrionaceae bacterium
CCAACAAGCTCTACCCGTTGAACTCGGTCCATTCTGTGAGGAACAGAAAGAACGTGGCTCTGGGTGATGAATTTATTAGTTCTTAATGAGCCCAATGAGTAAAGCACCAAGCGATAGCCATGGTCCGGATCAGGGCGAATCGGTCGTTCTGGACGAATCGGTCGCACGGGTCTGATCGGCCGCTCTTCACGGCCGGGACGTTCTGGACGATAGTCAAACTGCGCCTGGGCGAAAGTTGAAGTGAGTGCAACAAAAATAAGTATGAGTGATTTCATGATACCTCCGCTATGGGACTATTGCGAGCTTTGTGCCAGACGCTTTGGGGCCAAAGTGGCCACGCGAAATTTTTAAAACGCATAGCATTGAATTTGAGTTGGTATTTTATTTGCTCTCTAAATAGGCAAGGAAAACAGATTGCAGCATCAAGGAGGATGTATGAATTCATCGACACAAGTCCAGTACGGCCTTAGAGAATACAAAGATGCAAAAGCTTCGCACAAACCTAAATCAAATTCTTCAAACAATTCAAATATTGATTCCAGAAGTCTGAATTTCAAACGATCCGCATCGTCAGACAATAAGAAAAATTTTTCGGACGTTCTTAAAGAAAAAATGAAATGAGTGAGTGATTTGCCCAAATTTTTTGGTGAGCAAAATTTCCAATGAAAAAAATTATTTTTTCACTTCTGGTTCGCAAGCCTTCAGCCATTCGCCGCGAAGTTCGATAACAGCAGAAGCTGGAAGCATCTTTTTGTAAGTACCGTTTGCTAGGCCATCAAGTTTATAACTACTGGCAGTATAACTACCTTTAATAGTGCCTGTCGCGACTAGATCATCGCTATCACAAGATAGAGCCGCATCGATGTTTTTGTTTTTCACATCCCACTTCGTTAAAACGCAGCCATTCTTTTTCAAATTTTTTGTGATTGAAGCTTTCACATCTTTTACTTCGTGAGGTAGCACACAATCTTCTTCGTCAGATGAAGGAAGCGGTAAACCGTTAACTTTAAAACTAGCTTTTGCTTTCCAGATGCCAGGTTTTAAAACCTGAGCTTCAGAAGTTAAACCCATTAAAAGGCCCAATAAAAGTAGAAGTGAAGATGCTTTTTTCATGTCAAAAGGATAGCACTTCGAAATTCTCTGTCAAACAGCTGGAGTATTAATTCGCTAATTGCGGGATATGACAAAAATTTTCGCTTCACGCGACGCCGTAGATTTTTATTTAAAGACTTAAGGGCTGGTGGTCCAGCGACCTTTAAGTCCAGTTTATGGAGATTTCTTTACCCATTGCCTCATGAATGAGCAAAAAATTTCCGAAAACACTCCATATGAAAATACAAAAAACCGTCATGATCGTTTTCTGTCTCAGCCTTTATGGGTGCGGATTTCAGGGACTTTCTAACAATACGAAAATCGCTGATAAAATCGAAGAAAAAATTGATTGCCAGGATTTTGAAACATTCTTCTGGCACACGCTGCATGATGCTTCATTAAATTCGGAAGTCCCAGCATCATGGCAGGACCTGAAGCAAGCACTTCAGCCACGAGATCGTTTAAGAAATGAAAAAGTTCTGACATTGATTACGATTCTAGAAAAGTACCTTGGTGCTGATTTTTGGAAAAAGCCTACAGAAGAGCAAATTGAAATCTGGGCGCAGCTTGAACTCAAAATCGAAGACCGTCCGCAGTGGCCGGAACTGCAAACAGAACTTAAAGCTTTGTTCAAATCACATGCTTCAAGTAAAATTACAGTTTGTGATCCTGAGAGTTTAGTTTCAGGACAAGCTGTTGGGCCATCCGAAAAAGGTGGGCGTTGGGTCATGGCGACAGCTTATCAGTCTTGCGAGGCAACTCGAATGCCTGCAATGACTTTAGAGACTCGTGATGCTCAAGGTATTTCTCGAATAGGAAATCATCCCTCGGGTGGTGGAGTTCGGGTGGTAAGCGATCTCAAAGCTTTGC
>JAYTJV010000029.1:0-16755 GCA_043730825.1 Pseudobdellovibrionaceae bacterium
ACAACGGTAATTAAAATCATCAGACCAGGCAGGATAATCAACCAGACGTTTTTATACATAAGTTCTAAGGCATTATTAAGCATGTTACCCCAACTAGAAGTCGGAGGCATGATTCCTAATCCTAAAAACGATAATGCGGCTTCAAAGATAATGCTGCTACCGACGCCCAAAGTAAGGGAAACAAGCATAGGTCCCACAACATTTGGGAATAAGTGACGAATAATGATTGTTGCATCTGTACAACCCACAGTTCGTGCAGCCAAAATGAATTCTCGCTCTTTCAATGATAAAATGCTTCCGCGAACAAGTCGGGCCACAGTCATCCAAGAGAATAGGCAAAGGATCACAACCATTTTAATGATACTTTCATAACCAGATCCAACGAAGTAATTTATAAAAGGTACTTTTTGAAGGTCAACTGCTGCGATCACGATCATTACCGGAATTAGCGGAAGTGAAAGAAGGGCATCTGTAAAGCGCATCAGAAGCGCATCAATCCAACCACCGTAGAAGCCAGCAAGACTTCCAATGAGCAGGCCAATAAAGGCCGCAACAAGCGTAGACAAAATTCCTACGCCAATGGAAACTCGGGCGCCATACATCAATCGAATAAACACATCTCGGCCGACCTCATCAGTTCCAAAGATATGGAATGTTTTAAAACCTTTAAATAGATCTTTAAAAGTAGGAGGAACAGCCGTTAGCTGATCCAAAATAACTTTAGATTCTTTTACGTCCAGTTGAACGAATTCATAAAGGGCATCATCTTCTGCCACTGTAATTAAATCTTTTGTTACAATTTCAGTTTGAAGCAGCTTTGCAGCCTCTGGATTTGCATTAATCCAACGTTCAACTGCATTTTCTTTGTCGGAAGAACTTTGTTCTGCGTAGCTAAACGGATGCAAAAAGCGGGCAGCCACATTTTGCGTATTGGGCGAAATACCTAAACCCCAAGCAATAACGTCAGCAAAGACAGCAATCAGGATAAAAAGAGTGATAAAAAATGTCCCAACAACAGCCATTTTATGTTCCAAAAATTGCGTGAAGATAATCTTCCACAAGCTTTGAGGCTGTTCCATTTTTCTAACTTCATCAGTTTGCGCGACTGACATTCCGGACTGTGGCATTTCTGACTGTGGTGTTAAATCCATTTTGAAGACATTCCTATTCGTAAGTAATTCGTGGATCGACAAATCCGTACAAGATATCAGCTACAAGATTTATAACTAGCACCATGCTGACCGAGATAATAAATGAAACCATAGCAACGTTAAAATCATTACCCATGATAGAATCGTAAACAAGTTTACCAACTCCTTGGTAAGCAAAAACTGTTTCAGTTAATAGTGCGCCTGAAAAAACCGAAGATAAACTTAAGGCCACTACTGTAATCATCGGAATAAGTGCATTTCGAAAAGCATGTTTCCAGATTACAACGTGATGACTTAAACCCTTTGCGCGGGCAGTTCGAATAAAATCGAGTCTCATTACGTCCAACATAGATCCACGAGCATAGCGAACGTAAACACCGATTTGTAAAATGCTAAGAGATAGAACAGGAAGGATTAAATATTTTGCTCGGTCTAAGATAAAAGTAAAGCCAGTTGCACCAAGGCCTATCGTTTCGGTTCCGCCAGCGGGTAACAGACCAAATTGAACTGCGAATAAAATAATAAGAAAAAGTGCCAATAAAAAAGAAGGCATCGAGATACCAATAAAGGCTAACATGTTCACAATCGAGTCAAACCTGCCACCTGGCTTAAGAGCTGCGTAAACACCAATAGGTAAAGCGACCACTAGGGAAAATACAAGGGAAGCCATTGATAAAATAAATGTGTTCCAAAGTCTTGGGCCTAAAAGTTCACTTACTGGAACTCGGTAAGTTCGGCTGTGACCTAAATCACCTTGAATAATTGTCTCGGCCCAATTGAGATATCTTGTATAGGCTGGTTGATCCAGCCCATAAAGATCGCGAAGACGAGCTACGTCCTCAGACGTGATTTTAGGATTTGATGCGATCATCATTTCCACAGGATCACCTGGCATTAAAGTCATAATATAAAAACATACGTATGACAGAATCAAAACCACAATGAGGGTCTGAAGAATGCGTCTGAGGATATAAGTAGCCACTAGAATGTCCAACTTTCTACAAAGCCAGTCTCAGAAAATTGATGTCCAGTTGGAACATAATTTTTCAAAGTTGGCGGTACAACTGATACGTCTGAACGGTAAAATAAAGGAATAACTGGAACTTCTTCTGTGTAAGCTTTTGCAATTCTAATTGCTAATTCACGGCGCTTAGATGGATTGAATTCAACGTCTAAAGAATCGCAAGCCTGATCAACATCTTTGTTAATCCAGCCAGGATAGTTTTGTCCGCTCCAACCGTTTTTGTCTGAAGGAATGTTTTTTGAAGCAACGTTTGATTTTGGATTTTGTTCAGGAGAACTGACCCAAGCGTACATCGCTAACGAATCAAATTTACGCTTCTTAGTCGTTTCAGAGAAATAAACCCGTGCTGGTTCGTTCTTTATGTTTACTTCAACGCCAACCTGTTTCCACTGTTCTTGTAAGTAAACTTGTACGAGTTCGCGAGTTTTATTTCCAGCAGTTGTCATAAAAGTAAATGACAAACGTTTACCATTTTTAGTTCTGAAACCGTCTGCGCCCATTTTCCAACCAGCTTCGTCTAAAAGCTTAGTGGCTTCTCGGCGCGAGTAACGATAAACTTTCACCTGCTTGGGGTCGTTAGAATACCAAGGATCTTTAGGAGAAATAAAGTGGTCAGCAACCTGCTGTTTGCCTTCAAATAAAGCTTTAACCATTTCTTCTCTGTTAGCTGCGAAAAGTAAGGCCTGGCGAACTTTAGGATCTTTTAAAATAGGATTATCTAAGTTTACGTCAATATGTTCGTAAGTCACACTTGGAGTGTAAGTGACTATAAACGGAAGATTTTCAGCTTTCACTTTTTTCTCAAAGTTAATGGCTTGATCTAAAGCTAACAGACCCATTGTTCCGATCATATCAATTTGGCCCGAGCGCAAGTTAGCTTCCAAAGTTCCGGTATTTGGAATTAGCTTGATGATGATTTTCTGAATGGCAGGTTTTTGACCTTCCCATTTCGGATTTGGCACAACAGTTACGTGATCACCTAACTTCACTTCGGAAATCGTGTAAGGACCGCTGTATAAACCTGGGTTTGTTGGAGTCTTCACATAAAGAGAGTTTTTTTCGTAACCCTCTTTTTTGCTTCCGTGCTTAGCAAAAATAGGTTCTTCCAAATGTTTAGGAAGTGGGTAAAGGCGCCCAAGAGCATAAAAATCCCAGCGAGCTTTGTCGTAAGTAAATGTGCAAAGCTTTGGAGTTTTGTTATCCCACTCAATTTTTTCGACTTGCGTGTAAGTTTCTTTCTCACCAACAGAAACTGTTGGTGAAGCGGCTACACTTCTTGCGAAAGCAAAATCTTCACAAACAACTGGCTTTCCATCGCCCCAATTTGCGTTTTGCTTGATCTGCCAAGTCGCTACAACTTTTTTCTTGCCGCCAAAATCAACTAGCTTTGCAGTCCCTTTTTCCATTGAGGGAATTGACTCTGCTAACTGTGGAACCCATTTAGAATTAGAATCCATAGTGACAAGTGCGCGGCCGACCATGCTGTGAATGTAAACCGTTGCAGACATTGTCATGATCAAAGGGTTTAAGTTTTCAAATTCTTGGCTGATACCGATTTTAAGTTCTTTATTAGAACCACCGGCATAAGCTGTTTGAAAGCCTAGCATTGAAACCAAGGCAACTGCCAAAATACGACGTAACATGATTACTCCTTTTCCACTGAAGACCCTGGCATAATAAGGCCACCAGGCTTGAGGGTTTGAGATGCGTTATTATTTTCAACACTTCTTACGATCGGACATGCCCACAGATGAGTAGGATATCCTATAAGAGGTGGTACTAATTTTGTGCATGATTCTTGTTTGTGCGGACAACGTGGATGAAACGCACAACCGGTTGGTGGATTCATCGGACTTGGAACTTCGCCAGATAAAGACCTGGTGATTTCACGTTTTCCCACTCCAGCTTTTGGAATTGCTTGAAGTAAGGCCCGAGTGTAGGGATGAGTTGGGTTTTTAAACAAATCATCTCGGTCAGCAAGTTCAACGATGCGGCCTAAATACATAACAGCAACACGGTTACAGAAATATTCAATGACTGAAAGATCATGGGAGATGAAAAGATAAGTCAGTTTCATCTGCTCTTGCAGGTCTTTTAACAAATTTAAAATCTGCGCCTGAATCGAAACGTCGAGAGCACTAACGGGTTCATCACAAATAATGAGTTCCGGCTTTAAAGCCAAAGCCCGCGCGATACTGATACGCTGTCTTTGGCCCCCTGAAAATTCATGAGGGTAGCGGTTTACGTGAGACGGTTTAAGGCCCACAGTTTCTAAAAGCTCAAAAACACGGCGTTTTCTGTCCAGAAGAGTGCCAATTGAGTGAACGTCTAGAGGCTGCTGTAAAATCTGACCCACAGTCATTCGCGGATCAAGTGAGGCGTATGGATCTTGAAAGATCATCTGAATGTTTCTTCGGCTTTTACGAAGATCAGGCCCACTTAGTTTTAAAAAATCTTTTCCATTAAACTTGACTGAACCACCAGTTGGTTCATAAAGACGAATCATCGTGCGGCCTAGAGTTGATTTACCACAACCTGATTCGCCAACAAGGCCAAGAGTTTCGCCCTTGTAAATATCGAGATTAATCTGTTCAACTGCTTTTACCACTCCAACTGTTTTTCTAAAAAATCCTTTTTTAACAGGGAAGTGCTTCGAGAGATTCTCGACGCTCATTAGTTTTTCTTTATTTGAATAGCTTGAAGGAGTATCCATTTTTTAAGATCCTTCAGCTAAAGGGTGAAAGCACGCAGCATAGTGATCGGGTCCGAAGTTAACTATAGGCGGCACATGAGTCCAACATTCCGCAGTTTGTCTTGGGCAACGATTAGCAAATGGGCAGCCCTTAGGAAATTCATGAGGCGCAGGCACGGTGCCTTCAATTGTTTGAAGTCGAACCGGTCTGCTTCCGAGCCTGGGCCGAGAGTTCATTAACGCAGCTGTGTAAGGATGCTGTGGATTTTTAAAAAGTTCCTGGGTCGGCGCACTTTCACAAACCTGGCCACCGTACATAACAAGAACACGGTCCGACACTTCAGAAATGACTCCGAGATCGTGAGTGATAAACTGAACGGCCATGTTAAACTTTTTCTGTAAGGTCTGAATCAATTCTAAAATTTGCGCCTGAATCGTCACATCAAGTGCTGTTGTCGGTTCGTCAGCAATAAGTAGTTTTGGTCGGCAGCAAAGTGCCATAGCAATCATGGCACGTTGGCGCATACCGCCTGAAAGTTGGTGTGGGTAGCTTGAGTAACGTTCTTCCGGAGATGGGATACCAACTAGCTTAAGCATTTCAATTGAACGCTCTTTTGCTTCTTGGTTTGTCACATCTTCGTGACATAAAATTTGTTCGTCGATTTGCTGACCGATTGTCAGGACTGGATTGAGTGCGGTCATCGGTTCTTGGAAAATCATCGCAATCTTAGAGCCCCGAAGTGCTTCCATCTTAGTTTCAGTAATTTTTAGGATATCTTCGCCTTCAAACAAAACTTTACCGTCAGTGATTTTTCCTGGGTTGTCGATCAAACGCATAACCGAAAGCGAAGTCACAGATTTTCCGCAACCTGATTCGCCAACAATCCCGAGAGTTTCTCCGGCGTTGATTGAATAAGAAATCTTTTTGACCGCTCTGAACGGACCTGATTTCAGGTGGAATGTTGTCTCAAGTCCTTGGACTTCTAGAGTAGGAGCTCTGCTCAATTTTATCTCGCTTTTTTAGACCCCTTTTAAGAGGTACTCCTGCATAACGAATAAGAGATGAATAGGGCAGCAGAGATGCGTTGCGTTATCTGATTTGTTCCCAGGGTTTTGTCTCACTGATAGCGGCCGAGGGTGATTGAAACAGATTCAAAAATGAGAGGAGCTTCGCACCTGAAAGATTGAGTTTTTCAGAGAGAGTTTTCTTCTTTTCATGCTTTAAAAAAATCACTTTATGAGACTCTCGTTTTGAGAACAAATAGTCATCACTCGTTCTTATTTCATCTATAAGCCCAAGCTTAAGCGCTTGCGTGCCGTACCAGTATTCGCCGGTTGCGACTTCAGATAAATCCAAGTTTGGACGGTATTTTCCCACATGGCTTTTAAAAAGATCATGCGTTCCTTGCATCATCTCTAAAAACTTTCTTTCCTTTTCTGGAGTGATTTCGCCAAATAAAGAGACAGTTCTTTTGTATTCGCCGGCTGTATATTCTTTGTACTCGACATCGTGCTTTTTAAGAAGACGGTGGAAATTTGGGACCTGGGCTAGAACACCAATTGATCCAATGATTGCAAACGGAGCAGCTAGAATTTTGTTTCCCACAACGGCCATCATGTAGCCGCCGCTTGCGCCCACTTTATCGATACAAATCGTTAAAGCAAGGCCTGCATCGCGAAGTCTTTGGAGTTCAGCCGCTGCTAATCCGTAACCATGAACCACGCCGCCCGGGCTTTCAAGCTGAAGAACTACTTCGTCGCCCGTTTTAGCAATTGTCAGCAAAGAATTAATTTCGTTTTTCAAGTGAACAACAGCTGAAGCATGAATATCGCCGTTAAAATTCAGCAAGAATATTCGAGATTTCTTAATGGGTATTTTCTCTTTGTCTTTAGCTTTGTTCTTTTCTTTCTCCCGTTTATGAGCGGCTTTCAATTCGTCTTTTTCTAGCATTTCATGTTGGAGCAGCTTGAAAGATTGTTCCCACTTGTGACCCCAGTTTTCAACCTTGAGCACAGGCTGAATACTTTTGAGTTGGCTTAAATAGGCGATGAGAAGCAAAATACCGCCGACGCCAACGACGATAATACCGGTTTTAACGAGAAAGCTTAAAATATGAGTAAGTAAAAGTGTCCATTCCATCTCGATATTAGTAGTGTATTATGTGCCTTAGGTCGAGATTCTTTTGATAAACAACTGATTGAAACCCAACTATTTGCTAAGATGTATAACGTGCGTTGTTATTTTTTAAAACTTACCTCTACGCGAAAGATCTTTTTCCAGATCTTGTTTATGGGCATGCTCAGCATGATTTCGTATCAATTGGCCTTCGCACAAGTTGAACACCCAGAGCTCGAACGGGTTCGAGGCTTCGATGATTATAAAAAGCAAAGACGGATGAACGACCGTGAACGCGAAAAAGGCTTGGCTCTTCATTTGGAAAGAATCGAGATGGAACGAAGAGAGTATGAAGCGGCTCTTCAAGAACATCGCAAAGCCAAGCGAAAAGAAAAGCCACTCGAGTCGACGCCGTCTTACAAAGAAAATGTTCGTGACCGAGAACGAGATAAGCAAAAGCGGCTCGAAGAACAAGAAGAATTTATTGCTGATAAAAAAGTTGAAAAAAAGCGTTTAACTCAGGCCCAAATAAATAAACTAGAAGAGTTAGGTCTGCCAGAGGATCGCCCGCGTTTTGACATTAAGAAGCGAACTCTTTATGGTGCCGCATCGCCATTTGATAAAGCACCGCCTGCAACGGGTGGTGGATCAAATTCATTTGCGCCGTCGGATAACAGCTTTCCAACACCACCGCCAGCGCAGTTTGACGAATTCCCACCGCCGCCGACATTCCCTGGTGATGATAACTTCGACTTACCGCCACCACCACCACCTATGCCTTACGATGAAGGTATGGGTCTAAATAATCCGCCGTTTGATGAATTTCCGCCGCCGCCGCCGCCGCCAATGGATGATTTTCAATTTTAGTTTTGAAAGTACTCATCTAGAGGGGAGCCGGTAATTTTCTTAAACTGGCTAGAAAAATGAAGAATAATTCCCAGCAAGATGACTAATGAAGGCACTAAGATAACGACAAAAGACATTTGCGTCATCTGAGCAATCTGCTCATTCAAAACTTGAGACTGCACTTCAGGATTGAGGGTTGCATCGATGGGTTTAAAGATGCGAGCCGCTAGTAAAAAGTTGAGTGTCGCGCTGACGGCAAAAGATAAAGATAAAAACTGAGTGGATTTCCGAACTAAACTATCAAAAGAAGATTTCTTTTCCGCCGTATCCAGTTGCTGATTCATTTTTTCAATATTAAAAGCTTGTGGATTTAAGACAAAATAACTGAGTGCGGGCTTAGCGGTGTAAGAAGAAAACCAAACAAAGATTCCAATTAACAGTGGGAAAGCAGCTTCTTTGAACGCGAACCAAAGGCCCGTCATGCCTAATAACGCAAGGCCGCCGGTCAAGAGCACATTCAAAAGTCCTAAAACCGAAATCCAATTGATCTTATGAGATTTGTAAAGATCGTGCAGGCCATAAGCGAGTGGAAAAAAAATGGCTAATAAAAGGGCTGAGACAGATCCAATATAGGCTCCGCCTTTATTAAGTATAAGGACGGGTAGTGCGATATTAAAAATCAGGTTAAGCCACGGATTTTCAGCCTTGCTCGTTTTTTTAGAAAGGACTAGAGGTTCGGATTTTGATGTTGGCATTTCAGACATTTGGCATAGAATGCTTTGAGGCATATTAAAAGGCAAGGGCTCTTTAAACGATATGACAACGTGAAGAAAAAACTAAATTACACTCTGCTTTTCCTAAGCTCTTTGATCATTTTCATTGGGCTCTTAGTCATAATTGGCTGGCTTTTCAGAATCGACAGACTTTTTCAAATCATTCCTAATACAACCCCCGTGCAGTTTAATTCGGCACTTTGTTTTGTCATGGCAGGCTTGGGGATCTTGTTCTTGAACATTCAGGTTTGGAAAAGAGCGCGTCTCATTCAATTTTGTGCGACGTGGGTTCTGATTTTTGGGCTTTTCACGCTAATAGAGTATTTGTTTGGTACTTCCCTTGGAATTGATCAACTTTTCTTTAAGCCCTACTTAACAATTGGGACAAGTCATCCAGGACGCATGGCTCCTAATACAGCACTCTGTTTCTTTCTGGTTTCGCTCAACTTGTTTTTGTTGAGGTTTAATTCGCGGCATTTATTAGCTTATTTTAGTTCTCAATTGTTGAGCGTGTTGATTGGATGTATCAGTTTTGCCGCCTTAGCTGGTTACATTTTCAACTACGATGGCTCTGTTGGTTGGGGAAATTTCGCGCGGATGGCGCCCCTGACCGCAGTGGCATTAATTGTGTTAGCGTTTGCTCAGTGGCTTTGCGTTTTAAAATTAGATCGCAGGCAAATTAGCAAAAGAAGAAAGCTTGCTCCAATAGCTGGTGCTTTGGTGGGTATCGCTGCCACTTTATCTCTTTGGCAATCAACATTGACGATTGAAAGAAAGCGAATCGCGGAACAAGTTCAATTTCAAGCGCAATCATTTGGTCAGCAGATTCAGAGCGTTTTAAAAGAACGGACCAAAGGTATCGAGCGTATGGGTTCTCGCTGGAGCTATCAGGGACGAACTCCTTTTGGAATCTGGAAGATGGATGCTGAAAGCTACTTGAAAGATCTGGTGGGCATTTCAGCCATCGGCTGGGCTGACAGTACGTCAGCCATCCAAAGGATCGAACCTAATGGTAAATATAAGCATCTTATTGGATTCAAATACTTGTCCGAAGAAAATCGAAGGAACGCCTTAACCTTAGCAGCTGAAAAAAACAAAACAACCATGACGAAATCAATTGAATTACTTCAGGGTGGCCAGGGTTTTGTTATTTTCGTACCAGTTTATGTTAAGCAAAAGTATGACGGTGTTATCTATGCAGTGTTTCGGTACGAAGATTTTATCGGAAAGCTTTTTAATTTCGATGGATATATTGTTCATCTCACTCAGGATCTTCATACGATTTATAAAAACGGAGACACTGCAAAAGCGATATCGCGGGACTGGTTAGCTTCCGTTGATATGGAAATTAACACGATAAAATGGAATCTCGAACTGATCCCAAACCAAAAGACAATCCGCGAGAAAACGACTTATTTGCCACTCATGATTTTGATCGTTGGAAGTATTTTATCACTTCTAATTGGAATCTTAATTGAGCTTGTCGAAGCCGCTCGGGCAGCAAGTATTACGCTTAAATTAGCCGTCGAAAAAGCCAACGCAGCAACCGAGGCAAAGTCGCATTTTTTGGCGAATATGAGTCACGAAATTCGGACTCCGCTGAATGGTGTTATCGGTATGGCCAGTCTTTTGATGGATACAAACTTAGATAAAGAGCAAAAAAGTTATCTCGATACGATTCATTTATCAGCTGATACACTTTTAAGTGTCATCAACGATGTTTTGGATTTTTCTAAAATTGAAGCTGGAAAATTAAATTTTGAAGAAATTGATTTTAATCTCGAGCATGCTGTTGATGGAGTGAAAAAGACTCTACAATATGCCGCCACTCAAAAAAAGCTTGAGCTTAAGAGTGAAGTCCTAGGAAAGATGCCTCAGGCTCTGAAAGGTGATCCAAGCCGACTCAAGCAAATTTTGATTAACCTTGTTAGTAATTCAATTAAATTTACGCCGGAAGGATCTGTTACGATTCGGATGAGCTATGCGGATGGAATGACCAAAATCGAAGTTATAGATACCGGTGTTGGAATTGCTAAAGATGCGGTACCGCGACTTTTCCAAGCGTTTTCTCAAGCTGATGATACGACCACAAGGCGATTTGGTGGTACGGGATTAGGCCTTTCAATTTCTAAAAAGATTGTTGAAATGATGGGCGGTCAGATTGGCCTTAAGAGCGAGGAAGGTAAAGGTTCTATTTTTTGGGTTTCCATTCCATTTCCAGTCAGTGATAAGGTTGTTGTTCGATTAAAAAATGGCTTAGCAAAGGTTCCCGAAAACTTATTGGGCTCGCGAATTCTTTTAGCTGAAGACAATATTATAAACCAAAAAATTGCAGTTAAGATGATTGAAAATATGGGTTTCAAAGTTCACGCTGTTGCAAGTGGGTTAGAAGTACTAAAAGCGCTTGCTGAAATTCCGTATGATCTCGTTTTAATGGACTGCCAAATGCCTGTTATGGATGGCTACGAAGCCACTCACGAAATTAGATCAAGTAAAACATTAACGAATCCACAGATTCCGATTATTGCACTGACAGCAAATGCAGTCTCTGGTGACAGAGAAAAATGTATTCAAGCCGGCATGGATGAATACGTTACAAAACCATTCAGTCCAGCGGTTTTGCAATCGATGATTGTTAAAATGCTAGAATCTAAAAAAGCTAAGTAGGTAAGAAACAAAAAAGATCGCCAGAATCTTGGCATATCTATGTCTCAAGATGGGATAAGTTATGAAGAAATGCCCACAATTCCCCTCGTAACTAGAGAAATTCTTATTTTCTTCAGAGTTTGCTTTAGTTGGGGACCTTTGGACCCGAAAAGAAAGATGATGTGGGAAAAAAGCTGATGTCACTTTCTTCAAAAACTTCTAATGGCAAGATCGCCCAAACTCTTGAATTACGGGCTCTAGTTGCGCCGGGTGTTTACTTTTTGATATTTTGTCTCATAGCTGTGGGCAACAAACTATGGCAGAAAAATATCATTCTATACGGAGCTATTGGTGCGGTCCTGGTTGTTTTTGGATTCCTACGATTTTTCAGCTCATGGAAAAGCCAGAAGCCAACGTTGCTTACATTCAGTGTATTCGGAAATAGTCTGACCTGGGGCTTATTTTGTTTCGTAATCTTGAAAGCGGATGCATTTTCAGCTTCCAGTTTTGCCCTTTTACTGGCAACTGCTGGAATTTGTAGCGGAACAATTCTGACTTTTACTCACTCGTTTAAATTATCTAAAATTCAGCTAACGAACATGCTCATTCCAATTCTTCTTGGCCTTGCCGTCGGTGGCGGTAAAGAGGGCTTATTTTGCGGAGCTATGGTTGCCGTGTATTTATCTTACATGCTTTTCCGAGCGAAGGCGATTACTCAGGCGTTTGATGAAGATCTCAAAAAAACCCAACTTATTTCAACTCAAAAAAATGCTCTCGAAATTGCTTTGAAAAATGCGATGATGGCTGCCGAAGTGAAAAATGAATTTCTTTCTATGATGAGCCATGAAATCAGAACTCCACTGAATGGAATTATTGGACTTAGTGAAGTAATGGCGGGCGACAGGAGTCTTAACGCCAAGTCTAGAGAAATGATCGAAACAGTCCGCGATTGTGGCAAAAACCTTCAAGGTATCGTAAACGATCTCTTAGATTTTTCCAAAATTGAATCCGGAAAAATCGAACTTGAGGAAACAGATTTTGATATAAAGGCCTGCTTGATTAGTTCCGTTAAAATTTTCGAGAACTTGGCCTTTAAGAAAAATATCAAACTAGAACTAAAAATGGCGCCGGATATTCCGAATTTTTTACGGGGTGATTTAAATAGAATCAGACAAGTGCTGGTAAATCTAATTAGTAATTCGCTTAAATTTACCGATCGGGGTCATATCGTTGTAAACATCAAAGCTGAAAGAAAGTCTGAAAGCGACTTCGAAGTTTTCTTTTACGTAAGTGACTCTGGTATTGGTATCGCTGAAAGTAACCTCTCGAAATTGTTTCAAGTTTTTTCCCAGGTAGATGCCTCGATGGCTCGCCAGTATGGTGGTACGGGTCTGGGACTCGCAATCTGTAAAAAACTTTGTGTCCTCATGGGTGGAGATATCCGGGTCGAAACTGAATTAGGCAGGGGCTCGACGTTCATATTCAACATTCCGTTGAAGCTGAGTTTGAAAAATACCCAGCCAGATCTTTCAAATCCATTAAACAATATTCCTTTAGATACCTCTTACAAACCTGCCGGCGATTCGATACGTATATTGGTGGCTGAAGACAACTTGGTTAATCAGCAAGTCCTATTAGCCTACCTCGCTAAAATAGGAAACTTTAAAATTGAAGCTCGAGTTAATGGACTGGAAACTTTAGCTGAGTTAGAAAAAAACGACTATGATCTTATTTTCATGGATTGCCAAATGCCCAAGATGGATGGCTATGAAGCCACTCGTCGAATTCGCCAGCTTGAAACTTTTCGAAGAATTCCCATCATCGCCATCACGGCCCATGCGCTCGCAGGCGACCGCGAAGCTTGTCTTGAGGCAGGGATGGATGATTATTTAACTAAGCCTGTGCGGCCTGAGGCTCTGATTCAGGTGATGGAAAAATGGCTACGCACTGAATTGAAAAATAAAAACTCTGCTTAGTGAAATCCGTTAATAATTAAAATATCTTTCACATATTATTTGGGTTCAAACCGCTATTTTCCAGATTGCTACGAGGAAACCTGAGCATCACCTTTTGACTTACCTTTCGATATGAACTGTACTCAAGCTATTATTTTTCGGAAATTGAAGCAGGCCGCATGGAGAAGGGATAAGATTTGGACGCAAAATCAAAAGTTTTAGACCGACACGAAGTCGCTGTTTTGATTGCAAATGTTAAAACACAGATCTTGCATGAGTGGGAAATGCTTTCTCGCGAAAAAGTTGCCGCCGCCGAGGTCCAAAGTCACCGCGCACTCCGCGATTCTTTGCCAGAATTTCTAGATCAACTTGCTGCGACTTTAGCATCTTTCGATCCGAATGATCAGGCTGATAAAAACTCGGAAGTTGCAAAAGAACATGCAGTCGACAGGGCAAATCAATCTGAATACACATTAGACGAAGTAATATATGAGTTCCATATACTTCGTTCTGTAATCATAGACAACTTAGATATGAAATGCCATTTAGACTCTGAAGCTCGCCGAATCATTCATGAGTTTATTGATCGGGGAATTCGTAAGGGTGCTGTAAAATTCACAGAGCTTGAGCTTGAGAGAAACAAATTTCAGACAAGAGAACTCGAAGTTGCTAAGCAAGAAGCCGAAAGAGCCAACCAAGCTAAGTCTGCTTTTTTAGCTAATATGTCCCACGAAATTCGCACACCCCTTGGCGCCATTATGGGTTTTGTCGAACTGCTTAAAGATTCAGATACTTCGAAAGGTGAATCCGAAAAATATCTTTCAATTATTTCACGTAATTCAAATCATCTTTTGAGAATTATTGATGACATCTTAGACTTGTCGAAGGTTGAATCCGGGAAGATGGTTGTTGAAAAAATTGAATTCTCGCTTACAGAATTCCTTGCTGATTTTACTTCTCTCATGGGTATTCGGGCGCGAGAAAACGGGATCACTTTTAAATTCAAAGTTGAATCAAAGCTGCCACAAACCATCATTTCTGATCCCACAAGGATTCGGCAGATCTTATCAAATGTTGTTGGAAATGCGATCAAGTTTACAGAAAAAGGAAGTGTTGAATTAGTTGTTGGGTTCAGTGATTCACAGCTCAATTTTAGAGTTACTGATACTGGAAAGGGAATTTCCAATGAGCAGCGCACAAAGCTTTTTCAAGCGTTTGCACAAGCAGACTCATCGATCACTCGTAAATTCGGGGGTACAGGTCTTGGCCTTGTTTTAACAAAAAAACTAAGCCAAGCACTGGGCGGCGATTTTTTCTTAATTGAAAGCGAATTAGGAAAAGGCAGCACTTTTGAAGCGATCATTTCTGTTGAATACAATCAGAAGACGCCATTTTTACCAGCTAGCGAGTTTGAACTTTTTCAAAGAATAGCCCCGCAGGCCGAGTTAAAAAGAATCGATCTAACTGGCTTCAACATACTCTTGGTAGAGGATTCTCCAGACAACCAAGTCCTGGTGAAAACCATTTTAAGTAAAACAGACGCACATATCGACTTTGCCAAAGATGGAATTGAAGGGGTCAAGTATGCGCTATCAAAAGACTATGATGTGATCTTAATGGACATACAAATGCCCAACATGGATGGCCACGAGGCCGTACGCATACTGCGCTCTAAAGAAATTAATATACCCATAATCGCGCTGACTGCTCACGCCATGAAACAAGAGAGGGAGCGCGCGATTGAATCTGGTTTTTCTCATTTTCTAACTAAACCAATTGATCGAGATAGTCTGACTAGACTACTTGAAAAATTGCACAAAGATTCTAGATGATTTGGGATTAATTCTTTATCTTAAGCTGATACAATTCTTATCAAGAGTTGGAAAAAACGTCTCACCCAGTAAGTGATTTGCCTGCGACCTGTCAGAACGTAAGGGTTTAACTGCTTTTAATCGAAGATCTTCACCTTAACCCGCATGCGAAAATTCTTGTAGGATTATTTTCCAACTTGCTAATTCGGTCATTAGATATTCTTTATTTTGTAATGTTAAATTCGGATCTTTCATCATAAGCTCGATTTTGTGGATTTTGTCTTGTGCTTTTAGAAATAACGAATCAGAACTACCTTTTATCATCATATTGGCGGCTTCTCTGGATTTTTCTGAGCTATCATTATCTGAAAAAAGTTTAGCATATTCATCTTTACTCAAGAACAACTGTGTCGATACGGCCGCTCCAGCCGTTAGTTGTATAATATTTCTTGCCAACTTGGGGGATATTTTTTCTAAAGTCTTAAAAAACAATTTTTGCGATATCTTGCCAAGGAAATGATAACCGACTATTCCAATCGATATTCCAACAGTCTTTGCAATTGTATCAATGATAACTAAGTTTCTAATAAATGCGTAGTGGACAATCTCATCCTTGAAGCAGTCATTCAGTGCAAACGAAGTTACTTCTTGATTTAAAAACTGATTTAGTTCTGGCGAAATTCCATTTGAATCCACGGTCTCATTAATTTCCTTTATTGATAATGAGATCACCATTAGTGAATGTTTAAGACCGTTCTGGTAGGTTTTGATATACATTTTGTCTTTAAAGCTATTTACATCTTTTGAACACATCTCATACAAGCTAATATACGACGGCCGCAATCGGATTATTTGTAATGAATCGATAGCATAACATTTTGAAGAAATTAAAAAAGCTACAGACATTAAGCAAACAATTAATACATGCATGTGACCTACAAATTAATTGGAGCTATTACTTTTTAACAAGAGTGCCTGAGTCGCTGCAATTTTTTCCATCTGTTTTGTAATAGCGTTGGACAAATAGAACCCGTAAGCAGCCTCTACGGCTACAATCGTTGCTGACCCGGTCGTTCCCGCTATGCCACCAACAACTAAGATTGTATCTAAGTCCATAGTTGTAGTCCAGATTTCTCCGCCTTCAAATCGGGTAGAAGAGGTGAAAGTAATCGCTTTTTTTCCGATTGCCTCCATTGCCTTTCGAGTTAAGCCAAATATTCCTGCAGCTACGACTGTGCTTGATATCGCAATACCAATCCAAGCTGCTTTTTTGTTTGCAGTTGCCCTGTTAACACTTTCCTTTAAATCAGCTAATATTGCGTACTGTTTTGCCAAAGTGTTTTGTGCAGATTCGGTATCTTCGAAAGCTACTTGCTGATTGGAATCGCTTTGATCCTGTGCAACTACGGTTTGCGCTGAAATTAAGGTGAAAGTTAAGACCAAACTAAAAAATTTCATTTTATTGCCTTTGCTCGGATTTTAAAATTATTTTTTAAGAAAGAACTTTTCACGGTTCTAACTTAAGCGAAATATCAAAGAGTGAACCTACAAAAATTGCTCCACTCTCAAAGTAAGATAATTTGATTTGGCGGCATAAATGTGAGTAGGATATCTACAATAGGTCGCGAATAGTCATCGTTTTCAACGAATTGAATCAGGTTAAAAGACGACTTCGTTGCGCAAGGAGTGTCGATTTTGAAACGACTTTGGATTGAATAATGTGATTCACCTAAGTCTAGTT
>JAYTJV010000030.1:0-16655 GCA_043730825.1 Pseudobdellovibrionaceae bacterium
TGTGTTTCACCAAACTTATAATGAATTTTAAATTCATTCCATTCTGGCGGAACACAAGGTCTTATCGTAACTTCATTTCCACTGACCCTAAAGCCAAGAATAGATTCAAGACCGGCGCGATACATCCATCCCGCTGCTCCGGTGTACCAACTCCAACCACCACGGCCTTTGTGGGGACTTTGTGAATAGACGTCACCTGCTAAAACATAAGGCTCAATTTTGTACCGGTTCACTTCTATTTCTGTCAGGGCGTGGTGAATCGGATTAAGCGAATTAAATAACTCGTGAGCTTTTTTGCCGTCACCCAACATAGCCGTGGCGATAACAACCCAACTTGCAGCATGTGTATATTGACCACCATTTTCGCGGACACCTGGCAAATAGCCCTTAATGTATCCAGGATCTAATTCTGTTTTATCAAATGGTGGAGTGAATAATAAAATCATATTGTCTTCAGGTTTAACGAGATTCTCGTAAACAGATGCCATTGCGGTTTTCGCTCTAGTTTCGTCGGCTGCACCTGAAATAATAGCCCACGTTTGCGCTAACGAATCAATTTTACATTCGCTCCCTTCTGAAGTTCCAAGTGGAGTTCCATCATCAAAGAATGCTCTTCGGTACCAATTTCCATCCCAGGCATTTTGTTCAACGGCCTTACTTAGATTTCTTGCGTGATTTAAGTAGTGCTGAGCCCGGTCCCGTTCGCCACGGTGGTGAGCTAAAAGTGCAAAGCTTTCCAAGTTTGAATAAAGAAACCAAGCCATCCAGACGCTTTCACCTTTTCCACCGATTCCGACATGATTCATTCCGTCGTTCCAGTCACCGGAACCCATCAGCGGCAAATCATGAGCGCCTACCTTTAAGGAATGATTTAAGGCACGAATGCAATGTTCATAGATTGTTGCCTTTTCATTTGCGATGTCAGGAGTGTAGTAAGAGTCTTCTTTATCTGGAGGTAATTCCGGTCCAGTTAAAAATCCAACCTCTTCTTCTAAAATTGAGACATCGCGAGTAACTTTTAAATAATTTGTCACAACGTAAGGTAACCAAAGTAAATCATCTGAAAAGTGGGTGCGTACACCTCTTCCAAATGGAGGATGCCACCAGTGCTGAACATCTCCTTCAACAAATTGTCTACTTGCTGCTCTTAAGATTTGTTCACGCGCCATTTGCGGAGCAGAAAGCATCACGGCCATAACGTCTTGTAGCTGATCTCTGAATCCGAATGCTCCACCAGCTTGGTAGAAGGCCGCTCTTGCCCAAAGGCGACATACAATCGTTTGATATAAGTACCAACGATTTATAACAAGATCGAAACTTCGGTCCGGTGTTTCAACTTGCACTTTTGTTAACAAATTTTTCCACATCGATTTAACATGACTAAAAACCTCATCAAAATTAGCTTGTCTCAACTGGGTGATGAGTTCTCTTGCTGTATTTCGATTAAGTGTTTGGCCTAGTAGAAACGTCACTTCAAGTTTTTGGCCTGGCTCAAGAACGATCTCCGTTTGAATCGCTGTACAAGGGTCAAGTCCTCCGCCAGTTTTTCCTTTCATCGATTCACTGCTGTGAAGCGCGTCTGGACGACTAAGACTTGAATTTCTTCCGATAAACTCTGTTCGATCGCAAGTAAATGCCGTTTGTTTTTGAACAAGTGCACTAAACGAAATTCGTTTTCCATGTTCTGAATTTCTTGGATTGAATACGAAGACCGCTTTTGATTCGTCATCAAATTCAGTTACCGTCGTTGGCGCCATTGTTGGCCTCGAAAAACCTAAAACCCACTCTGTATAATGAGTAACAGAAAGTTTTCTGGCACTAGTCGATTTATTTTCTAGAATAAGTCTGGATATTTTGACTGGCTGATCTTTGGCAACAAATTGAACAAGCTCGGACTGAATTCCATAAGCTATAGTTTCAAAACGGCTATAACCCTGACCATGATGCGCTAAATACACTGCTTGCGGAACTCTGATTGGTGCAGCGGTCGGGCACCAGACAACGCCAGAATCTAAGTCAGTAATATAAATCGCTTCACCGGAAGGATCTGATACGGGGTCATTTGACCAAGGTGTTACTTGATTCTCGCGACTATTTAAAGACCATGTATAGCCTGATCCACTTTCTGAAACTTGAAATCCAAATTCTGGATTTGCGATTACGTTAATCCAAGGAGCAGGAGTAGTTTCCCCTTCCTTAAGTACAACGGTATATTCTTCTCCGTTTGCGGAGTATCCACCACGCCCATTGAAAAATTCCAGTTTAGGAATAGGTATTGAAAGTTGCCCCTTACTTTTATGCTGCGAAAGTTTTGATGCTTTGACTGGAATCATGAACGTTCGTTTGACTTGATCTGATAAACTTCCAAGGCGTGATGATAAAATCACCCGTGCTTCAGAGGCCAAAAGTATTTGATCAGCTTCTGATAGAAGGTCATTTCTTAAAACGAAAACTTTTCCGTGCGTCATCGTCAAAGCAGAACGCGTAAAAGCCCCTTGGGCCATTTGCTCCAATACTATCTGCAGTTCTTGCGAATAAGAGCTAGATTTTTCATTCAAGACGACTAAATCAAAAGCAAAACCCTTAGTCGCAAAATAAATTTGAGCTTTCAGCAACTGGCGAACTAAACTTCGATCTTCAATATCATCAATTCGGACTAAGATGATCGGGTGATCTCCTGAAATCCCGTGGGACCATAACCCCGTCAAATCCCGAATATTTCTTTTTAAAACCTCTGTGGGGGCTCTAAGCGAAGGATCAGAATAAAGAAGTCTTGTTGTTAATCTTTGAAAAAGGTGGGCTTCATCGGGTTCAATTCCCAAGTAGTGAAGCTTAACCTGAGCTTGCGTCCACGCTAAGTCACTAACTCGTTCATAGGTAAAAGGATCATGAAATTTATCGATCATGATTTCAATTGCGTCTTTCGTATCAGAAACTCCGCTCACGAATGTAAGCTGAGTTCGAGTACCAGGTTGCAACCGTACGCGAGTTCTTAAACTTAAGATTGGATCAAGTACGGGGCCCACAGTACCACTTAATTTTTCTCGCATAAATATCGCAGCGGGATTAGCTACGGTTCTTCCGCGACCAATAAACTGTGCACGGTCAGTTTCGTATTGAACTGGGCCAATTTCATGACGATCACCTTGTAGTTGATGCATCATCCACAATCGCTTATCTTTATGTGAACGTGGTCGTCTGCTTGCAATCAGTGCTGAAACATTTGGATTAAACTCTGTTTCGATAAAAAGATTTGAAAATGCCGGATGCGCGACATCTGCTGCTTGCGTATTCAAAACGACTTCTAAATATGACGTTACTTCGATTTCCCGAACTCTTGAACTTAAGTTAGTTAACGTAAGTCTTCTTACTTCTGCATTTTCTTCAGGCGAAACAAAAACTTCAAGATGGCTATTAATTTCAAAATCTTGTCTACTGAAGGTAGCGCGGTCTTCCGAAAAAGAAGCCTCATAGTGGTCAGCCTCTACGCAAATGGGTTGATAACCAGCGGACCAAACTTCTTGGCTATTGCAGTCCTTTAAATAAATGAAAGAACCATAATGATCACGAGTAACATCTTCGCGCCATCTAGTGACAGCGAGGTCTCTCATGCGGCTGAAGCCAGCTCCGGCAGAGCTTAACATAACAGTGTAATTCCCATTCGATAACACTTGAGTTGTCGGAACCGGTCGATTCACCGCGTGGTATATTCTAGAAATATGTTCAACTTGCTCTTTTACGATATTAACTTGAACGTCCTCTTCCGGAGTAGGAAGTGTTCCGATTGCATGCGGCGTTCGTTCTTGCAATAAAAGTTCAGTTGCTTGAACTGCAGGGTCAGCGTGGAAGCGTCTCTGCATCGCTGAATTTTTAAAAATATTAGCAAGCGCCACAAGTGACATTCCCTGGTGATGAGCCATGTATGTTTTTACGATAACACTTGTTCGTCCTACAGGTAAACGACTTGGCGTAAAGTCTACGGCTTCATAAAAGCCATAAGGACCTTGCACTCCTTGCTTCTGAAGTTTTCGTAAATTTTCTGCAGCTTGGGCGGGTTCAAACAATGCAGCAAGAAGTGTCGAGTAAGGGGCCACCACAAGGTCTGCGCTAAGACCACGTTTAAGACCCAAATCAGGGACACCGAAATTTGAATACTGATAAGTCAGTTCTAAATCCCGCTTATGGTATGCGGATTCAGAAATTCCCCAAGGAACTTTTTTTTCATTACCGTATTCAATATGGCGTGTGATCGCGTTTCGACATGTTTGTTCTAGAAGACTTGCTTCCGGTGTGTGCATCACTATGCAAGGCATGAGATATTCAAACATCGAACCAGACCAAGAAACTAATGCAGTACCCTGACCGGCATGAACAAGGCTCCGGCCTAAATGAAACCAATGAGAAACCGGTACATCGCCTTTTGCGATTGCAATGAAGCTTGTCAACCTAGCTTCGGACGCCAAAAGATCATAATAACTGGGATCTAATTTTCTTTCGTTAACGCGCATGCCGATAGAAAAAAGTTTTCGGTTTTTATCATAAAGAAGTCGAAAATCCATTTCGCGAATAAGTTGCCTACAAATACTTTGAACTTCTTTTGTTCTATGAACAATTTTTGTAGCTTGCTCGACTGCTTGTTCTAAATTTTCTAAAAGTGGGTCAATGAAATCTGGCAGATCATGTTTCAATGACCTCTCATTTTTCTTATACTCGATTAGATCATTTAAAAGTTTTGTGCAATAAGCAGCAATATCCTTAATGGCAACCGGATCATTTAATCGTTGGCGGAAATCTTCCCACTGTTGACGGCTTTCTGATCCAGCAGTGTCAGGCAAATTTTCATCAGCAAAATCGGACCAGCTTGCTAAAGACAGAAAGTCATTCGAATAACTTTGTATGTCACTTTGTAAAGCTCGGCACCAAGCTAGGATCTCGGATCTTTCTGGCGCAACTGTTTCACCAGCAAAAGTTCTAGCGTGTTTAACCAACAAAGCGACTTGATTTTGCAAATAGATAAAGTGCTGAGTACGGTTTACAACTAAATCATTAGTAGAATTCAATCGGTCAGCTAAATCTAAATAGGCTGCAAATAAAGAGTTAAATCCTTCAGCAGGCTCTAAGTAATGAGCTTTGTAAGTATTAAATTCAGCATTTAAAAGATCTAAGGTTGTTAAGACGCCAATTTTGAATTCATTAATATCGATTGCAGAATTTAGTATTTCTTCGCAACCTTGGGCAACCGCTACCAAGTGACCGGTCAAATTACCATTGTCGACTGACGAAATATACTTAGGCTCTAAAGGTCTGCGATCAGAGGTATCATACCAATTATAAAAATGGCCTTCAAACCTTTCAAGCTTAAGAAGACTTTTTAAAGTTGTCTCGAGTCGCTCAACAACTTCCATTGTACCAATCCAACCAAAGTCACGAGCAGCTAAAACAGAAAGTAAATACAGTCCAAAGTTCGTCGGTGAACTTCTATGCGCCACAACCGGCATTGGATCTTCCTGAAAATTATCCGGCGGAAGAAAATTATCTTTTTCATTCACGAATGTCGCAAAAAATCGCCAAATTCTTCGACCAGTCGCTTGGAAAAGTAAAATATCCTGTGGCTGAACCGGTTTTATAATTCTTTCTGTTGGCGGTCGGCTAAAAAAATAAGCAAGTACGGGACTTGATAGCCACAGCATCAGCAGTGGCGAAATATAAAAGAATAAGTCATTTTGAGTGAGATATATTAAAATCGTACCAAGCGCAGTTAACGTGATAGCCCCGCGCATACTGTGAAAGAAGCTGTTCAATTCAAGGCTTGCGGAATCTTTTGCTTGTGCGGCCGTTGTCCACTCGAGCAATTTTTTTCGACTTAAAACCATTCGGTAAAAGATTCTGAGCATTGCATCGATTGAAACCCATGCATTTTTTGGCAACAACGCAAGCGACATAAACGATCGGTCTAAACCGTCTCCAAGTTCATCGAAAGAATAAAGAAGGTGACTGAAATAAGAAGTATTTCTTCGTCGAGGCCATAGATCCGCCCATAGCGTAATTAATGCCGGAGCTAAGAAGTTTAAAAGAAATAATGCGAGTAAAGCCCAGGCATCTGACCCTAGGAAAATTAGGGACACGAAAAAGAGTAAAATGCTAGAAGGGGCAACAAGTGATCTCCTCAAATTATCAATCATCTTCCAGCGATTAATCGGAGAAATTGAACGGCCACGACTGCCAAAAATCCAGGGAAGAAGCTGCCAGTCGCCTCGTGTCCAGCGATGGTTTCTTAATGCTGCAACACCCGTGTGAGAAGGAAAGTCCTCGAAGAAATCCACATCACTTAAATATCCGCAACGTGCAAAGTTTCCCTCGAGAAGATCATGACTAAGTACTGCGTTTTCCGGAATTCTGCCATTCAGAGCTTTTTCAAATGCGTTGAGGTCGTAAATTCCTTTTCCAGTAAAAGATCCTTCATCAAATAAGTCCTGATATACATCCGACACCGCGGATGCGTAAGGATCAATCCCAGATCGCACAGTCGAGAGTTTTCGGAAAACTGTACTTTCATGTTCACTAGGCAGTGAAGGAGTAATTCGAGGTTGCAAAATTCCATAGCCCGAAACGACGCGGCCCTTTGCGGGATCAAATTCTGGATGATTCAGCGGATGAGCCATCGTTCCAACAAGTTGAGCAACGGCTGACCTTGGTAACTTAGTATCAGCATCAAGTGTAATCACGTAGCGAATGTCATTTGGAACAGACAAGTCCTTTCCGCCAAAAGAATAATAGGAGGTATTCTTTGCGCCCAAAAGTAGGTGATTGAACTCCTGAAGCTTTCCTCGTTTTCTTTCCCAACCCATCCAGCGCTCTTCTTGCGGATTATATAATCGCCTTCGGTGATAGATTGAAAATCGATGATGATCGCCGTCTTGAGTTGGATAGCGCAAGTTAAGTAAGTTTAGCTCGTGAAAAGCAGTTTCGATTAAAGTGTCATCTTTTTCAGTCTTCTCTGCTTTTGAGTCAGAAAAATCCGTCAATAAAGCAAGGTAGATATTTTCATCTTGATTTGAAAGATAATGAACTTCGAGCTGTTCTAACTGCTGGCGAATTTTTCTTTCGTCCGTCAACATGGTGGGAACAACAATAAATGTTTTACAGGCCTTCGGAAGCCCACGTTCAAAATTAAGTCTAGGCAAGTGGCGTGGACCCAAAAATGCAACGGTCCAGCGATTAACTAATGCAATCGCCAATTCAGAAGCGATAATTACAACAAAAAATAAAATAACAAAGTAAAGCCAAAGAGGCGTTGGACTTTCGAAATAAGTTAAGTAAAAAGCAATAGCTGCGATAAGCATTGTAACAAGAAAAATCGAGCTTAAGTGAAGCAAAGTACCATTTCGTTTATACCAACGAAGTGTCTTGATTCTTAAGCCTGAAGTAAATCCAATTGATTTTTCGAACTCAAACCGACCGCCACCAATAATACAATATCCAGGCTCATGGGCACCGTTAGAGCTTCGCGCTTTTTCAATAGCAGCCTTAGCAACTTCAATTTCTGAAAGTTTCGAACAGCGTGCAAGATCTTCGATTCTGTGGCGATAGCGATCTCGCGTTGTGAAATCCATCGATCCGAAGTCTGAATGATCCCTCAATTCTTTATCGACTAAGCTGATTTCCTCGAAAAAGTCTGGCCAGTCATACGCTGACATCAGGCGTGCGCTTGTAATAATATTTCGAACCGTAATATTCGCAGCACTTTGTGATACGTGTTCGGAAGTGACAAGCTCTTCTATTAAAGTGCCATCTTGGCTTAAACGCTTTTCCAGGTACTGAAGCAAGGGTCCAACGCGGTCTTCCTGAAAACGCAGTCTTTGAAGAATTTGAACTGCAAAGCCACGAGATATTTTTTTACCCTCTAAAGAATTAATAACTTCTTCATGAGTTCGTTGCTTGATTTCCCCTAGGCCCAAGAGTGAATCCGCAATTTGGTCAGCTTCAAATCTTGAATTCTGTGAGCCAACGATTCGGGCAGCAAGTCGTCTTAAGTTTTCAATAAGAACAAGTCTTAAAGTAATTGGTATGGCCCAAAGTTCACCAATCGTGAGAGGTTGAACTTTTTGATACGCCGCTAGAAATACTTTTAATAAGTCTGGATCAAGTCGACTATCAGTATGCGCAATAAAGGCCCAGGCAATTCCGTAAACTCTTGGGTAGCCAGCAAGTGGTCCTTCGGCAATCTTAGGAAGCATTTTATAATATTCGGGCGGTAAGTGATCATGAATATCTTTAAGTTGTGCGCGAACGATGTGAAAATTATCAATTAGCCATTCAGCTGCCGGGGTAATAGCACGCTGATCTTCCACAGCTTGTAAAACAGTTTGGTAAGCAAAAACTAAAACTTTTCTATTTTCAACAACTCGAGGCGCCAGCACCTTACCATATTTTGGATCCGTCGTTACAGTTTGGGCAATCGCTAAACTTTCAGCGTGACCTTCTAATCTTGCAACACCAAAAATTTCAGCTCGAATGGGTTCTTCAAGTTCAGTAAATATAGAATCGGGTAAGCCGCGGCGGAAAATTTTTTTCATCAAAACTCGTTATGTTTTTTATTTAAATCAAACTGATATGTAGCACTAATAGCATACAGTTTTTATTGAATTCGTACCAGAACAGAGTACTTTCATGTAAACCAACAAAGGGCGAGAAACTATGAATAAACCTGACAGCTTAAATTTGAGCCAAGTTAATAAAATGTTCATTCGTCAGGTGTTTGAGTTGGCTGAATGGATTGGCTTTGAAACCCGCAATAAGTACGAAGTCTTAGATGAAAACAAAAGGCCCATAGCTTATGCGGCCGAGCAGCAAAAAGGATTGTTAAGTTTTCTCTTTAGGCAAAGTTTAGGGCATTGGCGCACCTTCGATATTCATTTTTTCACGCCAAATCGAGAATTGTTTATGGTAGCTCACCACCCATTTCGTTGGTTTTTTAAGCGGATCGAAGTCAAAACCGGGTATGGCCAAGTCATCGGCGCGATTCAAAAGAAATTTTCGATTTTAACTAAAAAATTTTCGATTGAAGACCATACTGGCAGAATAGTTATGACGGTCTCATCTCCTATCTGGAAATTCTGGACGTTTACCTTTGTTCGCGACGGCAAAACAGTAGCGGAAATCAAAAAGAAATGGGCCGGATTACTTGCAGAAGCTTATACGGACAAAGATAACTTCATGCTCGATATTCAAGACTACAGCCTGACAGACGAAGATCGAAAAGTTTTGCTAGCAGCGTCTATTTTCATCGATTTAGCTTATTTCGAGAAAAAAGATTAAGAGGTTACTTTTCCATTGCTTTTAAAGATTCAGAACTAGGCCTTAAAACAAAGTAAAGTACTGCGATTACAGCTAGTATAATTCCTGCCGTTGTTAGTTCCGGAGCTTCTGCCGATACAAGTAAGCCACCGCAGATGATGGCTCCTAAAATCGGAACAAAGGTTGGAACCTCAAATTGACCTTTTGGTTCGTCTTTGCGGTGTTTCAATACGACGAGCGCAGAATTCACCAACATAAAACAAACTAAAATTAAAACACTTGTCGACTTCGCAAGTGAAGTAATATCACCAGATAGGGCAAGTATTAACAAAATGACTAATAAGATTCCCGCAGCCACATGAGGTGTTCGCCTGGTTGAATGCACTTTGGCTAACGCTTTTGGGAGTAAGCCCTGTTTTGCCATTCCATAAACTAATCGGGAGCCCATAACAAAATTTAAGAGCGCAGTATTTGAAATGGCGAACATCGCAATGACTGAAAAGGCCGCAGAGGGAAACCAAGGGGCCGCTATTTTAACAACCTGAACAAGCGGCTGATTAGAATTAGCGAGTTCTGCAGCGGGTACTACAGAAACAGCAATCACACTAATAAGCATATAAATAACCGATGCAATTGAGACTGCTAAAATTAAGCCAAGAGGTAAGTTGCGTTGGGGATTTTTAATTTCTTCAGCAATATTTAAAATGTCTTCAAAACCCACGAAAGAATAAAAAGTCAGAACAGCACCTGTTAAAATCAAGGCAGGGGTTAAGTCTCCGGTTGGATTGGAAATCGTTGTTGCATCTAAATAATCAACATTGCCTATGTATTTAAATCCAAAAAATATGACGATCGCAAGGCCTGTTAATTCAATAATCGTACAAAGTGCGTTCACCCACATCGCCTCACGGATTCCCCAAAAAACGATGAATGCTAAAACTAAAGCAAAACCAACAATTAAAAATGAAAGTGGAATTCCACCACCGAGTAAACCTTGAAAGTATCCAGAGAATGCCCTAGTAGCAGTCGCCATAGAAGTTAGGCCTGAAGCCAAAACTGCGAGCCCTACTCCGTAAGCAAGCCAGGCTTTATGATAAGCACGCAGGGTAACATAAGATGCCCCGCCGGCTTTTGGATAACGAGATCCAAGAGAAGCATAGGATAAACCAGTTAATCCCGCAGCAATCATGCTTGTCAAAAATGCCAACCAAACAGAATTTCCCATTTGGCCTGCGGCTTTTCCGACTAGGCCGTAAATTCCAGCCCCTAAGATATCGCCGACTCCATATAGAGTTAGCGCAAGTAATCCAATATTGCGACTTAGGGTAACTGTGGTGCCGGATTCAATTTTCACTGCTTAACCTTTTTCGAAGCTAGGTATTCATCATAAGTGCAGTGATTATCATAAATAATTGTTCCATCAATTTCGATAACACGATTGGCAACAGTTTGAATGAGCTCGTGATCATGAGACGTAAAGATAACAGAACCTTTGTATCGCTTTAAACCTTCATTGACGGCAGAGATACTTTCTAAGTCCAAGTGATTAGTTGGACCATCAAGCATGATGACGTTTGCACCTGATAGCATCAGTTTAGAATACATGCAGCGCGCTTTTTCACCACCGGATAAAACAGAAGGTTTTTTTAAAGCATCGTTACCGCTAAAAAGCATTTTACCCAAAAATCCACGAATAAAAGATTCGTCTTTTTCTTTTGAATAAGGACGTAACCAATCAACGAGTGAAGAATCACTGGTTGCGAAGTATTTTGAATTATCAGTCGGAAAATAACTTTTCTTAACGGTGATTCCCCAATTAAAAGAACCAGCGTCAGCTTCAATTTCGCCAGCTAAAATGTCGAGTAATAAAGTTTTAGCTAAATCATTTTTTCCAACCAAAACAACTTTGTCGCCAGTTTGAAGACTAAAGCTAATATCTTTAAGCAGTTTTTGTCCTTCAAAACTTTTATTGATTTTGTTCACATTTAAAACTTCTTTGCCCAATTCCTTTTCAATATCAAAACCAATATACGGCTGTTTTCTAGAAGAGGCTGGCAAGTCATGAAATTCTAATTTTTCTAAAGTTTTCTGTCTTGATGAAGCTTGTCTGGATTTTGAAGCATTCGCACTGAATCGCGCGATGAAGGCTTTCAGATCTTCGGCCTTGTCGGCACTTTTCTTATTCTGATCAGATAATAATCTTTGGCTAAGCTCGCTTGCTTGGCGCCAGAAATCATAATTTCCTGAATAGACTTTAACTTTTCCATAATCGACGTCTGCAATATGAGTACAAACTTTATTTAAGAAATGTCGATCATGGGAAACTACGATGACCGTATTTTCGAAATTAAGTAAGAAATCTTCTAACCACTGGATCGCATAGATATCCAAGTGATTCGTCGGTTCGTCGAGAAGTAAAATATCTGGTTTTCCAAAAAGTGCTTGCGCTAAAAGTACTTTTACTTTTTCGCCGCCTGTTAGCTCTTTCATCATGCGCTGGTGCAATTCTTCAGGGATTGAAAGGCCCGCAAGCATAACGGCAGCTTCAGATTCAGCTTCCCAACCATTTAATTCTGCGAACTCAGTTTCTAAATCAGAAGCGCGGTTCCCATCTTCTTCGCTAAAGTCGGGCTTTGAATAAATGGCTTCTTTTTCTTCCATAACTTTAAAAAGCTTTTCATTGCCCATTAAAACCGTTTTTAAAACTGTCATGTTTTCAAAAGCGTAGTGATCTTGCTTAAGCATTGAAAGACGCATGTTCGAAGGAATGCTAACTTCACCCGTATTGGGCTCGATCTCGCCCGAAAGGACTTTTAAAAAAGTTGATTTACCAGCACCGTTGGCACCAATAAGACCGTAGCAGTTTGAAGGGGTAAACTTAACGTTTACGTCTTCAAAAAGTTTTTTTCCACCAAAGCGAAGGCTAACATCTGTCGTAGTAATCATAGGTTGCGCATTTTAACGGAAAGTTAGCAAAAACTCGAGTGTTAATTTGGGTTTAGGTAGTTTTAACCTGTTGTCAGCATCCCACTGGAAACTCCAGTGACGGTGACTCGTAAAAGCTGGGGATCTTTCTCTTTCTTAGCTAAAATTTGCAAAAGATTCAGGGGGTGGATCATAGCTGATCTTAAGTTAATGCTGTCTCCAAGCCATGGGCGAAACCAAAGAAGATCTTTCTGTTCACAAATTTCAAAATAGCACTGCTTGGTTCTCTCGAATTCTTGGCTGAACTGATTATAAGATTCAACAACTTCCTGAGGCTTCAAATGACTTTGCTCGAGGTACATATGCCAAACACTGAGCTCAATTTTAGCTAAAGTAAATCCCAAGGCCTTGATATAAGAGGTAAAAACCGGGAATTCCCCAAAGGCTTTTTTAAGAGCCTGTTTCTGAACGTCATTTGATTTTGCCCAAGCTTCACCAACTCCCCACCAAGTGGGAAACAGAACTCGCGTTTGAGTCCAACACAGAATCCATGGAATTGCCCTAAGTCCTTTAACCGTTAAACCAGTCGTCCTTTTAGAAGGGCGAGAGCCAATTTTTAAGACATTTAAATACGAGTACGGTGTTGCCGCCTCTACCATTTTCAAGAAATCAGGTGAGGTGATCGTTTTTCTGTACTGCTTAGTAATATCAGAAGCAAATTGATCAACTGCTGAATTTTTACCACCCTTAAAAGTTTTACTAAGACCATGAGTTGCACTTTCAACAATGGTTTCGATCTGTCGTCTTGCAATTGCAGGAGTTGCGAAAGATCGCTCGACCATTTCGCCTTGTACAGTCACTTTGTAATTGCGAAGAGCTGACTTTGGCCACCAAGCAGTTTGATCTTCAATTGATCCGCCACCACGATCGATACTTCCGCCCGAACCATGAAAAAATACCGGAGTAAATTTAGCTTTCTCGCAAACTAGTTCAAGCTTCGGCAAAGCTTCTGAAATCGCAAGGCGACTGGCAAGAACTCCTGCTTCTTTTGAAGAATCAGAATATCCCACCATCATTTCGATGATGCCATCCCAATGATTGCGAGCTGATTTGCTAATCAAAGGATCTTTTAAAACTTCAGCCATGATCTGATCTGAATTTTTTAGGGAAGTTGCCTCTTCAAATAATGGAATGATGGGTAAAAGTACTTCGCCAAAGATAGAAATTTGATATTGGGCCGCAGTTCGAAAGTGTTCGGCTGATTCTGTCATACTTATGATGAAACCACGGGCATAAAAAGTAGGATCCCCACCTCGAGAAATTTTTTCTAAAGTTAGCAGCATTTTAAAAATCGCAAGCTTGTTTCTTTTGTTAGCAGGAGTCATAAGCACTTCAGATGACTCGCGAAGTTCTAATGGAACTACAAGGCCTGGGAAAGTTTCGATTAATTTATTAATTCTAATAAGCTTAGGGTGTAAGTATCCAACGCCATTTTGATATTTCAGATTAATTGAAACAATACTCTTTTTAAATGCTTCCACTTTTTTAGCATCACCTACTTGTATCCGCCGCAGAGGTTTAAATGATCTCTCAAGGGCCGCAAGCATTTTTTGTAAGTCTGGTGATTTGAAAAGCTTTAAAGTATTTTGAACATCATCGATATTTGAAGATATTAACTTGATAATATTTTGTCTGGATAAAGTTAAGCTTTGAACGAATGTTTTTTCATCTACTCCTGGATGGCCATCTTTATCTCCACCAACCCAACTGCTGACGGCAAAAGGAACCTGCGCTACTGGTTGATCCGTCATGTTACATAAGACTTGGTCTCTAAAAAGCATTGTGTAAATATGTTCAGCTTCGTCTTTTACTTTTGGAGACCGGTCACGAACAATGGGGCTTCTCCAGGCAATTTCGAGTAGGTGAAGAAGAGCATTTTCGCTTAGCAGATCAAATTCGCCTTTTGCCTGTTCTTCTAGCTTAGTTAAAGTTTCTACCAGCAAATTTTGAATTTCATGAAAGATTGAAATATTTTGCGGAGCTCTTGCTTCCGTTGGGTGGGCAGTCAGAACATAGGTAATTGAATGGGGCAGTTCAGTTGAAGCTTCTTGTTTTAAATTTTTAAACTCAAGCCGGTAACTGCGATAAGCATTTTCACACGCGTTCATTAATTCTAACATAAGCGTAAAGGCTCGGGCTATGTCATGGCGCTCTTGCTGACTTAATGACTTCAAGTTTTGATAGCATTTTTTTAATTGTGCATAAGCTTTTTCATCAGTGGTATCACGAAGCGTCGCCATCGAGGAACGAAGTGCCTCAATCCTTTCAAAAACTTCTTTTCCAAGTTCACGCTGAATCACGCGGCCAAGTAGAGCAACTGATTGATTTACTAAATTTCGAAGTTCGTTTGGTAGTTTCACACTCCCAATTAAATCCTTACAAGGTTAGTGAAGTCATCATTTGTTTAAAAGAGTCTTTATTTCGCGTTCGCCAATTTTTCTAAATCCATGTTTCTTAACGTTGGTGATAAGTAAGAGACAGCTGCGACTGTAAGTAAACAAACGATCCCGCCTAAATAGACTGCTGGTGCTGTACCTAATATTTTAGCTGCAATTCCTGATTCTAATTCACCGAGTTCATTTGATGAACCAATAAAAATAGAGTTTACAGCAGAAATTTTTCCACGCATATGATCGGGCGAAGTTAATTGAACTGCGGCCGATCTAATAACCATGCTGATACTGTCAAAAGAACCACTTAGGGCCAAAGCAGCTAATGATAAATAATAATTTCGACTAACTCCAAAAACTAGAATGCAAATTCCAAATCCAGTAACTGCAGATAAAAGCCACTTACCTGTTCGCATTCCATTAGTTCTTGATAAGTAAAGTCCCATAATGGTTGCGCCTACGGCGGGCGCGGCTCTTAAAGCGCCAAGTCCTTTTGGTCCAACATTTAAAATCTCGCTTGCAAAGATCGGTAATAAGGCTGTGACTCCACCAAAAAGAACGGAAATCATATCAAGCGATAAAGCCGGAAATAAAATAGGGTGCTTGAACACAAATCTTCCGCCAGATAATAATTCGTCTTTAATGGAAGCATGATGAGATCTTGTTTCTGGCGCAGGAATTTTAGTTCGAATTAAAATCATTGCAAAGCTTGCGGCCACTAAAAGCACACAGACAATACTTGAAGAGGCAATCGCCCCAAAAAATCCGAAGATGAGTCCACCGAAAGCGGGTCCGCCAATGCGAGCTACTTGCATTGTAGTACTTGAAATAGCGGTTGCTCTCATTAGTAATGGGCGCTCGACTAATCTTGGAACAGTTGCGAAAATTGCAGGACCCGAGAAAGACCTAGCAACACCCGTTAAAAAAGCTGCGAAATAAAGAAGCCCTACTTGAGTACCTAAAGATAACTGCGGTTCGTAAATATGTTCTGCTAATACGACAAGGCCTGAAAGAAGACTTACGTACATGACTCTTCTGTAAACAACCAGGGGACGTGCGCGATCAACAAGATAGCCTGCATAAAGCGCAAGACCAATAGCAGGAACTGCTTCAGTTAATCCGATAAATCCTAAATAAAGAGGGTCTTTAAGTAATTCGTAAATCCGCCAGCCTAAAACAACCGCCTGCATTTGTACGGCAAATGTAAATAAGAAGCGTGCACTGACTAACTTTTTAAAATCCAATGGCATATCTAGAGTTTTAGAACGAGCTTAAGTTTTATTCATCCGTTTTCTTTTTAACGACGCTCTTCTGCATTTTCAACGTAGGGCTTAAACTTGTTAAAAAGTTTTTCTTCTGATTTTGCAACGAAAGTAACGGCTGTACCGCTTTTCCCGGCGCGGGCAGTTCGGCCGATTCTGTGAAGAAAGTCTTCGGTTTCATTCGGAAGATCGAAATTTACAACAATCTCAATATCGGGAATATCTAAGCCACGGGCTAAAAGATCAGTCGTGATTAAAACTTGAAATTTTTTATTTCGAAAATCTCTCATGACTCGTTCGCGGTGGCCGTGCTTGAAGGCTCCGTGAATAACATCGGCAGAAAGTCCATTCTCGGAAAGGTGATGATGAACACTTTCCGCGTTTGGTTGATCATTTACAAATACGATGCAAGGACCATGTGTCTTAACTAGTACCTTAAGTAGTTTATCTTTTTTAAGTCCATAATCAGTAAAGATCACAATTTGCCTTAAGTTCGAAACCGGCTTTTCTGCCCCTTGTGTTCTTACCAAGTAACATGCAGGTCTTAAAAAAACTTCAGAAAATTTTTCTGCCTGCTTATGGAAATTCGCGCTGAACATCATGGTCTGATATTCGCCCCGCGTAGTTGATTTAATTTTTTTAAGCTGTTCGCCAAAACCCTCATTTAGCATTCGATCAGCTTCATCAATAACCAGGATGCTCATTTTTTGAAGTAGAAGCT
>JAYTJV010000031.1:0-1901 GCA_043730825.1 Pseudobdellovibrionaceae bacterium
AATGCACGGCTTTCAGCTGCGCAAAAATGCGTTGATAAAGGCTTCAGCGTCGCTTTTCATTTAGACCCGCTTATTTATCATGAAGAGTGGAAAGTTAATTACGCAGATCTTGTAACACGAATCACGACTCAATTTTCACCTGATCAAGTTAATGTGATTTCGCTTGGAACTTTAAGATTTCAACCCGAGCAACGTCATATGATGAAGAAAAGATTTGGTCTAGATTCGCTGGTAACTCGGGCAGAAATGTTTCCATCTGAAGGTGCGAAACTTCGCTATGATGCGAGTCTTCGAAATGAAATGTTTAAATTTGTTTATAATATGTTCAAAAAAAATTCAGATGCTTGGAGAATTTTTCTCTGCATGGAAACTCCAGAGACTTGGATTTCCACTTTTGAATCTCAACCATCGCAAAGGCCAGAGCTCAAAGAGCTTTTCAGGCCTTTGCCGAATATTGGTTAAGTTTTAAAAATTAATTCTTACGCCTGCAGAAAGTGTTGATACTGTGTAGGCTTTTGTTCCAGTCTCTTTTGGTATCATTCTGTTTTCAAGAGAAAGTAATCCCTGAACCATTTGGCTAAAATCGAAAGTCCCATATAACTTCAAGCTAGTTGGTGAACTCGACTTAGTTGTAGTTGTTACGTTGAGGCGTTTGTTCTCGCGTTCGGATATAGATAAACTTGCAACTTCAGCCCCTAAAAATCCTGTTCCATAGTTGAATTCACCAAAGACCGCTAACTTAAGTTCATCGCCGCCAGTCGTTTTTGTCGCAGGAGTTGAATCATTAGTTCTTTCCATCTTGTAATTATAAGAAACATCACCGCCATAATTTAACGAGCTTGCAGACCCCAAATAACCAACATTTCCCTTCAGCGAAAGGCCACCAGTTGATCGGCTGTCTGCTTTAGACTTTTCAGTGTTTACTCCTAGATCAGCACCGTAGTACAAACTATCTGAGATGCCTTTATAGTAAAAGTGTATATCGCCCATTCCATCAGCTTTACTGATTGTTGTGCTACCACTTTTACTTTTTAATTCGCCTGAAAATGTATAAAATCCGACTGCTGCGTTTTCACTTAAACCGTGAGCGAAATCTACGCGGACATCGTTACCTTCAACTTTTAATTCGCCTGATGGAGTAAATTTGATTGTCGCGTCGGTTTTTTCATAAGTTAATTCGATTGCGCTTGCGCCGGATGCTGGTTGAAAAAAATATTCTGTTGAAGCTTTACCAAAAGCTGAACCTGTCGATAGAACTGTGAGTGCAATTAAAAGCATTTTCATGTAAATTCTCCTATTGATTGAAATACCGTGATTTCTTAGCAACAGACTTACATAGACATATTAGTTCATCAACACATAATTATTTGATTCAAAGAATCAAAATGAGCTAAACTCTTGATGTAATTTTGCAATTTCCTGAAGGCGCTTCATGGATGAATTTGCAAAATATTTTTGAAGGATTCTTCCAAATAACTTAAATCCGATTCGGTAAAAAAAGTTCGGTATGCGATCAGGTTTTGAGTATGCTGAAATATCAAAAAACACATCCCC
Source organism: Pseudobdellovibrionaceae bacterium (assembly GCA_043730825.1). Classification (GTDB taxonomy): domain Bacteria; phylum Bdellovibrionota; class Bdellovibrionia; order Bdellovibrionales; family Bdellovibrionaceae. Next base: position 1,555 of record JAYTJV010000031.1, read on the forward strand.
GGTTTCGATATTTTTACTGACTAGAAAGTTAATCTCACCGATTTCGAAATGGCCCTGTAAAGTTCGATATGAATAACCCCAAACTTTTACAGGCTGCCCTAGTTCGTTTGTTTTCATTTCGTCGATCACCGCCGTAACTCTTACGCCGAACGGAAAAGTGAATCCAGCAAATTTCCCAAGCAGCAGCATGTTCCGTCCCTCTATGGGTTGTTCGGGATCAAAATATGCTTGAACCAATCTCGTATCTGAAAATTGATAGAGGGAAAGAGCTGATTTGGAAGCCTCAAAAGGCCCACCAGGGACTGGGTTTCCAGTCGGCTCTACCGCAAGGCTTGTATGATATCGAT
>JAYTJV010000032.1:0-16385 GCA_043730825.1 Pseudobdellovibrionaceae bacterium
AATGATTGGCGACGCCCAATGGTCGAACTTAATCTAACTTTCTGTAGCGGAAATCCTTCAAGATTGATCAGGATTGCTGGCAATATTGGTCAGTGGTTGATTTTGCATCACTTTTTGGGGACCAGATAACTTTGCATATTGACCACTGCTTCAACTTGTCTGAGGCTAGGTTTATGAAAATACAAACCTAAATGAGGAATTTTGTTATGTTTAATTTTTTTTCGACGATTTTGATTTCGACTACTTTACTAAGTTTTTATGCGCAGGCTGATACGCTAGTTGATATTTGCGATCGCGGCTTAATCGCTTATCGAATAGCCGATGCCACACTAGATTACGATTGTCATAAGGTGTCGGCCGAAAAAATGGCGTCGCTTGAAAAACTACAAGCATCAGAGCCAGGACTTAGAAGACTTGATCGCAATTCTTTTCAGGGTTTAACTTCTTTAAAAGAGCTTTACATTACGCAAGCAAGTTTAGAAACGATTGAGCTGGGCACTTTTGCGTCACTTTCCAATTTAATTACTTTGGAAATGAGTTTTAACGTCATTAAATCCATTGAATCAGGAACCTTTGAGGGGCTTTCGAAATTAGAAAATTTCAGTATTCGACATAACCGTATTTCAACTTTGCCAATCAATGTTTTCACCAGTTTGCCGAGTTTAAAAAAATTATATCTGTCTGGGAATCCAATCGAAGAAATTGCGCCAGGCGCGTTCAATGGCCTCAATCATCTCGAAGTTTTATTGTTATCTCATAGTAAAATCAGAACTTTAAAACCTAATCTATTTCAAGGCTTAGTAAATTTAAAGTCGCTTAATCTAGAGTACAATTCAATTTATTCCATAGAACCTGGAACTTTCGACGGTCTTATACACTTAGAATCTTTGGATCTATCTTCAAATAATTTTGGAGTATTGAAATTAGGTGTTTTTTCTAATTTAGGTCAGTTAAAAACGCTGAATTTGTCATACAATCGCATGAGCGAGATACAGCCCGGATTATTCAAAGATCTAAGTTCGCTGGAATGGCTGGATTTAACTTCAAATGGCATTAGATACTTTAGCAAATCGGCTAGTGGTCTTAAGGACGAAGTTGCAGTTTACGGCGTTCCGTAAACTCACTCTTCGATCAACTACATGTCGAAAACACCATTGAGGATTCGACGAAGCTCTCCGATTTGAATTGGCTCAAGAAAATTATAACCGTCAGCCTTACGATAATCACATGTTAATATAGGCATCCAGCCAGTTTTTTCACTTCTCAATGTTATGAGGACATGAGGATCATTTCCTGTTCTGTAATCAACCGCAAAAACAGACAGCTTGTAGCCATCGGTCAAAACTCGGTCCTGTGAGTATTTACGATAAAAAAATTTACATATGTTACCAAATTCTTTGGATTCAAAAACATACCAATTGGTGTTCGCTGGCAAAACAATATCCGACTTCACGATAAAAAGACTACCGGGGATAATTTTCGTGATATAGTCAGCATCACTTACCGCCCAAGTTTTTTGGCTTAGTAAAAAAAAGCAAACTAGAAACATATAAATTTTCACGTAATCTCCCTTGTAGAATTTGAATTAAATCATAACTGCCTTATTTGTTGCATGTAAACACTAAAGGTGACTTCGCACTCACGCTTTCTATGGGACGCAATATTGGAAAGCCTACTCACGCCTGCAACCTATGAACACTTGATTTCTTCGACTGATTAAAATTCTGAGCTTTTCGAATCGCTAGTGAAAACGGTAGCGCTTTCCTTTGATAAAAGAATATATCCATCGAAAATCTGAAAAGCGGATATTTTGGGCCGCGAAACTGAAAACTACAGCGCTTCAGAATGCTTAGATCAATTTAAATCACAGAGGGAAAATCGAATTCCGCAGTAGCAATAGTGATTAAAAAGGAATCCATCCTTGGCGGTCTGCGACCGATCGAACAGAGCTCACATGGCTAACAGGGACGGGGAAAAGTTCGATAAGGTATCTTCAATCATTTCGCGGTCAATGGATTTGGGGGCAAAATATTTTGTCCCCGTGGCTTGTGATCGTAAAAACCATCTTTTCTAATTGTTGTGGATTTGGTGTGAGATACCTACTTATCATCTAATTTTAAAAGACAATCTTGAAGTTCGGAGCTGAGAACTTCAAAAGTTGGAAGTTCTCCATTGGCTAAATTAACAGCGCCCATTGAACGTTTTAAAGTGGACTTATTAAGCTTCTTCCAATAATCACTGAACGAAGCTGGGATTTCAGTACTTCTGTGCTTAAAAGTTTTTTCAATCGCATTCCTTAAAAGCTTTAAGTCTGTGCACATCGGAATTAGTAGACTCAGATCGTAAATATCTTTAACTCGTGAGTTTTGACTACCTAGTGAGACCAGGGCATGGAGTTTTTCTGCAACAATGGTTTCTACTGAATACACGCGCCAAGAAATTAATTCTTTTGATAAAAGTTGTGGGAGATCAGCATCAACAGGCCCCGGAGTAAGAGAGTCCGCAACCCCAATATCCAAAATAATTTTTCCGAGTCGAGTGAAATCAATAGCAGGTTCACCAAAAGAAAATCGAATGATCAGGCGAAGACCTGCATATTCCGTTTGATGGTCCAAAATTTGAGATTCAATATGGCCCATCCAGAGCCCATCTTGATGATCTGTTAAAATAATTTGTCGAGCTAAGGTTTCAGCCTCTTCGATAGATAAAATTTGTAGTGAAGTATCAAGATCAATTGTTGAGCGGTTGGAACCATAGGTTTTTAGCATGACAAAGCCACCTTTAAAAATCAGGTGCTTTGAAAGTTTCGGTGAACTTTGTAGTCTGACAACCAGTCTTTCAATTGCAAACTCAAGAGCGAGTCCGTTAAAGTCTCGGTCCATTTGGTGAGACAAAATAACAAGTTTCTGTTTGATTGCGTCCGCGGAGACTAATTTTTTATTTTTCACAGACTGTCCAAATAGGGTTGAAGCAGATGTTCAGCATTCAATTTTTCTGCCATATAAAAGATTTTGTTCTTGCTGGTTTTTTTTTCTTTGAGCGCAAGTTTCAAAGCTTGCACGGCTGTTGAGATGCCAACAAGGCGATGATACCGGAAGCAATCCACTAAGGTTCGTTCAATATCAGTGATTTTAAAACGTGATTGGCTTGTAATGCCAACTTTCCAAGAGGGTTTGCGAGTTCGGATAGATTTGATTGCGTTCTTTCGAGGGGCCGATTTTTCATAAGGAATCAAAATCCAAATTCCCCCATGCATCTGATCGGAAAGGCCATAATATTTCAAAGCGGAAATAAGACAAATTGCTGAAGGCTTCCCACAAAGTAGGCTAGCGCGAAAAAAGTCTCCTTCAAGACCTTCTAAGTCTTGAGGTTTCGCATAGACTCCCTTGCCTAAGCGCAGAAGTTCGCCAGCTAGCACGCGCTTTTTTATCCCTCTATATTTTGTTCTCTTTGAAGACATAAAACAATGATGGCACAAACCACTCACAATAGCAAATCTGTGAATGAATTATGACAAAATAAGGCAAATCGGGTGACTTTGGCTGGTATCCGGATGACTTGCCAAAATCCTCCTTGAAATCCCAAGGAAATTCAGCTACTTACAAACCCTATGCCAGAACTTCCCGATGTCTAGAGAGCGAAATTAGAAACATAAATGATTTCGACAGCTTAATGAAATTCCTGAGTCATTCCGCGTTTTTCCCACTTCACTTTGTTTCATTCTAGTTCATGAGCTTTTCATAAGAGTTCATTTGATTTCACGAAATCGGGTGGTACGGCTGGTGTGATGATTTGCACCAGCTTTATGAAGCAATAGTTGGATGATTCTGCGGAGATAATTTTGAAATCCACTTCAGCCATTTTCTACTTTTGAAGGGAGCGTAAAATAACGCTTTTTGAAAGGAGAAAGAATGATGGGGCTTATTCGATTTTATGTTTTTGTTATCAGGTTTGGGGTCTTGCTTGCCTTTTGTGGCCAGCTTAAATCCTGTACACTTGTGATGATGGGACTTGCTGCGGAAAAGTCTAAAAACGGGATCATGTCATATTCTAAATTTTCACGAGAACTGACTAAGTAGTAATTTTAGTCGGTTCTAAAATTTAAACTAAAGCCTGAGGCGATCCCTCAGGCTTTTTCTTTTTGGAGGTTTTTGATTGTCCTCAAAAATTTGTTGTTTATATATTCGAGTTTCAACGATGGACCAAGTCGGGGGAGCTGAAAGTCAAACTCGGGCTCTAACCGATTGGGCTAGTAAGAATGGAATTCAAAACTTTCAGATCTTTGCCGATCACGGAATTTCAGGAGCCAAGGAAAGTAGGCCTGCACTGAACCGCATGATGCAAAAAGTGGAGGAGGGGCTTGTTGAGCAAGTGGTGGTGTTTGCCTTTTCTAGATTTGCTCGTAGTACCACTCATTTGCTTAAAGCATTAGAAAAATTCCGTGAAAAGTCAGTTAGATTTCATTCGATAACTGAAGCGCTCGATACGAATTCTCCGATGGGAATTGCGCTTTTCACGATCCTAGGCTGTCTGAGCCAGCTAGAGCGGGAATTAATTCGTGAACGAGTCATTGCCGGAATGAAGAATGCGAAAGCCAAGGGAATCAGAATCGGCCGAGTTCGAAAAAGAAATTCTGCACTGATAGAGTCTTTGCTTGAAGCAGGTCTTTCTTATCGAGAAATCTCAAGGATTGCTAAATGCTCCCATGGATCAGTGCATGCTCAAAAAAAGGAACTGAAGAAACGAAAAGCTCAAGAGGAGAAGGAAAAGTTTGCTGAAATGACCAAGGAGTTTGCTCAGAACCCAGTTTCAGAAGCTGTTGAACAAATGAAAGCTATGAAGCTTTCTGACGATATGGTTTTGAAAGTCCAAACGAAGCTTGAGAACGATGCAAGGGAGAATGTCAGAAAAATTCAAGGTGATGTAACTTACGATACTTTTGATTAAGATTAAAGGGGCCAGATCCTAATATGGGATCTGGCCGTTTTTTTTGGTCTTACATGATTAAAAGGCTAGCGTTATTCTCGGAGCCAGTCAGGGTAGACGGGGAGACTTATTACTCAGCTAACCACATGCCGCTATTAAAAAATAACGGCAAATGCCAAGGATAGAAGGGGTTTGGGAACACTCAAAGAAGGACCAAGTCTCTTTCCAGAATTATCGAAATTTTTTTTGGACCCTGACCAAACGTGGCGATTGTCTGGCCATCTAAAATAAAATCCATGGTAAGATAATCCTTAGTTAGTAATGCTTTTGGCAACGACTTCATTCTAGATCTCATAAAACTTTTACCAATAGGCAATATTTGCTCTTTCAAGAACGCATTTGGATCCCGCTCCAATATCACGTCAAGTGTTCTAACATAATTATAAATGCCACGTTCATGATCAGGATTCGAAAGTTCACCATCTACATTAAAAACAGCCTTCATCATAACATGAATCTTCAAATTGAGCGATGAACTTGAATTATCAATCAAATATTCAATCGTATTAGATAAGCAGGCTTCCCAATGTCCGCCTGCTACATAAACTTCGGGTTCAGTTAAGCGAAGTTTATGTTCGCCATTTTCAGAAAAAAGTGGAAGAAATTTGAGACCACTTTTGGAAAACGTAAAAGAGTTAGGTTTTCCGGTTTTAAAGTTAGTTTTGTAAGAAAAGAGGACAATCTTCTTTTTGAACACCTGGTTTGATAACAGTTCTCGGGTAGCCTGCCCTGCCACGCTATGAGGGTCCCAGAGGGTTTCAGGATGGGTGACTATTAATGTCTTACCAAAGGCAAAAACTGTCTTTAATGAGATGATTAGAATGAAAATAAAGCTTTTAAATTTCATAATTATTAACGATGCAAGCTAAGTGCCTAAGGGTAGGGAGCGAATTGCTTCAAAACCAAATGGTTCGGAGCTTAATTTTGGCCAACTTAAATATATCCATGTTGCGCACATTCAAACGGGGACGAAAAACTGTGATTTTTGGAAAAGTCAGGAATACTGACTTTTTGAGCCAAATAGCGCCATGAGGATTCTTTTCGAACCAGCAAGCGGCCTTGGCCATCTAATTAGAATACTCTGAAATCCCGGAGTCCAAACTGATTTACCAACCCATACGGAGCTGTGGCTTGAGCTAATAACTGTCAGCCATGAAATAAGAGGCAAAAGCCACGGGCGATGTATCTGCGGTCACAAGGGCCACCTCTAAAGCCAAGCGCTGATTAAAATTTTGCGCTTTTGAGTCCAAATTATTTTCAACGTCCCCACGAGGTTTTTTAAACAATTATTTTTTGGTATCAAGAGCACTTAGGGAAATGACGGGGACCAAGACTAAGCCCGCTATTTGTAAGCGGGCTCGTGGTTAAAATCATAGGCTTGTTTAGAAGTGTTATTGTTCAACAGACGAAAATCGTTTATACAATTTGCCAGAATTATCTTTCACATCGACAAAGCAAATTTTTAATTTGTTTACAATTGCGGCAGAAATAAATGCCTGGTCACCAATAGTCTTATAAGACGCATTGATAACTGATCCATCGGCAAAAGTAATTTCCCATGCATGATATGCATCGGTATATTTTAATTTCACGACTTGGCCACAAGTTTCGGCGGCTGAAGCAATTCCGATATTGAACAAAAATGCAAACAACACAACTGATAGATATTTCATGCAATAACTCCTGATTCTTTTCACCTTGAATTAGATGACCAAGCCTATTCTATAAGTTCGGCCTGGCAAGCCGGGGTGCTTCAAAACCAAATCCATCCTTGGCGGCCCGCGACCAGCTCTAATTAATGCGTTTTGGCCAAAACAGGCGGGAACCACTATATTATAGACTGCGCCTTTCAGCCAACTACCCCTAAGCAAATTAAATCAAATTGCCGCGTCCCTGCGTTTTACTGGCTTAATAAGCTCCGGCTGCGTAACTATCGCTAATTTTTAAAATTAGCGAACCTTCAGCATTTTTCAATGCCCAGAGCTGTAGTACTCGGCTACTTTTTTGAGCTTCTAAGCTCTCAGTTCATAAGACCCATTAATGCCGACTAAATTAACTTAGCCACAGTTTCAATTTTGGATGATATTAGCAAAAGTTTGAATGAAATTATTAATCAGACTGAGTCTGTCGAAATTGGTTGATCAAAAAAGTGCAAAACTTCAAGTCACTCTGGTGTAAGAACTCCTTAATCAAATAACTGTTTTCTTTTTTAGTCTCATATAAAGGTGATAGACACAAATATTTATTGGCTCTCGTTTTGCTTTAATTCCTTCGCACGGGAGGGTTCATTGAGTTTAAAACTTTTATTGATCGAAGATGACGAATCTTTTTCAAACAGCATTGCCCTCATGCTCAGACCTCATAATATTGAAGTTGTTGTAGCACCAACGGCTTCTGAGGGTATCAAAACCTATCGTAAAAGTATTCACTCGTTTGCTACTGTCATCGTTGATTACTGTCTCCCAGACTTCAAAGGTACAGAAGTCGTTCAGCAAATTTGCAAAATTAATCCGGCACAAGATATTTTATTTGCTAGCGGCTTTCAGGAAACAGATTTCTTAATGGACATGCTACAGACGGGTGGAGCAAGAAAATTTATTCCTAAGGGAAAACCAACTTCTGAAGTAAAATCAATCATCCTTGATTCTATTAAAATTTATGAACTAAAAAATCGCGTTCTAGGTTTTGATGATTATTGCCCTCATAAAAACGAACTTGAACTTAAAAATCATGGTTTTTCAGGACGGTCTGCAAAACTTTTAGAATCCGTTAAAAAAGCAGTAAAATACCGAGACACACCTTATCGAGTCTTGATTCTCGGTGAAACAGGTGTTGGAAAAGAACTTATCGCAAAACTTCTTGTGCCCACTGGGAAAGAGATGATCTCGGTCAACTGTGCAAGATACAAAGAGAGTAATCACTTTTTAGAATCTGATTTTTTTGGTCATGTAAAAGGTGCTTTCACTGGCGCAGATAAAGAAACTATCGGCTTACTTGCGCGTGCAAGTGGTCAGGTATTGTTTTTAGATGAACTCCATGAACTACCTCTTTCAGCCCAAGCAAAACTTTTAAGAGTATTACAAGAAATGAAATTTAGAAAAATGGGCGATAATTCAGGTTCAGAGCAAAAAGTTGATGTTAAAATTATTGCTGCAGCTAAACCGTCTATTCGTGAAATGGTAGCTCAAGGGCTTTTTATGGAAGATGTATTGCACCGGATTGCCCAACTTGAAATTTATGTTCCGTCTTTAAGTGAGAGACCTGAAGATTTCGAACCACTTGTTAGAACTTTCCAAGATGAGTTTAATAAAGATAAACCGCTCACGGCCCAAAGACAAATTCGTATTTCAACAATTCATTCCATGATGACCCACTCTTGGTCTGGAAACGTAAGGGCCTTGCAAAATGCGATTCGCCAAATACTTACGGATGCCACTTCAGATATTGTGAGTCCTTCTGATTTTGACAATTATTTAAAAAGTAAAAATTTGAAACACTTAAACCCAATTAACGAAACAGCTTTGGATGAAGCTACTAGAGAATTTGAAAAAACAAAAATTTTGGGCGTATTGCAAAAATCAAGATCGCAAAATGAGGCGGCAAGTCGCCTTGGTATTGACCCATCAACTTTAACTAGAAAATTAGCAAAACTACAAATTATAGCGGAAGCTTACCTATTATAAAGCTTCGCTACTTTAAAGGGGGATATATGACAACAGAAACACTGATGGCGATTAGCTTTTTAATGTCGAATGGGCATATTTCTGAAAAACAAGTTCAGAAATTGCAGTTAAAGCCATATGAAATGATGAGGCTCAAACAAATTCCATATCTGCATGAAGATCAGCTGCCATCTAATTTAGAGACTGTTATCAAAGACACGTTTCATAAAATTAAATCTGGGGATCTTAGAAGTCTAGGGGATAGTGCGGCTCCGACAACTGATTGTATAGATTAATTTTATGAAACGGATCGTTGGATTTGGTATAGTTATTGTTTTGATATTAAGTAGTCTATTATTAGTTATCAAAGCGAAAAAGGATAAAGTAATGTTAAAGCAAATTGATGAATTAAAAGTCAGAATGACAAGCTCAATGCAAATTCCAGATCCAACATTTATCCAAACCACGGGAGATTGGTACTATCTTGATCATATTTCCCGTGGCCTAGTCTCTTACGATTCAAATCGGCAAAAGTTTTCACAATTCTTTGCTGAATCTTGGTCATCCAATCCTGATGGTTTACATCTCTTTAAACTGAGACCCGATATCAAATTTCATGATGGCTCTTCGATCACTCCGAAAGACATTCTTTGGTCTATTAAACGACTTTTAATTAAGAAAACCTCAACTCATTTTCCACTTTGGGACTATGTGCAAGGCTGTGAAAGCCTTAAGTCTTTAGAAGATGAATGCTCTGGCCTATTTGTAACGTCGGAAGGTGACATAGCAATTCGTCTTAAAACGCAAACTGATTCATTTTTTTTACAACTAGCTTCTCCTGAAACCGGGATTTGGTGGAGCGGGGATATGAATCCTCAAACTGGAGAGCTTAAGCCCTCAAAGTTTTCAGGACCCTATTTTGTTTCACAAGTAGATGCGAATGAAGCACTGTTGATGAAAAATAAATACTCTACGATGTCTGAAGAGTTTCCAAGCTCTCCAAAAGTCATTCGTATAAAAAGAATTCCACTTGCCGAAACTGATCAAGCCCTAGCGTCTGCACAAGTCGATCTCGTTATAAGATCCCATAGGCCATTTGCGGATCAACCCCAAGATAGAAGCGTGCGAACTCATTTGACACCTCGATCAACTATTCTTCATTTTTTTGGTACTGGCAAAACGGCCAACCGTGCAGCGATTGGACAGGATCTAATTCAAAGTATTTGGCAAATTAAAGAGGGTGAAAATTTAGTTTCAGCTGAAACGTTTCTTCCCTTTGCCAAAAACTATGGCCTTGAACGAAAAGAGTTTTTGGCCGAACTTCCAGAAAAGTCAGATAAAAATATAAAAGTAGTGGCCCCTCGCGGATTTTTAACAGCAAACTTTAAAAATAGAATTCTCGAAGCAGCTAAAAAAGTTGGAGTTCAGTTAGATCTTGAAGAAATTGATCCAGCTGTCTGGATTAATCTTTCTTCTGATGAAAAAGCTTCGGAAAAATATGACTATATCCTAAGCTCTTACGCTGCCTCTGAACGGTATCCAGCGGTTCAGTTGCGTTATCTAACTGGAAGTCTTGTCTCGCCACCAATTGATTTAAAGTTGGCCGAAAATGCTGAACTCACCACTGAACGAGTTCAAATATTACGCGATTATGAAAAATGGCTTTTAAGATCAAGGCAGGCTATTCCATTTCTTTTTAACTCCACATCATTTTTATACCGTGAAGGCCTCGATCTAGGCGAGCAACCGGCAACCGATGCTGAGATTGAGCTGTGGCGCGTGCAATCGAGAGTCAACCTGTGAGAGAGATAGAACAGCTCTATCTTTCCTGGTTTCCGTCACTTCAGCTTCCGCTGGCTGAAGATATCATTTCTATTGGTGATAAGCAGTATTTTCACTTTTCAACACAAGTTCAGTTTGCCTCAGGAAAAATGGCAACTGCCCACGGAAAGTCTATCAGTCGTAGAACAGCAGCTCTTAAATGCATTTCAGAATGTATTGAGAGAAAAGCTATGTTTGATTTCTACCATACTGACGCTTTCAAGAATGACATCGATCTCTCTAAAATTATTTCCCGTAATAGCAATGGTTGGGCCGTACATTTAAATCAAGATCTTGCTAAAAAAGCTTCTTACGCGGAAGCAATAGAGCGGCATCTTTTACTTAAAACATTTCTCCAATATGGATGGCAGGGCTTTAAACTTGTAAATCAATCAGAAGTTGATGGGCTTAAAGTTTATTTTCTTCAAGCCTGCATCACGACTCAAAATTATACAGCAGGACTTGTCCTTACTCAGTCAAATAGATTTCCTGGTGTTACGATTGGCTCAACTGCCGGTCTAAAAGCTGAGCTTGGATTAAGTTATTTCTGGGAAGGCGCTTGGCTTGAGAGCCTATTTAAGATCAAGGTTCTCGAAGATCATCAACAAACTGAACCTAATGGTTGGATTGAAAAAGAAATTTACAACTGGATTAATGAGCCGTTTGATCCTAGCATTTTAGATAGTCAAAACGCTGTTAGTCAGATTGTAGAAGCTGATCCCGAAGCTTCATTTGTTGAGTTAAATCTGAGAGAGTATTTAAGTGCTCCAATCGATATTTATGCCTGTTATTCATTTGGCAAAGATTTGATACCATTGTTTCATTGGCCTAGTTTGAAAAATGAAGAAAAAGTAATAGCCTGCGATATTCTTAAGAATAACGGAATCTTTCACGAGCCACTTGAAAGGATGCCGATACTATGAAGCTTTTAACTGTATTTAAAGTTTTCATATTATCTGCTGTCATAACTTTTGCGTTTGAAGGGGTAAGTCGAATTGTAAGATCTAATCAAGAATCGAATTTGACTGAAAGACTCTGCGCTCAGGCTGGAAATTCAATTGAGGTGGGTGGCCTTCGAGATGTCTACGAAATTTTTTTACAAGGCTTAAAAAATTCAGGAATTAAAGGCAGTTGTGTTGTTGTAACAGATAACGGTAGAAGCTATGCGCCTAATTGCGCAAACCCTCAAGTTTCTTATCACACAACATTTTGCCAAGGGGAATTTAACACGGGCGTTAAGGCCCAAATTCTTTACGCTGAATCTTCAATCTTAAGTTGGTCTTTGTTCCTTGAGTGGAGCCTTGTGTTTTTAGCTCTCACAGCTTTTGTTTTTATGTTGAGTGGTGTGATCGGAGGCATCACTAACAAGCTAAGATCAGAATTAGAAAAATCTTTAGATTTGAAGGCTGAGATAAAAAATAAATCGTTGATTGCTCAATGGGTTGATTGGCTTCTAGTCAAAACTGGAATTATGGATAAAATTAAATCCCAAAAGTTTGAGTTTGAAAATAAATTAAGAAGTTTTGAAAGTAAGCTACGAGAGGAAACATTTTTACGTGTCCGCAAAGAAATGGATATTGAAAAATCAAAAGCTTTCTCTGAAAAAGTAAAATTGATTCGCCATGATTTAAAATCACCGCTGACGGCACTTCATAGTTTGGAAGATATTTTGCAGCATGATGACTTGGCCGCAAAAACACTTAATTCTGCTGTCAGAAAAATCAGAATTTTAATTGAGGACCTGCATGATGTTGAAACAAGAAAAGAAGATCCACGATTTTCAATTCTTGAAGAGATTGTCCAAGATTCACTTTTCAGTTTTGCCGCTAAGCTTAAGGGAAAGAAGAACATTCAATTTGATTTCACGTTTGATCATGAAAATCTGTCTCCAGTTATGGCCGTTAAAGATATTTTTCAAAGGGTAGTCAGTAATCTTTTAGACAATGCTTTAGAAGCTATTGGGTCTTCTGGTCATATTCAGGTTAGAGTTCAAGATCATCATGGATTCTGCCAGTTAATCGTGGAGGACAACGGACATGGGATTGATCCCGTTATTTTGCCGAAGCTGTTCTCAAAGGGAGCCACCTTCGGTAAAATAAATGGATTAGGCCTCGGCCTCTACTCAGCTAAAAAAGCCTTAGAGGATTGGAACGGAAAAATTGAAGTTGAACCATTATCGCAAGGGACTAGGTTCATTATATCTCTTCCAAAAGTTCAAACAGGTGTCCAGTTTGTCGGGCCAGCAAATATTCAAGAAGCTTTTGCCATTGATGATGACCCCAGCGCCATCGAAGCCATGAAGCGTGTTGGAATCCATATCATTGCGGGCGTTCATACTTATTCCGAAGGATTAATGCTAATGCGGAAATCCACAGCGAGTGGAGTACAGGCGATAGTTGATTACAGATTGGATAATGGCACCTTGGGTACGGATCTCATCGCGGAACAAGGTCGTAGGTCGTTGTGCGTTCTATGTACTAGCGATTTCGACAATGCGGACTTGATTCGCGAAGCTAAACATTTGGGAGTACGAGTAATGCCAAAAGCGCTGCTCTACATGTGGATTGGCTTATCTCCGCTGGTAAAACCATCAGCTAACGTGGACGTGATTGGCTCGAAAAGCGAAGTTTCTGGTCTCCAGCTCGAATAGGATTTGGTTAAGGCAGAGGTAGCCCCAGAAAGCGCACATATTTGAGTTCAGCAGGGCAGCAGAAGGATTAGGTTTTGAAGCAAATAGGGTTGTTATTAAAATTTTCTTCTCTTAAAATTTTAATAACTATGGAGTTAAAATTTCGCTCTTCAATTAGAGCTGGTTTTTTTATTATTTTCTTGGCTCTAATCTTGTGGTTTATAGCTCAAGGATTGGTCTTTAATAATTCAGAGTGTTCGTTTGCAAACCAGGATTCAATGGGTAACAATTTTTATTCTAAAATCAAAGGTCAGGAAATTAACGTAATTGGCTGGTCTCATGGAACAGTTGGACGCGACATCGCCCAACTTGCGATGGCTGATGCATTTACCGATGCGAAAAAGGGAAATTGCAAATTAGCCGAAGAAAAAATCGAATCTGCTCTGAAAAAACTTTCAGACCATAAAGCCGAAAGCTTGAGAGTATTGAACCATCTTAATAAAATTTATAAAAAGCGAAATTTTAAAAAAATCGGGGTTGAATATGGTCCTGAACAATACAGGGAAGAATTCATAGATCCTGAGACTCAACAAGATCTTTCTATGCAATTTATTTCGATCTTTAAAGATCTTTGTCCTAATCAAATTCAACAGTTTAATGATTTATATTTAATTTTTCCTGGGCCGGAATTTAGATTCGCTCTTGATCATAAAGGGCTTATTGAAATTCTTCCTCTCGGGAATGACGAATTAATTAAAAAAACATTTTCAATCTATTCGAATGAATCACGATTTTTCCCTCAACAAATCGATCAATTGAGCTCCAAGGGTCGCCACATTTATGACCAATTTATTGAATTAACAAAGAACGGGCAACCGCTGTCTGTATCCAAGATAGAGGAACTTACGATAACTTTACAGGAAGCCGAAAAATCGAAGGTTCAAAAGTATTTTAAAGAGGTCTCTGGAGTTTTAAGCCTTGTAAAAGAGCGAGATAAGGCTTTTGTGGATGAAATTTTAAAATCAAAATCAGACATAGCAATTGTAATAGGAAACTTTCATGTTTCTGGTTTTAGGGATAGGCTGGAATACAAATGTAAGAAAGGTGACCAATAACCCTTCTTATAATGGCAAACGGCGCTCGGTTTCGTGAGCGCCATTGGTGTATTAATTTTTTTATTTCAAACTGAACAAAAAGCCCATTCAAATTTACACAGCCATTCAAAACGCAGTGATTTGGGTCACGTATATCACTTTTCTTTTTTGACGACGATCGTCTTTTCTAATCTCTCTAGGTGGGAGAGAAAATTCTCAGCATTAACTTGTACATGTGTGCCATTTTTGCTCAAACTATCCCGGAGTATGAGATAGGGTTTCGATTTGCCATCCTTGGGATCAACACCAGAATAGCCGTATCCCACAATGTTCAAGACATGGGAAGATCCACCACCGGGCTCTATTTCGATCCAATTCTCGCTAGAAGATCTTTTGTCCGAGCTGATCCATGCAACGGGTGGTTTATTCGAATCAATCATAGTCCTAATCATTTCAAAGTTTATGGGATTCTTAGTGGTATTATCTACTGACACTGTTTTTTCGATTTTGAAAGTGGAGGCCTTATAATCATTTAAAAATTCCGCCTCGAACCCTTTTTTAGACTCAGGGATAACTGCCTGTTTCTTAAATTTCTCAAAAGTATGTTGGTAAGCGCCCTCCATTCTGAAACGCTTTCGAACTTCTTCCGGAGATTCTGGTGCGTAAGTTTCTAAAAAATATTTATCTGTTTTTGTAGAATCAAAATCTCGGTTAAAACGAGCGAGCTGTCCATACAAAGAACCTTCAGAAAGTTTGGGAGTTTTTCCTGTGACCTCGATGTCAGAGACGATGGCATAGGCTGCGCATGCGCCCGTTTGACCCTGAAAGAGAGGGGTATAGAACTGATTGCTGAGATCATTCTTATCACTGGTCCTGGAAATGGCTTTCGTGATTCCAAGTTCTTTCAAAAAAACTGCGAAATTAGGAGTTTTGAGCATTTTTTCAAAAGGGCTTTCCAACAAATCTTTTCTCTTCTTTTCGGCTTTAACTTCTTTACTCTTCTCCTGTCGCTCCATCTCTAACTTAATAGCTTCTTTGACTTCCATATCTTTTGAGAACTCTAAAAGCATCTGAAGACTTGAAGCGCCACCCGCACGAAACATCTGGAGAAGACACTCATAACATTCAGTTTCAGTATTTGCTGAATCTGCTTTTTTGCAAACCATTTGGATGGTTTCAGGTTTAAATTTATTTTTGCTTTTTAGATTCTTAACACAATCAGGATCACTTTTATTCTTGTGAAAACTCCCATTCACCATACTAACGCGATTCCTGCCTACATTTCCCATTGCTTTTGAATAAGTGTGACCTAATGCTCGACTCGCATTTTCCGCCGCTTCTTTGTCAAAAGGGTTTACACCAGAAAGCGCGAGATCCACTTGGTTCAAATCAGTTAAAATTCCGTAGGCTGAAATCTTATCTATGTTTTTGAGGCCTTTTTGAACATTGTCCAAACTTTTTTCTTTTATTTCTAAAATTCTTTTGATTTGTATTGCGGGATCAAATTGATTTCGATCTTTTGCGGTAGATTTTGGAGCCTGATCTCTTAAATCTGAAATTTCCTTTTGCAAACGAGCGAAATGTAGATTTAAAAGTTTGCGATTTTGATCTATTATCTCGGGTTCGACTTTCGCCCAGAGAATTATAGAAAAAAGATAAAGAAACGAATAAATTAAAATTCTTCTCATATGCTTAGAATTCCATGAAATAGAGATTTAAGCATCAGGATCTATGCCTAGATTTGTTCTCACTATTTTTGGACATAAAGGAAATGGGCAAACTAAAGAGTTGGGCGTTCTTCAGAAAGGCGTAAAAAGACTAGTCCGGCGGTCTCGATCATTATGTAAAATCTTTTGAAGCTCGAAAATCAACAAAGGTCCCGTTCATGACCGCCTCCGCAAGAGAAAATCGTCTTGCTCTAGTATCGAATGCAATACTGAAAATACGCAGCCTTGAAAACCGCAAATTAAATTCGGAAAATTTATTGCTTTCGCTTTTCTGAGAAAAATTACGCGAAGATTTTTTCCCAGTAAATGTTTAAATCGTTTGGGAATTCAGAAATTCTTTGCAGAGAAATTCAAGATTGCGTTATCAAAAACACTTGTTTTCAATAGGATGGGCACTCATTTTTACGAAATCAAAAAGACAGGTTTTCATAAAGTTTCTTACAAATTCAAAAGGCGCAGCTAAATG
>JAYTJV010000033.1:0-48043 GCA_043730825.1 Pseudobdellovibrionaceae bacterium
CCTGGGTGCGACACGCTCTGCAAAGTTTCATCATCACGCGTGACTCTGATCGGGCAGCTAGTTCGTGATTCAACTCCGTAAAGTTGAGCGTCGCTACCAAGAAAGCCTTTCATTTTTTGATCAAACTTTTCGAAGCCTTCTATTAGGCGTGATCGCATGAAATCTGGAACCATCGCATCTAATCGAGAAGGCACTTCCCCAGATGGGCTTGAGCCTTTTCTGACTTCGCCTAATTTTCCATTCATGAAATCTAGTAAACTTTGAGCGGGGAGTTGTTTCTTTCCGCCTGCAGCTAGAACTGCGGCGTACGCTTTAAGTTCCAAATCTCTGCGCCACTGAAGTCCTGCAAAAATATCTTTTCCAAAATGTGTGTCGTGATCCATTGTCACAACGACTGCCGAATTGGCCCATGGGGAATTGCGGTTGTAGTTACTCATTCCGTTACATACTAAGCCGTCAGCTTCAGTTGAGCTTGATAAAACAAAACCACCTGGGCACATGCAAAAGCTGTAAACGCCGATTCCAGATTTCTCATCGTGATGAGTGAGCTTGTAATTAGCACTTCCAAGTTTCGGATGATCAGCGGCATCGCGGTATTGAACTTGATTCACCCATTTTTGTGAGTGCTCGATGCGAAGGCCAACTGCCATACTTTTGCCTTCCATGAAGACTTCGTACTTTCGAAGCAACTCAAAAATATCATTCGCAGAATGGCCCGTTGCTAAGATCACATGCGAAGATCTAAAAGTTTCACCTTGTTCGGTGATCAAACCTTTGACCTGATTATTTTCAACGACCAAATCAGTGACTTGAGAATTAAATTTTATCTCGCAACCATTTTCGATTAAAAAATTTCTTAAGAATGGAATGACCCGACGTAGCCGATCAGAGCCCACGTGGGGATTCGACATGTATTCAATTTCAGCGGGTGCTCCGAATTTAACGAGACGATTCATAACGTAAGAAATAAACGGAGATTTAATTCGCGTGATCAGTTTTCCATCGGAATAAAGACCAGCGCCACCTTCGCCGTAGCAAACATTATTGCGCGGATCGAGTTCACCATAGCGCCAGTATTTATTAATTCCTTTGATACGTTGATTTGCGTCACTACCACGCTCGAACAAAGTGCAGGGGATGCCGCGCTCGACTAATCTGAGAGCTGCAAATAATCCGGCGGGCCCAGAACCCACGATCAAAACTTTTTCTTTTGCGGCAGACGCACTTACTTTTTCAAAATTAAATTCGTGTTGTGTGAGAGCCTCGCCTCGATCTGCGACCTCAACTGTGTAGACGAAGTGAGGCTTGTGGCGTTGTCTGGCATCGACACTTTGTCGCAAGATTCGAAACGCACCATGCTCTGGCGCAAGCCATGCGAGACTTTCTTCAAGTGATTGATCAAGAGGGACTTGGACATTATTTAGGACGCGTGACATAGAGGTTGACACATAGCATTCGCCCCTTAAAGTAGGTAGGTATGCTCAAAATATTGAAGTTTTTACCAAGAGTATTTATATCACGAACCGTAGGTAAATTAGCAAGACTAAAAGGCCCAAGCTTTCTAGTGCGACCGGTGATCAACTGGTTCGCACGCAGATATCAAATCAGTCTAGATGATGCGGAAAAATCGATTCACGAATATGAAAGTTTAAATGCTTTTTTCACACGCAAATTAAAGCCCGGTTTGCGCATTATTGCCGATAGCTATTTTGTTCATCCCGCTGATTCGGTGACGACGCAATTTGGATTGATTGAAAACGACACTTTGATTCAGGCAAAGGGTCTCACCTACAAGCTCTCGGAATTTATCGGCTCAGAAGATAAGGCAAAAAAGTACGAGAGCGGCGCGTTCATCGTTTATTATCTTTGCCCGACTGATTACCACCGTGTGCATGCGCCGGTTGAAGGAACAGTTAAGGAAATTAAAAAGCTCGGTCTTGATTTGTGGCCCGTGAACGAAGCCAGCGTTTCAAGTGTAAAAGATTTATTTATCACGAACGAAAGAGTTGTTGTGTCGATGAATACTCAACTTGGTCCGGTCGAAGTTGTTTTTGTCGGAGCAACAAATGTTGGAAGTATCGAGATCTTAAAAAAGGAAGCAGACTTCGTGCAAAAAGGTGAAGAGCTGGGCGTGTTCCACATGGGCTCAACGATCGTGATGATCTATCCAAAATCTGCAAAGATCGATGTTAAATCGTTAGCCTCTTCAAGCGTGAGAATCGGTGGTGCCTTGAAGCAAACCAAGAACGCTTGGGAAAACTAATAGCTGAGTTATGTGCTTGGATTTTCGAGCGTTGAGAATCCGTAAGGGCAGTGACGGCAGTTACTTTCACAGCATGTACCACGTTTTAAATGATAAGCCTCAGTAAAAACCATTAAGCCATTTTCGTTCAAATAGAAATCGCGATCTTGAAGCAAAGTTTTATGCGGAAGACCAGTAGCCAATTTTTCTTTCGGCAATTCTTGAGATTTCGTAATTTTAAAAAGAGCTTTTACTATTTTAATTTCGGAAGCCTATGACTCTCCGCCTAGCCGGCCGCAAAGGTGGGTTTAGATGGGGAAGGTGCATTCTGTTGTTGGGGTTTCTTTTACTGTTACTCGGACTAGTTCGGGGAGCATTTTTTGGGCGCGCTCGAAAAGCCAAACTGCGAGCATTTCTGAGGTTGGGTTTTCTAAACCTGGGACTTCGTTTAAGACTTTGTGATCAAGTTGTTCGAGCATGGGTTTAAGTTTTGTTGTTATTTCGTGGTAGTCCCTAACCCAGCCGACTTCCGGGTTAAGCGGTCCATGGAAAGTAAAGATCAGAACGAAGCTATGTCCGTGCATTTTGGAGCAGGGGTGTGAGGCTGGTAATTTCGGTAAAAACCGGGCCGATTCGATTTGAAACTGTGACTTGAGTTCGAACTTCATGGTAGACCTCTTAGGTATGCGTCTTACCACATTGCACTTAGCGAAGCAAAATTTCAAATTCTCTTCAGGGCATTTTCTGATCTTTGACGATTTGAATGCGGAAAAATTGCACGGCCACAACTATCAAGTCAAAGTCGACATTAGCGTCCCAGAGGATTTTGATCTCGCAGAGACGGGCTACTTCATTGATTTCAGTGATTTCAAAAAAGAAATTAAAGCTCAGCTGGATTTGTGGGACGAACACGTTCTTCTGCCAGCAAAACATCCCGATATGAAGATTGAAAAGCGCGATGCTAATTTCGATATCAAATTTCGACACCGCTTTTATTCTTTGCCGCAAAACGAAGTGGTGTTGTTGCCTGTAACCAACACAAGCGTAGAACAACTCTCAAGAATTCTAGCCGAAACATTCTTTGAAAAGTTTAAAAAGTTTAAGGTTAAAAAACTTGTTGTGTCTGTTGAAGAAACACAAGGGCAGAGCGCCAGCTCCATGGTGTCAGAATAAAATTACTTTTTTAATTTTCCCGACTCAACTTCCGTTAGAGAAAGTTCTCTGATGATTCTTTGCCCTCTGAAGCAAACTTTTTGCTGTCTTAAAAATCCATGCAGCATTCGTTCAATCATTTCAGGATATGCTTGGCACCAGTCAGCGCCAATTTGGGATAAGCCGGTAACTTTTTTTATCGACCATGACCAGTAAGGTTTAGTCGACATTGAAAAGTTACGATTCGCTTGAGTTGTATTCAGTTCGACATCTGCAAAAACAATATAGCCTTGAGGATTGATGATTTCTTGTTTTGCACGAGCGATTAATTCTGGATCGTCGATTGGCGCGATAAACGTTGAACCACCTGAATTGTTTTGCACTAAGAAATATGTAAATGCTGTTGAAGCTTTGCGGCTTGTCGCAATTTGAGGGGCAATGGCTTCAGAAGTTGTCACCTGAATCGGAGCATCGCTTTCAATTACTAACCGGGCTGTGCCTAACGGTAATGCTTCAAGTCGTGTCAGGCTTTGTCTGAAAGAAGCCGAATGAAATTCGCTTTTTTTAATCACAACAGATTTTGCATCAAGATAGGTGAGAGAAATTTTTTGTTTTTCTACGTACAGATTGAAGAAGTTTAAGTTCAGTTCTTTTTGCAATTTAATTTTGAGCTCATAGCGAGTTGTTTGTGACCAGGCCCAAGTCGACTTCAGGTTTGGATTCGTTTCAATTGGTGAGACCAGTAATGATTTTGTTAAAACAGCAAAGTTCCAATTTGGTTTTTTCAAGCCATAGAGACTTAATTGTTTTTGAGTCAGTGCCGGGACTTCGAAGTGGTGCTCTTCGATAAATTCATCCTGATAAAAGAGTACCCAGACGGGTTGGGTCTCGTTCGATTTATTCACAACTTGAACCTGATAAGAGCTTTCCGTTTGTGGACTTTGGTAGACAAAGTCTTGGGCTAGGCTTGGAAAGGACTGCAAAATAATCGCTATTATTAGGAAGAAGCCTAGTCTAAGGTGGTTCAAATCTCGACTCATGTCTTAGAAATCGGGATATAGGGCCTAAGCCTTTAGGTTGGGATCAAAAAACCCTGGTAAACCTGAGAAAATCTAGACGGAGGTCCATTCTCAAGTGGTTTTCACATAGATCACTTTGAGAATGCTGCCTTCCTAGGCAAGTTCATTCAATGTAAAAACAAGAGACCTATGAACCCAGCTCTAAAAAATTCCCTTAAACCCGGCCATATTTTCGAAATTTCTGATTATATTGGCGACGAACTTATTTCTGAACGTATGCAAGAAATGGGTTTAAGAATTGGCGTGCAAATGAAATTCATCAGGCAAGCTCCTTTCGGTGGACCACTTCTTTTTCAAATTTCAACAATGCTATTAGCGCTTCGTGAAGAGGAGTTAGCATGTCTGAAAATCAAGAGCATCTAGTTCCAAGCCAAATTTTAAGCTCGACCCCTTTAGTTGCACTTGTGGGTGCACCTAACAGTGGAAAGACGACTCTCTACAATTGGTTAACAGGAGCTAAAGCAAAAGCTGTTAATTATCCGGGATCAACTGTTGATTACATGAAGGGCGAACTCGCTCCACACTGGAAGAAAAATAAAGCTTTTATTTTAGATACTCCAGGCACGTACAGTCTGCATGCAAAATCAGAAGATGAACTCGTCACCCAAAAAATCCTAATGAACGCGACTGCTGACCTGGATCCGCACTATGTGATCGTCGTTCTTGATGGTACTCAGCTCAGTCGCCATTTGTTGTTAGCTGAACAAATTAGGCAAATGGGAACGCCAATGGTTTTGGCCATCACGATGGCTGATCTTTTGCGATCGCAAAAAATCGAACTCAATTTAGAACCATTGAAAAAACATTTTAATTGTCCCGTGATGTTAGTTGATGGTCGCTTAGGCGGCGGGGTTCGCGAATTGATAGAGATTTTTCCGGTGGAAAATCCCTTGAACAAAAAATCACAGTTTATTCCTTGGACTTCGGAACAGCTTGATTTAAAAGGAAAATGGGCCGAGCAGTTAACACATGAAGTTTTTAAAAAGTCTGAAGATCTCATTCCTAAAATCTGGAATGACACTATGAAATGGGACCGCATTCTTTTACATCCAGTTGGTGGCGCACTTTCATTTTTACTCATTATGACGGCGCTTTTTTCGAGCATCTACTATTTAGCGGCGCCACTGATGGAACAAGTTGATGCCCTATTTGGATTCCTATCAAGTAAAGTGCTGGAGCTTGGCGCAGATAATCTTGTGATCGATTTTCTAGCAAACGGGATTATCACAAGTTTTGGAGCCGTTTTAATTTTTGTGCCGCAAATATTTATCTTGTTCGTAGGCATGGGATTTTTAGAATCAAGTGGTTATCTTGCAAGGGCAGCGACCATAATCGATAAACCATTTTCAAAACTGGGACTCAGCGGACGAAGTTTCGTTCCATTTTTGTCTGGCTATGCTTGTGCGGTGCCAGCCTTAATGGCAGCAAGAAATATTAGCTCAAGCAGAGAACGCTGGATTGTTCGATTTATCATTCCACTTTTAAGCTGTTCTGCCAGACTTCCAGTCTATGGAATTTTACTCGCGCTGATCTTTGCTGGAAGTGCTGCCTGGATGCCAGGACTTACCTTGGCTGCGATTTATATTGGATCAATGGTGGTTTCAGCTTTAGCTGCCGGGATTTTGAATAAGTTTATTCCTCAGGACCGAAAATCATTTTTCCTCCTGGAACTTCCACTTTTCAGAATGCCACGATTTCAAGTGGTGCTGACCCATGCGTGGATGAAGACAAAATCTTTTATCACTCGTGCTGGGCCGGTTATTTTTGTTTTGACGGTGATACTTTGGGTCGGAACAACCTTCCCAAATTATCAAGCTAAAGCTTCCGAAAAAATTCAGACAAGCTACCTTGGCATGGTTGGACAGAAGATTGAGCCTGTCTTTGAACCCATGGGACTTGATTGGCGTGGTGGAGTAGGCTTGCTCGCCGCATTTGCTGCGCGTGAAGTTTTTGTTTCAACTTTGGCAGTAGTTTATAATATTAGCGATGAAGATCAGGAAGCAGGCCTTATGACTGCCATGAAGTCAGCGACTTTTGCGAACGGTCAGCCAATTTTTACGGTGGCAACATTAATTGGACTGATATTTTTCTTCATGATTGCACTTCAATGTTTAAGCACTGTCGGGATTATGATAAAAGAATCTAATTCTGTAAAAATCGCAGTTATCCAGTTGGTCGCTTTTAATTTAATCGCTTACGGGGTGGCAGTCGCCTTAGTCCAAGGTCTAAGGGCGATAGGAATCGCCTAACTTTTATTTAAGTTTTTTCAGATTCGGTTTTATCTTCTTCAAAATCATTTGGCTTTTCTAAGCAGTTCCAATGTTCTTCATTCTCTAACAGGGGCAAGAACCGGTCGTTGATTTCATCATCTAAAGTTTTTGACTGTGGATCCTTGGTAGTTCGACCTTGTAAGAATGCTGAAAAATTTTTCGCTTCGCGAGTCAAAATTTTTGTTACGGCCTGTGGGCGCAGGGATGAGGTCAAAAGCGGGAAGCTGGCTCTTCTCCTGAGGGTTTCAAGCTTGGCAAGTTCCTGAGTCGATTCATCAGTCATAGGAAGTGCCTTAATTCTTAATATTTGCAGCTGAACTAGTTTTTGAAACGCTAGAATTCTTTGGTCGTTGAAGTTAATTTTTGAACCCAGCTTAGCACAAGGCTGAACGACGGGCGCAGGTGGCGGGGCTTCGACGACGTCACGGGCTAATGGAACTTCGTCTTTTTTCCGCGAAGACTTACAACCTGCAGAAACTAAAAACACGGCAAGGACGATGAAACATAAGAATTTATTCATGCTTGTTAAACCTCTTACCCCGTAGATTGAACCAAACTGTTAATGAAGTAAAGAGGTAGTGCAGGGTCAAAATTGAAATTTGACAAAAAAACATGTAGAATTTATTTAGTGCTAAAATCGAAACTTAAATTTGATTAATCGGCAGATTTAAAACGACTAGCAGTTTAATGGCGAAAAACTTGAGAGTATGATTTTGTTCACTTGCATTTGCGTATAAGTCTTAGCAGTGTGGTGTTTGAGGGAAGACAAATGAGCAAAGTAAAATATTGGACTACACCTGCTTTAGCTACTATTGTTTTAGCGATTTTTATCCTGGGTACGACACTTGTTTACAGTCGAATTCAAAAGGACCTACATGCAAAAGAATCGTCGGTCGTGGCAAAGGCCATCGCCGCTAACCTGGTGAATCAAATTGACAGTATGGCTGAAACTCTTTACATGGCTAGCCAACCCAATTTGGTAAATAGGCAAGATGAAAATGATATTTACGAAGCAGTCGCAAAAACTCTAACTCAGCGTCATCCAGATTTTTTTTATGGAATTAATTTTATTAATACTGATCGCATAATAGAAAAAACCTATCCAGCTTTAGAAAACAAAGGGGCGCTAGGACGATCATTGTTAGAAAAAAGCGAGCTCTTAACTTACTTAGATAATTCGATGACGCATAAAAAAGCGTATATGTCCCATCGGTTTGTCACATTTCAAGGAGTTTATGCAGTTGTCATTTACGAGCCGATTTTTGATCAAAAAAAGCAATTCAAAGGTTGGCTTAATGCGGTTATAAGTATTGATCTTTGGCTTAAAAATCGACTGATTCAAGAAGGCTGGAAAGATGTTTATTTGAAAATTGATTGGTCAAATCATAATGATTCCCAGTTAGAAATAGGCAACAAGTCAACTAATGAGATATTCTCCTACCCATTCAAGCTGATGAACCAGAATATAAACATGACAGTGGGACTTCCCCCAAGTTCTTTAAAGAAGTTGCATAGTTTTTTTCTTGTCGTTGTTTGCATCGTTGGAACAATTTTACTTTTACTTGTATCGACACTTCTTTTTAAATTATCTTTTTCAAAGTCAGAGCTGACCCGCGCTAACAAAAAGCTGAACCTAAAAAGTTTACTTTTAAATTCCTTAGTTCACGACATTTCAAGTCCACTGACTTCTTTGGGACTCGTAATTGAGCAATTAACTGGGAACAAAGAAGTTACTTTGACAGATAAGCAAAAAGCACGCGCTGCTAAAAATATGGTTATCCTGGCGGGGATGCTGTCTAGCGTACGATCGTTAGGGCGTCTCGAGATGGAAAATAAAGATCTGCATACTCAGTCTGTGAATCTTGCTGTGGCTGTGCGTGAAGCTCTAGTCCGAGTCCACGACCAAGCAGAAGAAAAGTTTATCGAATTTCAAATTGAATCAATAGATGAAAATATTTTTGTCCTAGCCGACGAGAAAACTTTGCTCAACAACGTGATTCCAAACGTATTAATCAACGCCATTAAGTTTTCGAAACCTCAGTCAAAGATTTATATCAAAACAGATTTTACATCTGAGTATACCGAGCTCTGGATTCAAGATACCGGTAGTGGCTTTGCAGAAAGTGAAATTTCAAATTTCAACTTGGGTAATGAACAGAAATCGACTTTGGGAACATCTGGTGAAATGGGTTCCGGGCTTGGCCTAACGCAAGTGAAAGGCTTCATGGAACTCTATGGTGGGAAGGCAAGCTTAGAAAACTCTACCAGCGGCGCCATCGTGAAACTCAAGTTTCGAAAAGCGCCGAGAGTTTAAAAGCTGAATTATTTTTTAACTGCAGTTTGCTTTTGCATTTCTTCGAAACTTTCTGGCTTATATTTTTCAGTAATCATCGGTTTGCCTTGTTTGTCCGTGTTGTGGAAAACGGGTCCGCCAATACGGCCTTCAAGTGCAGAGATTCCTAAGACATATGTAGAAGCAAGTGGCTCACACTCGCTATAAGTTTCATTTTCTTCAACTAATACCTGACACCCGTAAGCCTGAATGGCTTTTGTCGTATTTGGTAAGTGGGACTGAAATTTTTGAGATTCAAAAACCATTAAGTAAAATTCATTTGCAACCACGGGATAGATATCCAAAGTAATTCCACTTTTATCGGTTAGGCGAACTCCTTTTGGCGTAATGGGTCCATTAAACTCCACAGCTTCCTTTTTTTCAGTAGGAACGAATTCAATTTTCAGATTAAGAGATGTCGCTTCTTTTGATTTTTGCTTTAATACCCAGTCAAAAGAACCTGCTTTTATATTATAAAAAAATCGTCCAGAGTAAATGGCGTCATCTTTTTTCATTCGGGTATCAAGTCGCTTTACAAGTGAATCAAAAAGCGACTTAAAGCTATTTTCTAATAAGTACTTTACCCGAAGTTGCGGAGGCGCCTTCGATATTTTTTCTGCTTCGTTTTGCTCCTTGTTTTCAGGAGCTACTTCCGAAGACTTCGGCTGCTTCTGTAATTCTTCAGTGAACTGAACTGCATCCATGTTGTGAGCGGTTACATAGCGTTCGCCAGTCCACTTTAAATTAGCTGGATAATTTTCAGTCAGTTTACCTTTTTCGATTCTATAAACGGCAACGAAGACAACTTCGCATTTAGCACCCACACAGATGCCTAATAGATTATAATCGCCAGATTTCGCTTTCGTCTGCTTCGCAGGTGAAAAAGAAAAATCTTTAAATTCCACAAGTTTTTCAGATTTATTCAAAACCGAATAAACAGGTTTATCAAATGTTCCTTCGAAACGTATGTCTAGATCGTCATCATTTAGATTTTCGGGTATCACTGGAGTTGTAACAGACCGAAACGAGTTGTCGCTAAGCTGACTTCGCATTGTTAGATTTAAATTCTTCGTTTCTTCAAAATTAAGAACGACTGAGTTATCACTTTCGGCTTTTTGACCTTCAGCTTTTGGTTCAGTCTTAGCGCCAGATTTTTCAAGTACATTTGCGCCAGTTGTAGAAACGGCACCTTTGTTTTCAGGTTGCGGTGTAGCAGTTGCCTTTTCATTCAAAGTGACAGTTGTTGCTGCAGGTGCAGGTGCAGTCGGAGCAACTTGTGGTTGGCCCACCGGCGCAGTATCTTGTACTGGTAATGCTTTAGGCACATTCTTTGTTTCTGAGGCAGTTGTATTTGTATTGGAATCAGAAACGGGTTCTCCTGGTGGCGGAAGAACGACTGAATCTTCATCTTTTTTAGTAGAACCGGTTTCGCTAGTTGCAGCTGAGTCTGGATTTTTTGATGTTTTAACTTCTACAACAGGGCCCGGGGAACTTGCGCCAGGCTTGGTAATTGTGGCTTTCGCCCGACGAGGCTCATTTTTCTTACCGCTACAACCGGATAAAAAAAGAACGCAAGAAATCGAAAAAATGAGCAATTTAAACACAACAAACCTCCGTTAAAAGTAGACACTCGCTTTAAATATGCATTTTTGGAGCAAAGTTTAAGCGGCCCTACAGGGGCTGAGGGGCTCTATTCGAACACGGAGACATTTTTCGCTCGACAGAGGCTGGAAATAAGTCACTTTAATTGTCTCATCTTGAAACCAAAACTGGAACGTTCACTGTGCGTTAGGCCCATAAATTTCTTGAACAAAAACAAGCTGATATGAGATTGTCCTGGCTTAGCCCGGAAGGAAATATGAGCACTGAAAAAACCCCATCAAAACCAGCTGCAAAACCTGAAAATAAAGTTATTTTAGAAGGCCATAATTTTTTAAAACAAATTATTGAAAAAGATTTGGAAGCGAAAAAAAATGATGGCCAGGTTGTGACTCGTTTTCCGCCAGAACCAAACGGCTATCTTCACTTAGGTCATGCGAAATCGATTTGCCTGAATTTTGGATTGGCCAAGGATTACAAAGGTCGTTGTCATTTACGGTTTGATGACACGAATCCAGAAACAGAAGATGTCGAATACGTCGAGTCTATCAAGGCCGATGTAAAATGGTTGGGCTTTGATTGGAATGAACATCTTTATTTTGCATCTGATTATTTTCAGCAGTTATACGATTGGGCTGAACTTTTGATCAAAGAAAATAAAGCTTATGTTTGTAGTTTAAAAGAAGAGGAACTTCGTCAGTACCGTGGTGACTTTACAACCCCGGGCAAAGACAGCCCTTACCGGACCCGAAGTGTAGAAGAAAATTTAGATTTGTTTCGTCGCATGAAGGCCGGCGAATTTGATGAAGGACAACATGTTCTTCGTGCCAAAATCGATATGAAGTCTTCAAACATGAATATGCGAGATCCCCTTCTTTATCGAATCCGAAAAGTAAAACATCATCGAACTGGGGATAAATGGCAAATTTATCCAATGTATGATTACGCTCATCCGCTTTCAGATGCGATTGAAAAAATCACGCATTCAATTTGTACTTTGGAATTTCAAGATCATAGACCTTTTTATGATTGGCTCATTGAAAACGTTCCGACACCAGGCAGTCCACGCCAGTACGAATTTGCTCGTATGAATATGACTTACCTCGTGATGAGCAAGCGTAAGCTTTTGCAAATGGTTAAAGAAAAACTTGTGATGGGTTGGGATGATCCACGAATGCCAACGATTTCGGGAATTCGCCGTCGTGGTTACATGCCATCAGCGATTCATGCTTTTACTAAACGAATTGGTGTAGCAAAAGCTGAAAGTTTAATCGATTTTGAAATTTTAGAAAGCTGCGTAAGAGACGATCTCGATGCTTCTGCCCACCGGGCAATGGCCGTGTTGAATCCGATTAAAGTTGTGATTGAAAATCTGCCAGATGGTTACTTAGAAGAAATCCAGTCATCAATCCATCCCAAAAAAGCAGAATTGGGTAAACGAACTCTTTATTTTACAAAAGAAGTTTACATTGATGCTGCTGATTTTATGGAAAATCCAGATTCAGATTTTTTCAGGCTTTCGCCAGGCAAAGAAGTGCGTCTCAGAAATGCTTACGTCATTAAATGTAAAGAAGTGATCAAAGATTCGTCAGGGAAAATTACTGAACTTCGTTGTGACTACGATGTTGCGACATTGGGCGGTAAACCGACTTCAGACGGTCGCAAAATCAAAGGTGTCATTCACTGGGTTTCTACGACGAAATGCATAGAAGCCGAAGTGAGAATATATGGACGTCTCTTTAAGGTACCAAACCCGGAGGATACTCCAGAAGGGCAAGACTTTAAATCAAACTTGAATCCAGATTCTCTTAAAGTCATTAAAAACGCGAAACTTGAATTAAGCTTAGAAAATGCAAAAACAGATTTGCGCTATCAATTTGAAAGAGTCGGGTATTTCTGTCTGGATTCTAAGGACTCAGAATCAGATAAACCTGTCTTTAACATGACAGTTGATCTGCAAAGCGGTCATTAGCAAATGAGTCATGCGGCCCAGAGACCTGAAAATCACTGGGTTGTTTCGACTTTCAGATCTTTTAACGAAAGTGCAGGCGGCATCGGAGAACTGGTCAATTCACCCCGAGTGTGGCCATAGTGCCGAGTGGCCCTTGCCATAGATGAAAGTGAAAATTTAGGTCTTCGGTCCATAGTGAATAAGCCGTTTGCCTCTTGAAAAGTATCAGTAAATTGAGTGTAACAAAATCCAATAAATATTTCGATTTCATTTACGGCATCGAGCAATTTTTCATACTTCCGCTGTAAGTCGTCTGACGAATCACTGTTCGAATAACCCCACGCGACTTTGTCGATCTCTGCAGGAGTGAGGCAAGAAATCCCGCCGAACTCGGTTAATATAATCGGTTGCCCTTCATGAGGATAGCCCTCGACTGTTAAGACTCTTCCACCGGGCCAGCGTCGGTTCAGGAAATCATTTATACCAGTTCCGTTTCCATATTTTTGTTTCAGTCTTTCAGGCTGATCATCGTAGTCGTGAATTCCCAGTATATCAGTTGCGGTGCTTTCCCAACCGTCATTGCCAATGACTAATCTTGTTGGATCAAGTGTTCGAGTTAAGTGATACATCGCTTGAACACAATCCTGATGCGCAGCTTTTGCGGCCAGATCAGGAACGCCCCAAGATTCGTTAAAGGCAACCCAAACAACAATGCAAGGGTGATTGATGTCGCGATCAATTACTTCGGCCCATTCTTTCATGATTCGCTTCACCGACTCGTGGGTGAAGCGATAAGCGCTTGGCATTTCTCCCCACACTAACAAACCCAGTCTATCAGCCCAATAAAGGAAATCAGGATCTTCAATTTTTTGATGCATTCGAACGCCATTAAATCCTGCGCTCTTGATAAGCTCGATATCTCTTTTGAGATCTCCTGAGCTTGGTGGCGTCATCAGAGTATCCGCCCAGTAACCTTGATTTAAAATAAGTCTTAAATAGTAGGGCCGACCATTAAGCAAGAAACGACCTCGGTGAACTGTTGCGCTTTTGAGTGCGGTATAAGAGTGGACTCGGTCAATAACTTGATCGCCATCTAAAAGTTCAACTTCTGCTGAAATAAGATTCGGTTTTTCAGGACTCCAAAGAAGTTCATTTCGATAATCATCGATACCTGGATCCGATAACGCAATTCTTCGATGTACTTCTCGGTGAATAACTTGGTACGAATCATCGGCTAATAATTTTCCGTCATTTAAGAGTCGAACCCGAAATCGAAGATTATCAGCTTTGTTTCCTTTTATGTAAGCTTCACAGCCGATTTCCCAGCGTTCCATGTGAGGAGACCATCTGAGGGTATCTATATAAACTTCAGGTACTTCTTCAATCCACACGTGTTGCCAAATTCCCGTCGTGCGAGGGTACCAAATCATATGAGGCTCTAATTGCCAATCCTGTTTCCCACGAGGCTTTGCGAGATCAAAAGGATCATCATCTGCACAAAGATAAACAGTTGCATCTTTTTCGTCGGACACAAAATCTGTAATATCAAACGAGAACGGCGTGTAGCCACCTACATGACAACCTAAATAATTGTCATTGAGCCAAACTTTTGCTTCTGAATCGACTGCGCCAAAATGAAGTAAATATTTTTTTCCCACATTTTTCTTGAAATTTAGATTTTTTTTATACCAACATCTTGGATGGAAACTGGTATCACCGATGCCACTCGCCATAGATTCCGGAGCGAAGGGTACTTTGATTACGTGAGACCATTTCTTAATTTGGTTCGGGTGATTCCACTTCAAATCATTGTCAAAAGTAAAATCCCAATTTCCGTCTAGCGAATACCATTTGTCACGGACCATTTGTTTTCTGGGGAAATTTTCCCCAATCCCGTCCCATATATCTTCGTGTTTAAGAGAATTTGAATTTTTAGAACTTCCATTTTCTTTGCTTCGATTTTTTCTTTCCATGTGAGAAGTATGCTACAAACCTTATGCCGCTTACAAGATGGCATTCAAAATGCAAAGATTCTCTTGCGCAACGATAGAAAAAAGATTTAACAGAAAATGGAAATAAAAAATTCAGTTTTTTAACAAGAAATTTTAAGTTTTCATTCAAGAAAATTTACCTACCGGGGGAATCTATGCAGCAAAGCAGTATTATTAACAATTTTGATTTAACACAAAAAAACCTTGAGGAAACTTACTCGGACTTTTTAACTCGAAAAAATACTGAAACAAAAGAACAGGACATGATTGTCTTTAGTCACTTGCGTTGGGATTTTGTTTTCCAAAGACCTCAACATTTGATGACTCGTTTTGCAAAAGACCGCAGAGTTTATTTTTTTGAGGAGCCTCATTTTACTGATCAAAATTATATTTCATATAAAGTTGAGCGACGTGAAAATGGTGTGAAAGTTATAGTTCCCATTTTGCCTAAAAATATTCGTAACGAAGATGTATCAAAGAAGCTTGCCCAGTTGGTTGATAATCTAATCAAAGATGAAAGAATCGAAGAGCACGTGTCTTGGTACTATACTCCAATGGCCCTGACTTTTACGCGGCATTTGATTCCGTCAGCAATCATCTTTGATTGTATGGACGAATTATCTGCTTTCAAAGATGCTCCAAAAGAACTCATCAGTTTGGAAGCTGAACTTTTAAAAGCTGCCAATGTGGTCTTCACGGGCGGCCAGTCTTTATATGAAGCGAAGAAAAAGAGACATCACAACATCTATCCTTTCCCAAGTAGCATCGATGCGGAACACTTCAAAAAAGCCCGTATACTGGATCATGTCGATCCTAAAGATCAGGAAACAATTCCACACCCAAGGCTGGGATTTTTCGGAGTCATCGATGAAAGAATGGATATTGAATTAATTGCTAAAATTGCCGAAATGAAACCCGACTGGCATATTGTGATGATCGGACCCGTTGCTAAAATTAATCCAGACCGGTTACCTAAAAGACCGAACATACATTATTTAGGGAAAAAAAATTACCAAGAACTTCCACAGTATTTAGCTGGATGGGACGTTGCACTTTTACCTTTCGCAATGAATGAATCGACTCGGTTTATTAGTCCGACTAAAACTCCAGAGTATTTAGCCGCTGGAAAGCCAGTTGTTTCAACGCCGGTGCGCGATGTGATTAGACCTTACGCTGATGAAAAATTAGTTTCAATTGCGGAAAACGCTGAAGATTTCGTTCATTGTGCTGAAAAATCATTACGCTTGGATCAGAATACCTGGTTAGCGAAAGTTGATTTATTTCTAGCGGATATGTCATGGGATGCGACATTTAACAAAATGGCTGAAATCGTAAGGCGTTCTTATAACTCTCAATTTAAGCCATCAAGCTTTACTTCGGATTCAAATTCGGCAAGCGCTTCGCCCATTCAATTGGGAACGTAATGGCTTTAGTTAAATTGCAAGAAACATTTCCCCGACTCAATATGTGGGCCGGGGTCGAGTGCACTGTGAATCGAGTACGCTCTCAATTTTTTAATCAGTGTGATCGAAGCGGACATGCTTGTCGGATTGATGATCTCAAATTATTTGCAAGCCTTGGAATCAAAAAAATTAGATATCCATTTTTGTGGGAGTTAGCCGCGCCAGAAAATCCAAACGAAATCGATTGGTCATGGAGTGAAGAGCGAACGGCAGAGCTTCAGCGGCTGAACCTTTCGCCGATTGCAGGATTCGTTCACCATGGAAGTGGACCACTTTATACAAATTTAATGGACCGGGAATTTCCTGAAAAACTAGCAATCTATGCCAAGCAGTTTGCTTTAAAATATCCCTGGATAAAAGATTATACGCCAATTAATGAACCACTCACGACAGCCAGATTTAGTGGCCTTTACGGAGTTTGGTATCCTCATGAAAAGTCGAATAGAGCTTTTTTAAGAGCTCTTTATACTCAAACAAAAGCGACAGTTTTAAGTATGAAAGCGATTCGCGAGACAATTCCAGATGCGCGTCTGATTCAGACTGAAGATATGGGAAAAGCACAAGCAACTGAACCTATTCAATACCAAGCAGACTTTGAAAATGAAAGACGATTTTTAAGTTATGATCTATTGCTTGGAAAAGTGAACCCCCAGCATAAACTTTATTTCCATCTGCTTGAGAATGAAATCTCTGTTGAAG
Source organism: Pseudobdellovibrionaceae bacterium (assembly GCA_043730825.1). Classification (GTDB taxonomy): domain Bacteria; phylum Bdellovibrionota; class Bdellovibrionia; order Bdellovibrionales; family Bdellovibrionaceae. The sequence goes on from JAYTJV010000033.1 coordinate 16,779, forward strand.
AGCTGGAATGGCTTGAAAAAAATCCCTGCACGCCAGATGTGCTCGGAATTAATCATTACCTTCTCAGTAATCGATTTCTTGATCATCGTACGGAATTTTATCCAGAGCAATTTCATGGCGGAAATGGAAAACACGAATATGCCGATGTTGGAGCAGTCGACACGACAGCAGTCAATTTTCCAGAGCCTGAAGTTTTGATTCAAGAAGTTTGGGATCGTTACCAGCTACCGATCGCAATCACTGAGGTTCATCTCTATGGTCCCAGAGAAGCACAAGTGCGGTGGCTGAATCAAGTTTATCAATCTTGTGTCCGAGCACAATCGCGCGGTGTGCAGATTGAAGCTGTAACTCCGTGGAGCTTACTGGGTTCTTATGATTGGAATACGCTCTGTACCGAAGACAATAAATTCTACGAGTCTGGTGTATTTGATTTAAGATCTCCAGCCCCAAGACCGACGGCCTTAGCTCGAATGATTAAAAATTGGTCTGGGGTTGAAGACTTTGAAATTCCGTTAACTTTCGAGCCTGGATGGTGGATGGATTCGACTCGAGCTCCGTTCGGGCCCAAATTACCGCAGCCTAAAAGTGCTATCCAGGCTGAAAAATTATCAAGACCTATTTTGATTACTGGCGCAAACGGGACGCTAGCGAAAGCTTTTGCGCGAATTTGTGACCGAAGAAAGATTCCTTATAAAACATTAAATCGGTCACAGCTCAATATCTCAAATGTTGAAGAGATTAAAAGAGTGATTGAAGAAATCAGACCCTGGGCGGTTATTAATTCTGCAGGATATGTTCGGGTAGACGATGCAGAAGCTGAAATAGATAAATGTTTTACGGAAAACGTTGAGGGACCAAAAAATTTAGCTTTAGCATGCTCGTCCAAGAAAATTCATCTCATACATTTTTCAAGTGATTTGGTTTTTGACGGGGAAAGTAGGGAACCCTACTTAGAAAGTCATCCTGTCAGCCCGCTGAATGTTTATGGGCAGAGTAAAGTGGAGTCGGAAAAATTTGTTATGGATATTCATCCCGACAGCCTCATTTTAAGAACGAGCTCATTTTTTGGCCCCTGGGATCAGGGGAACTTTGCTTATGCAGTCTTAAATTCCTTGGCTAAAAAACAAAAGTTTCAGGCTGCAAATGATATAACTGTTTCGCCTACTTATGTTCCTGATTTAGTTGAAGCAACTTTAGACTTATTAATTGATGGTGAAACGGGAATTCTGCATATGGTAAATGAAGGACAGCTAACCTGGGCTGAGTGGGCCCAAAAGTTGGCACTGGCAACTGGGGGTAATGCGGAACATGTGTTATCCCTTCCGTCATCGAAACTAAACTACACAGCAAAGAGACCCGTATTTAGTGCACTTAGCTCTGAAAGAATAAAAATCTTACCGACGTTTGATCGCGCCCTAGAGCGATATTTAGCAGAAACAGAATTCAATATCAAAAGCAGTTAGAATTTTAACGAACGGGTCTAAAACAAGAGGGGAGAATATGAAAAAGAAGAGTATAGGTATAGCAGGGGCTGGATTTTCAGGTGCCGTCCTTGCCAGAGAGTTAGTTGAAAGTGGTAAATTTGAAGTCACAGTTTTTGATGAACGGGATCACGTTGCTGGAAACTGTCATACAAGCCGAGACGCCAAAACCGGAGTTATGCTTCATCACTTTGGTCCACATATTTTCAATACCAGTCGCGATGACGTTTGGAATTACGTCAATAAGTGGTCAAAATTTAATCCGTACGTCAACCGGGTCAAAGCCGTGACAGCAAAAGGTGTTTTTTCTTTGCCAATTAATCTACTTACAATTAACCAGTTTTTTGGAAAAACATTAACTCCGGTTGAAGCCCGGGATTTTGTTGGTGGATTAGGCGACCGAAGTATAAAAGATCCTCAAAGTTTTGAAGACCAAGCTTTGAAGTTTCTAGGCAGAGAAATGTATAATACATTTTTCTATGGTTACACGAAAAAACAGTGGGGGGTAGAGCCTCAAGCGCTGCCAGCTTCAATTTTAAAGCGTCTACCGGTTCGATTCAATTATGACGACAACTATTATAATCAAAAATATCAGGGTATACCGGTCGAAGGTTATACGGCAGTTGTTGAAAAAATTCTTGATCACCCGAGCATCAAAGTCCGCTTGAGTGAAAGACTTGATCCAGATAATAAAAATAATTTTGACCATATTTTCTGGTGTGGGCCCGTTGATGCCTATTTCAAATATGACTTAGGCCGCCTTCAATATCGGACACTCAAGTTTGAGCGTTTTGATGAAAGTGGAGATTTCCAAGGTAATGCCGTCATCAACTATTGCGAAGAAAAAGTTCCTTACACAAGAATCACCGAGCACAAGCACTTTGCGCCGTGGGAAGAACATGACAAAACTGTTTGTTTTAAAGAGTATAGTAAGCTTTGTGAACCACATGACACTCCTTATTATCCTTTACGTTTGAATGAAGATAAATCACTCTTAGAAAAGTACGTAGAAAAAGTAAGCCAAGAAAAAAAGGTGACTTTTATGGGTCGGCTCGGCACATATCGTTATTTAGATATGCATGTCGTGATAGGCGAGGCCCTGGACATGGCAAAAAATTGCATGACCACTGAAGAGTGGCCGCATTTCAGTCAGAATCCATTAGCCTAAATTATTTTTAAGGATTTGTTATGAATGTTTTAGTCACAGGTGGAGCCGGGTACATTGGTAGCCATGCAGTCAGATGTTTGCTTGATCAGGGTCATCAAGTTGTTGTTTATGACAACTTGGTTAAAGGTCACGTTGAAGCTATTGATAAACGCGCAGCTTTTATTGCGGGGCACACGGGTAACGTTAATCACTTAAGGGAAGTCTTAAGAAGCTCGAGCATTGAGGCCGTTCTTCACTTTGCAGCTTTTATCGAAGTGGGTGAAAGTGTTATCGATCCCGGCAAATATTATGAAAACAATGTCGCTTGTACGGTTAGTTTACTGAACGCGATGGCTCTGGAAAAAGTGAAGAAGATCGTTTTTTCTTCAACTGCCGCTGTTTATGGAAATCCAGCTAGAACTCCGATTGAAGAAGCTGATTTGTGTAATCCAATTAACCCTTATGGTCGAAGCAAACTGATCAGCGAAATGATCATTCAGGATTTTTGCGTGGCTCATGATATGGGTTATGCAATTTTAAGATACTTCAATGTTGCAGGGGCATGGCCCGATGGCCACATGGGTGAAGATCATCATCCTGAGACTCATCTTATCCCAAAAATTCTGCAAGCTGCAATAAATCCAAATCAGCCCCTTAAAATCTTCGGAACTGATTATAGAACAAAAGACGGTACCTGCATCCGAGACTATCTTCACGTTGTAGATTTGGCGAACGCGCATATTTTAGCTCTCGCCAATATTAAGCCAGGACAAGGAAACATTTTTAATCTCGGCAGCGAGTCCGGGTTTTCAGTTCGAGACGTTATTTTGGTTTGCGAGAAAGTCACAAAAAGAAAACTGAATGTCATTGAAGAAGCAAGACGTCCCGGTGATCCTGATATCTTAGTTGCAAGTAGTGGCAAGATTCGGAAAATATTGAATTGGGAAAGAAAATATCCAGAGCTTCAGCAAATTGTCCAACACGCGTGGCTCTGGCATACGCAGTACCCAAATGGTTACGCGAATCCTAAAAGCCCGAGCTACCTTTAAAGATAAAAGCTGAGGATTAAAAAGTAATGAAATCCGAAGCCGAGCATCACCATAATGTGCCAAATTTCATGATATCCAAAAATTCCCTTAACAAAATCAGGCCATTCAAATGCGTAGATTATCGCGCCTATTGAATAACTGATCCCACCTGCCAAGAGTAAATTAAATTCTAAAGCAGAAAGAGTTGAGTAAATCTCACTCCAGCGAATAACGATTGTCCATCCCATAAGAAGGAAAATACCGGTCGAAATCAACCGATGTTGCGCCCAATTGGGAAGCCGTGGCTTGAAGTAGGAATAAACTATTCCGAGTATTGCGATGGCCCAAATCATGTAAAGTAAAATGGATTTCCACTGACCTTTGACTGAATTGAATATGAAGGGTGTGTAAGTTCCGGCAATAAAAAGATAAATCGAAAAATGATCAAAATCGTTTAATAATTTTTCGAGCTGTGGAGAAATAACAAAGCCGTCGCTAAAAAAGTGATAAAGGGCGCTGCTTCCGAAAACCAGAATGCCGGTGATTCCAAAAATCAAACAGGAAATGAAATGTTCAGGTCCATCAATTCTTGCAGAATGAAAAAGCAAAAACATCAGGCCAATAATGGCAAGAATGGCTCCAACTAAATGAAGTTGTGCGGAAACTGTTTTCTTAATAAAAAAAACGAAGTTATGTTCCGGATGACGATTTACATGCTTACCCATAATTTAAAATACCTTAGGATTCCCGTTGGGGTGTTTTGGTTTCGGGTTTCAGAAAATCGGTCACAGCCTGTCCTTCGTCTTCTGCATCAATAATTTGAGAGTGCGATAACTGAGGTGCAGCTTTGGGATTGTAAGTTGGGGTTACGATCGGGTTTGATTGGGGCCTTTGATTAGCTTCTTCTGTTCCCTTAAGCCCGTTTTTAAAATTGCGAATCGCATCTTTTACCGACTTAATAGAAGCGGGTAATCTTTTCGGACCAAAAAATAAGAGAGCTAAAGTGGCGATTACAAGTATTTCGGCTAATCCCAAATCCATGTCAGATCTCCCTTGGTAAGATAAAAACAAAAAATTAAAATATCATAATATTGGAAACGAAGACTAACGGTTGTATCAGATTTTTAGCAGAGTTTGGGCAGCGCGCAAAAGAGGCAGACTGCACTTCCGCGTTAAGTCTTGGCTTCAAGTCTTGTAGGTGCGCTGGAGTGACTGAATAATTTGGTCAAGTTTTGATAAGTACTGGGAGCGATCTTGTTTCGTCATGGCACTGGGACCGGTTCCTTTGTTACCTAAATCCCTCAGGTGAGCGCTAAGTTCCCGACCGCTTAAGGCGCTTCCAATATTTTCTTCATCAAGTTCTCGGCCTTTGGGGCCTAATACCCGGGCCTGTTTTTTGATCGCCCGATCAGCAAGCAAGAGATCTGAAGTAATCAAAATATCTCGCGCCAAAATATTCTCTGCTATCCAGTCATCAGCAGCATCAAAATTGCCTGAAACAACTTTCATCTGAATAAGGGAGTCTAACGGGATATTGATGTACTGATTTGCAACGACAAACACTTGAAGCTTATAGCGCCCTGCGACCCGGTAAGTCTCATCTTTTACAGCGCAACCATCGGCATCAATGTAAATTTTAAACAGGCTAAGCTCCTAAAGGATTAATCTCATTTGGACTATAGATCCAATGTGAGTGGCAGCTGCAAACTTGAGTTGCCGCGACGCTCTGCAAATCACCTGAAAAATAATCAACTGAGTATCCGCAGAAAAGTGCGAAAGAATACTGAAGCCCGATTTCATTCCAAAAACTTTCTAGAGTCATTGCACCATCAAAATTCTTTTTATCCATTAGAATATTTACCATCTCGCCATAAATTCTAACTTTTTTAAATCGAGTTGTGATGTCTTTTAAAAGTGGACCAACTTGGTGTTGGAAAAGTCGACGGCTGGGGCGGTCGCGAACTAAGATCGTCTTCAATGTGTCTTCAGCATCCAGAAGAAGTAACTGCTTTGAATCCACAAGACTTTGGAACTCAATGTTTTTTTCTTTTAAAGATTTGAGCATACTTAAAATATGCGTTTGAGACGCGACAATCACAATTCCGTCATCGTTTAAAATTCCTGCCGCAACATATTCAACCAAGGCCTGAACATTTTCCGCATCGGTTTTAAAAAACTGAACCAAGTGAGCGTTGTGCTTCGAAAATTGCGCCTCAAAGATAATTTGCTGGAGAGATGTTTGGGTACTATTCGGCATGGTAAGCTCCGTAGCTTGAGAAAATTTCTGGTCCCCATATTGAGCAACAATTACCAAGATTCGCTAGTTAAACACTGTTTTGCACAAAATGCCACTGCCTTGGTAGAGTATTACAAAATTAAATCAGCTTATAAGGATTATGACTGAAGATAAATTGTGAGAACAGTAAAGATAGCGAGCTTTTGCGAACATTCGGCAGATGAAATTATTTTCATCTGCCGAACTGCTCAATTTTGTTTTAATTTTTCTGAAAGGATCTATTTTTGGCTGTTAAGGAATGCGACTAGGATGTTTCTGCGAGAAACTATACCTAACAGCCGAAGTTCCTGATCGACAACGAGGACTCGTCTGACAGGCTTTGTGATAAAGCGCTTAAAAACTTCTGCAAAAGCTTCTTCAGGATGAACAACGATTAAATTTTCGCGTGGAGGTAGTTGAGCTTTAAACGAACTCAATGGTTCGTCTAAACTATTGAGAGCCGCTAATTTGATAAGATCCGCTTCGCTGACAACGCTTAAGACTTTACCAGTTGCGGGTTCGATGACAGCGGCACCGCTGATTTTTTTTTCAATAAAAAGTTCCATAATGTTTTGAAGTTTATCACTATAAATGACCGAAATTGGATTAACGGTCATGATTTCACGAATTTTAAGTGTGGCAACAGCTTTTCCCATATGAAGATTCTAAGGGGAGGTTGAAGTTAAAAGCAACTGGACTTCGGGTTAAGGTTTTCGTCCTAAAAGCCTAATTCTATTGATACCGCCATCCGGGTAGACTTTAATTTTAAACTGGCTAATGAGACTCGGTTTTTTTAAATCTAGACACATTTTATTTCCGGCATAGGCCTTTACCGGAGTCTTCGGAAGAATAACTTTCCAATCTTTGCTCTTAGGTAGATCACTGCTGCTTAACTCTAAGCTTTCTAAAGAGAGTTCGAAGGGGTTGTTGTTTCTAAAGTAGGTGAAATCGATTTCAATTCGTTCGATAGGAATAACTTTCTGAATTCCAATTACGACTTCTTCAAAATGATTTTTTTCCCGGCTGCGGGCTGATTCAGAGCCATCAAACATATTGATCGGTGGATAGGGTGATATCACTTGAGTCGCAGGACTGTAATGTTCATTTGAGGCACTGATAATATAACCACCATAGGCGAGCGAAGCCACATCAACTTGTTGGCCCTTCGTGACCACAGCCCAGTTGGCTTCGACCTGTTTGGGATTAATGTTATAATCTGGCGTTAATGGCTTTTTGGGATGGGGAATAGGATCGGAGAAGGAAATATTTTGCGCATTTTCGATCGCAGAGAATTTTTTTTCGTGCGGGCTTGGAAGTTCTGCATAAAGGCCCAAGCGGGTGAGCCCTCCATCAGGAAAAATTGAAACCTTTATCTGCTCATAAACTGTCGTGCTTGGATGAAGTTTTATATTCTTTAAAGAATGACCCGCTAGTTCAGTTGCGGGAACAAGGATCTGCCAGGCCTCGTCCGTTTTCGATCGGCCTTCAATCTGAACAGCTTGGGGATGATTGCCAGAATGGTACTGAGTCGAAAGCGAAACATAATTTATTTTCGATGGTGTTTTTAGTTCAAACTCAAGGGTATCAGCAGGCTCTTGGTTATGTCTGACGGACTCCCAGCTATCCATAATCTTACCTTGGCGACCGTAAAGTTCAGGGTCAAAAATAGGTAAGTATGAAGAAAGTAAATTTTCTGCCCGGGCAAAACGCTGGTTGCTTACGCTTATGATCCTTCCATTGACTGCTAGGTTGTAGGATCCAAGTGGATCCTTGGGCCCTTTATTCATAATTTCTTCTGGTAGATCATTTTGAAAGGCATTAAATACAAGCTCTTTGTAACCAATATTCACGACTTGTTCTGTTGGAATGTTTTTAAAATTAAAATCTTTTTGAAAAAGTTCGAAGTCGACGCCCGAGATTTTAAGCTCTTCCAAAATGATTTGAGCAGCTTCTGCAATGAAATAAACTCCAGGTAAATTAGCATTGCAAAGTGCGACCAAGCCCTTTCCAATATCAGGGCCCTGAAAGCAATGAAGCATGAGGCTTCTGAAGCCATCGTTAGCGCCCTGATGAAGCATCCATCTGTTTGGACCAGCTTCCATCACGAATACGCCTAAACCCATGCCAGCTTTCATGAAAGCATAGCTACCTTTGTTTTCTGCAAAAAGCATTCGGACGGCCGCTTCATGTTGAATCGCCTGATCAGAACTTGCGTCATGATAAGCCCGAGTCATCGCTTTTAGAAAAAGTGAAATATCATCTGCAGTTGAAACCGCACCCGCTGCAAAAGCTGGAAAATGCTTGTCTGATTTTATTAAAGTTTGTTCAAAGCTCAAATTTTTTAAACCGAGACATTCTAAAAATGGCTTTGTGAGCTCTTGAATGGATTTGTTTTCCATCGCTTCTAGAAGATGTTCTAAAATTAAGAAGCCTGCGCCTGAATAGTGAAAAGCTTTGCCTGGTTGACCTAAAACTTTAATCGATTCGTAATCATAAGCTTTGTTACCTTCTAAAAGATCGCGAACATCTGGCATCTTGTCTTCGGAAGGAACGCCGTTCACATAGTGTAAGTTTAGTGCCGTGTGATTCATCAAATGAATTAACGTCACTTTTTGAGCAAATTCGCCCTTCAGTCTAAAAGTCGACTTTGTTTTTTCTAAAAGAGAGTTAACGGAAGTGTCTAGCGTAACACCCTTATGGTGAAAGTAGGTGATGGCAAAAGCACTTCCAATACTTTTGCTTAAAGAAGCGATTTGAAACTTCATCAAGGAAGTTGTATTTTCGCCTAAGCACAAAAGTTGTGGCGGGCTATCAGGCGCTGTTGTAATGGCAATTTGCGCATTTGGAATTTGATGCTTTTTAAGCAAATTCTGCAGTTTTAAATTAAAACTGTATTTTTTTTCGCTTTGAAAACGTTTTTGACTTATTTCCCATAAAGCTGTCTTAGCATTTTCAAGTTCTTGGTCGATAGTATTTTGAGTTCGGTGCTTAAGGCTTTCTAAAAGCTCTTTGCCGGTTTTACCTTGTGCTGAAATTAAAAACTTAAAGCCAAACGTTTTTAAGTATTGCTGCCCCTTATCCCGGAGTTCTTTTTTAATTGAAGCATCTTCATTTAAAACAAGGGATTGCTCTTTTGAGGCAACTTCATCTAAAGTTTTCTTGTCTTCGCCAATATCTCCGTGAAAGCTTGCAGTTTCGATCACTTGTTCAAGAGAAAATGACTTAATCAGTTTTTCAGCTTTTGATTCATCTAAAGTTAAATGAGGGCTTAATTCTTTAGCGAAACTGATACTTCCGCAGATCGAAAAGTATTCATTAAATTTTTCTATATAACTTTTTAAAGTATATTTTTGAGAATCAACTTTTAAGACTTCTTCCCAAGGATTATGCGCTGACCTGATTGTTTCGATCGTGAACGGAAGTAACAGTTCTGAGGCAAATTCAACTGGACGATCATCAGTCATCAACTTAATCATCAGTTTAAAAGCAATGGGATACCACTTCTCAGTTCTGGTGTCCCACTTAACTTGCACGATCTTTTTTGAATTAGATAAATCTTTTCTGATAAATAAGTATTCTTCGTGGGCAATTTTTAGAAACTCATCAATCGAAAAGCGACCGTGATAAAGTTCGTGCCAGACTTCCCAGCGCGATCTTTCTGCAGTGGCGAGATCATCCATCACCCGCACTGGGACACCGTCGATTTGTGCAGGCAAAGCAACGCAGCCATTGCCACTCAGCCAATCTGTTAAGTATTGAAGGGATTGAAAAACATTGAATCTAATTTCATCAGGGTGATTATTTGCAATAAAATTTGATTCTTTGATGTCTGCAACCAATAAAGAACGGGGATAAAGAACATCTTCGATATCAAGACCTGCCAAATCTGGACCCTTTATAAAATCTAAAATTTCCTTGTGGAACTTGGGAACAAGTAAAGAAGTGACAAGCGTTTCAAGATTTTCTTTTTTGCCTTCAGCATAACTTTTCCAAGCTTCGGTTAAGGCAACACCGATTCTGACAAAGTCCGGGTGAGCGACCCAAAAACCCGAAAGATCGCGCTTCATTTGTGTAACGACGTCTTTGATAAATCCTTTAATCGTGATTTGAAACGAATCACTTTTTAAATCATTATCTTGCGGCAAGACTCCGTACATACCGCCGATTTTAACTCCACCCCGTTTTCCGACCACTTCAGAAAGTAAGCTGTGAGAAGCTTTAATATATTTAATGACAATATGGGGGTCAGCTTTGACCGGAATTCGGTAATTGCCATCTTCTTTGAAAAGACGGGCAGTCGATGCTAGATAATCGTGCCAGCCTAAAGAAGCACCCGCAAAGTAAGGATAGAGTTCATCCATAATTTCATTTACTCTGAAGATAGCCCGCGGATTTTCCAGAACAATAAAAAGCTTAACAGTCCCTAATTTATATTCCGGATGAATATCTTGAATCATTTTTTCTGCTGTCTTCACCATCGCGTGAATATAGCGAGCTTCTTCTTCGTTTTCTAATTTCGGCACATAAAATGCCAATGCTTTTGGATTATGCCAGTTTTGAAAGATGTGAAGGGCAAAGTCATAAAGATGCAGCGGCATCGGTTCTTCATCAAGAAATAAAAATAAACTGGGTAATGCCAGGCCAGGAAATCTTTTAATTGGCAAAGATAAAAATGTTTTTTCCAACCGATAAGTTTTTTGGTTTTTTGGATCAGTGAATTCGATGTTGCCGTCAAAACAACCCGTTAAATTAACCCCTGCAGAAACCAGATCACTTCGAAGTGGAGTTTTAGAATCCTCATCGTCTGCGCCCCACTTAGGTAAGCTCGAAGGATTTTTTAAAATTTCAGCAACAATAGCGGGTTCGTCTTTCAATTTTCGGTGGAAACCGTTCATAGCATTGATTGAAAGCTTCGGATCATCCGGTGGGCCAAACAGAGTTACATGATGACCTTTTAAATAATCAGGTAGTGGCGCAATCGGTTTTCCGCCCCCTGCTTTTGCATAAAGATTATTTTTGGGCCCCATGACGATTCGGCCATTGCCGTCTTCGTGGCCTAAGACCGTTTGGTAATCAGGGCTTAAAAAATCCGTATGAAGAGTCTTATTCAACTCAAAATTGGCCTTCGTCCGAGAGTCTAAAAATTCGCGGTCAGTTTGTCTTTGAGTTAAAACTTTTTCTAGATCACTTCTTAAAGCGAGATAAAGATCGCACAAGAATTTCAAAGATTTTTCGTTTTCTAAACCGCCACCAGTGCCGACTTCTGTTAAGCCTGGAATTTCTTTGACGGGCTTCCACTGCTTTTTTAAGTAGTTTAAGAGTTTTGGTGAAATATAATCTTCGAAGTATTTGATCACGTGTCTAGCTTCCTCTGTAAGTCGAATAGCCAAATGGGTTAAGTAAAAGTGGAACGTGATATTTTCTGTTCACATTTTCAATTTTAAAAATAACGGGCGCCTGCAGATAAAAGAAATCAGCTGATTTTTGTTTCAAGTAGGACTCGATTTCAAAAGTCAGCATGTAAGTTCCAGGCAAGCTTTCGCAGTCAAAAGCGATTCTTCCGTCGGCGTTCGTCACTTTTGTTGAAACGTCCTGCCAAGTGGATTGGAGCTTTTTTTGAAGCGTGACTTTAATGCCTTCTGCCGGGCTACCTAAACTTGTATCAAGAACGTGGGTGCTGATCATAATACTACTTTCTAAAAGTAAAACTTAAATTACTTGTTTGGCCTTCTGTTATCGTAATCTCTTGGGAAAGCGAGCCAAAAACTTCATGCCAAGCTTCTAGGGTGTAAGTACCACTTGGAACATTTCGGATCAGGAATTCCCCTAATAAATTTGTGACGTCAAAGTACGGATGTTCAACAACAACAACATTGGCGTTCATCCAAGGGTGAACACTGCACTTGGTTTGCAAAATTTCGGGTTTGGGAAATACTTTTAAAATGCGGTCATCTTTTTGCGGCATTGCTACATTAAATGTTTCATTAAGCTTTGCTAAAGATCTCACATTATGAAAAATCGGATCGCTATTAATGAACTCAACTGGCTGGCCTGCGCGAACGGCAATTGTACGAGGCTCGTATTGGCAGTCTACTTGGTCAAGCTTGATACTTCTGGTTGGAACGGGGCCATGATTGTTTGAACTTAAACCTTTGGTAATTCTTAGTGCCACATCTTTTATTGCGCCATTCGCAATCAAAATAGCATTTGAATAAATGTCGCCGCGCTTCTTCGTACACCCCGGTGGGAGTCCCAGTTTTTCTAAAGTGGGTATTGTGCCTTCAAACTTTACAATGCCCTTGATGTGTCCTCTGGCTTTGTAGTCAATAGGAGCAAGGTCATCAGCGTTGGGTGTTTGATGCACTTGAGTTGTTTGAGTTGAAGCGTCGGACGAGGTGGGCTCTTTCGTTAAGTAAGCTCCGATGATAATAAAAGCTAAGCCTGCTGCAAGAAAGATTTTTGCACGCTTGGCATGGTCGATTCTAGAAACAAAGAATTCTCTTATAGCGGCACCGCCTGCGCACATCAAAAGTAGAATGAGCCAGTTCAAATTATTTCCGTAAGTAGCGGGGAAGTGGTTACTCATCATCAGAAAAATGACAGGTAACGTGAAGTAAGTATTGTGAGTTGATCTGTTCTTGGCGTTTTTAGCCCAATCTTGATTAACGGCTTCACCGCGCTTGGCGGCCTCGACCATTTTTATTTGCCGAGGAATAATTCTTAAGGAAACATTGGCGGTCATCCAAGTTCCAAGCATAGCACCTATGTGCAAAAAAGCTGCGCGGCCGCTCATGGTGTGACAAAGAAGATATGACATGGCGCCGAGCCACGCTAATGTTAAGATGTGACCAATGATCGGTTTCTTTTTTGTGAGATTACTTTCCCACAAGAAATCGTAAAAAAACCAAGAAACGACAATCACTATAACACTTAAAAAAATGGCTTCAGCAAAAGTAAATGCTGAAACAGATGAGTCAAGAAGGGCCGAGCCGTTTCCGGTATAAAAAACCAGAATCACGAGGAGAAGTCCGCTTATCCAGGTCCAATAGGCTTCCCATTTAAACCAATGAAGTTCTTCTGGAACTTTGACTGTTCCCATGAGCATTTTTTTGACGTGATAAAACCCACCACCGTGAACCATCCAAAGTTCGCCGCCTTTAGCAATCGTTCGATCTAGCCACATAAAGAAAATGGAAGTGCCAATCCAAGCAATAGCAGTCGTGATATGGACCCAGCGACTGATGAGCAAAATCCAATCGTAAACTTCCTGACTCATGAACTTGTTGTCCTTTTGTAAACAGGTTTTTAAGAGAATATGAGGATATAAACATTCACAGTGCGATACTAGATTCTTTTATGGAAGCACCGCGAAAATCAGACTTTTAATACCAGACATCTCATTTCCATGAAATCCTATTTTTTGATGGAAACTCGCTCGAGCCTTGTCTTTTATCTGAATAGTCGAAGAATCGAAATTTCGAATGAGCATTGCTTTCTGACCCTATCAGATTATCTTCGCTATGAAAAAAGTCTGACGGGCACCAAAGTGGTGTGTGCAGAAGGAGATTGCGGTGCATGCACGGTCTTGCTCGCAAGCGTTCACGAGCTTGATGGACATTTATTAAAGTTTAAATCGGTTAATTCCTGTATTATGCCAGTTTTTGCAATAGACGGCTGTCACGTTGTAACCGTTGAAGGTTTGAAAAAAGATAACGAGCTTCATCCAGTTCAAACGGCGATGGTTGAAAATTTTGGATCTCAGTGTGGATTTTGTACGCCTGGATTTGTTTGCGCAATGGCCGCCTTGGTTGAGAACTCGATTTTAGAGAAAAAAGAGATAACGCCAAAAAGGGCGCAGAATTATTTAACGGGGAACCTTTGCCGCTGTACGGGTTATGTGCCGATTGTGAAAGCAGCTGTTTCCGTACCTTTGAAAAAAACCGAAACTTTGCAAAAAAGATATTCAGACTTAGAACAAATCAGAGAATTAACAGAAGTTGTGAAAATTTCTGCGCAGATTGTAACTTCTGAAATTAAAATGTTTTTGCCTACTACTTTAGAAGAAGCTTTGAAGATAAAAAATCAGTATCCACAAATTAGAATTGTGGCAGGGGCAACTGATGTTGGGGTTTGGATAAACAAAGGCAAAGCTACTTATCAGGCCGTGATGTCTTTACAAAATATTTCTGAACTCTGGGAAATAAAAAAGACAAAAGATAAGTTCATTATTCCAGCCCGGGTGACCTTTGCGAACTTGCAAAAAGAACTTGAAGCAGGCCTTGAAGAGTTTGATGGGATTTTGAATATCTTTGCTTCGATGCAGATTAAAAATTCGGGAACTCTCGTCGGGAATGTTGTAAATGCGTCTCCGATTGCGGATACAATTCCGTTTTTGCTTGTGAGCGATGCTGAAATTGAAGTTCGAAGTATTACGGGGACAAGACTTATTCCGCTAGACGAATTTTATTTGGGCTACAAAAAAATAAATTTGAAACCGAATGAAATTGTCACGGCCATCCATCTTCCATGTAATTCAGGAGATAAACAGCTCTCGAAATTATACAAGGTTTCTTTGCGTAAAGATTTAGATATTTCAGCAGTGACGATGGCTGCGCGTTTCAAATTGAAAGGCCAAACGATTCTTGACGCAAGAATTGCCTTTGGCGGTGTGGGTCCCGTTGTCCTAAGACTTAAAGATGTTGAAAAGAAGTGGCAAGGCCAAGAACTCACGAAATCCTTACTTCAAGATTTATCAAAAGATATTGCGACTTGGGTCACTCCAATTTCGGATGTTCGGGGCTCTAAAGAATATCGACTTTTATTATGCCAAAATCTTCTTTTGAAAATGGCGGACGAATGTCTATAGGCCATATCACAGGCGAAAGCGTATTTATTGACGATATTTTGCCAATGAAAGGTGAGATGCAGGTCAGTTACGTCGGAAGTCCCGTCGCAAGTGGAATTTTAAAAAAAGTGGATGCAAGCGATGCCTTGAAAATTCCCGGTGTGCTTGCGGTCTATACTGCAAAAGACTTTCATCACAATATGTGGGGAACAATCGTTAAAGATCAGCCCCTCATAGTTGATCAAGAAATCGGTTATATCGATGAGCCTCTCTGTGTCGTCGTTGCTGAAACTAAGAAATCACTCGAGGCCGGACGAAAAGCTGTTAAGGTAACAATTGCTGAAAAAAAACCGATTTTGACCCTAACAGAGGCTATCGATAAAAAGTGTTTTCTCCATTCGCCCACGCCTTTTAGGTGCGGAAACCCTGACGAAGCTATGAAGAAAGCTCCCCACAAATTAACGGGAGTTTTCGAAATTGGTGGACAAGAACATTTTTATTTGGAATCTCAAGCTTCAATTGTTTATCCCGAAGATGGACAAAAGTTAAAAGTGATTTCCTCTTCGCAGCATCCAACAGAAACTCAACATTTGGTGGCTGAAGCGGTTGGTCTGCCATATCATCAGGTTGTCTGTGAAGTAAAACGAATGGGCGGGGCTTTTGGTGGCAAAGAAAGCCAGGCTGCGCCTTTTTCAGCGATGGCAGCATTAGCTGCACATAAGCTTAAAAGACCTGCGCGAATAATTTTATCAAAAGATGATGATATGAAGGTGACTGGAAAACGTCATCCATTTAAGAATTTCTATGAAGTTGGATTTGATAATGACGGCCGTATCTTAAGTTTAAAAATAAAGTTATATGCAGACGGCGGCGCCTATACGGATTTGTCGCCGTCGATTTTAGATCGGGCGATGTTTCATACTGACGGCGCCTACTTTTTAGAAAATGCCCTCATAGAAGCTTGGGTTTGTAAAACGAACTCGCACTCGAATACCGCATTTAGAGGTTTCGGCGGCCCGCAAGGAACTTTGACGATTGAAAATATCATCGAAGAAATGGCTCTTTATTTAAAAAAAGATGCCGCCCAGATAAGAGTTTTAAACTGTTACGGAAAATCAGATCGAAATCTGACTCCTTACGGTCAAGTGGTCGAGAATAATTTATTACCAGAATTGTTTTCAAATTTGCTCAAAAGTTCTGATTATAATTTACGTAGAGAGGAAATCGAGAAGTTTAATCAAGCAACTAAAGGGCAAGTTCGGGGACTTGCGATCACAGCATGTAAGTTCGGCATTTCATTTACTGCAAGATTTTTAAATCAAGGTAATGCGATGGTGAATATTCACCGGGATGGAACGATCCAAGTTTCAACGGGTGCGACCGAAATGGGTCAGGGCGTAAATGTAAAAATTCAGCAAGTGGTGGCGCAAGCTTTTGGCCTGAAAATAGACCAAGTCGAAGTGATGACAACCTCAACCGAAAAAAATGCAAACACTTCGCCAACGGCTGCAAGCAGTGGTTCTGATATCAACTGTAGTGCGGCACTTGTTGCGTGCGAAAAAATTATTTTTCGCTTAAAACAAGTTGCGAAATTTCATTTTTCGGGAATGATTCTTAAATCAATTGAAGAGTTTGAGATCGATCGCAATTTCAAAGAGGAACCTGAAGCGATTGTTTTTAGAAACAATGAAGTTAAATTTAGAGATCAGTCAATTTCCTGGTTTGATTTAATTCAAAAAGCTTATTTGAATCGTGTGTCGATCAGCGACTATGCGCACTTTAAAACATCAGGATTGGCATTTGACCGCGCTAATGCCCATGGCAAAGCTTTTAAATATTTTACTGCCGGAACTGCGGTATCAGAAGTCTTGATTGATACCTACACAGGTGAAACGAAAATTTTGCGCTGTGATCTGCTAATGGATTTGGGTCGACCGATGCACTACGGAATTGATATGGGCCAAGTCACAGGTGGCTTTATTCAAGGAGTTGGCTGGCTCACAACAGAAAAACTTTATTATAACGACAAGGGAAGTTTAATTTCTCATTCGCCGACGACTTATAAAATTCCTAATATTCAGGATATGCCCCGCGAATTTAAAGTCGATTTGCTAGAAAACGATCTTAACACTGAAAACGTTCACAAATCGAAAGCTGTTGGCGAGCCGCCACTTTTGTTAGGCGCCAGTGTTTTTATGGCCATCAAAAATGCCTTGTCTTATCGAACTAAAAACACGAATGTTCAGTTAACTGCTCCGGCAACGCCTGAAGTAATTTTAATGGAACTGAACCGCTGATGAATTTTGAAACATTTCTGTCTGATTTTAACCGGGCTAAAGCGAATAAAAAAAGTTTCGTTGTGGTCACATTAGTGCAAACGCAAGGAAGTGCGCCGCAGGAAATGGGCGCAAGAATGATTGCAACTTCAGATGGTTACTTCGCAGGAACTATCGGCGGTGGAAAAATTGAAAAAGCAGCGATTGATCAATCAATCGCATTTTTAAAAGAAGAAAAGACCGGCTCGTTTTTTAAAGAATGGAATTTGCAAAAAGATATCGGCATGTCCTGCGGTGGAGTTGTCAGTCTTTTTTTCGAAATCCATAATTTAGCAAAAATTTGGAACATTGTTCTGTTTGGCGCAGGCCACGTGTCTCAAGAATTGGCGCGGGTGCTTCTTCGTTTAGAATGTCAGCTAACTTGTGTTGATAGTCGCCCAGAGTGGTTAGAAAAATTGCCAACTGATCTGAAGCTAACGAAGGTGTTGGCTCATCCGATGGAAAGTTTTGTCGCAAATATTCCTGAAGAGGCTTACGTCGTGACGGCAACGATGGGTCACTCGACTGATTTGCCCGTTTTATCCGAGATATTCAAAACACGTCGCGAATTTCCTTACTTAGGAGCGATCGGTAGCGATGTGAAGGCTTTGAAACTGCGTCAAAATTTACGTGATTTGAAATTTTCAAAAACGCAGGTGAATTCTTTTTTCTGCCCAGTAGGTGAAGCGTTCGGCAACAATACTCCGGCTGAAATTGCGATCAGCATTACCGCCCAACTTTTGAGAATCCGAAGCGAGAGTTTTTAAAAGTTTTTTTGGCGCTGATGACGTATAAAAGTGGGGTCGCGGTTTTATCGGCGACAGTTGCCGATTTGATTCAATTGAACGGCGATCGGTTTTGAATCGAGAGCGCTGAAAAGTCCCATCGAGTAAACCGTTACATAATTCTTTTCGTAAAAGTCCTTTACCGTCAGCCTTGTTCCAGAGCGAACGAACATTGTGTTTTCAGTTAAGCAAACGCTTTGGCCGACTCTAAATCCTTGAGAAAATTTAACGCTCAACTTCACAAGCATATCGGTTGCGTCTGAAGTGCCAGTTGCGGCAATTCTGCCAGCTTGGTCGAAACGAATATAGCTAACGCTGCCATCGTTATAAAGAGTGATTCGGTCAGCAGGTTCGTAAAAAGTAAAACGATCAAGGTTAGAACTGAGAAGAGTAAATGGATAAAGGGCTTTAGATCTTGATGTAAGCGAAGGTCGGTCAGCACGCTCAAGCTGGCGAACGACGAATCGTCTTTCATGCTCGCTCTCGGCGAAACTTCTTTCCTGCCGGCTTTCGGCGAAGGCAACTTGGCGATCAGCTGCAAAGACTGCGTGGGAGGCGAGAAGTAAGGAAAAAGTGATGAATAGGATAATTTTTTGACTCATGAGAATGACCTCTGATTTGTTATTTTTTGAATTTCTACCTTATAGCCTAAGTCGGTAGACTATTCCTTATTTTCTATTCTTGGTGTTTGAATCCCTGCAATACTTTCAAGAGTTTAAGAATCAGGTCATGAACTCGTTATAAAAAATAGGGGGCAGGCGTTCGTTTTGAATTTTAAGGTTTCGCTGTAAATACGGGCTCGATTGTTGGTCGAAGTACGCTCGCTTTCCACAATTGGCCGTCCGCGACTTGCCGTCCGCGACTGAGCGTCTACTGGTTGTGGCCCTAGAATCTTTGGCGGTTGGAACCCCAATGTCTGCTGTATAGCGACTAGGAATTTGTAGAACTTTCGTTCTATTCTTGATGGTTCGAGGTCTATATGAAAACCAAGCTTCCAACCGAAAATATCAGCTGTCATAACTTTATTAATGGCTCTTGGGTCAAAGGTGAAAAAGGCCAAACAGATGTCGTTTCGCCTTATAGCGGAAAGAAAATCGGCGAGTATTCAACTCCGTCGCCAGCCCAGATTAAACTTGCTTTAGAGACTGCTCATACAGCTCAGAAAAATTGGGGGCTTTCGCCCATTAAGGAACGTAGTAAAGTACTTTTTAATTTTCGAAATATTTTGATACGGGACCAGGACGAGATCTCTCATTTGAAAAGTTCTGAGTGTGGTAAAACCTTTGATGAAGCTAAAGCCGGTCTGATGAAGGGGATTGAGGTTTTAGAATATGCCTTATCTATCCAAAATATTGATCTAGGTGGAAAAGTCGAAGTCTCAAGGGGCGTGACTTGTGAATTTCGCCGCGAACCTTTAGGGGTGGTTGCGAACATTACTCCGTTTAATTTTCCAGCGATGGTTCCGATGTGGACTATTCCCATAGCCTTGGCTTTAGGAAATGCTTATGTGTGGAAGCCTTCTGATAAAACTCCACTGACTTCATTAAAAATAGCGAATGCTTTAAAAGAAGCGGGTTTACCTGACGGACTTTTTACAGTTCTTCATGGTGGTGGCGATACAGTTGAAGCGATTATCGATAGTCCGATTGTAAAAGCAATTGGTTTCGTCGGATCGACTAAAGTGGCAGAAATTGTTTATCGTCGTGGTACAAGTTTGGGAAAACGAGTTCTCGCATTAGGTGGAGCAAAAAATCATATCGTCTTATTACCTGATGCGAATCCAGAATTAAGTGGCGTAGGTATTTCAGATTCTTTCACCGGCTGTGCAGGGCAAAGATGTATGGCGGCTTCAGTTCTTTTAGCAGTGGGTGATGTTCGTCATCATATTGATAAAATTGTTTCCCGTGCGGCATCACTTACGTTAGGTGATACGATGGGTGCCATTATTACGAAATCTCAAGTCGATTTTTTAAAGGCTGCAATTGATCGCGCTGAAAAAGCGGGAGCAAAAGTTTTACTTGATGGCAGAAAAGCTGTAGCCCCAAAAGGGATGGAACAGGGAAATTGGATTGGCCCTACAATTTTAGATATGGTGACTGCAAAATCGGAAGCTAGTACTCAAGAATTATTTGGTCCTATCTTAAGTATCATTCACTGCAAAGATATGACTCAAGCGATGCAGATTGAAAATAGTGTCGAGTACGGAAATGCCTGTAGCGTCTTTACTTCAAACGGTGCTTTAGCCGAGAGAGTTGTCAGAGAAGCGACAACTGGCATGGTCGGAGTTAACGTTGGTGTGCCTGTACCTAGGGAACCTTTTTCTTTCGGTGGAACCAATGCTTCGAAATTTGGTCACGGGGATATTACGGGGCCGCATAGTCTTGATTTCTGGTCGAATATGAAAAAAGTCACTGTGAAATGGGAAGTTCAAAGCGAATCCAACTGGATGAGCTAAGGGGAAATATATGTCGAACGATATTACAAAACGCTCAAATCATGTGATCTTAGCTTCCCAAGGGAATCTAAAACACAAAGAAACTTTGCCCATTCACTGGGGTGCTAAAACTCCACTCAGTCGGGGACCGGTTGTTGCTTCAAGCACAAATTCCAAAGCTAGGAATGCAATCGGAACTCATGGTGGCAGTTATACCGTGTACCGAGCTCTTTCGATTGCAAGCGGAAAATTTTCGAGCACTCATAAGCCTGATTTAAATAATACGCAAAGTCCTGTGCAAATTGGACCTTATCCGCAGTGGTTTGATGATTCTAAAATGATCTCAGTTGACCCGTGGGGACTTGATCCGCAAATTCATTTTAAGAGTTTGTTTGATGAAGGCTATGACATCAGACCAACGATTGCGGTGACTCAAGCCCATTTGCAGCTGCCAGAAATCGAACAAGCGATTGCCGCTGGCCGATTACCGATTGATGGAAAAATCGTTCGCGAAAATAAAGATATCAAAGTCACAAAAGTCGCAATTGATCCGGTCTGGTACCTACCCGGAATCGCGAAGCGCTTAAAAATTGATGAAGGTGAACTCAGAAGAATTCTTTTTCAAGAAACCGGCGGCATGTATCCTGAATTAATCACGCGCCCAGATTTGAAAGTTTGTCTTCCGCCGATTGGCAGTACGACAGCTTACATTTTTGGAAATCCGAAAGATTTAGCAAACGAAAAGGTGGAACTCACTTGCCGAGTTCATGATGAGTGTAACGGGTCCGATGTCTTCGGTTCCGATATTTGCACTTGTCGGCCTTATTTGATGTACGGAATTGAAGATGCCGCGCGCACAGCCCAGCGTGGTGGTGTGGGAATTATTATTTATTACCGCAAAGAAGGCCGGGCCTTAGGCGAAGTGACTAAATTCTTAGTTTACAATGCCCGCAAACGCCAAGAAGGTGGCGACACCGCTGCAACTTACTTTCACCGCACTCAGTGTGTAGCGGGGGTTGAGGATGCCAGGTTTCAGGAACTCATGCCTGATCCACTTCATTTTTTTGGGATCAATACGATTCATAATCTGCACTCGATGAGCAATATGAAATACGACGCCATCATCGCTGGCGGAATCAAAGTGATTAACCGAATTTCGATTCCCGATCATTTAATTCCTAACGATGCAAAAGTTGAAATGGAAGCTAAAAAAGCCGCAGGTTATTTCAATACCGAAAAGCCTAAGACCGAAGATGACTTAAAAAAAGTAAAGGGTCGAAACATTGAGTAAAGAATTACTTTTAAAAAAAGAAGAAGTGAATTTTCTTTTATCTCCAGAAGCGATTAGGAAACAGGCAAAAAATATTTTTGACCTCACTGTCGCTGGGCAAGGTTTATTCGAATATCACCCGCAAAAACTAAAACCAACGGTCGAGTATGTTTTAACTGTGATCAGAAAAAACTATCCAAGTTTAGAAATTCCATTTCATTCCCGCTGGGGTCATTTCAGAGTTGGCGGAATTGACCGAGTCAAAGCTTTGGATCAGAAGCTTTCAAGCTTTGATAAAATGGAACAAGCGCGGATCAAGCTTGATCTTGTCATTACGTCCGTTCTTCTAGATGCCGGTGCTGGTGCGACTTGGAAATACTTCGAAAAAGATTCCAATAAAGAATTTTCAAGATCCGAAGGACTTGGAGTTGCAAGTCTTCACATGTTTTTGGCAGGCACTTTTGCTGATGACCGGAAATCACTAAAAGCAGATGCAAGCGGGCTTAAAAAAGTCACGACAGCTGATATTAATGAATTTTTCCAAGTCTCTGAAAAAAATCCTCTGATTGGAGTCGAAGGACGAAAGCAATTATTAAATAACTTAAGTCAGGCTCTAGAAAATAAAGAAATTTTTGAAACCGGTAGACCTGGAAATATTTTAGATTACCTTTCAAAAAAATATGGCATGAATATTCCAGCAAAAGGAATTCTTCGCGCAGTCCTTGATGGCTTAGGGCCTATTTGGCCAGGAAGATTATCAGCTCAAGGAATTAACTTAGGAGACATTTGGCAGCATTCAAAATTGGGGGAGCCTCAAAGTTTGCAAAGCTTGGTTCCGTTTCACAAATTATCGCAGTGGATGACTTATTCTTTAATCGAACCGATCTTAGATGCAGGTTTTCAGGTTAGTGGAGTTGAAGAGTTGACAGGCCTTGCTGAATATCGAAACGGTGGACTTATTATTGATTCAGGTCTTGTCAGCGTTAAAGATCCAGCAGCACTTAAAACATCGTGGTCACCAGATTCTGATCTGGTCATCGAATGGCGGGCCTTAACCGTTTACCTGCTTGATCAAATCGCAGCACTTGTTCAAAAAGATTTAAAAAAGGATCCGAAAGAATTTCCATTAGCTAAAATCTTAGAGGGCGGCACTTGGTGGGCCGGAAGATTTCTGGCAAAAGAAAAACGCCCAAGCGGGGATCCGCCTCTGCAAATTATAAGCGACGGAACAGTTTTCTAAAAAATTATTTAAGAAGGATTTGGAAATACACATGAAAGTTAAAGTTATTAATCATCCACTTTTAAGGCATAAACTTGGATACCTACGCGACAAACGAACGAACTCTGTCGAATTTAGAGATCTCGTTAAAGAGATCAGCGTCCTCTTAGCTTATGAAGCCATGCGTGATTGGAACGAGATGATCGAACTTGAAATCGAAACGCCTATTGCAAAAGCCACAGTTGAAAGAATCACTAAAGCGCCGGTCGTTGTGTCAATTTTAAGAGCCGGAAACGGAATGCTTGATTCTGTTCTTTCTGTGATTCCTTTCGCCTCAGCAGGTTTCATAGGAATCTACAGAGACAAATTTATCCACAACACGGTCGAATATTATTTCAAAATGCCGGAAAATATAAAGGGTCGTATGGCGATTCTTTGCGATCCGCTTGTATCTACTGCGGATACGATGATTGCGGCGATCGACCGACTTAAAAGTTATGAAGTAAAAGATATTAAGATCATTACCATTTTGTTAAGTGATTTCGCCCAAAAAAGGATTCACCACTTCCATCCAGATGTTGAAATATTCACTCTCAATATTGAGATGGAGATTAACGAACTTGGGTATCTTGTGCCAGGGCTTGGGGACGCAGGGGATCGTCTCTACCAAACGAAGTAGCCGGATGCCTAAAAATAAAAATAGTTTTTTATTAGGTGTAGCGGGTGGTAGTGGGTCGGGCAAGACTTACTTCGCGCAAGCTTTGCAAGCAGAGCTCGGAAAAGATTTTTGCGAAATCATTTCGCAAGACAACTTCTACATCGACCAAAGTAAAAATTTTGATTTTGACGGCGGCTCGGTGAATTTCGATCATCCCGATAGCATCGACTTTTCTTTACTAACCCAAATGGTGGCGGACTTAAAACAAGGCCGCGAGATCCAAATCCCGATTTACGATTTTGTGACTCATTCTAGAAAAAAAGAAACGATTCTGATTAAGCCAAAGCGATTGGTGATTATCGATGGAATTCTAATTTTTCATCCACCCAATTTAAGAACAATTTTTGATGACACAATTTTTTTCGATACTCCAGAAGATTTACGCTTCCAACGAAGGCTAGACAGAGACATCAAAGAGCGTGGCCGTGAGCCAAAAGGCGTGCACACGCAGTTCTATAACCAAGTTAAGCCGATGCATGACCAGTTCGTTGATCCTTCGAAAGCTCATGCGAAATCAGTTGTAAAAGAAGTCGGCGAGTTCGATTCTGTTTTGAAAGAATGCTGCGCAAAACTGCGCCGGATGTAAGCAACTATAACTTTGACCTTAGACAAAACTCCTTCCATTTGAGAGAGTCCTATCTTAAGTTCAGGCCCTATGGAAAAAATCACGAAAAAATGGTGGAAAGAGGCTGTCGCCTATCAAGTTTATCCTCGTAGCTTTATGGATTCCAATGGCGATGGTATTGGTGATATTCAAGGGATTATTTCAAAACTTGATTACTTAAAAGATCTTGGCATCGACGTGATTTGGCTTTCGCCCATGTATAAATCTCCGCAAGATGATAACGGTTATGACATCAGTGATTACCAGGACATTCATCACGAGTTCGGAACTTTAAAAGATTTCGATCAATTACTTCAAGAATGCCACAATAGAAAAATTAAACTGATTATCGATCTGGTGATTAATCACACCAGTGACGAACATCCGTGGTTTATTGAATCAAGTTCTTCAATAGATAATTCAAAGCGCGATTGGTATATTTGGCGGGATGCTAAAAATAGCAAAGAGCCTAATAACTGGGAAAGTATTTTTGGTGGCTCGGCCTGGAAATGGGATGAAAAAACCAAGCAGTTCTTTATGCATTTATTTTCGACTAAGCAGCCCGATCTTAATTGGGAAAATTTAGAAATGCGAGAAGCTGTATACAGCATGATTCGCTGGTGGCTTGATCGAGGAATTGATGGATTTCGAATCGATGCAATTAGCCACTCGAAGAAAGAACCCGGCTTAAAAGATATGCCAAATCCTGATAACTTGGAATTTGTTCCATCTTATCAAAAGCACATGAATGTCGAAGGTGTTCACGAATATATCAATGACTTAAGTCTCAAGACTTTTAGTCACTATGACATCATGACTGTTGGCGAAGCAAACGGAGTGACTGCTGAACAAGCCCCGGAATGGGTAGAAGAGAAGCGAAATAAGCTGAACATGCTCATACAATTCGAGCACGTTGGTCTTTGGGACACCGATCCCACGCGAAGAATCGATTTGATGAAAGTAAAAGATGTGTTCAACCGCTGGCAAAAAGGTTTGCATGGTAAAGGTTGGAATGCTCTCTACGTCGAGAATCATGATATTCCCCGAATCGTATCGAAGTGGGGCGACATGCAAAAATTTTGGCGGGAAAGTTCAACTGCGATTGCGATGTTTTATTTTCTTATGCAGGGGACTCCGTTTATTTATCAGGGCCAAGAAATTGGCATGACTAATACGTCTTTCGAAGGACCCGATGATTTTAATGATGTGATTGCAAAAAACTTCTTTGCGAAGATGCGAAAAGAAGGAATGAGTGATAGCAAGATCGCTGCAAAGCTGACTCCGATCTCGCGGGATAATGCCAGAACACCCATGCACTGGGATTCATCTTCCCAAGCGGGATTTAGTACAGGTAAACCGTGGTTGAAGGTAAATTCCAATTATTTATGCATCAATGTGGCTCAGCAAAAAGAAGATCCGAATTCTATATTTAATTTTTATAAAAAATTAGTGAAGCTTCGTAAACGAGAATCGGTTTTCGTCTATGGCGATTTTGATTTGGTGATGCCAGAAGATAAGTCGATTTTTGCCTATACTAGGATCAACGGGGAAGATCGGGCAATTGTAATCGTGAACTTGGTAGGTATGCCTGCAAAGTATTCCTGGGGCGGAGCAAAGCTCGAGTCTCAGAACTTACACTTAAGTAATCTAGCGGTCGAAAGTCACTTGGCCATAACGGAAATAGAATTAAAGCCCTTTGAAGCCAGAGTTTACAAGTTAGGATCAAATTCATGAAAAGTACGAAAAATAAAATCATGCTTTTGGGCGCAGGCGAATTAGGTAAAGAATTTGTGATTTCAGCCCAACGCTTAGGTCTTTATATTGTGGCAGTTGATCGATATGCTGGTGCTCCCGCGATGCAAGTTGCAGATACGTTTGAAGTGATCGATATGTTAAATCCAGATGAATTAGACCGGGTCGTTGCAAAACATAAACCGACGATTATCGTTCCAGAAATTGAAGCGATTCGAACTGAAAAATTAATAGAGTTCGAAAAGTTGGGAATTCAGGTTGTTCCGACCGCTCATGCGACTCATTTAACTATGAACAGGGATGCCATCCGGGACGTCGCCTTTAAAACTCTGAAACTTAAGACTGCAAAATTTTATTATGCTGAAAACTATGAAGACTTGCTAGAAGCCAGCTTAAAAGTGGGTTTTCCAAACGTTGTAAAGCCTGTGATGTCCTCATCCGGCAAAGGTCAGTCCGTCGTAAAAAGAGAATCCGATGTTCAAGCAGCTTGGCAATATGCGGTCCAAGGTATGCGCGGGGATAAAAAGAAAGTCATCGTTGAAGAATTCATCAATTTTGAATCTGAAATAACGTTACTTACGATCAAACAAAAAAAAGGGCCGACTCTGTTTGTGAACCCTATTGGTCATCTTCAGGAGCGGGGAGATTACCAAGAATCTTGGATCCCAGCGCGCATCACACCTTCGCAATTAAAGAAAGCTCAAGTGATGGCAAAAAAAGTGACTGATCATTTAGGTGGCGCAGGACTTTTTGGCGTCGAATTTTTTCTAACGAAAAAAGATGTTTATTTTTCTGAAGTATCACCTAGGCCCCACGATACGGGCATGGTGACT
This sequence comes from Pseudobdellovibrionaceae bacterium, assembly GCA_043730825.1. Taxonomy (GTDB): domain Bacteria; phylum Bdellovibrionota; class Bdellovibrionia; order Bdellovibrionales; family Bdellovibrionaceae. Next base: position 43,485 of record JAYTJV010000033.1, read on the forward strand.
TTAGCTTCGCAAAATTTGTCAGAATTTGATCTTCACTTAAGAAGTATTTTAGGTTTGCCAATCCCGGAAATTACTTACTTCGGTCCAACTGCTTCGGCTGTAGTCCTGGCTGACCAGGACTCAGAAAGCTTTGAGATCAAAGGCTTAAGCCAAGCACTTAAAGTAAAGTCTTCGGAAGTCCGGCTCTTTGGAAAACCAACAACTCGAAAATTTCGCCGCATGGGTGTGGCCTTGGCTCGTGGTAAAAATACTGATGAAGCTAGAAAAAAAGCCCGAGCGATAGCTAGCAAAATTAAAATCCAATATTTGAAATAGAACTTAAAGTTTACTAATAATTGAATAAGCTCGAGTGAATCGATTTTTAAAATTTAAGAATAAAAAGCGACGGTATGAAGTAGGACGAACCAAAACAATTGGCTACGCACCAGTTTTGTTGCTGAACTATTTAAAATGTGTGTGGTGATGTTGAACTCTCTTGAATCTGGGAAAGCGACTTTGACTTGAATTGAATTAAAGACTTACGGTCACTGCTAGTCGCTTGAAGCGGTAATATACTGTCTCGTTATGTACTTATCGGCACAATAGGTTGAAATACTGAGATCCGTCAAGTCGGTTTATTTGAGTCCTGTGTTAAAGGCAGCAAGAATTACGGCGAAAAGGTAAAGAAACTTTCTAAAAGAGTCTCTTGTTCTTAAAATAAACTTCTTTTTAAAGTAACAGCACTGCTTAGGATTTCTAGAAAATCGGACGCTTTGGCCATGGGTAGTTTCTCGAAATTTAAGAAAACTAAGTTAAAACAGGCAAGATCTTTAATTCCATTGAACGGGTTTAGACATTCCAATAAACTGCCCAAACTTAAATGGAACCTATACTTCTTAAGCGGCAGCTCTTCCTTTATGGATTTCGTAAAACTCTACCTTTTCAAACAGGTGTGATTCCCTTTGGATTGCTTTACGCAACACTTGCAGTTAATGCGGGTCTCTCTGGGTGGGTGGTTTTACTTTTTTCTGTTGTTGTTTTCGCAGGCTCTTCGCAGCTCATTTTTATAGATTTATTTTCACACTTAGGTTCGGCACTTCAAGCGGTTCTAGGCTCAAACGTCGTGAATACTAGGCACTTAATCTACAGCGCTGGAATCAGCCAAGAGTTTTCAATTTTTCCAAGGAAGTGGCGGCTTCTTCTAAGTTATCTGCTAACTGATCAGCTTTATGCATTTTACGAAACGAAAAAAAAAGAACTTCAAAAGTATCCATCCGAGATCAGACCGTATGCTTATTTTGGTGCGGGTTTTTGCACCTGGATCTTTTGGTTTCTATCTTCGGGCGCAGGTATTTTTTTTGGCCAATTACTACCAACAAGTTTGAACCTTGAATTTGCAATTCCACTTTTATTTATGCCCATGCTGATGGGTGTCTGTAAAAATAAATTCGGAGTCATCACTTCTATTTTTTCGGTTGTCTTCATTTTAATTTTTCAAGATTTTCCTTTTGGATCAGGAGTTTTTATCTCGATCGTTTGCGCAACCGTTACTGGCTACTTAATTGAAAAAAGATGGGGAAGGGAAGCATGATCATCTTTGCGATTTTCCTGTTGGGAACGATTACTTTTTTCTATCGTTATTCATTCGTCAGCACCGCTGGCAAAAAAGTAGCTGCGAAAATTCCAGTTAAGTTTTTGCAGCTTTTAGCACCGGCAACTTTTGCTACCATTATTTTCAATGGCCTGATGGCTTCGAAAGCAAATCCCGAAGTTTTTAAAGAGCGCGCGGTGGTTTCGATTCTTTCACTTTTTGTGGCCTATTGGACGGAAAGTATTTTAGCGACGATGATCTTTGGTTTAAGTCTTCTTTATTTGATTAATCACTTTTTTTAAAAAGCTTATTTATCTTTGGAAAATGTGAACACGGGGTTAAGACAAATAGCCTCAGCTTTCGTAATTAAAGAAAACTGGCAATCTTTTCTTCTTAAGTGATGTTCGGTCAAAGTTCCCCGCGCAATTAATGCAGTCCAAAGAAAAATGAACCCGACACTAAGCCAACCTAGCTTTTGGAACCGCTGAACGAATCTAGAAAACCGCAAAGCACCGGCCTGATAAAGCCCAAAACTCAGCAAAATAATTCCCAACCACGCCCACCACTCAAGGCGATTTGCATAATCTAAATTGATAAGGGGATGATTCAAATGATCCTGTAACCAAAGCCGATCTTTTCGAACCGGATAAGAGATCAAGTCTTTCAAATAAAGCAGACAAATTAACGCCCATGAAAACGTCAGGTAAATTTTAGCTAGAGCCGGTTTCAAAAATTTTATGTTAGAAAAAAGCTCTGAAATAATGAAGTAAACCACGATAGGCGAGAGCCAAAAGCCCACGATCATCAGGTCAAACCGAAAGCCCATGATGATGATTTGCAAAGTTTCGTTCCAATTATTTCCCCAAGGTCCAAAAAAAATCATCTCAGCCCAACGAAGAACACTAAAGCAAAAAGCGAAGCTCAAAGTCCACAGAATGTAATAGAAGATCGCCATGCTATGAAATTTAGCACGTCATGAGTTTCGAGCAAAGTCATTAAAGGCTTGACCAAGTGTATGAAACCACATACTTTGGCTGTTCATCAATTCCTTGTCGCGGGGTGGAGCAGTCTGGTAGCTCGTCGGGCTCATAACCCGAAGGTCGTAGGTTCAAATCCTGCCCCCGCAACCATTTACTAACATTTGGGGAAGACACAAGTAGTTGAAATCACTGAAAAGTGAAATCAAGGTCTTCCCCGAAAATGTTAAAATGTAAAAGGTAAGAAAAACGAAAATCAGAGGGAAACATGGCAACAGCCAAAGACCTCAAAATCAAGATCCCTCTCACTCCCTCGCAAGAATCACTCTTTCCAGAAATTATTAAAAAGTTGAATTCCGATCCCACTATGTTGATGGGTCGTATTTCTATGAAAAAAGGCTCATTAGAGGCCTCGTGTTTTGATTTGCAGGATTTAACGGAAACTCTCGCAGAAACGGCTTCGGAATTAGAGCTTTATCGCTTTAAGAAACAAGCTCAAGAAGTTCTCGCAGTTTTGACTGCGGCTACTTCAAGTCTTCATCTCAAAAAAAATTATCAAGCTGCGATGGCCACTCTTAATTAAGAGCAACAATCACACAATTTTCATTTTTTGTTTTGATTGTTCTTTTTGAGTTTGCTCAAGACCAATTTGCTCATTTATGTGCGAGTAAATCTGCACTGACCGTTCTTCATTGTGACCCGCTACTTTGCGAGCAAGAAAACGGTTTTCGTCGGTATGACCGTAGAACCAAGTTAAAAAAGTGTGACGAAGTTTATGTGGCGAACGAAAACGAAGCTTCGTTTTCTCAAAAGCTTTTTGAACATCAATATAGAACATGGACGCCGTTAGCCCATTAAATAACAGATAATTCCGTCCGTCTTTACCGTGGGCTTTCTTCTCAAAAAGCTCTTGCTGGGCGTTCCATCGTGCAACAAGGATGTTCCATGCCTTTTTATCAAATACAGGAACAAATCGGAAATTTTCAGGAGCAATTTTAGGTCTTAGTTTAAGTGGCTTTCTTGGAACAGATCCAAGTTCCCAGGTTTGCCCGAAGCGGTCTTTATATTTTTTGTCTGTACGAATACTGCTAAGTGTAGGCTGGCTTTCAAGACAAATGTAACCGTGATAATCTCCAAGCCCATCATACATCTTGATTTGCTTGTGAAGTTTATCCAGTTTTTTTCCTTTGAAATGACCTTCCGAAATAAATGCCATGCAAAGCCCTAAAGCTTCGTTCTCTCTCATGCCTGTGCGAGCAAGTACCGTGAACAAATCATGAGAGTCTTTGCGAATTTCTAAAAGCGCGTCTTGAATTTTTTTGATCTCGTCGTCTTCCACAATATCCAAGGCCGATACTTGAACCATCTCAGACCGCTTATACTGAGGACATTTTCTGATAGGTTCATCATTTTGACGTCCCACCATTTCTAAAAATACATTGAGAGCTTTGATAACTTTATTTTGGGTGTTCAGACTTATTGTGTCTCGGTTCCACTTAAGAGGCTTTACTTTCTTGAGCCACTTGCGAAACTCATCGTAGTGCGCACTCCAAGCTAAATGATTGTTGGCCTCTTTGTGGTCTAAGAAAAAATGAAAGGCATAACTTTCCAAATAATAAACATCGTTTTCATAACTATTGGGCGCGCGTTCTTTTTGGTATTCCTCAAAAATCTCCAATTGCTTGGTAAAGTCCTTATACTTATTCTTCCACTCAACCCTGAGTTGCGCACGATAGCGAATGGCATCCTCTTCTGCGCTCTTTGACAGGCAGTATTTTTTAACGACTTCCTCGTCTTGGGTTTTTCTGACGTGTTCAGGAATTCCGCTCACAGGCACGGGTTCATAGCGACGCTTAGCCTTATTGTAGCGACGAATATCCCATCGCCAACCATCTTGCTCGCCCGTAACTCTGTTCCCAACGGCGCGGATAAGCTGCGTTAATTCATGAAATTTCGATTTTCAGATTTTTCAATTTTTTATATGCAGGATTTTCGTTTTTGAAAATCAGCAG
>JAYTJV010000034.1:0-1844 GCA_043730825.1 Pseudobdellovibrionaceae bacterium
CACGGCTAATTTTTCAATCTCTTAACGCGATGTAATTTCAAACATAAAGAAAGAACTGGACAAAACCCCATAAGTTTTCTACGGTAAGATGTGGAAAACCGTAAATCGAGAGTTAACGTACGCCCTATTACAAAAGCAGAAGAAGTCCGCTGGGTGGCGCTTCTTAAGGAGCACCATTATCTTGGCTTCAATGGTGTGATTGGCGAGCGCATCAATTATGTCGCCGAAGAAGATGGTCAATGGATTGCTTTGTTAAGCTGGGCTGCTGCTGCACTTAAACTTGAGAGTCGAGATAACTGGATTGGTTGGTGTCGCGAGCAAAAGATGGATCGCCTTAAGTTTGTTGCGAATAACTGGCGGTTTTTAATTTTACCGGAATTTCGTCGTAAAAATTTAGCATCGCACGTTTTAAGTCTTAATCTTAAACGGCTCTCCAACGACTGGAACACGAAATACAGCCATCCCATCTTAATGGTAGAAACATTTGTCGATCTCAATCGCAACAAAGGTACCTGTTATAAGGCCGACAACTGGGTTCAAGTTGGGTTTACAAAAGGCTTCAGAAAAATTTTTGATGCTTATGATTTTCACGGAGAGAAGAAAATTATTTTCATGAAGCCATTAGCCGTGAACGCACGCGAGATTTTAGGTCTATCGTGGACAAATTCAGTGTTAATCCCAAGCTATCAAAGGAGTAAATGTGTGATTGATGCTCTCAATGTCCCTGTATTTGGCCCAAAGGGTTTACTTGCATTCTGCAATACAGTCAAAGATACCAGGTCAAAACATGGCAAAAGATATCAGACTGGACCACTGCTCAGTTTTTGTCTTCTTGCCATCTTTTCTGGAATGAATTCGTACAATAAAATATGTTTATGGGGGCAATCTCTGACAACTAAGCAGCTGGCTGATCTTAGGGTTTGGCGGGCGCCAAGTGTATCTGCGATTCGAAGTTTTATCTTAAGTCTAAATGCAAATGAAGTTGATAAAAAAATTACTGATTGGTTTTTAGGATCTGATTCACTTCGAGGATTGGCACTAGCAATCGATGGTAAAACGCTACGCGGAAGTCGCGATGGCGATAAGAAGGCCCTGCAATTGCTATCGTTGGTCACCCATGATGATGGAGTTGTTGTTACTCAAGAAAAAGTTGACGATAAAACCAATGAAATCCCAGTGGCTCAAGAATTATTGAAAGGACTTGATATCAAAGGATCAATAATCACCGCTGATGCCATGCATACACAAACTGAAACAGCCACGGTGATCGTCAGAGAAAAAGAAGCCGACTATGTCTTTACCGTAAAGGGCAATCAGCCAAATCTTAAAACTGAGATCGAAAAAGCACTTCAAAAAAGTGCTTTTTCCCCCTGAGCAAATAACGACAACAGATAAAGCACATGGCCGCATTGAAACCCGAACAATTTCTATCTTGCCACTTCAGCCTGGGCAAATCAGTTTTCCATTTGCAAAGCAAATATTTTCAGTAGAAAGAAATTTTTCAGATTTTTATGGAAAGCTCATCTCAACAGAAACGGTCCTTGGAATCACTTCATTATCCCAAGAAAAAGCTGGGCCAGAAAGAATCCTCGCATTAAACCGAGGCCATTGGACGATTGAAAACAAAGTTCACTACGTGCGCGATGTAACAATGGGTGAGGATGCGAGTCGAATACGAAAAGGAAGTGGACCAAGATTAATGGCAAGTTTTCGCAACCTTACACTTTCTCTTTTAAGGCAGGCTGAAATTACAAACATCGCCGAAAAAATAACGAAATTCGCTCTAAATAAAACAGAACTGTTCAGGTTCGCAGGAATCTGCAGTGCGATAAAAAATTAGCCGT
>JAYTJV010000035.1:0-15850 GCA_043730825.1 Pseudobdellovibrionaceae bacterium
TATTAAAGATAAGACAAATTTTTCCGAAAACATGGCTCCATGCTTGGTCAATGCGGAAGCAAAAAAATCTGCGACTACTGGTCGAACTCCAAAAATCCAAGAAAAAGTAAAGAGCGAAGCTCAGCAATAGTCCGAAAAGACTAATTTAAAAGCGATAGCCGGATAGCGAACGCCTAGTCCTAACATTGTTGCCGACCGAACATGGACTTCGTTTTGAATTACGAAGGCCGTTATGCCGAGAACCCGAAGAGTAAATAACACCGATTATCCCTATCATATCAATGCGAAAACAAACGACGGATTGCCATTTCCCTGCGATCTACAGGATGCATGGGAAATTTACTGTAACGCTCTTTGGTTTTACTCCCGCATTTTTCAGGTACGAATCTTAGCATTTGTTATGATGAGCAACCATTTCCATCTTCTCATATCGACTCCAAATGGAAACTTGAGTGAGTTCATGAAACAATTTATGAAGCGAACAAGTGATGATATCCGCGCCATTCGAGGAATAAAAAATCACCTCTACGGAGATCGGTATTTCCCTTCGTTAGTAAAAAATCAAAATTACTTTCAAAACGTCCTAAAATACGTGTATCAAAATCCAGTGAAAGCTGGGATCTGCGACTCAGTTCTGCAATACGATTACACGACTTTGCATGGCTTTTTAGGACTTAAGAAAATGGAAATTCCAATTTTTGATGACTATCATTTCTTCGAAGATCTAAATGGAAATATGAGGTGGCTGGATGAACGCTTCACAAATGATGCTCACGAACAAATTCAACATGGTTTAAGGCTCCAGGAGTTCAAGTTTAAACCGAATAGCAGCTATTACTTAAATGACACACTCTCTAAAACCCCCACGCCCTCGGACCAAACTTGACGCGTCGTCACTGGTAATGTACCTGTCACCTATGGAAATAAGAGATCCCGTCCATGGTTCTATTCACTACTCCAATGCAGAAGTCGCCGTTCTTGACACTCCTGAATATCAGCGACTCAGATCAATTAAGCAGCTTGGTTTTTCTGAATTTAGTTTTCCCGGTGCGACTCATAATCGTTATCTTCATTCAATTGGTGTGGGCCACTTAGCCGTTTTGGCTTTTGATTCTATTTTTGGTGCCTATCCGTTTTCTAAAACTTCTGTGAAGACCCGACTTCGCCAAACATTTCGTTTAGCAGCTTTGCTTCACGATGTGGGTCACGGACCTTTAAGTCACACAACTGAAGAAGTGATGCCGCAGTTATCTTTACTCAAAGTAAAAGCTTTTGGTAATCATGAAGAACGCCAGGCGAATCACGAAGATTATACAATTAAGTACGTCACTGAATCTTCAATTGCCGAGACTATTAAAAATAAATTTACTGATATCGATCCGTACCACGTCGCTTGTTTGATTGATAAGAACTTGCCTGAAAAAGATGATTTCTTTTCCGATCAGGGAATCGATTTTAGACCGATCTTATCTCAACTTGTAAGTTCAGAACTTGATGTCGACCGCATGGATTACTTGGAACGTGATTCTTACTTCTGCGGAACTAATTACGGAAAAATCGATATGGAATGGTTGATCCAAAACTTAACTGTTCACATTGTTGAACATAAAGCTTATTTAGCCATGAACCGCCGAGCACTTTATTCGTTCGATGATTTCTTGATCTCAAGACATCACATGCATTTGATGGTTTATTTCCATCATAAAAGCATTATCTACGAAGAAATGTTGAATCGTTATCTGTCGTCAAAAGAATGTACGTTTTTCTTGCCCGCCGATATTCAAGATTACACCAAGTACAACGACTACAAACTTTATGAACATTTAGCTGGAGTGAAAAATCCTTGGGCTCAACGAATCACGGCTAGAACTCCATATAAAGTATTGATCGAAATGCATAATGTCTCAGATGAAACTCGTCCTGAGATATTAAAAGCTGAAATTGAAAAAAGAGGCGTCGAAGTTATTTGGGCTTCTTCAAAAATCAGATTATCGAAGTATCACTCGTCTACTGAAAAAACTTTTCCAATTTTTGTAGTTGATCAATACGACCCCTGGGTTGAGCCAACACAAATTGAAAGCTCAACAGAGATCTTTCAAAAGTACGAAGGTGCCCGCGTGATCGATCGTCTTTATGTTGCTCCGGAATCTTTTCCAGAAGGCGAAAAGATTTTGAAAGAACTCAAAGGAATACTGAAATGAAGATTTTAGTCATCGGATCAGGCGGAAGAGAACACGCACTCGTGAAGTCTTTTCGTTTAAGCCCAACCGTGACTGAAGTTCACGTGATTCCAGGAAATGATGGAATGACCAAAGAAGCACTTTGCCATCCTGATATTTCCTGGAAAGATTCTGAATCACTTGTTCATTTCTGTACGACTCATGAAATTGATTTTGTTTTTATAGGACCTGAAGATCCACTTGTAGCAGGCTTAAGTGATTTCTTAAGAACTCGCGGGGTTCACTGCATCGGGCCGGATCAAGAAGCTGCCCAACTCGAGGGTTCAAAAATCTTTGCAAAAGTCTTTATGCAAGAAGCTGGAGTTCCCACTGCAAAGTTTAAGATCGTAGAAACTGTTCAAGAAACCCTGGAAGCAAGTAAACAGTTTACTCCTCCCTACGTTTTAAAGGCAGATGGTCTTTGCGCAGGTAAAGGCGTAGCAATTTGTAAAACCCTGGAAGAGTTAAAGAAATCTGCAGAAGACTATTTTGATAGAAAGATTTTCGGTCTTGCTGGTGCAAAAGCTGTTTTAGAACAGTTTATGCCTGGCTTTGAAATCAGCTATACTGTTTTAACTGACGGTGAAAAGTATTTCGTACTTCCAATAGCCCAAGATCATAAACGATTGATGGACGACGACCAGGGCCCCAACACGGGCGGAATGGGAACCGTAGCACCTGTTGTAATTCAAAAGGACTGGGAAGATCAGATTAAGTCTAGAATTATCGAGCCTACCCTAAAACACATGCGCGTCCGAAATTTTCTTTACCGTGGAATTGTTTTTGTTGGCGTGATGATGACAGATCAAGGTCCGCAAGTAATCGAATACAATACCCGCTTGGGCGATCCCGAAACTCAAGTCATTTTGCCATTGATTGATGGTGATACCGCAGTTTTGTTTTGTGATTTAGCTAAAGGAAAGTTGTCTCAGCTTCGGATTAAGAACCTTTCTGCAGCTTGTGTGATTATGGCGGCAGCAGGATATCCGGAAGCTCCTCAGAAAGATATTCCGATCCAAGGTCCACTCGATTTAAGCGATCCTAACCAGTGGGTTGTTCACGCTGGTACGAAAAGAGTTGATGGGCAATATTTAACAAATGGTGGCCGTGTGTTGGGCTGCGTGGGAATTGGCTCTACAATTCAGTCATCGATTTCCGAGGCTTATAAATTGGTTGGTCAAATTCGAAGTAGTGGCATGCAATATCGCAAAGACATCGGCGCAAAGCTAAAAGCACAATCATAATTTTGGTTATTTTAGAAAGACCACTTAAGACCGACCGAACTTAGATTCTCATTCTTCGTGTCTGTGTGATTTACAAAAAGATCTTTATTATGAAGAACTTTTTTTCTTACTTCGTAGGCAGCTTTATTGTCGCGTAGATTATAAGTCACTGATGCATCAACGTAACCTGTGTAATCAACCTTAGAAGTTGTCTGAAGTGCCTGGACCTGGAAGTTAAGTTTATGCTTAATAAGAGAATTTTCCGGAGCCAAATTCACTTCGGCCTTCATTGCGTCTTCTACTTTTTGTGCAGCTTGAACAATCGACATTTTTTGCATCGTCGAAGATTTCAACCAAACGTTGATAGCTTTATCACCCATCTTTTGCAAAACTTCACCAGATGAGTCTTTACTCGATACACTAGAAGGAAGGATTTTGTTCATATCTTCACGAGTTAAAAAAGCCGGAACCTCATAATGAGGAATTTCAGCTACCTTGTAGCCTCTATACTTTGCAGAACGAATCGACTTGTAAGTAGTCTTACGAGGCTTCTTTTTGAAGCTAAATTTATTACCTTTTTTGTAGTTCTTAACCTGAGCCAACACCCGAGATTCAGAGCGCTCCGTACTCGTAAAATCGGCACTTTCCGCTCTAGCAAAATCCGATTCTGCGAAGGCTAGGCTAACTAAAATAAGGTTGAAAAAAATTACCAGTCTCATCTTGCCTATTTAGACTTCAATTTTCTTGCCATCGTTAAGCCTTGGGCTCTTCTAAATTCTTTTTTAAGTTAAACAAGGAAGAGCTGCGAAAAATGTGACCAAATAATTGTCAATTCTATGTCACGCTTACATTTTCTCAAATTGAGACATTTCCAGCACTTAAGCTGGCCTCTTTTCTGGGCTTCAATTTGCACCCTTGTTTAGCGCTACACCGGTAGCCATGAAAATGGCTTATAGGCGCGCAGAGTATTCAGCAACTTAGCCGGGACTTGGCGTGACAAAGAATGTAAAAAGGATAGGGACTGAGCAGCCCTCTGACAGCTTTGAGAAGAAAATAAATAAAGGTTCAAACAAGAACCATGTTGAAAAAAGATAGCGAAAGCTATCCATAAGGAAGAGGCAGTTATGTTGAGAAATATCAGGGTTACGACATCCTATATTTTAGCTATCGCAATGTTTGGGACAAGCCTAGCTTGGCAGAGTTCGGCACACGCGCAAAACAGTGATCTCTTTCCTAATATTAAAGATACGCCACCGAAAACAAATCAACAAACTGGCAATGGCCCGGTGACGATCGATGAAACTGGTGGCGAACCGCTACCATTTACACCTGTTACCCCGTTTACTCCGGTGGGACCAAGACCAATTGATTTCTTTAATCCGGGTTCACCAAATTTTCCGATAGATAATGGCGGTAACAATAACAACCCCGGAAATTTATCTCCAATCTCGGGCGCAATGATTCGAACTGCAAATGTTCCCAGTCAATATAGCTGCCCATTATTTGAAAACAGTACTTACCAAGATTTAAATATTGCGATCTCAAGTTTAACAAATGCAATTCAAGGAATTTCTGATCAATGTCAAAGTTCTCAGCCTCAAGTAGAGAGTGTTAAACAAACAGCTGATCAAATTAAAAAAGCGATCGAGTCCCTTCAAGGTTACGTTCAAGATCCCGCAATTGGTTATCAAAACATAGCGCAGATGCAAAGTAATGTTGGCGCCGTTGTTTCTGGTATCGACCGTATGTCTGAAGTTTTCAAAAACGTAACAACACTTTCAGATGCCTGCGGAAAGAAAAATCTATCTTGGGGTAAAGTAGCTTTAGAACTTAATAACGTTATCAACTCGGCTTCACCATTTCTTCTACTTTTGACGGCGACTCAGCCTGCATTGTCATTAGCTGTAAAAGGCGCGATCATGGGTACAGTTGTTGGAAGTAACGTGATTGCAACGATGGCTCAGGTTATCCAAAATAATACAGTACGAATGGACATTGCTGATCAAAGAAATGCAGTTTTGCAAAATACTTGTCAGTTCACGAAGGTAGCAAAAAAAATCAGCTATATTCAACTGGCAAGAAGTGGGCGTTTTGCTGAACTAGAAAAGCAACTCAAAGATAACATCAACACTTACGCAATGAAAGTAATGGGCAACTCTACATTATTGAACACAATGTGGAATGTCCGTGGAAATGTTAGAAATAATATCGGTGGACTTCAACAAGCAGTACGCTCTGATAAGGAAGCTCTTGAAGAAGTAAATTTAAGAATAAGAGAATCTCAGAGCAATGCCTTACTTATATGTATTCAAGGTAAGCAGATCGTTCAAATGTCTCAGGATGAAAATTCATTCCCGAATTCAGTTCAACGTGGAATTTTGGATGCTTACCAACAAAACAATTACTTAAAAAATATTGATTTAACAGACTTTCAGGCTGCTTATGGTCAACCGCGAATGAATGTTCGTGATGAAGATGAAAAGCTAAAACTTAAAGTTCAGGTTTTAATCAGAACTTTCCAAAGTTTATTAAATAGAATCGTAAACTTCCCTGAAGAGCCCACTGGCGAACAAGCGTCCGCCTGTGCTGCAACAACAATGGCTTTCGTGCAGCACATCAGCCGCATGATCACAGAGACAACTAATATTATGGTAGAAGACTTAGATAAGATGGAAGACGATCTTGCTAAGAACGAAGAATATCGCAAGTGGAAATTAGAATTCGATAAAATTATTAACGAACAAGAAAATACAAATCGCATGGCCCGAGTTTTAAAAGAACTTACAAAGCCAGGATCTGGCGTTTATAACCGATCAGAATTCGCTGAAGCTGCTGCAAACTTGAAGCGAAGTCTATTGGGTCCTCGCGTAGGTTTTCTAGCTGGAGAATCTCCGGTCTTTGCATGGTTAGATTACAAGCGAACTCAATTTGCTCGCGCGAGGGGGTCATTTGATAAGACGATCAATGATATTTTAGCAAAATCTTTTGCACTTACAGCGAGTGGTAAAGGTGTTTATTCAAAAAATTCGGCTTATTCTTCAAAGCAGTTCTACGCTGACTACGAGATGGCTGAAAACTTGGTAGTCCTGAACAAAAAAACATTACCAGTTAATACGCAACAGTGGGAACTTGCATGTATTGATCTAGAAAAAGCAGTTAAAGATTATGCGGATGCTTTAGATCACTTAGGCACAACTCATTTCATGTGCGATATGATCTATGATTATTTGGATAATTCAGTCGATAAAAAGATCATTAACTATTGCCGTGGTCAGACTGATTATTCGGGTGTTCAAAAAGACCGACAAAAATCATATATCGACCAATCAATCATAGAGCTAAGCCGAAAGCCTTCTCCAAAAATAATGAGCGTTCAAGAGCAGGCAAATCTAGTAGCTAAAAAAATGATAGAAATCGGTTGCCGATTACCAAGAGCCGGCGACGCAAAGTAAAAAAACTATTGTTCCAAATGGCACGATGCCATTTGGAACTACTCATCTAAGATAAAATTAATCGGATCCACCGGAATCCCATTAACACGAACTTCGTAGTGCAAGTGCGGCCCAGTGGATCGCCCTGTATTGCCAACCGAAGAAATCACATCATATTTAGAAACTTTTTGTCCAACTCGGACATAGATCTGTGAATTGTGCGCGAACCTGGATGTGACTCCGTAGCCGTGATCAATGCTGACAAGCTTCCCATAAGTTTCGTCATAAGAAGCAAAAATGACAACACCATCTGCCGGAGAGTAAACCGGTGAACCCGGCGCTGCTGCGATATCAAGTCCTGCATGAAGCTGCATTTTATTTGTAAATGGATTGAGGCGATAACCAAATCTTGAAGTGATCCAACCACGCGCTGGCTTAATATTCGGAGTCGAATTAAGTAACGATAAGCGCTCGCTTAAGCTTTCCCACAACTCAATTACACTTTGTTCTTTTAATTGCGTTTCTTTTACTGCTTTATCGATTCGAATAACTAGAGTCGCATAATCTTGAGACGACGGCTGAACTGCAACTTCCGCTTTCATTTCATTTATTTTTTCTTCGCGTGGAAAATCTTTATCTTGTTCGGCCATCTTTTGATTGCTGATCCGCTGATCCATCGGTTCGTATTCATCCATCGACTGACCTGAACCTGGTTTTGCGCCCATCGTAAGTTTGGTAACTCGGTCTTCCATGTCGATGTTTGTGATCAATTTTAATTTGTTTGTAAAAATTTTAACACGTTCGAGGGAATTTTCCAGTGCGCCAAGCTTTCCTTCAACAATTTGGAATTGTTTTTTGAGCATTACATTTTCGTTTTCAAGACGTTTATTTTCCATCGCTTGAAACATCAAACCTAAATAATCGATGAAGCCGGCTACGAAAATAAGAATAACGACAGCAGCAGTAAATAGAACAACTTTAAGAGAAATCAATGAAAGCACGAATTTACGAGTGGTTCCCGATTCATTATTGACTAGTAGTAGCGTGACGTTTCTTTTTTCCATTAATTCTATTTCTCTGATTATTTTTCTGGAAAATGTACTATTAAGACGGTGACGTTGTCATCTCCACCATGAGCCAAAGCCAAATTCACGAGGGCTAACGCCACTTCATTTAATGATTTCGTTTTAAAACAATCTGCAATTTTATTATCTGGCACAAGCCCTGATAACCCGTCTGAACAAAGCAAATAAGTTTCGCCAGGCTTGATTTCTCTGTCAATGATGTCTGGGTGAACGACTCTTTCATAACCTACTGATCGAGTGATCACATTTCTGCCAGAGAAAGTAGCAGCCTGTTCTGGCTTTAATAAGCCCGTTCGAATTTGTTCGTTTAGTAAAGAGTGATCTTCAGTTAATTGCCAAAGATTTGAATTATCAAACAAGTAACATCTTGAATCGCCTACGTTCCCAATATACATGCGATCTTTATCGATGTAGCAGCTGACCATGGTTGTACCCATTCCCATCAGCTCTGGACTTTCAATTGCTGCTTTATCAAAAATTCTCATGGATGCTTTTTCAAAAACTTTGTGCATCATATCTTTTACAAGAATATCTGGAGAGTTCTTTAAAGCTTTAACTTCGGTTTCTAAAGTTTGAACAGCAAGACTTGATGCGACTTCTCCGCCGCTGTGTCCACCCATGCCATCTGCCACAACGAATAGTCCTAAACTTTCGTTGATAAGATACGAATCTTGATTCGATTCTCGCTTATTGCCTTTATCTGATACAGCCCAAACTTGTGGTTTCATCCTTGATATTGTCTCGATATAGGAACGCGCGGTCAAACTAGACTTTTGGTCAGCTAGTTTTATTTAAGGCTATTTGAGTAAGCAGCCGATAATTAAACATGTTCAAAAGACTTCGCTTTACTGAGTTTGTAATCATCTCCTTTGCCCTTCACGTATTGACGTTGGGGATAATGGCATTGCCAAAAATACAGCCAAAAATGAACGAGATCACGGTTGAAATTTTGGACCAAACTCCTGCTCTACCTCCTCAGGCTGTTAGACCAGCCGAAGTCCCAAAAAAGAAAGAGAAGTCTGATCAACTCCAAAAACAGATCGTTGAGCAAGAATTAAAGAAAACAAACGAAGAAGCACCTGATACTCGTTTTTTGAGTGCACAAAATCAAAAAGTTGAAAAACAAACGGTATCGAAAAATAAAGGTGAGTTTAAAAATTCGAAAAAAGAAGCAGCATCGAAAAAAGAATCCAAAGCTGCAAGAGCTTGGAGCTTAGCGCCAAAGTTAAATGCCGCATCTATTATTTCAGATGAAGGTTTAAAAAAAACAGCTCCTTCTGAGACAGGCGAAGAAAATTCCGAGAGAAAAGAAGAATTAGCTGATGGCAGTCAGACTGATGATTACATAAAAGATGTGGATCAAGGTTTAGAAACTTTGCTCAACGCGAGAGAGTTTAAATATTACAGTTACTACAATCGGATTCGAAGACAGTTAAGTCAGCACTGGGAACCGAAAGTAAGAGTCAAATTGTCGCAAATGTTTAAGCAAGGTCGCCAGATCGCAGCTGAAACTGATCGTGTAACGAAATTAATTGTCGTTTTAGATAAATCAGGAAATTTAGTGAAGGTTCAAGTTGTTAGAGAATCTGGAGTATCAGACTTAGATGACGCAGCTACTGAAGCCTTTCAATCAGCAGCGCCCTTCCCAAATCCTCCAACGGGAATTATCGAAAAAGATGGCACTGTCAAAATCCGTTGGGATTTTGTTCTAGAAAGTTAGTCCCTTAAAGCAGTTTATGAGACTTCAGGACAAAGCCTGGAGTTTCCACTCCAGACGCAGCGTTTAATGGCTTTGATAACAACAACTTAAGCACTACACCGGATAGACATGAAAACGCAAAAAGATACTACATCAAATGTTGTTGCCAATAATTCAACTAAAACACCACCATCCACACTCAACAGAGAAGTTTTAGAATCAATCGCAAGTCGGGCTCACTACCTAGCAACGCAAATGATTTATCAAGCAAATCATCGCGATGATAAAGCGAAAGGTGATCCAAAAATTGGAGGTCACGTTGCAGCTTGTGCATCTTCACTTCATATATTGGGTGCGCTTCATTTAGTTGTACGTACTGGATTTGATCACATCGCAAACAAACCACACGCTGCCCCTGTGGATCACTCTTATCACTACTTACTTGATCTGTTTTTAAAATCAGATCTCGCTAAATTATCTTTAAGCGATTGTGATACGGCTATGATGGGACTTCGCAAATATTCTCATAACGGCGAGCCTGTTTTCCAAAGTTATCACTCTGCTTACGATTGCGATCATCATAATTTCTTTCCTTCGGGTACAGTGGGAATTCCACCTGTACAAGCGGGATACATGGCGCTTGCTTATCGTTACGCTAAGGAACATGGCTACGAAGTTCCAGATGCTCACTTCTGGGCGCTTAGTGGAGATTCTGAATTCCGTGAAGGTAGCATGTACGAAGCTGTTCCGGATTTTGCTGAACGTGAAATTGGAAATCTAACTTGGATTGTCGATTACAACCGGCAATCTTTAGATGGTCATCGAATCACTAATGAAGAAATTTATGGCGGCACCGATGCTGATCGAATCGAAAAAACGATGGCGGCTAATGGTTGGGAAGTCATTCAAGTTCGCCACGGATCAAAGCGAAAAGATTTATTCGCCCGTCCTGGCGGCGAAGCGTTTCAAAACTTCTTAGAAAAAGAATTAAAAGATTACGAACTTCAGGCTCTGTTACTCGTTCGAGATGTAAAGCTTCTCAAAGAAGGAATCGTTAAAGAATATCCGAAAATGAAAAAGTTTCTAGACTCTGTGAAGGAGCAAGAATTAATGGACGCCTTTAAAGATTTTGGTGGCCACGACATCATAGCAATGGCTGAAGCGATGGAGACGACTAAAAAATCAGCTCGCAGACCTTCAATTATTATTGCTCATACACTTAAAGGCTGGGGCCTTAAAATGGCGGCTGCCCCTGGTAATCACTCGGCTTTATTAAATGAAGAAGAAATGGATGAACTCAAAGCCAAACAAAAAATTTCTTCTGGAAAATTATTTGAGCGTTTTGCTACTACCTCTCCTGAAAGTAATTACATAAAAACTCGCAGTGAAAAACTTTTTTCTGAAATTAAAGCTCAGAATAATTTGAAGAAGAAGAATCAGGATTATTTTTCAAAAGAACTTACAAAGTTTGGCGAAATTCCTGAAAGCTTAGATATTAACACGAAAATGACCAGTTACCCCCACACTCAGTGGATGCTGGGTCAGTTGACTGCGAAGTTGACTCGCATTTCAAACACTTCGTTGGATGAAAACAAGTTAGGAAAAAACCAAAAAGCTCTCACTGAAGCTGAAAAGCCTTGGAAACTACCAGGGGAACTTTTCATTTCTATGGCGCCAGATGTGGGAACTTCTACAAATTTGAATCCAGCAATGGATGGTAAGATCTTCGGTGCCCCGATTGTGGCAGATGTTGAAACTGAATTAGGTGTTAAAGATCTAAAACTTCCAGATCTAGTTCCTGGTGAAGAAGTGACAGATCGTTTCTTAAGATTTGAAATCGCAGAAGGAAACGTCATGAGCTGTATGGGCTCCTTTGGTCGCCTACGTGATACCTTGGGCATTCCAATTATGCCGCTTATGACAGTTTATGATTTCTTTATAAAACGTGCACACGATCAATATTTCTATAATCAGTACTGGAAGAGTTCATTTATCTGCGTGGGCACTCCTGCTGGTGTAACACTGTCTCCTGAAGGTGCTCAACATGGCTGGAAGTCGGATTTTCAAATTCCAAATCAGCTTACTTGGGAACCTTTGTTCGCAATTGAACTTGATTGGATTCTTTGTGACTCGATCAAGCGTCATGTAATGAACAACAACCAAGGTCGATCAGGCGTTCTTATCCGTGGTGTTACTCGCGGTATCGAACAAAAAGACATGATAACGTACTTGAAAAAGCAGCTTCGATTCAAACAAGATGCCTCTGCTCCACTTGCACGTACTGGCTTTATGCTTGAGAGCGCAGTTGATGAAGAAACCGTTGCCTCAGCAGACGATAACGAAATTTTACGCCAAATTAGAGAAGACGTTTTAGCCGGAGCTTATTATTTAATCAACTACCGTGGTTATGCTGGCTACGAGCCCGGTGACAACGTGGTTCACATCATTAGCATGGGATCTCCGACGACTGAAGCGATAAAGGCTTCGGAAGAACTTCTTTCACGTGGCATTTACGCAAATCTGATCGTTGTAACATCATCAGATTTACTCTGTGGTATTCAAGGTCACGAAAATGATTATGCTCATCTGAAGCAAGGCCTTCAGATTGATTCTAAACTTTACATTAAAACTCCAGAAGAAATTTCTGGTGAAGATCTGATTACGATTTCTGGAAAAAGAATTCCAATTGTTAGCGTTCACGATGGCGAAGCTGGTTTGTTAGATAATTTAGGATCCATCATCGGTGTTCGCCACGAATCTTGTGCAGTTCGTAAGCACTCTAAGAGCGGTCGCCCCGACGAGATTTACGCTTACCACGGTATCGACTCAGATAGCATCGTCGAAGCAGCTGGAAAAGTTTTAGCAGAGACCGCTCTAGAGCAGACAGTCGTGCCAGGACGTCGAGTAGCAGAAGCCGTAAACACTCAAGGTGCACGGATTCAAAACTGGTCTGAACTTTGGCCTGCGAGTCGAACCACTAAACACTAAAGATGGAAGTAAAACCCTTCCCTCATTATCCAAAAAGCGATCCGAAATTTTATTTTTCACAGAATAAAATTCCTGGATCGCCGATTTTTGTTTTTGTTCATTTCTACGGTGGACATCAAAGAATTTTAAAACGACACATTGCCCTCGTAAATGAGCTTGGCTACGATGCTTTTTCTTACAACATGCCAGACTATGCTGGGTTGAAACTTTCAATTCTTTACAAAGGTCGTATCGGTTTAAAACATCTTTATAGCAGGATGCTCAGTTTCTACTTGGATCAAATCGACGGACAAAAAATTGTCTTTTCTTTTTCGAATCCAAGTGCGGCTGCAATTGAAACTATTTATGATCGAAAGAAAGAAAATAAATTTGATGTCGTAGCACTTGTTTGTGATTCAGGACCCAGCCAAGCATTTGTTAGATCTGCGTGGAATTTAGCCATCACGGTCAAGGGCCAATTTTCTTTAATGACCTTATTCTTTTTTCTTTGGTCGCTTCGATTGCACCGTGAAATTCGTTACCAGCTAAGGCGTTTCCCCAAGGGATTTCCAATTCTATCAATCCGTGGCGCAAAAGATGAAGTTATCCCCGTTTGGCATATTGAAAATGTTTTTAAAAACTTAGAATCATATGTAAACATAAAACCTGTTGAGTTTGCAAATGCAGGTCATCTAGATGCATGCAAATTAAATCCCGATGAATATAAACGCTTACTTAAGGACTGGCTCAAAAGCCAATCCTTATAAATTTGAACCACTTCTAATTAGGGTAAAGCTGGCGAAGAGGTCAGTTGCTCAAACAAAAACGAGTAGTAAAGGCCGATAAATTGTGCACGTTGATTTAAATCCGCTGCGGCCGAATGCCCACCTTCCATGTTTTCGAAATAATAAAATGGAACCTTATACTCGGCTAGCCTTGCTCCGAATTTACGAGCATGTCCTGGGTGCACACGATCATCAAAAGTCGATGTCGTCACAAAAATTGATGGATACTTTTGATTAGCCTTTAAATTTTGGTAGGGCGAATATTTCTGCAAGTAAGCTCGTTCACTTTCAATTTCGGGATCACCGTATTCTCCAATCCATGAAGCACCAGCGGGAAGTTTGTGATAGCGAATCATATCCAATAAAGGGACGTTAATGACGATTGCTTTATACAGCTCTGGTCGCTGAGTTAAAGCAACTCCCGCCAAAAGCCCACCGTTACTTCCACCTGAAAGGGCCAACTTGTCTGAAGTCACTAAGCCTTTTTTAATGATGTCTTCAGTGACTGCAAATAAATCGTTGTAAGCAACTTGTCGATTTTGTTTCAAAGCGGCTTCGTGCCACTTCGGCCCAAATTCCCCGCCCCCTCTGATATTTGCAATCACATACTGTCCACCTTGAGTTAGCCATACTTTCCCCTGCACTCCTTCATAATAAGGATACAAAGACACTTGAAACCCGCCATATGCGGTTAACAAAGTTGGTTGAGGACCGCTTTTCCTTTTGTCTCTGATAACAAAATAGGGAATTTTAACTCCATCGAAACTAGTAGCCTCAAACTGTTCAACGACTAAATTTTTTCCATCAAACCGTGGGGGCATTGATTTTATTTTTTTAAGCATCCCATTCCATTCGTATAGAGCCGGAGGCAGAACCGAATTCTCGAATGAGAATAAAGCCCGATCTTGATAAATATCAACCGCTGCTACATTTGCATTTCCGAATGAAGGCGCTGGAAATGGGATCATTTCGAAATTTTTCCCCAGCTTATATATTTTTTTGTTCACATTTTCTAAAACGCTTAAATAAATGTCGTTTTTAGTGAAACTAATACTTTCAAGACTTGAGATCACAGACGGAACGTAAACTTCGGTAGCCTTTTCCCATTCTCCGAATTTAGCCTTAAGCAACGACCCTGCTTTGAAGTCAAACCAATCTTGAGTCAGTGAAAAGTAGTATTCGTTTTTAAATAACCCCTGAAGCTCGGCTGATTGTGGAATTTCTAATTTAACTAATTCTTTTTTATCTTTAAATAAATAATAGTCGTGGCGATAGAAATCGATGTCTCTAACAATAAAAACTTCGCAACCATCCGCTCGACACTCATCCGAGCTATAGGCTCTCATGTCTTTAACAGATACATCGAAAATCTTTTTTGCCTGACTTAAGCTTTCGCCCCTTTTTAATATTCGCACCTCTCGAGGATAGCCCGATTCGGTCATACTGCCCGGTCCAAAATCAGTTGATATTAATAAAGTGTCTATGTCGACCCACGTAGAACTAGATTTTGCCAAAGGTAAAAAGAAACCGTTCTTCACAAATGATTTCGTTTTAAGATCAAACTCTCGAACTTCTCTGGCATCTTTTCCACCATCACTTAACATAAGAAGACAGCGGTTAGGTTCTCTTTTGAAAATCGAGCAACCTTGGTAAACCCAGCTTTTTCCTTCGTCTTTTCCAAGTTTATCAATATCAAGTACGATTTCCCATTGCGGATTTTTCTTTTTGTAATCGACATAAGTCGTTCTTCTAAATAACCCTCGCGGATTCTTTTGGTCAGTCCAGAAATTGTAAACATGGTCTTTCTGAAAAGAAATCATCGGAATTTTGTCCGTAGCAGACATAATCGCTAGTGCTTCTGAACGAATCTTTTCATAAGAAGGTTTTGCCTGAAGTTGATCTAAAGTTCTCTTATTTTGGTTTTTAACCCAAGTTAGTGAGTTTTCAGAGTTAACTTCTTCAAGCCAAATATAAGGATCGTCCGCAATGTGTTTTGTCATACAACCTGTGATTCCTAATGTTAATAAAGTGCCAACAACTATCTTAAATAACGATTTTTTTTCCATGATCACTATGGTAGCGTTTTCTTATGTCAAAGAAAGTCCAATTTTCAATTATCTTTACTCTTTTAACTCTAACTCAATTCTCATGGGCAGCGGTTTACAGTTGCCGGATGAATTCTCCCAAACCTTCGCTCTTTTTCGACAAAAAAGTAAAAATTGAATGCGACCTTGATTCGCAAGCTAAACCCAAATTCGTAGTTCTTGCAGGCTCTACAAAGGTTCCATTAAACCAAAAAGCCGAATATATGGGCAAAGATAATAATATGTACGAAATGCACCGTATGTTCTCGCTCGATGGCCAATCTTTCGAACTTCACACGGCATCAAGAATGTTTACTGAAACAGCTCAAGCTAGTTTCTTTACGATCGAACCGGGTC
>JAYTJV010000036.1:0-1829 GCA_043730825.1 Pseudobdellovibrionaceae bacterium
AAAGGTACGAATGGTATTTTAACTGTTGATTTATGCCCGGTGTGTGCAGGAACTTGGTTAGATTTTCGAGAGCTTCAAAAAGTTAGAGAACTGTATCCAACAGAAGCCGAAATGAAACAACTTTCGCAAAAGTTAGTTGATGAAGCCTTTAAAAAGGCCTTAGCAAAATAAAAGAGTGGGCTCTCTTTTAAAAAGCCCACTCCTGTAATAAGAGCAAATTAGAACATTCTGAAGAATGTATTCGGTCCAACCTGATTATGTAAATTTTGATATTCTTCAGTCCTGCTCACGTATTCATTAGGTCCTTTTTGAATTTTGACTTGGTCACTCAAAATCCAAGAGCCCATGACTCTTCCAATACCAATCAGAAGCATAGTGAGAAGGATGAAGAAACCAACATCAGACTGGGCTAGGTCTGCTTTCTTAATAGAAACAGGTTGAGCTTCAGAGGGTATTCTCTCAGCTCGAGTCATTAATTGGTTCGGTATGCGTAATGCATTTGTGGGTTTCATCGTAAAACTCCTTCTCGCGATAACTTTCTTGGTATCGCATGGTTAACATTGAGTCCAAAGCCATCGGCCCCGATGACGTTAGATTAAAAGCAATAGTTAATTCTTTTTAAGAATCGCTTTTATTAAAATTTAATTGTGTGTTCTTTTTTGTCTGATCTTTTTTTGGCGCTATTTTTGAGAGCGTGAATCAGTGGCGGAATCCAGAGGGAGAACTTGCATGGTTTTCACTGCTAGAAAGCCCAAAGGAAAGACTGCCATTTGATCAACAGAACAAACTGTAAATGTTTTATTTGTAATAATCATGACATCCTCCCTTCGTAAGATTTTTTAAGCTTATGCAATCGTTTCGTCTTTGTAAACAAGTTTCTATAATAAACTTTCAAATATGATCAATAAGTAAAACCCAAGTGCCAATGTGGAACTTTATTTAAATGTCGTAAGCTTAGCGTTCAGTCTTAAAAGTCTTGCGATAATTGTTGCTAGACCTCCTAAGGCTATTACTGAAAGGCCCACTAGATAGGAGTATTTAACTTGTCCAATAACGACATGCTCAACAATCCCAACAACAATAACTATATTTAAAATAAACATCCGATGTTGTTTTGCCATAGGACCAGAAAAATCATGACCCATTTGCATGCTGGCCCCGAGTACACGAACGTAGGCAGTTAAAATAGCTAGAGCTGCTGTCGCCCAACCTAAATCTGTTCCCCAAGAAAATGGAATTGCGAATCCAGCACCCAAAAATAAAAACAAATCAGAAAAGCGATCTGGTAAATCATTATACAATTCACCATTCGGAGTTCTTAAACCCCCTTCGACAGCCATAAGGCCATCGATTAAATTACAAATGAGCCGTAGCTGAATCCCAATCAAACCCAAAATAGAATAAAGGTAAAACTCGAGACCATCCGATTTTAAAACTTGGGAAAGAGCCAAACCACCAATTGCCGCAAATACAGCTGAAAAAATTGAAACTTGATTAGGAGTTAGTCCCAATCGCACTAATTTTTTTGCAAAGTTTTGAAAGAAAGGAACTTTTCTTGAAGCGACCTGTCTTCTATTGTCTTTCATCTGCTAAACCTTCTGCCCTTGGGAAATTACGATTAAGCCCACCATAATACACATTGTGCCCATTGCTAAATTCCAGCGGAACGGCTCTTTTTCCAAAATAAATCCAATTAATGATCCCCAGACAAAAGTTGTCGCATAAAATGGATACACGACAGATATTCTTCCGCCCATTTTATAACCCAGAACAAAACAAGCCATAACTCCACAAAAAAGTAAGATCCCCGCTATCAAAGAATAATTCTG
>JAYTJV010000037.1:0-15706 GCA_043730825.1 Pseudobdellovibrionaceae bacterium
GTTCCAGGCCGCTTTAAAGACTTCATTGCGATGCCTAAGGCTAATAATTATCAATCTCTGCATACAACGGTTATGGGACCGGGCGGGGAAAGAATTGAAATCCAAATTCGAACTCAAGAGATGCATTTAATTGCGGAGCGCGGAATCGCCGCTCACTGGAAATATAAAGAAAAAGGGAATCACGCATCAAATAAAACTGAAGCTCAAGCTCAGTGGCTAAGGGAACTCGTTCAGTGGCATCAGAACGTTCGAAATCCTGAAGAGTTTTTAGATACTGTTAAAACTGACTTATTCGAATCTGAAATTTATGTTTTCACTCCAAATGGCGACGTACGGGAATTTCCTGATGGTGCGACACCTTTAGATTTCGCATATGGTATTCACTCAGATCTTGGAAATTCATGTATCGGTGCGCGGGTTAATGGAAAAATGGTTCCGCTCAAGTATCGAATGCAAAATGGTGACACGATTGAAATCATGACTTCAAAAACTCAAGTCCCATCCAAAGACTGGTTAAAATTTGCAGTTACTTCTAAAGCAAAAGCCAAGATCAGACAATTTGTTAAAGAAGAGCAGCGAAAAAGGTCTCTGACTCTGGGGAAAGATCTGGTTGAAAAAGAATTCAGAAAGTTCGGTGCAGCGGCTGCAAAACATTTCAATGGTGAAGTCTATACTCAATTCCTAAAAGATTTCGGGCTTCATTCAGTTGAAGAAATGTATATCAAAGTTGGTTACGGAAAATTAGAACCACGAACTATGGTTGAAAAACTCTTACCTAACTTTAATCAACAAACTGAGAAGACTGAAACTCAGTCTTTCATGGATAAAGTTATAAAGGCTGCGCAAACAAAGATTAAGAAAAGTAAATCCCTCGTCAGCGTTGACGGCATGGATGACGTACTTGTGCATTTTGCAAAATGTTGTTCGCCAATTCCAGGGGACTCGATCGTTGGATTTATCTCCCGAGGCCGCGGAATCACGTTACACAGATCGGATTGCAAAAAAGGTTTCGAGCTTGATCAGGAGCGAAAGGTTGACGTTCAGTGGACCTCAAAGCACGCGGGCGCTGGTCAGGAAAGAAACGTTAAACTAAAAGTATTGTCCCAAGATATTACGGGTTTACTTAAAATGATGTCAGAAGCCTTCGCAGTTCACGGCATCAACATCGAATCAGCCCAAGTCAAAACAACAAGAGACAAAAAAGCGATCTGCATCTTCGAAATCTCAGTCAGAGATGCAAAACAATTATCTGAAGCCATCTTAGGCCTACAAAAAATCCGCGGCATCCTAGGCGTAGAACGAGTCATGAGTTAAAAATAAAAAGGAAAAAGGTGACGCTCCACTTTTCTTGTCGACGCTGCGTTGGAAATCTTATCTAATTATTCTTTAAGAAGGTAAACAACGGGGTGTTCTATGGATTTTAAAAATAAAACATATTTTATCACAGGTGCCAGTCGTGGAATTGGTTTAGCCATTGGAAAAAAGCTAGCCTCTCAAGGTGCTAACATCGTTGTGGCTGCAAAAACAGTAGAACCTCATCCAAAATTGGAAGGAACGATTCATACAGCCGCCGAAGAAATTAAAAAGGCGGGCGGAAAAGTATTGGCACTTCAATTAGATGTCCGAGATGAAAATGCAATTCAAGTTGCGATGGAGCAGGCGGCTAGTCATTTCGGCGGTATCGATGGTGTCGTTCTAAACGCGAGTGCGATATTCTTAACTCCAACAGATAAAACTGAAAGCAAAAGATTCGATCTGATGAATGGTGTGATTGTCCGTGGCCATTTTTTCACGGTTCAAAAGGCACTTCCGTTTTTAAGAAAATCATCTCAAGCATCGATTTTGGCATTGTGTCCTCCGTTGCATACCCTGAGCGAAAAGTGGCTTGCTCCGCATCTTGCTTACAGTGTGATGAAGTATTCCTTGAGCATGATGGTAAAAGGGTGGGCTGGAGAATTCAAAAAAGAAAATATTCAAGTTAATGGGCTTTGGCCTAAAGCCTTGGTTGCAACAGCTGCTGTTCAAAATTTATTAGGCGGAGCTGATGCAATAAAGAGATCAAGAAAACCAGAAATTGTGTCCGATGCAGCTTTCGAAATTCTCAGAAATCGTGAATTAACCGGGCAATACTTTTTCGATGAAGACTTAATTTATAAGATGGGTAAGGATCCGCAAAGCTATTCGGTAGATCCGACCCAAAAGGCAATTCCCGATATTTATATCGATTAGTTCGAGAAGTAAGGCAGCGTCACCTTTTTTAGAAGGTTTTACCCCAGCCTGCTCTTAGGACCATAGATGTTACGCCGGCTTCTTTATCCGGAATCATTTGGTATTCGAAAGTTATCGGAATGAAAGTATTTCGGCTTGTGAAATAATCTGCGCCAACTGCAGCCATGATGACAGTGTTGAAAAAGAATTTGCTGGTGTTAAGAACGGTACTTTCTTTCGACAAATAGATAAGGGCACCGCCGCCGCCGCCCATCCAAATTCTGAAAGGAGCTGGCTTAAGCACGTAGTTAAAAGTTCCATAAAAGCCAGTTTGCATGAAAGTAGCGCTACAATCTTTTGATGTTCCACCTTTACAGATTGGAGTTGATGCAGTTTTTTTCACATCAAACATTTCTAAAGAACCATGACCGCGGGCAAACCAGTCGCGAGTGAGGGGATAATCATAGAACATACTTCCACCGAAATTTGTGCCGGTCATTTCAAACGAATAACTTGTACTGCCAGACACGAAGTTTGAAATCTTCATTGTGTTCATCATAAGCGAAGCAGAGAACCCGTAAGCCTGTGCTGTGCGAAGACCATTCGAACTTCCTGACGGTCTGCCTGCACCGCCAGATGAGCGTGCAGAGCCCGCGCGAGCGCGCGCAAGCGACATTCCTGGTTGAGCTGTTCCTTTAAGAACATCGGCGATTGCTTTTCCGTTTTTCACTTGTCTGATTTGCATCAAGGCTTTTTTCTTGCCTTGGCCATCCATCGCAAACACGCGGTCGCCGACATTGAAATTACCGCCGCCTAAATCTAGGAGTGCGCGACTATCTTTGATACTTGAAACTGATTGGGCAGCGACAAGCTGACTCATAGTCATAAAGATCATGAAAAGGCTGAGGATTGTGTTTTTCAAAGCTGGTCTCCTTCTAGAGATTTCAAATAGAAAGAGCTAAATTCTTTCCATTCTTGCAAAGTCGAGAAAGTCGTCTGACATCGCGTAATGCTTGCTAGTTCTTGAGGTTGATCTTTATGTTTTTCGTAAGTTCGGATTTGAATTGAAGTGCCGTCTAAATCATCCTGCCAAACTTCAAAATTCGGCAAGCTCTCGATCCACTGACTATGTGGAGATGAAAACCTGGTTTCGTACCAATACGCGACGTTACTGATTTCATCGCATTGAATAGGTTTAAAATTCTGTAAGTTGAGATTTCCTTGTGCGCTTGATTCAAAGTTTTTTCGGCCGTTGGATTTATATAAAGAACAGGCGCCTACAATGAGGCTTACGCTTAGTAAAAAACTTAATTTAATAAAAGACGGAAAATGTGGATTCACCCTTTTATAGTAGACAAAGGCCCTCGGAATCCCAAGGGCTTCTTAACTTAAAGTCTAGGTTCGAGCTTTAAATAGCACAAATATTAGAATGGAATTTCGTCGTTTGATTGATCAAATGAAGGTTCAGGTCCAAAATCTTGATAATCTTGCGAGTTGTTTGATGAAGCTGATGCGCCAGATTTTTCTTGGCCATTTGAACCTAAGAATTGAACTGTGTTCGCAACAATTTCGGTCGCATATTTTTTCTGTCCTTGAGCATCTTCCCAAGAACGAGTTTGCAAGCGACCTTCAACATAAACTTGGCGACCTTTGCTTAAATGCTTTCCGCAAATCTCAGCAAGTTTTCCCCAAACGGTTACTCTGTGCCACTCTGTGCGTTCTTGTTTTTGGCCATCTTTGCCAGTCCAAGCTTCGCTTGTCGCGACGTTTAGACGAGTGACTGTAGAACCAGCACTGATTGTTTTAACTTCAGGATCTGCACCTAAGCGACCCACGATAATAACTTTGTTAACTCCAGACATATTGTTCTCCCCCTCGTCCACAAGTTGACTGATGTTCTGACGAGGTCACTTTTATTAATTGGTATCTCATGCCGTCAACCAAAGAATCACTAAAGCATAAGACAGACCAAAGTCTATCTCAATAATGCTGGATATGCAGGCATTTGTGTCCGACGCGGAACGGATATTAACGCAACGTAGTAATTTGTGGAGGCACGCCCCACTGTGGGCTTGCGACCTTAAATTTGTATTGGCCGGGACTTTTTTGGTGGGACTGAAGGAAAGTTAAAAATAAACCGGCTTTATCTTGAAATGATTTTTGAGTTTTTAAATCAACATCTAAATTATAGCTGCCAATTTGCGGAACGATCTGGCCACCCATATTCATCAAAGTTATTTTGATTTGACCCTTCACCGTTGCTTGAAGTTCGTCACCAGCTTGGCCCAGTTCGCCTTTTTCAATAATAAAAGTTCCGGCACTTAAGCGACCTTTTAAATCGACTTGTTTGAGCTTGAGTTCAGGCATCGTAAGCGGACCAAAACCGGTATCAACATTTGTCGGTGGAATTTCAAAACGTGTAACCAAAAAACTGACATCAGCTTCTGGTTGTTCTTGAAAAGTCAGATCTGCGATCGTTTTAGTTTCGACGTTAAGGTCACCTTGAATAAAAAATGGAAGATTTAAAAGAGTGCGAAGCTCTTTTAAACTGATTTTTTTAGCACCAATTTCAACTAAAGTGCGATCAGTTCCTTTTTCACCTTTGGGGCCTGCTCCGACGTTCAATTTCATTTCGCCTTTAAGAAATCCTGAGGCATTTACATTTCCAAAAGGCTTTCCCTGAAGCATTCCCATGATTGACGGAAGAACTGTTACATCCTCTGCTTTCAAGGCAGAAATCTGCGGTGTTTCAACATGGACCTTCGACATTTGCAGGCCAGGTGGCAAGGCTGAAAGCGCAAGACGATCAAATTGAAAATAGACCTGATTACCGCTGAGTCTTGCAACTTGAGTTGTGATAAGGTCACCCAAATCGTTGAGGGGAAAAAGCAGAACAAAGAATGCTAACGTTGAAATGATGAAGACCAGAAAAGCTAAACGTAGCTTTTTGAACATCGTCCATAATTTCTTAATTCCATCGAGCATTACATACGCCCTTTGCCACGCGGCTTTGTGCCTTCTTCAGCATCAGTGCCAGTAGAATCCATCGAGATTTGAGGAATTTTAATAACAACGAATTCGAGCACAGCATCTAAGTACCGCGCATCTTGTAAGTTTGAATCAAGACTTAAATTTTTAAGTTTAATTGCTGGCTCCATGGCTTGAAGCTGCGCAGTAATATCAACAACTTGTCTTAAGTTAAGTTTTTTAAGCATAACTTTTATTCCACCTTCTTGGCGCGAAGTGGGAATAAGATTTGAGTTTGCGGGCATCTCGACATTTATGCCAGCTATCTGTTCATTGATCAGTTGAAACTGTTGAAGGCGCATTTCGATGTCGGTCTTGATTTGACCAAGCTCTGGAGCTGGAGTGAAAGAAGGAAGCTCGCTGGTTTCTTTCGTCACTTTTAACAGGTCGCGAATGAGTTCGCGGCGATCTTCAAATTCGGTTACCGAATCTGAAGAAGAAGACCAATTTTCATATGGAAAAGAAAATAAAAAGAAGCTCACCACAACAGCGAGAAGAATAACAACAACCTTTTGCTGATTCGCTGGCAAATCATCAAATTTTTCTTTCAACGACTGAAAGACAGGTGAGTCTTGGATTTTTCCTCCAAGATCTTTAAGCTGTTGGCTCAATCTTTCGCGCATTTCTTCCAATGCCATTTGCTTATTCCTTGCCTGTATCTTTAGTTAAGCCGCGGTCGACATTAAACGTAAATGCAAAAACAGTTTTATCAGCTGGACCCCGAATCGAAGGATTTTGAGTGGTAATCTTTCCGTCGATTGCTAAACTTTTTAAGCTATTCTGTAACATAGTCGATTCGAGAGGGCTTCTAACAAAACCTTCCATCCAGACTCTTTGATCTTGAATGTAGAGTCGTCTAACATCGAGACGTACCTGATTTGAAGCGGGGCTTACTTCGCTAACTCGCTTCAAAACATCAAATGCACTGTTAACTTTCATGAGCTTTGAAACGCTTTGCATTTCTTTAGCAACTTTTCTTTTTTCGGTAATATATTTTTTAACGCTTTTTTCATTTGCGTTTCGACCAGTTAATTTTGCAACGTTCTTCGCTTGAATTTTTAAAACTTCGTTAGAAGCCAGTGCTAAATTTTCTGCATAACCCGATCGCATGTTGGCCCAGATAATCATAGCCACAATAAGGGCCGCGCCCCAGGCAACTGATAAGCCATAGTCTTCCCAAAAAGCTGTGACTCTGGAAGGCTTATTCGAAAAATCGCCTTTTAGAAAGTTGAGCGCTGGGTTGCGAGGTTTTTTAAGACCTTCAATTGCTAAACCTAAGGCGACTGAAAGTTTATTTTCCAAGACATCGGTTTTTTCAAATAGCGTCTGTCCAAAACGTTCCCATAACTTAATTTTGTTAACGGGAACTTCTAACATTTGCGTAAGGAATGCGCCAAAGCCCTGGATATGACTTAAGCCGCCAGAAGTTTGAACATTTTTAATATCACATTGTAACTCTGTTTTAATTTCGAGAAGTGATAATTGAAGATCGCGAGTCATCTCGCGAACAGACTGCGAAATCGTATCGGAAAAAACTTTAGCCTCAAAACTGGCTTGCTGTTTTGAATTTAAAATAAAAGCTTTAAGCTCCATTTCCTTCTGAGCTTCAACAAAAGGCAATTGGTATTTAACTGCAATCGCTTGAGAAATGCTTTGGCCGCCCCAGAAAAGACTTCTTACGCTAACCAGTCTTTGTTTTTCAAAAGCACAAACCAGCGTTCGCGTGTGGCCCAAATGAAGAATGACTTCGACTTCACGTTTGTAGGCAGTGTCTACTCCGTCAGCAGGGCTTGGTTCGGCAACAGGAATTGGAGCATCATAGTTTTCAACTAGGTTAGAAAACGCAACACCTTCAGGACAAATAATATCAAGTTCGGCGCCGGCGTCTCTGAAAAAAGAAACTAATTTTTCGACATTATGTCGTGGGGTAGCACAGGCTAAGATTTCAGCCGCGTTGCCCCTAGTGCGAATCATTTTAAAATCAATTACAGAATTATCCACAGAGAATGGAAGTTCATCTTCGAGATCCAGTGGAAGCGTTTTTGAAATCTTATTTTTTTCAGTAAAAGGAAAAGTTCTGAATCGAACAGCGACCTTATCCTGGCGAATTCCCAAAACAAACTTAGTTTGCTCGAGATCCATCTTTGCGACGATGCCGCGAAGAAAATCAATAACTTCAAGGTCAACATCTTGCGGCCCGCTGGGTTTAAGCTGCAGGATATGATAATTTGAAATTTGGAAACCACGAGTTGTCGAAGTGAGCTCAACAACTTTGACTTGGTTACTACCAATATCAATACCAACAGTTTTCATGTATTAAATTTCCCCACGCCTAACACAGATTTTAAAGCACCGGACTAGAGGTTGGGAGTCTTTTAAGTGGAACTAGACCATTCACTGCTATGCAAAATACTCTGTTGGATACTGTGGTGAATAATTCGATTTACAAAAGACTACCAAGACTAGCCGTCCGCAACTAGCTGTCCGCGACTAGCTGTCCGCGACTTGCCGTCCGCGACTTGCCGTTCGCGACTTGCCGTCCGCGACTTGCCGTCCGCGACTTGCCGTTCGCGACTTGCCGTCCGCGACTTGCCGTTCGCGACTTGCCGTTCGCGACTAGCCGTCCGCGACTTGCCGTTCGCGACTAGACGTTCAGTATTCAAACCAATAGAGAATTCGCGGTGGACCCGGAGCAATTTGTGTTGGCGCAGCAGGCGCAGGCTGAGGTGCTGGTATTCCACTTTGCGGAAGCGGGGGCGGTGCCTCTTTTTTTACGTATTCAGCAACGCGCGCAGCAGTTTTATCGATATCCGTTACGACTACTTCGATTTGAGTTCTGACGTTAGTGTAAACGCCTGTCGATTTGATTCGAAAGCTGATAAGCGTATCGACTACAATCGGAATCTGATCTGGATCAGCTGTCAGCCGTGCACCAAATTGGTTAACTGAATCCCAAAAATCTTTTGGCGACTTAAATTCGCCGCCTTCGTTTTCGTTCGTACGCCGCTTGATAATTTTATCGGCAACCTCAGCTGTAATTCCCTGATCAAGGGACATGAGAATTTCTTTGCTGGCATTGTTTGGATTAATTCCTTTTAGCCCAAAGACGGTCACTTTATTTTCTAAAAATTTGAAAATATCTTCTTCCATCAATGGAATGATTTTAAGCTCAGAAATATTTCTAAAAGCACGGTTTGGCGGGTAACCTTGGTACTCATTCTGATAGGCAGAGGTTTTATCTCCACCATTGAGGCTTTGTCGTTTATCTGACATGAAGTCTGCAATTTGGTTTACCAGATCATCAAATCTGAAATTTCTATATTTAGCTTCGAAAATTTTATTTGATTCAACTTCCTGATTAAAAGCATTAAGGAGCATTTTTCGTGACGTGTCCCGTAAAACTTTTGACGGCGAAACTAAATCGTTTAAATCGATTTTTGATCCTTCATCCGAAATTTGCGTATCAAAGTTAGCGTCGAAGAATGAGGCCTCGTTGGCTTCTTTGAAATCGTCTTTTGCCATCAACCCCATTTTTTCAGAGATAGGTAAAGGAAATTGCAGAGGGAACTGCCAGATCATATTAATCATTGGATAGTTGCTGGCTTCTTTTCCTAATTTCTGTGCGACTTGTTGGTAAGCTTTAATTCGAAGTAAGCTAATTTCAACACCAGATCTAGCGGCATAATAAGCTTTAAGTCTTTTCAACTCTTGCGAGTTAACGAGATATTCAACAGTGGCATCGTAAGTCACTTCAGTAGCTAGGTAAGTCATAAAAGCTAAAGCGAGGATGGCAGTGATAATCGCAATGCCAGATTTATTTTTAATAATTCGGACAGCATCTTTAAGGGCCAAGGGATCCTCCACCAGGATTTCCTGGATCTTGCGGAGAGCCACCACTTTTCTTCACCGGATTATTTGGAAAGCGTATATTCGCAACAATCTGCATTGAGTTTTTTCGATTCGAATCAGCTTTTTCAGTCGTGATTGAAATTTCAACAGCAAGGGGATAGCGCCCCTTCATCGAGGCATCACTTGCTTGTTCAGTTGAATTCCAGTCAGAAACCCAATCTTGCTTTCCTTCGCCTAAGAATCGAAATTTTAATTCAGTAATATTCTCGAGTAGCACAAGAGAATCACCACCTTTTGTGACGTCGATATCAACCGCGCCAGTTTGGCGTCTCCAAAGACACGAGGAATTTGTTTTACCATCAGTGCTAGAGCAATTTTTTAGTTCATATCCAATTTCGACGAAGTCGGCCATTTTATTATCAGTTTGAAAACGGGCATTATTCATTGTCACAAAATTCATTTTATCGGCTGTCGCAACAAATTGAGTTGTTGGATCAGATCTTTTTACTTCGGCTAAAGGTTCTAGTGGGCCTGTCCCAAATGCGGGTGGTGTGCCAGAAGATTTTTTAACTTTGTCTAAGAACTCTTTTTCCCAATCAACATGGTGATAAGCCATATTGAGATCACGCTCCATTAGTTTTAAGGAATCTCTCATGCGAGAAACTTCATCGATTGTCGTCTGAATTTTTCTTTTAGCTTTGATTCCATTCTGTATTGATGTCGCAACGAAAGCTGACATCACGGCAAAAATTGAAATTGCGATAATCAGTTCAAGTAAAGTGAAGCCCGATGATTTTTTTATCCGCCACCTCCGCCCATGGCTGGCATTGGGGGTTCTTTATTAAAATCAACGTAGAAAGTTGTGACAGAAAAGTCTTGGGTTTTTTTACTAGGTAGGGTGTGGGTAACGGTAACACGAACTTCTTTAATTGTTTTTGATAAATGTTCAGTAAAAACTTTCATCGTCATCTGAGTCATTTGATCGACGCCACCTTCTTGCGATCCTAAAAAATCTGAAAGCGAAGGCATTTCGAACTTTCGAGATTCCATTTTCCATTTGTACTGGGGATATTCATCACCAAACGTATCTTCATCACTGTCTGGAATGCTTTCCAGCGGCTTACCTTTATACTTAGCATCGATCTCGGCCATTTTTCTTTCTAACAACGCAACGACTTCACTATTTATTTGAGTCCGCTTCATTTTTTGAAATGTGCCGCTCCAGCTCATGCCGATCAGTAATATTCCTGTCGCCATGATACTGACTGCGATGATGACTTCTAACAATGTGAAACCGGATGAATTATTCCCGTTTTGTGTCACGCAATGACCTCTCATCTGGAATGATATCAGCTTGCCCCGTTAGTGGTTGATAAATAAGCGTCCAAGTAACTTTTTTGCGATCTGTGATCTGAATAGCCGTGGGTTCGACGAATCCATTGGGAAAGAAATAAACAGTCGCAGTACCGATCGTCATGGGTTCGTCATCCAGGCTTTCGACGGATTTAAAGAACAGACCATCCGGTAACGTCTTTTCTTTTTTTAAAACACTGGTATCTAGTTCGAAAACTTGCCGAGGTCGATCTTCTTCATCTAACTTTTCAACTTCTTCTTTATCTTTTTCGCTGAGTCGGCCTTGATAGCCTTGAGCGCTTTCAACCCAATAGCTTTGGGCGCCCTCATCTAATTTTACCATAAGTCGGTAAGTTGCGCTTTTAAGTCGTGCTTGATTTCGGACTTCTTTACCCAGGACATAGAATTCCCGAGCCACCTTTTTGATATCGTTTTCTTTTTTACGAACCCGGCCCAGTCCCATGGCGATAATAACCCCCATGATAACGAGCACAATCATAATTTCTACAAGAGTAAAGCCCTGGTTAGCCTTCGGATCCCGCGTCGATATCTGAGTCATTACCTGAGCCGCCTTCTTTTTTATCTTGCCCGAGGGATTTCAATATATAGGCATTTCCATCAATAGAATAAACTAAATCTGATCCCCATGGATCCCGAGGCTTCAACTTTTTATAAGCACCTGGATCCCAACGTTTACATTCGGCACTTTCGCCCACAATTGTATCGAGAGAAGGTGGGTAGGTGCCGCAATCATTGTAGTACATGTTGACTGCTTCGCTCCACGTATTGAGAGTAAGAGAAGCTTCTTTTACTTTAGCGCGATTTCTTGAGTCGTTGATCCGTCCTAAAACCATCGCCATGATCGTTCCTAAGATTCCTAGAACGATCAAAATTTCTAGTAATGTAAAACCGCGGTTATTTTTGTTTTTGAGTTTCATAATCTCCTCTTCAAATTGATACTACTTCAGATAACGGGCTCTCAACAGAAATTAAAGTCCTGCAGTCATGTCCATCATCGGGATAACTACTGATATCACGACAATGAAAATAATAAATCCCATAATTATTGTAATGATGGGATTGATGAGGGATGTCATTGCCTCAATTTTAGCGGTTACTTGAAAATCGTATGCATCAGAGACCTGAGTTAGCATGTTCTCAAGATCGCCGGTTTTTTCGCCTATGCTGACCATGTGAATCACAAGAGGCGGGAATTGCTCACTTTTTTTCAGAGGACCGGCAATAGATTCACCTTCTGAAATATTAGACCTGGCATTTTCAATTGCTCGCGCAATGACGGCATTGTCCACAACGTTTCTTACAATCTCCATAGCTTGAAGCATCGGCACGCCACCCACTAAAAGTGTTGATAAAGTTCGAGTAAATCTGGCAACTGCTACCATTCTAACAACAGCGCCGAAGAGAGGGAGTTTGAGACTAATTGCATCCCACTGATCTGATCCTGAGGGTGTTTTTTTCCAACTAAAAAAGAGAAAGTAGGATGCCGCAAGACCGCCCAAAATAATCATCCAGTATCTGACAAAAATATCTGAAACATAAATGACGATTTGAGTATACCAAGGCAGAGTGAGCTCTGGAAAAGATTCGAAAACCACAACAATTTTTGGAATGACGAAAGTAAAAAGACCTAACATCACACCTAAGACAACCACAAGCATGATAATCGGGTAAGTCATGGCAGTTGAAACTTTTTGTCTTAAGTCGGCAGCTGCCTCCAAAAACTCTGCTAATCTCATGAGGATTGTATCCAGCGCACCGGATGCTTCGCCGGCTTCCGCCATGGAGAGATAAATTCTTGAAAAAATATGTGGGTACCTTGAAAGTGCTTTGTGAAAAGTACTTCCTTCGTTCACTTGATTTTTACAATCTGCGATTGCTTCTGACAGTGACGGATTTTCTGTTTGCTCGGCAACGGCGCTAAGCGCGTCAACTAATGGAATATTAGCCTTCACAAGAGTTGCAAGTTGCCTTGTCATTAAAGCTAAATCTTTTACGGGCACTTTGCCTTTGCCTAAAGACGAAGTTGATTTTTTTTGAGTTGGCGTTCTCTTTTTATCTTTGATGTCGGTGACAAAAACGCCTTCTTTTTTTAGTTTTACTTTGGCCGTGCGGATATTATCAGCATCTACGATGCCTTTAACATTATCACCTTTTTTAGATAGACCACGATATTCAAAGATAGGCATAAATTAGATATCCAGCTGGGTGTTGTTCAAAAGTTCTTCCATCGTCGTTATGCCATTCAGAACTTTTGCAATTCCGTGATCGCGGAATGTAATCATTCCACCAATGACAGCTTGACGCTTGATCGTTGAGCTATCTTTTCTTTGCATAATCATGGAACGAATTTCTTCCGTCACATGTAAAATTTCTTGAATTTGAGTTCGTCCGACATAACCTTTTTGATTACAATTATCACAACCAACAGCTTTGCAAATATTAGAGCCACGGATCTGCTCGCGAGTTAAACTTAATAACTGTAATTCAAAGTCAGTCGGTTCGTGTGGAGCTTTACAGTGTGGACATAAAACCCGAATAAGTCGTTGAGCCACCACGCCTGCAACGGAAGTTGCAATCAGAAATGGTTCCGCACCTAAATCAAGCATACGTGGAAAAGCACCGGCCGAGTCGTTCGTATGTAGAGTTGATAATACCAAGTGACCTGTCAATGAGGCGTTGATTGCAAGTTCGCAAGTTTCTAAGTCACGGATCTCACCTACCATGATGATGTCTGGATCTTGACGAAGGAAAGATCTTAAACCACTTGCGAAAGTAAGACCAATTTTTGAATTCACCTGCACCTGACCGATGCCGTGAATCCGTTGCTCCACTGGATCTTCGATCGTTAAGATATTCACGTCAATTTTGTTAAGCTTCACAAGTCCGGCGTAAAGCGTCGTCGACTTTCCAGAACCTGTCGGGCCGGTTACGAGCACAATTCCGTCCGTTCGCTTCAAAAGCTCACCGAGCAAATGAATATTTCTTTCAGAAAACCCCAGTTGTTCTAATTCTAATACAACATTTGATCGATCCTGAAGACGCATAACAAGTCGTTCGCCGTTTGATGTCGGAACAGTTGAAAGACGAATATCAATATCTTTACCACCCAATTTTAAAGGAATACGACCGTCCTGAGGCAAACGCTTTTCAGCGATATTCAAATTGGCCATAACTTTAATACGGGAAGTAATTGAATTTTGTAAACGCTTGGGTGGTTTGAAAATATCAAACAAAATACCGTCAATACGGAAGCGCACAACCATATCACGTTCGTAAGGCTCGATATGAATATCGGAAGCTTTTTCTTTTACCGCGCGAAATAAAAGTGAATTAACTAATTTGATAACGGGCGCATCATCATCGCCGGCTTCTAAAAGATCAATAATGTTGTCATCAAGATCGACGTCATCTTCTTGAATTCCATCTAAACCTTGAAGGTTAGAAGTGCTCTTTTCATAAACGCGATTGATCGCATCTTGTAATTTTAAGTGAGTTGTCACAAGAGGCTTAATTTTTTTTCCAAACATAACGCGTAAATCATCCAGAGCTTTTAAGTTCACTGGATTACTTGTCAAAACAGTGACTGAGTCCTGATCAGATTTAAAAGGTAGTATTCCATGAGACTTTGCGTAGTTGATTGAAATGTCTCGAATCAAATCTAAAAGAATATCGTTTGATGGAATATCTTTTATAAAATCAATTCCAAGTTCCTTGCAAAGTTCACCGACAAGTTCATCAGCATTTGCGAAATCACGTTTAGCAAGTGCTTCCCCGATGGTTACAGGGCGCACAGCAGAATTCGATTTTAAAATCGAAACAACTTGATCAGGTGTGAGAGTGGTGGCTTTCACCAGTACATTATGGATATCCATATCCTGAGATAATTTTCCTATTTGATTGTGACTCTGTCTACCTTTTTTAAAGGGAAATGGGTCTTGCGTCGGACTTGGTGATTGTGAAAGTTTAAAAGCAGAATACCCGACGAAATTACCCGCCTTTCAAAGACGATCTAATGAATACGACATTCCTTTCTATACTTATAACGATTATGGCTAGCGCAGAGTATCTGAAGGTTGTTTGGTTCGTGAATTTGTTCGGACTTAGCAAAATTTTGGGACCATTTTGGAACCTTATGATCGACTTCCAACGCGAACGTAGCGCCACACAGTCTATCAGTTTTTGGGTCCCGATATTGGCATTTCAAATCTCGTTCAACTATTTGCTGTCGAGTTTTTTGAGTTAGGGAGGTAACCTTCGGCCTAACTTTACCATTTGAAGCAACTTGAGGTCTAGTTTCGGCACTAGGTGAATCTTCATTATTATTCGATTTCAGAGACTTTTTTTGATTTAAGTATTTTTCGGCGAGATAGGAAAGCACAGATCCCCAAGAGGTATCCACATTTTGCTTTTGTAATCCATGAGCAACCCTGTCCTTACATTTCAACAGAAGATCATACTGACTTTTACTGAGAGTCATTTCAATTCTCATCGATTCATCTTTCTGCGCTCGGACGCTATCATTTTTTGTAATCGGTAGATCCAATGCTTTAGACAAAATTTTCTGAGTTTCGAGGAAGGATTTTCCTTCAATATCAGATATTAAAACAGATTTTTCTTGTGGAGTCAGTTGCGGCGATTCTAGGCTGTTATCTTTTTTAAAATTTGATCTTTCCTTTACCTTGATAGCTTTTGATAGTTCGCCAATTTGAGTAAGATTAATTTGTCCGCTTTGAATCTTTTTGCCAAGTTCAGGTACTTCAACCAAAAGGCGTGCAGCTTCCTGACGCCTCATCGCTGCCGATCCAGAATAGCCAAGCTCCTTAACTAAATATTCATAAAGCGAGGAATATGCTCTTTCGAGATAAATTTTTCGCCTATCAACTTCCTTTATATGATCCAGAATGATGTGAAGTAAAAATTTTTCCTTGGAAACAAATTCCTTAAGTCTAATTTCCAGTTCCTCATTTGATAATTTAAAAGCAGACATGCAGTATCCTCACTTACGAGAGCTAATATTATTTTGTAACGTCCGGATAATATACATATAATTTACACATGTCAAAATTTTATTTAGTATGACCTGTTTTTGCAGAATAAAAACGTTGGCTATAAATTTATGACTCTTTGCGGAACCGCTGCGGTTCTGCAAAGAGTCAGAGAAAGAAGAGAAAGAAGAGAAAGAAGAGAAAGAAGAGAAAGAAGAGAAAGAAGAGAAAGAAGAGAAAGAAGAGAAAGAAGAGAAAGAAGA
>JAYTJV010000038.1:0-46088 GCA_043730825.1 Pseudobdellovibrionaceae bacterium
TGAAGGCGAGCCTATTGAGTTGGACCCGCTCTGGCCGCGGCTCTCCCCTTTTTTGAGATCTAAAACAGTGGGCTGTCCGTATCCACCTTTTCGACCAACAAAAAACCACATAATAAACAAAAAAGAGGCCAAAAGTATAAGGCCTATATAAAAGTTCTGGCTCTCCATGCCTAGTTCGATTATCACGGGAGAACAACGATTCTGCAAGAAGCTCTTTTTAAGAGACAATCTTGCGGACTTTAAAGTTCTTTAAGCTCAGAGGTGTTTTTTGGCGACTATGAATCCTTTCGAACAACAAAAACCGATCGATGGAGTTAAAAAAATTATTGCCGTATCTTCAGGCAAAGGTGGCGTCGGGAAATCGACGGTTGCATCTAACCTCGCTTTAGCTTTGGCTAAAAAGGGTAAAAAAGTCGGTCTATTGGATGCCGACATCTACGGTCCATCAGTACCTCGCATGTTAGGCGCTGTGAACCAAAAGCCTGCTATCACGCCAGAACAAAAACTGATTCCTCTTGAGCGGTATGGAATTAAAGCGATGAGTATTGGATTCTTAGTTGAAGAATCGCTCGCAGTTGTTTGGCGTGGTCCGATGCTTTTTAAAGCAATGGACCAATTCTTAAGAGATGTTCAATGGGGGGAACTAGACTTCCTAATAGTCGATCTTCCTCCGGGCACGGGCGATGTCCAACTATCACTTGCTCAAAAGGTTCCAGTTTTTGGAACAGTTATGGTGACAACTCCACAGAACATCTCACTTATCGATGTGAAACGCGCAATCGATATGTGGGAACGAGTTCAAGTTCCTGTCTTAGGTGTGGTTGAAAACATGAGCTACATGCTGAACCCTACAAATGGCGAAAAAATTCAGATGTTTCCCCGGGGCGAGTTGAAATCTTATATGGATGCTAAAAAGTTTTCGTTACTCGGTGAAGTCCCATTCAATCCATCTGTTGGTTTAGCTTGCGAAGCAGGCGTACCTATAGTGGAAAGTTACCCTCAAGGTATGGAAGCTCAAAGCTTCATAAGCATTGCAGATAAGTTAATTGCGCTTCCTTAAAGTAAATTTTTGAAGAAGGCGTCTTGACCGGTTAGTGCTAATGGCTTCAAAATTATTCCATGGCCAAGGCTAAAGAAGTTAAGCAGAATAATGTCGACCTTATTTCACTCTCAATGTGTGTATTGATAGATGAAAATGGCGACAATGTTAATATGTACGATCTTTGGAAGGATCAAATCGCAATCTTTGTTTACCTAAGACACTTCGGTTGCATTTTCTGCCGCCAACATGCAAAAGAGATTTGGGAAGGCCGAGAAAAGTACCAAAAGAACGGTGCTAAAATTTTCTTCATTGGTAACGGCGCTTCTTATTTAATCAAATACTTTAAAGAAGATCTTGGAATCGAAGATGCGAAAGTCTTCACCGACCCCTCTTTAGAAAGCTTTAAAGCTTCAGGTTTTAAGCGCGGATTTTTGGCGGCACTTGGTCCACGTGCTGCCGTAAACGCTGTAAAAGCAATCATTGATGGCCACTCACAAGGCGGAATGTATAAGAAGGAACAAGGAGATCTTTGGCAATTGGGCGGGATCTTAGTTGTCAAACCTGAAGGCAAAGTCGGCTATCACTTTATCAGCACTGCTGCTGGCGATTTCTCACCAGAGTTTGATGTTGATTTAAATCGCCAAGAATAGATTTTTTTAATTAAAGCTTTTTTGTTTGAACAAGTTTTGAATAGTCTTTTAAGAAAAGCTCTTCAGCTGACACGCTCTTTTGTTCGTTAACTGATAAAGCACAAACCCAAGCATTTAACTGAACAACCAAAAGCTCATTATGAATTTTTTCATCAAATTCTTCTTTTGAAACTTGAGCTTCTTTGTTCACAGCTTTTTCCAGCTTCAATGTCGACTTCACCGAATTATCTAAAAGATCGCGACAAACTTTATTCCATTTATCTTTCTTAACTTTTGCAATTTTTGACTTTTTTGATTTCTTCGATTTTTTCGTCTCTGTCTTAACAACCTTTGTTGCCGCTTTTACTTCTTGAGTCGCTTTAGCTGCATAGGCAGTTGAAGAGAAAACAAAACCAGCCAAAATTACGAAAGAAATAAGTTGTTTCATTTTGATCCTTTTAAAAAGCGTCATCGTTTCGTTCTTACTTTTATATGAATGCAAAACTCTGCCAAGCTTCAGCCTCGCGAGTTTTTATTTGAAGAGGTAGTTCTCTAACATCACGCTCAAAGTTGTCACACGTATGAAAATGTTCAGTTTTTCATTGGGGAAACCGAACGAATCATTGTTTTATTCTGAGATCAATTTCTCAACTTGAGACTGTTGAACTTGTATTCTCTTGAGAATATTTTGTGCAGTTGTTGAAAAGATAACCGAGTTTCGTTATCCTTATTCTTGTGAACGATGCTCTCACGAAAGAAATTACGAGAGCAGATAAAGTTCAACCGGCCCGTCACCAGGATTGTGACAGCTAAGAAAATAGTTGGGTCATCAACATTAACTAATAGGAGGAATCTATAAGGTTTAACGACTAAAGGAATTCCTTCCTTTGTCTCAGGGTACAACCGGTGAAAGCCGGCGTCACAAAACTATAGGGGCTTTTCGCGAAAGCGATGCCAGCCAGTTGCCAAGGGTTTGTCGCCTTACGGGTTTCTGAGAGGTGTTTTATGGAAGGAAAGTACTGTTCTATACATACATGGATTGGATTATTCCCCCCTGCCTGTTAGACGAATAGGATATTCACTAACAGGCCCCTTTTTTTTCTCTTCTTATTTCAACTAAATTTCGAATTAAAACCTAAAGCCTTAAAGTCCACCTTCGCGGGCGGCTAGCCTCGCTTTTGTAGAGGCGCTGAATCATTTGGTTGCGTTCTTAAAGCAGTGATCGGTTGATACAAGTTCTGCCGTCCGTGAGCGGGCTATTTCCAGGCCGTCATGGCCTAGAAAGAAAAAGATATTGGGAAATACTCTCTTGAAAAACTTTACTGATCCTCATTCTTTGATCCTTAATGGCACGACGCCATTGGGGTAGCGCTCTCATCGACGGATTCACAACGTGCTAAAAATCACTGCTGCAAAAGTGAGGCTAGCCGCCCGCGACGGTGGGTTTTAGCGGATGACTAGTTTTACGCCGGCTAGAATTTTTTCGCCGTTTTTGATGCTATTTTTCTTTTTTAGAGTTGAAAGAGTTACGTCGTACTTTTGGGCGATTTGGATAAGCGATTCACCACGACGAACTACGTGGAATTTTTTTACGTTGGCTCTTTTTGATGTGCCCTTGCCGTCTGAAGTCTCGCGCTCTTTGCCGAATTCGCCTGGAACTTTGAGCTTCAAGCCCACACGGATCAAGCGACCCTTGCGAAGTTTGTTAAGCTTCTTCAATTCGTTAACCGACGTATTGTACTTTTGCGCGATGGTATAAAGTGAATCTCCGCTTTGAACAACGT
This sequence comes from Pseudobdellovibrionaceae bacterium, assembly GCA_043730825.1. Lineage (GTDB taxonomy): Bacteria > Bdellovibrionota > Bdellovibrionia > Bdellovibrionales > Bdellovibrionaceae. The sequence goes on from JAYTJV010000038.1 coordinate 3,456, forward strand.
AGAATTTTGAGCCCTTGTCGCGGATTTCACCACCCGTTACTTGGTTCAATGGAACAATCCGAGTTTTTCTAGCTGCAACCGCAGATGGGCCAGTTCTATCTTTGAGTGGAGTCCGATCTGGAACTAAAATATTTCTGCCAACTTTGAGTTTTGTCTTACGCGAAAATTCATTTAATTCCCGAAGGTAGGCAACGTTTGTTCTAAATTTACGAGATATTGAACTTAGGTTGTCACCTTTTCGGATTTTGTAGCGTTGAGTTTCAGCTGCATCAGCTACGAATTCAACCTTATCCGAAACTGAAGAGGCTGCGGCAACGAGACCCGCTTCAGTCATCCCTACTGGTAAACGAATATCTAAAGCTGCATTTCTAACAGGTGCAATTTCACCTTTGAACTTTGGATTATAAGCTTTGAAATCTTCGTAAGGGACATTTAATTTTTCTGCCATCACACGTAAGTTAATTGATTCTTTAACGGTGATTACTTCGAATTCGATCGCCGGCATGTAATCGATACCACCGAAACCAAATTTCTCTGGATCTTTTGCAATTAACTTTGCAGCGATGTATTTCGGTACGTAGTTCATTGTTTCTTTTGGTAAACGCTTTTTGCGAACTAATTCCCAAAAATCTCGAGTGCTGTTTTTCATGACTTCACGTTTTACGCGGTTTTCACCAACGTTATAAGAAGCCATCGCGAGATACCAAGATCCGAACATGCTATAAAGACCTTTGAAATATTCAGCAGCTGCTTGAGTTGCTAAAACCGGATCTCTGCGATCATCGACCATTCTATTAATTTCTAATCCATAACGTTTTCCAGTTCCGCGGATAAACTGCCAGTAACCGACGGCAGAAGCATGAGAAGTTGCATGAGAGGTAAAACCTGATTCGATCAATGCGATATAAAAAATATCTTCAGGTACGCCATTATCACGCAAAACTTTTTTCATTAGTTTTTCGTAACGAGTACTTCGCGCTAAGTAACGCTCCATATGATTTCTTCCACGGCCTTGAAAGTAAGTGATCCACTTTTCAACGTTTGGATTAATCTCCACTGGAATTTGCTCGAGCTCGGAATCTTGAGTTGGAGGTTCTTTAGAATCTTCTTCGATTTTAAACTGAGTGATATTATCAGTAACCTGACCTTCACTATTTGTAGATGCTGTATTGCCTGCCGGAGTTGCTCCATTTTCAGTTGAAGCTGCAGGAGTTCCTGTCGTACTCGGAGTGGCTGCCGTAGTCGGAACTTTAGACCGAGTCGCACAACCAATTTGAAAAACGAGTGAAGCTAATAATAAGCTTTTACAAACGCTTGGAAGCAAACTTGTCGGCGGGTTGAAGTATCGAAGTTTCATCCATGGCTGCATCTTGACCTCTTTCAACGAACATTAATCAAACGGGCGCTCTTACAGCCTCTTTAAAGGGAGCCTATAAAAGAGACTAGTTCAGGTTATCTTTTGATGGATTTTTTTTCAATCAAACGTCGACTTGAAACCCCTTGGTTGGGGTCTGATTCGGACCAAAAGACAGGTGGGGGCGTCCAGAAGCTCTGGTTTCCAAGTCGGTATAAAATGTAGTTTCTCATGACTGCTTTGACGTAGTTTTGAGTCTCAAGCCACGGCAATTCATCTATCCAAATTTCATCGCGCCAATCTGTTGATTTTGTTGCCATTAAATTTTCTGTATCTTTACGAAGTCTCAACCAGGACTTTAGCCTTGTGGGTCCTGCGTTATAAGACGCAACTGCGAGTGGCCAATGACCTTGGAACTCGTTTCTCATCTTCGATAAATAGCGAGCACCGAACGGAATATTATTTTCAGGCACGAAAAGATCTTCAGGAAGACTAACAGAAACTTTTAAATCATTCGCTACTTCCTGCGCCGTCGGACCAATTAATTGCATGAGTCCATACGCATTCGATGTCGAAACAGCTCTGATATTAAAAGCCGATTCCTGGCGCATAACTCCCCAAATAATCCACGGTTCAATTTTATGAATAACCGCTTGTTCTTGAACGACTTTTTCAAATGCGTACGGCATAAATTTTTTCTGAAATGACCAGGCGACCAATCTCTCGTCCATGTTTTGAGCGGTCTGTCCAAACTTCAATGCTAAAGTATCAAGTTTCATTAAAGCAAAAAAATCAGCCCACATTTGATGAGCTTCAGCATCACGAACAGTCAGAATTTCCTGAATCTCACTGCTTGCTTCCCAAAGATAACCTGCCTTCAAAAGATCTTTAAATCTGTTCCAAGGAGCTTCTGCACTTTTTGGAAAGTTCCAATTGCTTCTTGGCTTTGGAATTTCAACTTCAGGAAATTCGAGTTTACCTTGCTGCGCTTCCATTCGAAGCTTGATTCCAAAATATGTAAACGGATATTGGTTCACGAGTTGCGCACGCTCTGTCTCGTAAACTTCTTCAGGGCCCGTCACCTGAAGCGCACGAAGTTTCCAGTATCTTGTCGTGAGCGGATTTTTTTCTCTACCGGTTAATAAAAGTTTGTCAAACGTTGAGATAGCTAAAGTCGGATTACCCAACCGTAAATTTAAAAGTCCAAGACGAAACTGAGCTTCCAATCCCTCTTCAGACTGGGGAACCTCGTCGCTTAACTTTTGAAAAGTATCTTTTGCTTCTTCGTAACGGCCTGTCCACAAATAGCCTTTTCCCAGAAGTAGACGTGCTGAGCTTGAATTTGATGGAGATTTATTTTTATCGAAATATTCTTCGAGCATTTTAATAACTTGAGGATAATCCATCTTACGCGCAGGTTCCCACCAAGGTTCTGTTAGGGTTGTTAAAGGCTTTAGCGAACTAACTGAAGATGATTTCGTGGACCCGAAAGGTTCTTGAAGATTGTTCAAAATTTCTTTTTCAGTCTCACTTGTGATAAGTTCCGGGCGCTTGTAAAGGCTGTTTGCAACTGTGGCTTCTTCTTCCAAACTTGTTGCCTGATTTTTCAAAATCATAAGAGACTTGTACCAGTAGCCTTGTAAATCTTTTTTCCAAGGACCGCGATCGAGCAAATCTATTTGCGGCTCAAATGATGCCGTAAAAGTTCGAAGTCTTTTCAATTTTTGCGCAGAGGCGGCGGCTGTCATTGGCCTTTTCTTCTGCCCCGCCTTTTCTGAAGCTTTATCGCGGTCAGTCTGTTCAAAAAGTTTGAGCTCACAATTATAAGCAGAAACCCAAATCCAGCCGGCGATTCGCGGAGCTGATTTCAGAGCGCCTTCACGAAGATCAGCACAAGCTTTCCAATCAGACTGAGTTTCAGCCCACTTCATCTGCGTCGGAGCACCTTTAGCTTTAATTTGTTTTTCAGTCGAATCTGCAATACTAAAAGGAACAAGATTTTTTCCGAGCTTAGCTAAATCGATTTCGAAAGTATGAGAAGGTTTAGCAAAAGCCACACTAGACAGAGTTGCCACACAGATCGAAAATAAGAGATAGCCAATGTTTTTTATCATAGTGAAATATTGTCGACCCCTTTATTAAAAAAAGACAATTTTTTTCTGAGTTAATGCGTTTCCCTATAGGGTTAAAGTTGCGCTCGGCTATTTTAGCGATGGTCTAGGTACACTTTAGCACCCGCTGGTAGTGCGCTAGACATAGCCGAACTTAGTTGGACATAGCCAAACTTAACGATGCGCGTTTTATTTTCGTCAGGCTGTGATGATTTCAAACGGCTGACTAAGTTCTTCAATCTTGCTTCAAGCCGGCGTGCCATGAGGCTTTCTCTTGGCTTTCGTGACCCGCTTTACCAAACCAAGAGCTTCCATCTGATTGAGGACTTGATAATCGAGCCCTCTTTTAAAGTCTCGCCCCCATGAAACAATTCGCGTAAAGGGGCGAAGCTCAAAAATCTTTTCAAGATGAGGTTTAGATTTTCTGATTTTGATTGCTAAGATCGCGGTCAGAGACCGAATGAATTTTTTGTAATCTTTGCGATCTTTTATTCTGAGGAGGCAATGGATATGCGACCAATTCAGGGCAAAATCGTAAATCTGAATGCCAAACTTTTTAGCTTGAGAGCGAATTAGTTTTTCCAAGGATAGATTCCCAGGGTTAAACAGCCCTTTGTGGGATGATTTCAAAACCAAGTGCAGCGGATGCTTAGTTGAAAGTGGTCTCTTGGTTTTTCATTTACCTAAAAGTAGCGAACCACCAAATTCCTTCTTATAATTGTTTAAAAATCCAAAACATGTTTGTCTCATTGGAGTCAGTCCTTTCATTTGCACGTGATCAAAAATATGTTAGATTTATAACATGGGTTTTTAATGGTCATTTTCACAGTCGCCCAAAGCAAATTATAAAATCCATTCAAAATGCTTTGGTAGCTTCGCCCCGACAAGAAAAAGGGCATCGATTAATATTTTTAAAAACTGTTGTTGATCGTTTGATGGTGACGCTCTTAACAAGCTTAGAATCTCGTCAAGATTAAAATTTAGATGACGCCACATTTATTAAAATTTTTTATTCGCCGAAAGCTTCGACTTCTTTTTCTTGCACTTGTGGTGGTTCGGCAGTTTTGCCTTTCTTCTTTTTTGAAGGCTTTGGTTGCCGCTCGTGAACTTCTTCCAGTGCCGCTGCTTCTTCGCCTAATTCGGGATCAATAACAGATACAGGAACTCGCTTTTTTTCAGGCTTTCGCGACGTAGGCTCAAGCGCAACCGACGGTTCTGCTCCCGGCCCAACTGCAGGCTGTTTGAAGGGATTATTTTCTACAGATTCCATTTTGGGATGTTCGAAGGGATTATTATTGGCCGATTCTTTTTTCTTCTTTTTAGAGGACTTTGCTTTTTCTTTATCCTTCTTTTTCGATTTCTTGCCTTTTTTATTTTTCGATTTTGCTTCAAGCTCTTCAACGGATGGAGCTTGGACAACTAAACCTATAGGTTCAGGTTTCGCGATCCACTGAGAGCACAGCTCTTCGGCCTCCATTTGGTCTTCTACACCTTCGTGATTTTCAAAGTAGGCGCCCCAGCCCCTGATATCATTTTCAGAATGCTTAAACGTCGCTCCTTTATTTTGAGAGTTCGAACAATATTTCTTCGTCACTTTTAAACGAATTGCGTTTTCTGGAGTTGCAAGTTTTGCAAAAGAAACGATTTCAGAAACATCACAGCGAGAATCGTAGCGGTAAAAGACTCCCTCCTCCCCGGCTTGATCTAAATAACCTACCACTTTATCTTCGTTAATATAAAAAGTTCGGTCTTCTTTGCGAGCGGTGTGGGTAAGGGAAACAGACCCCGAAAAATTAAGTTTATTTTGGTCAAATAAGTAGTTATCCACAGACGTATACTGAAAGTCGTCTTTCATCTTTTTCAAATCAGTGGATTCTTTTTTACCCCATGAGGTTTTAGCATAGGCTTCCCGAATTTCTTTTTCACCTAAGCCATCTGGGCTAAATTTACATTTTTTATTGAATTCACAAATCTTAGCAATCGAGTTTTCATACTCTTGGCGTATACCGGTATATACCTGCTTAAACTTTTCGGAACTATGCGGAATTTTTATCAGACTTCGAGAGTTTAATTCCTTTTTAGCATCACAAACGTATTCGGCACCGAAAGCTAAGGAACCCGATAGGTAAGCTGCAAAAATCACACATTTTATCGATCTTTCTAAATTCTTCAAAGGATCTCCTTACTCGCAGGCCTGATTGAGTACGTTTTTAGATTTCTGAATAAGAACTTGTAGCCGTTCTTTGCGACTAAGCTCTGTTGTTGCTGACTCGGGCGCAAACCCTAAGAGTTGAGCCTCTTCGTAACAAGTCATCAAAGTGCTTCCCAATTTTGCCCGTCGCTCGGGATCGAGCCTTTCAAGCATTTTATTAATTTCCTGAGTTTCAGATTTGTGACTGCTCACCTCAGATAAGACCAAGTTGAAAGCATTTACGATTTCAATTCCAACTTGTTTCGGCACGCTGTCAGAAAAAGCTGCCTCCACTTTTTTCCACTGCTGATCTAATTTTTTGCGAAGACTAAATGTTTTAGATCGAGTTTTGAGTTCTTTGCGACCAAAGCCTGCAAGAGATAGCCCAATGAAACCCATAAGCGCACTCCACACAGCCCATAATCCTGGAGCCTGTGCTGACATGTTGCCTGTTGAGAGCAACATTCCGATAGAAGATTTTCCACGATTGAGATTTGAAGTTTCAATTAATGACGGCAACACCAGGGGCATCGCCGGAGCCTTCTTTTGATTACCACCCATGAAACTATCTGGCGTTTTACCATCGGGCCCGACTGCAGCCGGAGCTATGTTTAACTTTACACTGTCGGTTTGTTTTTGTTCGTATTTCCCAGTTTTGGAATTGAAAAACGAAAAGCTAACCCCAGGAATTTCAATGGGACCTTCTTTTCTTGGGATCAATAAGACTTCAAATTCTTTAAACGAATTTCCGTCTTTGAAAAATCGGCTCTCGTTTTTTGTGTCGTAAACTTCAATTCCAGCGGGCCATTCGATTGCGGGAAGCTCGATCGCTTTTGCATTACCCTGACCTTCGAAACGAATCTTATAACTAAATGGCTGGTTTAAAGGAAATGCGGCCGGCCCAGGCTGCGTACCTTCGATTTGCGAAGTCACACTATATTGTCCAACCGCGCCAGTAAAACTTCTTGGTCGTTCCGCGCCTGTTGGTAACGGTTTGACTTCAAGATCGAGTCGCTTTGAACTTTTTGTATATTCAAAGGCGCGGCCCAAACCAAAACCGGAATTTTGTGATGGCATGCGAACTCTGCTTTTGACAGTAAATTCATCAATAACAGCTTTACCAGCTTTAATCGGAAATAGTGCATGAGATGCTAAAAGTGCTTTACGGTAAGGAATGCCGTTGATAATTTCCTCGGAAAATTGAATCTGAGGATTTTCTTCGATGATCTCTTTCCAAAATCCGCGAAGAGCGGGAAATTTCACTCGGTCTAATGATTCCATTTGTCCCCGAGTTAGTAAATACCAAGTCGCAGTGATCTGTTCGCCTTCGTAAATACTGGTCTTATCAACTTCAAGTTGGATAAAAAAAGCATCGTTAGGGTTACTCGGCATGCTTCGATATTCAGGATCAATCGGTGGTCTACCCGCTTTATTTCCCGGAGGTGGAACTTGAATTCCACTACTGCCGCCGCCGAATTGTCTTTGTAGTAACTGATTAAAAACCTCTTCTTGTTGTCGCAAGAACGCTTCTTCAGGATCTTCTTCCTGTTCAAATCGATTTCCACCAGCACCACTACCGCCTGGAAGTGGCTTAGGCAATTTTCCTTGCGGCGCTTGGCCAGAAGGCAATACCTCAACTATAATCGGTTCTGTTTTAAAGAGCTTTCCACTGACAACAACTTCGAATGCATCAACACTGTAGCGACCTTCAGCTTTGGCCTGAAACGCATAATGAAATTCACGTTTGCGAATTGTTTTAAAGTCCATCCCTTTAGGCGTTTGAACTAAGCTTTGCTGAACAGCTGTATTATCCCAATGTTGAACAAGATCAAGACCACTTAAAGTTGGAAGTCTCGGCTCTTCGATATCAACACTTTCGGTTGATTGAACAGTTACAGTTAATGTGAACGTATCCTGAACTTCCATTTTGTTTTTATCCACTGTTGAAGTCACAACCGTTCCCTGTTGGGCCAAGGCTTCGTTAGAAACGAAACTAAAAATAACGCCTATAAGAAGGCTTAGAAAAAAAATAGAGGTTAAACCCTTACCAATCTTTATCACGAGGTTTCTCCTTGCTATCCCCACGGTAAAACTGTCCGCGGATCTTTTGTTCCTGCTGCTTGAGCTCGCCTAAAATCTTTTTCACATCATTTTCAGAGAGTTCGCCTTTAAATTCACGTGGCTTATATTCTTTATTCTTTTCGACTTGTTTAGGCTGAGTTGGATCTTTTTCTTCTTCTTTATCGCTATCGCCTTCGCCCTTTTTATCTTCGGTCTTTTTATCCTGCCCTTTATCGCCGTCTTTTTTATCTTCGCCTTTTCCTTCGCCAGAACCCGATTGGCCTTGAACAAGAAGTTCGATATTTGTTTTCGCTTCAATCGATTCAGGTTTTACACCAAGTGATCTTTGGTAGTCATTTAAAGCAATATCAATCTGCTTGTTTTCACCTCTGATAACACCTTGATTGAATTTAGAATTAAAAAGCACTTCTTTGTTTCGGCCCCACTTTTCAGCGGACTCGTAAGACTGAACTGCAGCATCACCTTGTTTTAAAGCGTGATAAGTCATACCTAAATTAATATGCAATTCTCCGATAAAGGGATCGTTTTTCAAAGCTTCAAAAAAACTTTTCTGAGAATCCGTCACAGACCCTTTTACAAATTCTTTTACAGCCAACCGATTTTGGATAATCGTTCGAGGATCAACTTCAACTCCGCAAGCAGTCAACAACAAGAGAAGACTTGAAATCAGAAGAAGACTTTTAATCAAGCTTTCCTCCTTTTCGTGTCAGCAATGAAAAGCTCGAGTAAACCTAAAGTAAAAGCTAAGATTAGAAAAATCTGAAACTTTTCATCGTATTGAACTTGAAATTCAGATTCGAACTGCTTTTTTTCCAAAGTGTTGAGTTCTTTAAGAACTGCGGTAATAAATGAATAATCTAAAGTTGCGAAAGTAAAATAGCCTTGGGATTTTTCAGCCAAAGCTTTTAAAGCTTCACCTTTGACGGTTGTTAATATCGTCTGACCTTTATTATCTTTCTTGTAACCCTTTAAAAAATTCATCCGGTCACGCTCTGGAATGGGAGCACCTTTTTCGGTGCCGTAAGCGATCGTGAACACGCGAATGCCTTTTTTTCGAAGTTCAGCCACTTTTTCTAAAGCACCCTCTTCTTGGTCTTCACCATCTGAAGCGATGATAAGGACTTTAGTAACGGCACTATCTTCACCCATGCCACCGCTATCAAAAGCACTTCCCGCTGCAGTTAAGACTGCTTCAAAATTTGTTCCTTGCGAACTAATTGTTTGCGAATCTAAAGACTCTAAATACATTTTAACTGCCGCAATATCTTGAGTTAGTGGACTAATTAAAGCCGCTGAACCTGCGAATGCAAGAACTCCAATGCGGTGACCAATTAAATTATCTGCTAGGCGATTCAGATCAATTTTAGCTTTTTCTAATCTTGAAGGGCGTAAATCTTCCGCCAGCATACTATTTGAAACGTCGATCGCAAAAAAGATTTCAAAGCCTTCAGATTTAATAGCCTCTGAAGATTGCCCGATTTGGGGACGAGCAAGAGCTAAAAGAAGCAGACTTAAGAAACCAACTCTTAAGCCCCATTTCCAATACCGGCTTAAGATACTTAAATTATTTTTCCATAAATCTTGAAGGCTTCCACCAAAGTGTTTTTGGAGCTTCTTCCAACCTTGTTTCTGGCTGTACCAAGCAATAACCCATAAGAGCGGAAGAAAAATGAGATAAAATAAAAATTCTGGATGAGCCCATTTCACGGGATCCTCCGAAGCCAAGTCATTTGCAGAATCCAAGAGATCAAATAAAGGAAAAATGCTGTCCAAATCCAAAAACCAAATTTTTCAGCATACCGGGTGAACTTATTCACGTCGATCTTCGTTGTTTCAAGCGCGTTAATATCACTAAAGACTTTATCCATGATTTCTTCTTTTGATGCCCGGTAATACTTCCCGCCAGTGTCATCAGCAAATTTTTGCAAGAGCTCGTCGTTTACGCGTGATTCGAATGGCTGATACGTTTTAACTTTATTCCCGAAAACGTCTTGAACCATTACGGGAATTCTTGTCGGACCATCTTTACCGATCCCAATTGAATAAACTTTAAGCCCATAGCCTTTAGCGATTTCTAAACCGGTTTCAGGATCAATTGTTCCAGAGTTATTTTCACCGTCAGTTAAAAAAATGATGACTCGGGATTTGGCAGTCGACTCTCTTAAGCGGCCGGCGGCACTTGCCATAGCAACACCGATAGCTGTTCCATCTTTAATTCTGGCGCTGGCTGCTGTTGTGATTTTACTAATTTGCCCAAGCAACATTGCATAATCGAGCGTTGGTGGAACAAGTGTGAAAGCTTCCCCGGCAAAGATAACCATTCCGATTCGATCCGAAGTTCTTTTTTGCACAAAGCGAGTAATCGTTTCTTTGGCTGTTTCCATTCGATTGAGTTGACCCATATCTTCAATCAGCATCGAGTCGGAAATATCGAGCGCGATAACGATATCAATGCCTTCTACATTTTTTTTAGTCTTGGTACTTGCTTCCTGCGGTCGTGTAAGTCCATAGATCACAAATACTAAAGCTAATACTTGCAACAAAAGTGGAAGCGCTGCAAATTGCGCACGTACAGAACTTGGAGTTTTTTTAAAAAGTGCTAATGAGCTGATCTTCAAAGCAGCACGATTCGTTTTCCGATACCACATCCAGCCAAGCACAGCTGCAAGTGGTATTAGAAGTAGAAAAAAAGCGGGATCCCTTAAGGTCAAAGCTCTTCCTCCACCATTTTTTCGATTAGGCTTCGGGTCTCTAAAGTGATATCGATAAAATCTTGAGTTTTAGCCTGCTTATGAGTCGCATTAAGCCTTTGCCAGCGCTTATTCCAGAATTTGAGTTCATCTTTATATTTGACGTAAACTTTTGGCGCGTACGTTTTAAATTCTTTTTCCAAACGATCAGCAGACTGCCCAAGCAATGCCAACTTAAATTTTTGGCCCCAGAATGTTTCACCGATTTGGCGAAGTTCTTTTAAGTAAATTTGGGCAGGAATTTGCAATTCATCCTGTTGATCATGAACGCCTGCTTTTTTAGTTAAAATCCTTAAATCCCGGTGAAATTGCACAACAGGTGTTGGCCCGGTTGTTCGATTCTTTATTGTTTTTAAAATTTCTAATCTTTCAATGCGTTTTCTCCAGCTCCAGGCAAGAAGCATGGCTGCAATACCTATAACCGAAATCAAAATCACCCAGTAGACCAAAGGCATTGGAATTGCCATGGGACCCATTGGACCAAATGGCTTCGGTGGTTCTGTTGCGGCTTCAGGCGGAGGCAAAACACTTTTCACTTCAAATTTTACGCCTGGTAATTCCAAAGTAGTTTCACCATCTGTAATCGTGATCTTTTCAAATGCCTGATTACCGACACGGTAACTTGTGAATTGAATGTCAGCGGTTTTGGGATCACGTAATTCAAATTTTAAAAGTTTAAGTGTATATTTATCTTCTAAGCCCGCTACTTGAGCATTGCCCACTTTAAAAGTAAGTGGAAACGGACCTGCGCAAGCTAAGTCAAAGACATGACCAACTGTAATAGGCTGCTGTTCTAAGCCCGCTAAAGAGCAAGAAAACTCACTCATTTCCCACGTCGTCTTCTGGAAAAAAACTGAAGGATCGGTTTATAAAAATCTTTTTGATTTGATAAATCGATTATTTCAACTTGAGAACTTTTTAATTCCGCAGATTTACTTTGCAGATCTTTTTGTCTGAGCTGTTGAAGTGATCTATTGAAATCTTTTGAGCTTGTATCAACTAGCATCTCTTCTTCAGTTTCAGGATCCCATAATTCAACAAGGCCAATCGAGGGAAGGGCAGCCTCGAACTGATCTTCAATTCGGCATGCGATCACGTCATGCTTTCTACCCAAGCGCTTTAAAGAAAGGTTATAACCAGTATCCATAAAATCACTTAGCAAAAACACGACGGATTTTTTCTTCAAAACACCTTGAAGAAAATCAGAAACCGCGGTGATTTTAGTTTGAGAATGTTTGGGTTCAAAAAATGCCAGATCACGAAGCATTCGCTGAACTTGACCGCGGCTTTTTTGCGGCGGCAAATAGTGCTCAACAAAATCGGTGAACAATACAAGCCCAACTTGGTCACCATTTTTGATTGCTGATAAAGCCAAAGTTGCTGCGACTTGAACAAGCTTTTCGCGCTTACTGGTTTCACCACTTCCAAAAGAAGTTGATCCGCTTAAGTCCACGCAAAGAACGATTTGAAGTTCACGTTCTTCATCGAATTTTTTAATAAAGGGAGTTCCGGTTTTTGCCATCAGGGCCCAAGAAATGTGTCTAATATCATCGCCTGCGACGTATTCCCTGAAATCAGAAAATGTCATTCCTTGCCCGCGAAAAGCCGTTTTGTACTGTCCTGAGATAACAGAATCCACTAATCTGCGAGTGCGGATTTCTAAAAGTTTAGTCTGCTTCATGAGTTCTGCGGGCTTTATCATAGAATCAAACGACCTCAACCTCCGAGATGATTTCTTTCACAACATCATCTGTTGTGACATTCTCGGCTTCGGCTTCAAAATTTAAAATCAATCGGTGACGAAAAACTAAAGTGATAATTGATTTCACATCTTCTAAAGTGACATACCCACGGCCACGCAAAAACGCTTGCGCTTTACTTGCACGGAATAATGAAATAGTTGCACGTGGAGAAGCGCCCACTTGAATTAAGTCTGCAACTCGCGCTAATCCATAATCCTTTGGATGGCGGGTTGCCATCACAAGATCAACGATGTAGTTTTTTATTTTGGCATCGACATAGATTTGATCAATTCTTTCAGAAGCTTTTAATAAATTATCCTGAGTGATCACTGCGTTTAATAAAGGTTTATGATTACCACCCGCCTTATTTAAAATTTCGAGCTCTTCTTTTTTCGTCGGGTAAGTGACGTGGATCTTAAACATAAAGCGATCCATCTGGGCTTCCGGAAGTGGATAGGTTCCTTCTTGTTCGAGCGGATTTTGAGTTGCAAGAACCAAAAACGGTGCTTCAAGTTTGTAAGTCTGTTCACCAATAGTTACCTGCTTTTCTGCCATCGCCTCGAGCAGCGCAGATTGAACTTTTGCCGGAGCGCGATTGATCTCGTCGGCTAAAACGATGTTTGCAAAGATGGGCCCTTTTCGCGGAGCAAAATCACCCGTTTTCGGATTAAAAATCATCGTTCCAATTAAATCTGTTGGAAGAAGATCAGGCGTAAATTGAATTCTTGAAAAATTGAGAGAGATCGTCTGCGACACGGCAGAAATCGTCAAAGTTTTCGCTAAGCCCGGAACACCTTCAAGTAAAACGTGACCGCCCGTTAGCAGTCCCATCAAAATTCCCTCAATCATTTCATTTTGTCCCACAACGACTTGCGAGATCTGAGCCTTCATAAGATTGATAAATTGACTCTCCTGGGCGATTTGCGCATTAAGCGTCATCAAATCTACGTCTGACATTGGCACTCCTTAGAATAATTCTTAGATCTTATTTCACCTTTTTGCTTGAAGGCGTGCAAGGAAGTTCGGTAGAGTTTTTGTGAATGATAAAACAACGTAAGAACTCGACTCAAGTCTGGATATTCATTGTCTCTACCAGCCTGTTATTTTTGGTGTTGAGCTCCCAATTAGCGGGCCGTCTAGGTCTTTTTTTAGGTCTTTTTGTAGCGCTGTTGTTTCATACTCTTATTTTTATTTGGGGCGATGGCCTCCTGCTCCGAAAATTTAAACTAACACCGCTTTTGGGCCAGGACCCTTGGGGCTTGAACAATAAAATTAATGCTTGGATTAAGTCTGATCAAATTAAGCTGCCATCAAAAGTAGAGCTTTTCCTTTTGGAATGCGAACTGCCCACGGCTTTTAGCTTTGAAGCTCCGTGGAAAAACCCACTTGTTGCAATTTCAACTTCAATGATCAAAAAATTGACCCAAGAAGAAATCGAAATGATTTTAGCTCATCAACTTTGCCAGATCCAACATCGACAAACAGTGCGCTTCGCGATTTGCAGTTTAATTGCAAATACGATTGCGCAATTGGGATTATTTTTAGATCGGTTGTGGATTCCAAATTCAGTTTTCAACCGAAAGCAGCGTCCGTTTTTAACAATTCTTTCTCCGGTTATTTCACTTTTGATTCGAATTTCTCACTCGTTACAAGACCAATATGTTATCGATCAGCATGCAGCGCAGCTGATCGGCTCACGTGAAAAACTCGGTAGATTGCTTTGGAAGCTTGAGGGTTGGTCTTTGACGCGCCCCATGGAAATTCTTCCTGCAACGTCTCACCTCTTTATTGTCAATCCTTCAAGAATCAGGCAAAAAAATGCCCTGCTGCAATTTCATCCCGCAACTCGGGATCGTTTAGAAAAATTAGTCGGGTCATACCCCGTTTAGATAATAGGAGTTAACGTGAACGAATCTGAAAAAGTGGGCGCTAGTTTCTCAATGCTTGTGATGTCAGTTGCCTCAAGTGCTGCGCTGGCCTTAGGCCTGACTCCTGACCCACAGTCTGGAAGTGTCGAAGTCGACAAAGAAATGGCACGTTTCAATATTGACCTTTTATTAGTTCTTCAGGAAAAAACAAAAAATAATCTGTCTAAAGAAGAGACAGAATTATTGGGTCATTTACTAAATGATTTACAGCTGAAATTTGTTCAGCTTAATTAAATTTTTAAATGACTTAAGTCACTTAGCTTGCCAACGCAAATAAACGACTCATAATTTGAATACTTAAAGGGAGTCCTGATGAAACAGTTTCTTGCTCTTATTATCTCAATTTTGACTATTGCTGAAGTGAGCTTCGCTCAAGTTCCGCAGAAAACTCCGCCACCGATGAAATTATCTGATCCTTTGCCTGCCAATCTTTTTGTGGAATTGAGTCGAATTATCAATCCAGCGATTGTTAATATCTCAACATCCCTTGTTGCACGAAAAGGTGCTAGGCCAGGGATGCGCGATCCGATGCTTGATATGCTCGAGCGCTATTATGGATTCCAAATGCCGCAAGGACCAAATCCAAATAAGCCGCAGCAAATTGGTTTAGGAACTGGATTTATTATTCGTGAAGATGGTTTGATTATAACAAATAATCACGTCATCGAGGGTGCTGACATTGTCCAAGTCACACTTTCTGATTCAGATAAAGTTTATGAAGCAAAAGTTATTGGAACTGATATTGCTCTTGTTAAAATAAAAGCTGATGTAAAACTTCCTGTGGCTGCTTTAGGAAATTCGAAAGATCTTAAGACTGGCGAATGGGTTGCAGCGTTTGGAAATCCTTTTGGACATTCTCACTCAATGTCGAAAGGAATTGTTTCTTCAATCAACCGCGAGATCTCGGAAATTAACCGTATTCCTTTGATTCAAACAGATGCCAGCATCAATCCTGGAAATTCGGGCGGTCCGCTAGTCAATACTTTAGGATATGTTGTCGGAGTGAACTCTGCGATTGACCCCCGCGGACAAGGAATTGGTTTTGCAATTCCAATTGATGAGATCAAAAAAATTCTTCCTGACCTTGAACAACGTGGTTCGATCAGAAAAGGTTATTTAGGCGTAGCTTTAGGTGATCACAATTCTGCAAGTGCTGAAGATTTAGGATTAGATGAAAAAAACTTAGGCGCGGTTGTGATTAAAGTTGTGCTTCGTGGTCCAGGGGACAAAGCCGGAGTCAAAATGTATGACACGATTATAGAATTTAATGGGCGAAAAATAAAAAGCTCTATTGATTTAATGGACCAAGTTTCAACACAAGCTCCGGGCAGTGTTTCGACTATGAAAGTACTTTCTCCAAATCGAAAAACTAGAACTTTGAAAGTTACAATCGCTGAAAGACCTACGGATCAAAAATTAGCAGGATTTAATTCTTCAACGCCCACTGGCGAAATCAAGGGTCAGAAAGCTCCTCACGAAATGGGCTTTGCCGTGACTGATTTAACAGATCAATTACGCAAAGAACTTCAGTTTGAAGGCGACATCAAAAGGCCTATCATCATAAGTGTTGATCGATCATCACTTGCTTCAATGGCGGGCTTACAAGTTGGCGACATTATTTTAGAAGTGAATAAAAAAGAAGTTACGACTGCAAATGATGTTGTTAAATTGCTTAAGAAAAATGAAAACAGCATCAGAGTTGCGCGCGGCAATCAAATTATCGTCGTCACTTTTAGTAAGTAGCTGTAGCAAAGGCAAAAGCGTTTCGATCTCATTGGTGGCAAGCAGTCTATTTCTAAAATAAAGCTGACTTGCCGTTTCTTATTGAGACGGAATTGTGTCTTATCGGGCGTATTGAATACTCACGGTTCAACCTGAGACATTTCTACGAAGCAACTTCAAGTTATCGTCAAAATTCTCAACTACTAGACCAATGTTGCCGATAAGGTATGGTGAACACAAACTCATGTAGCGGGAAAGTAATTTGTTCCACCAGGCGATGCATTTTGCATTTAGGACGATTAGTAACAATTTTAGTTTTCTTCTTTAATTCTGAACTACATGCTGCTTCGGGAATTACTTACCACGGACGCATTTTAAGACCTAACGGCATGACCCCTGTCAACTCGATGACAACTCAGTTTCGGATTCAGGTTCGAACTCCAGGTGTTGAAAACTGTCTTCTTTGGGAAGAACAACAAACAAAAGACTTAAGTTCAACTGCCGGGGTTTTTACAATCACCATTGCGGATAGCGCCGAACCGACTCTCCTTGCAAATACTCTTCCCTTCACGCTAGAAAGAGTTTTTTCGAACCGCACGGCATTTACGGGGCTTACCAACTGTAATTCGGGAACAAGCTATACACCGTCGACCTCTGTTGATGGGAGAAACCTACAGGTTTTTTTCAGAGAAGCCCCAACCGACGCTTGGGAGCAAATGCCAGCAACTAAAATTAATTTTGTTCCATTAGCTTTAAATTCAGTTCAGTTAGAAGGATTTGCATCGGCTGAGTTTCTAAAAGTCGCTTCGAATTCTGTCTACACTCCGCTCACTGCTGGAAATGTGAACACATTGTTGGATCTTATCGCAGGAACCAATGCTCAGTACTTAACACCCTCAACAGCTTTTTTAGGGGATGTGACCGGTACGTCTGGAGCGACGGTCGTAAACCGAATTCGGGGGACGAATGTGGTGGCAACTGCACCGACTTTAAATCAGGTTTTAAAATTTGATGGCACAAACTGGGTTCCAGCTGCTGATGCTACGGGCGGCGCGCCTGTTGACTCTTCTTATGCGGCAAAAGGTATTGTGCAAATTGATACAAGCCTTGCAACTTCAGGCCTCAATGTTGCGGCTGGAGTTTTATCTCTTCCAAACGTAATTATCGCGGGGGGTCCGATCGGAAGTACTTCTGTAACACCTGTGATTACTTACGACGCTAAAGGAAGACTGACGGCTGTTACCAGTGCAACGATAAATGATGCTTCCAAATTACCATTAACTGGCGGAGTGATGACAGGTTCCATTGATATGGGAACTTTCAATATTACAAATGCGACAAGTCTTGCTTCAACAAACGTTTCAACAAGAAATTTACTTTTAAGCGATAACGACACCAATACCATCACTGTTAGAGCTCCGGTTGATGTGACGCCTGTCAATTACTCACTTACTCTTCCTGCAACTGCTGGTACAGCAGGCTACGTTTTATCAACTGATGGAACTGGGAATCTTTCTTGGATCATTCCGTCAACGGGTTCTGTGACAAGTGTTTCTTCTGCTAATCCCTATATCACGGTTGGGACGGGCACGACTACACCTCTTATCACAGCTGTTGTCGGGCAACTCGCTAATACGTTAGCAGCAGGAAATGACAATCGAATTGTAAATGCCGTTCAGCAAGCTGCTTACTCGGCAGATTTACTGCCGGTTGCAACTTGTGCTGCGAACCAAAAACCTTCGTGGAATACAGTTTCAGATGCTTGGGAATGCCTTGCGATCTCTGGCTTTGTCACAACAGCCACAGGTTTTGTACAGGATGGAAATTCTTTTGCAGCCCCTGCGACTTTAGGCACAAACGATGCGCAAGCCCTGAACTTTGAAACTGGCGGCACAACAAAAATGACCGTGCTTAATAATGGAAATGTGGGAATCGGGACGACATCTCCAAGTAGCCCATTATCAGTTACTCCCGCTCAGTACATCACCGGCACAGCTTCGCAGTCCCTTACAACTGTCACAGGTGTGGGTACTTTATGGACAGCGGCAATGGTGGGATCGCAGTTTGTTTTTGCTAATGGAGTTTCGGCTGGAACAATTACAGCGGTAAGTAGTGCTACATCAATGACGGTATCGGCATCTCAATCTGTTTTATCCCAAGCTTACACCATCGGATATACCGGCTTACAGGTGGCTGCGACGGGTAACGTCGGGATAGGAACGGCAAGTCCTGCGGCGAATTTAGATGTCAACGGTAGTGCTCGAATCGGAAATCTCATGACTAACACGACTTCTGCAGCTGTTGATTATGCATACCCTTGGGAAGCTCTGGGCCCATCAAGTAATGGATTTAATTTTCGCTTACAATCGCCAAATGGAATATTTTTTCATACGAATATGACCGCAACTGAGGCTGACGATAACAGTAAGGTTAGAATGTACATTGGAAGCAATGGAAGTGTCGGCATTAACACCGCTGCACCATTAAGCTTATTCGATGTTAATGGCTCAGTTGCCTTTGGTTCATATGCTGCTACAAACGTAGCGCCTGCTAATGGACTAATTGTGAGCGGCAACGTCGGAATCGGTACGCCCACCCCTGGAGCAAAATTAGAAGTCGCAGGCCAAATCAAAATCACCGGTGGTGTTCCAGGTGCTGGAAAAGTCCTTCAATCTGACGCCACAGGTTTAGCTTCTTGGGCTACATTAGGTGGTTCGGAATCGACCGCTGTATCAAATGTGGGTACTGCGGGTGTTGGCGTTTATAAACAAATGACTGGAAGCACGATTGAATTGAAAAATATCAACGCAGCAACTTCTGCGATCAGTATTACAAATGATGTTGCAGCAAATGAAATTGATATCGGTGTGAATGCTGAACTTGCAGGACTTTCTGGCTTAGCAACTAATGGTTTTGTGAAAAGAACTGGCGCTGGAGCTTATGCATCTTCGGCTGCGCTTGATTTAACAACTGATGTGACAGGTACATTACCGATTGCGAATGGCGGTACAGGTCAGATTACAGCTAATGCTGCGCTTAACGCTCTTCTCCCCGCTCAAGCAACTCATGCGGGAAAATTTTTGTACACAAACGCAACTACAACTTCTTGGGTTGAGGGTGTTTTGCTTGCTGATTACATCGCCGACGTTGCACCAGCAGCTCTTTGTACCACTGTGCAGACTCCTTATTACAATACGGGTACGGGGTTGTGGGCTTGTCAGAATATTAATTTCGGTGCAGCGGCGCCAACGCTTTCGTCAATCACGGCAGCAACGGCTGCTAATTCAATTAACAATGGCGATTTTGCGCAAAGCTGGAATTGGTCTCTAACAACTGCTGCCCAATCTGCACTTAAAATCACCGAGAACACAGCCTCAATAAATGGCGCAGGAGCACAATATTTAGTTGATATCGGAACAATTGCTGCATCAACTGCAAGCCCTTTGCGCGTTCAAGCAAGAGGGATCGATGTCATTAACGTTTCTGCTTCAGGTGCACTTAATATTAATTCAAATGCTGCTATCGGTACAACGGTGGGACAGAATATCAATATCACTTCAGGTGCGGCACTTCCACTTTACAAGGCTGGAGATATCACAATAAAAGGTGGCTCTGGCGCTGCTGGCGGCGGAACTTCTGTTGTAACTTTGCAAGGTAGTGATGGCTCAAGCGCAGTCGCTGGCGCTATTTATTTAAAAGGTGGTAATGCCGGAGCAGCGGGTACCTCAACTGGTGGCATGGCTTATGTGCAAGGTGGTACGGCAAACGCGACCGCTGGGTCTTCAGGCGGTGGTGTTTCTATAACTGGAGCAAATGGATTTACTGGTGGTAACGGCGGTGCAATCGCAATGAGTTCCGGAGTTGGCGGCAATGCTAGTTTTGGCAACGGACTTCCGGCAGGAAATATTACGATTGCTGCGGGAGCTGGCGGTTCGTCAACTTCGAGTTTTGTTGGTGCTGCTGGAGCATTAGTCAACATCACAGCTGGTAACGGTGGCGCAGGCAATGGCACGGGAGCTGGTGGCTTAGGTGGAAATTTAAATCTCTCTGCGGGTAATGCGGGTGCTATCGGTAATGTGAATGGCGGCGATATCGTTCTAAACGGCGGGACAAAAACTGGAACTGGTGCCGACGGAAGAGTGGTACTTGCGACACTGCGCGGAAATGTTGGGATCGGCACAGCTAATCCAGATGTTGCAGCGAAGTTAGAAGTCGCAGGCCAAATCAAAATTACAGGTGGTGTTCCAGGTGCTGGAAAAGTTTTGCAAAGTGATGCAACTGGTTTAGCCTCTTGGGCTACGTTAGGTGGAAGTGAATCGACTTCCGTTACTAATATCGGAACTGCTGGCGTTGGTGTTTTCAAACAATTAACTGGCGCTAACATTGAACTTAAAAAAATAAATGCTGGCTCAACTGCAATTACAGTGACTGATGATGTTGCAAATAACGAACTTGATATTGGTGTGAATGCTGAATTAGCTGGTTTATCTGGCTTAGCTGCAAATGGTTTTGTTAAACGTACCGGAGCAGGAACCTATGCATCTTCAGCTTCAGTTGCACTCGGTACTGATGTGACAGGTACATTACCGATTGCAAATGGCGGTACAGGTCAGATCGCAGCTAACGCTGCACTCAACGCCCTACTCCCCGCTCAAGCAACTCATGCTGGAAAATTTTTATCAACAAACGCAACTTCGACTTCATGGGTTGAAGGTGTTTTGCTTGCTGATTATAACGCTGATGTTTTACCGGCAGCATCTTGTACGACTATTCAAACTCCTTATTACAATACAGTCTCTGGATTATGGACTTGTCAGAATATTAATATTGCTTCAGCTGGTGGCTTTGTAGATGGTGGAAATACTTTTACAGCGACGGCTACATTAGGAACAAATTCTGCGCACAATTTAGAAATTGAAACCGGTGGTACGACAAAGATGACGATTCTTAACAACGGAAATGTGGGTATCGGAACAAATAATCCTGGTTGGCCTCTGCAAATAGTTAGAGCTGACACGACAAATATTTTAGAAATCAGAAATACGAGTTCAACTGCAAGCCGTTTTCCTGGATTAAATGTAAGCAATTATATGGGAACTTTTGGCGGAACTCCAAAGATGAGCTTATATAACAGTCGCGGCGCTGAAGGCGCTGCGGGAACTCTTACTGCTGGTGACCAATTAGGGATAATAGAATTTTATGGTGCACATGATGTGTTTAATGGCTTTTCCCGAGGTGCCCAAATAAGAGCGATCGCTGAAGAAAATTTTAGTGCGTCTGTTAACGGCGGTACTTACCTCACTTTCTCAACGGCTAATTTAGGTACTTCCGCTGATACGGAAAAGCTCAGAATTACCGCGAAGGGAAATGTTATGATCGGATCGGCAATCCCTCGGGCAAAACTTGACGTGAATGGATCCATCGTCAGTAAAGCTTCGACTTCGAATGCAACTGCAACTATTAATTTTGACGAGGGAAATATTCAACACACAGCTTTGAATTGTGGAAGTTTTAATCTTTGGAATTTAAAAGATGGTGGTTCTTATACGTTTATTGTTAAAGGAACGACACCCGCAGTTTGCGCTTTCACGGGCTTTTCTGAAAGTGGTACAGGTCCTTTAACTGTTAAAATGCCACCGGATAATGGTCTTACGACAAATGCAAAACATACTGTTTTTAACCTTGTGGTTTCAGGCACAGATGTTTACGTAGCTTGGACTCCAGGATATTAATTATGAATTTCTTGCGGCCAGTTTTAATATTTACTTTTCTCTCAAGCCTAGGCCAGATGAGTCTGGCCACTTCGTTTTGGGGCAATCGCTATTTTGGCCGCGTTTTAAAAGACATCAATACAACGACCGATGGTAGCGCGATCAACTTTCCGGTTCTTGTGGGACCAAATCTTTTTTTTGTTGCTACCGATGGCTCAACTGGCACAGAAATTTGGAAAACTGATGGGACTCAAGCCGGCACTGTTTTAGTAAAGGATGTTAGGCTCGGATCAGATACTTCGGTTCCAGGTGAGCTCGTAGCTTCAGGAACTGTTCTTTATTTTACTGCTGATGACGGAATTAATGGAAGGGAACTTTGGAAAAGCGATGGCACAGCTGTTGGCACGGTCATGGTAAAAGATATTAACCCGGGAGCTCCCTCCTCTTCACCTGGCTATTTAAAGGTTGTTGGCACGACTCTTTATTTTCAAGCAGCAGATGGTATTAATGGTGATGAACTTTGGAAGTCAGATGGCACGACTGCTGGAACAGTTTTGGTAAAAGATATTAATCCGGGCTCATTAGGATCAAACTCTCTGGAGTTTACGGCACTAGGCTCAGTTATTTATTTTAGCGCAAATGACGGAACCACGAGTGCTGAACTTTGGAAAAGTGATGGAACCACAGTCGGGACCGTTTTAGTCAAAGATATTAATGTTGGTGCGGGCACTTCTAACCCTCAAAAGTTTTTTGCTTTTGGTACAAACGTTTATTTCTTTGCGGATAATGCTACAAATGGTCCCGAACTTTGGAAAAGTGATGGGACTTCTGCTGGAACAGTTTTAGTTAAAGACATCAATGTCGGGCTAGGAGGTTCTTATTTTTCAGGTGGTTTTACTCAATTAGGTACGAATCTGTACTTTGTTGCATTTGATGCTAATGGTACCGAGCTTTGGAAAACAGACGGCACAACAGCAGGAACTGTTTTATTGAAGGATATCAATGTTGGTGGGGCGCATGCCTATCCAGATTATGTCGTTGCGACTGCTACAACTTTATATTTTCGCGCGAATGACACAACCAACGGTTATGAAATGTGGAAAAGCGACGGAACAACTGGCGGAACAGTTTTGCTAAAAGATATTAATCCCGGAGCAGCTGACTCCAGTCCGATTAATTTAAAAGTTTTGGGAACAAGTGTTTATTTCGCTGCTTTTGATCCTACAAATGGAAGTGAGCTGTGGAAAACTGACGGGACAACTGTGGGTACAGTCTTGGTTAGGAATATTAATCCGGGCGCAGGGAATTCAAGCCCGGCAGCATTTGCCGTTATGGGATCAGATATTTATTTCCGCGCAAATGGTGGGGCTCCAGAATTGGAAGAGCTTTGGAAAAGCGATGGCTCTTTTGCCGGTACCGTTTTAGTTAAAAATATTAATACTGCAACTGCGCCTAGCAATCCGACAAATTTTGCTGCTGTCGGTACAACTGTTTTTTTCCAAGCGAGCGATGATGCAAATGGTGGCGAGCTTTGGAAAAGTGATGGAACTCCGGCTGGTACAGTTTTTGTAAAAGATATTCTTCCGGGTCCTGTTGCATCTTCAATTAGTTCACTTGTGACGATGGGTCCAAATGTTTATTTTGCAGCTGATAATGGAGTCAATGGAACCGAACTTTGGAAAAGTGACGGCACAACTGCTGGTACCGTGATGGTCAAAGATATTAATATCGGCGCAGGAACAGGGCTAATTAATCCAGTTAACATGACTGTCGTGGGTTCAACCATTTATTTTCGAGGCACTGACGCCGCTAATGGTACCGAACTTTGGAAAAGTGATGGCACAACAGCTGGAACTGTTTTTGTTAAAGATATCAGCCCAGGGGTAACCGGAAGTTTGCCGACGTTTTACTTTGCTAATCTTGTAGCTTCCGGCACAAATATTTATTTTTATGCAAATGACGGCACAACTGGAAATGAACTTTGGATTAGTAACGGCACAACAGCTGGAACTGTTCTAGTCAAAGACATAAACGTTGGAGCGGCCTCGGCAATAGTGAATACAGTTCCGATAACAGTTCTTGGTACAGAAGTTTATTTTCAAGCAAATGACGGCGTAGCTGGCAATGAACTTTGGAAAAGTAATGGAACATCGGCTGGAACTGTTTTAGTGAAAGATATTAATCCTGGTGCAGCCGGTTCAAGTGCTGCAAGCTTAACAGCAGTTGGAACAAATCTTTATTTGTCCGCAAATGATGGGACAAATGGTATCGAACCCTGGAAGAGTGATGGAACAACTGCGGGAACAAACTTGCTTAAAAATATTCATACAAGTTCTAGCTCATCGCCGGGAAGTTTCACTGCGATTGGAACTGATGTTTATTTCTCTGCAAGTGATGGGGTTAGTGGAGGTGAACTTTGGAAAACCGACGGCACAACAGTAGGTACCGTTTTGTTAAAAGATATTAATCCAGGAGCTGCAGGCTCTGCGACAGGAAATCTATTTGCCATCGATACAATGCTTTATTTTACATCTAACAATGGCGTAGTGGGCTCTGAGCTTTGGAAATCGGACGGTACAGCTGCAGGAACCTCGCTCGCGAAGGACTTCTATGAGGGCCCCACTGGTTCTTTCTCGGCGGGATTCTTCGTCGTGAACAAACACTTCTATTTCAGAGGAACGACGCTACTTTACGGAATTGAACTTTTGTACTACTGAGCCTTACAGCTCCAGCCCAACCCCAAAACTTCTGACAAACAGCATAAACCCGACTGCCCGTGACCCTTTTTTTCGACACTAGACCTCGACCCTCGACCCTAGACCTAGACCATCTGTTTGCTGCATTGCGCACTAATTGAGCAATTAAACGTCTCAACTTGAGAAAAACCCTCAAGACTAAAGGTGGGCTTCCGATAAGTCATGAGGGGCTACCGGCTGAAGGGGTCCCTCCAGATTTTGCAACAAAGGTTATGACAACATGAAAATTACTGAAGTTAAGGTTTTTCCCGTCAATGAGGACAGGCTCAAGGCCTATGTTTCGATCACCATCGAGAACAGTTTTGTGGTGCGCGATCTCAAGATCATTCAAGGAACAAGTGGACTTTTCGTAGCGATGCCGAGTAAAAAACGTAAGGATGGTCAGTTTAGAGATATTGCCCATCCCCTGAACCAGGAGACTCGAGCCGAAATCGAGGATCTTGTGTTCGAGGCCTACGAAAACGAGCTTAAATCCATGGGTGAAACACTCGTGAACCTGAAAAGACAGAAGCCCCCACCTCAGGGTGAGGATTAAGTCTTCGAAAGGCTCGCGTGACAAGAGTTCCTGCGAGGCAATCGGTTATTCCTCATAATCGGTCGCTATTAAAAAAACTCTTCAAATAAAAGTGCAAACTGATGGAGCTTACACAACCAGGCGGTCCCCCCAAAGGACCGCCACTTTTTTAATGTGACAGGTACATTACCAGTGACGCTGCGGCATTCTTCTTCAAATCTGCGAACCTACTTTTTTAAAGTACGGTGCACATTTTCCTAAATCTGCATACTTAGCAGGCGAAGTGTGCAAATCCGAAATTTTGTTAAAATAACTTTACACGGTTTGAGGGCGAGATGAGGCAGTTTTCCCTTGCCTATCGTCAGCATTTTTCCTAAACCTACACGTGTCGTAAATATGACTGGGGATTCGTCAAGTTGGTAAGACAACAGATTTTGATTCTGTCATTCGCAGGTTCGAGTCCTGCATCCCCATCCACTCCCACTATTACGCAAATATTGGGACGACAGACTCACTGAAGAGTCAGAACCCGTTAATAGGGGTTCTGACTGTTTTTTTCTCTCTAACTTTAAAAATTTTCCACCCATTGAATCTTGATACGGCACAAGACTTCGCTCCATGTTCGCTTCATCAGTAATAAAAAATGTTTTCCATGCGCGGACTGGCCACTCATTGGATGACTGCATTTTCCACAAACTAATACGCCTGATAAAAGAAATATCCGCGCTTCCGAATTTGATAATCGTCGTCTTTCCATTTTGAGATTCTCCTCAAAAATAATCTGTACTTCATCAAATATAGATTTATCAACAATCGCAGGCCATGAAGCCTTAACAACCTGATACCGCTGCCAAGGCTTCAAGGAATCCGGATCTATATTTTTTTCTTTTTATTTACTTCGCGAAAACCCACATAGGCAGACAACGAAATAAGCAATTAACGCAACTAAGTATATTCTAATTTTGTAAGTGTCTCTAGATACTTATCAGATTTGGCTGTAAATAGATTTTAAGTTTATAAATAATAATTTGACGGGTCTTCATTAATCGCCAAACCTTGATATTCATTTTCTTAATGGTTAAGGAAATAAAACTAATCCAACGGAAGGATTTTTATGAAAAAAAGGATAACTTTAGGCCCAACGGCGCGGATAAGCTGCGTTAATTCATGAAATTTCGATTTTCAGATTTTTCAATTTTTTATATGCAGGATTTTCGTTTTTGAAAATCAGCAGGCCCCGTCATGCCTAAAAAGGACGGTTCACGGTAGTTTCTTGTGAGTGGTAAAACCAGAGCGAGCTCACAGTCTGGGCTCTTGGATAAATTTTGGTAATGGAGTTTCATCAAACTCCGGTCGTGGAGTTCTTAGTTTGGTAAAACGATCGAGTTAGGTTCAAATCTCTTTTCCTCCCACACAAATCTTTGTGACGATCAAATCACGTCACCGATCTTATGCGGTTGTCAGAGATCAACTTCGTTGTTCAGTGCCTTCAAGCACTTGAAAACATTTGAGCAGACACTTTTTCTGGGAACTGCCAACCCGCTATGATCTTGATCACCCCTTTGTAAAAAGTTAAAGGAACCTTCAACCAAAGCTTTCTAGCTCTCACTTGAACTTTGGCTGGAAAATTAATAAACTTGCGGCGAGTTTTTTTCGCCATATGCGGATTTTCTGGATCATCCATCAAACTTACGAAACGAAGTAGGTTGTGTGCCACCATCGCGAAACAAAACCACGCCTGGTTTGCAACAAGAGCTCTACACGGTAAGTTATTTAAGCGATAGCCGTACTTGGCTTCCTTATTCATATTCTCGCTCGATGCTCTTTTTTGATGGTGCTGCATGATTTCTTGGTAAGATTCTTTTTGTAAATCGTGATTCGTCACAACCGCATAAAAATCCCAGCCACCTTCCTGTTCTACCGAGTCTGCAAAAAAGAAAGCCCCTTGTTCTGATTTCTTCTTGTCTTTAATTTTACAAAAACTCTTCCAGGTTCTTTTGATGATGATGGGAAATAATAATTTCTCATCACTCCAAGAGGGTCGCCACCAGATGCGGCCTAGCTCGACTTTCGGCAGCAAGACCCCAGTTTTTTGTGCTCTTAGAAGTTCTTTTTCAGAATAGACCCAAGGCTCCCACGCAACTCCTTGTTTTTCCATCTCCTGATGCCAAGATGTCGTCGCTTTATTAGCTGTGATCGTGAAAAACAAGCCTTCGTTCAAGCAAGACTTAATCACAAACTGATTGCAAAATGCCGAATCCATTCTCGTAAAATCAACACCACGTCTTTTTCGCTCGATCTGATGGTTGCCATCGTCAAACATATTCTTGATCATGATATCAGCATCCGTTCCTGACTTCGTGTTGCCAGGCCTTAACCACACGTGATGACAAAATCCTAAAGAACTAAACGCACTCTGGGATTCCAAAGACCACTCTTTTTTATAATTCCACCAGACTCCTTCAATGAGTTCGCCGTAATGAATATGGTACATCGAATCGATATCTAAGATCCTATTTTCTAAAATCTGTCCTGGGTGTTCTTCTCTTAAAATAGCGTGTAGAACTTTTCCCATCTGATTTAAAAATACATTTAACCCTGAAATCATATCTGCATCAAAATCGTTTAAGTACTCTAGAATTGTTCGGGGCGCTGGCACTTCACCTCCGAAAAGCCCGATTAAAAATTCATCATCTTGAAGCTCCGTTAAGTCTTCAACACTTTCTGATCCCAAAAGATGCCCACTTAAAACAGTTAAAGCTAATTTTGAACTTCCGTAAGAAAGATGTGACACTCTTTTTGGTAAATGTTTTTCTAGTTCTTTAAACAGCGGACTTTTATAGAAAATTTCAACTAAGACTCCGATCCCGGTTGAGGCTGTGAGCTTTTCATCTGTTGGAAGAACTGTGTACTCGCGAAGTTTTCTTTCAAGTCGTCTGCGTTCTTGTCTAATCATGGTGAACTCTCCTTGATTTGACTTTTATACGACAAAATTTGTGATCTGAAAAGTATGGTAACTTTGCGCAAAATCCGCTTCACCAAATTGGTGAAAGACTTTTTTAAACTAAATTTGATGAAGCCGTTGCGCCATAAGGCTTCTGGCTAATAGCAGGAAAAGTTATCCGCGCCGTTAGGCAGAAAACATTTAAACAAAAGCTGGTAGATTCTGAAACAGTTGCTAGCTTCTTCAGGTACATAATTTTCGGTACTCGCGCAAGTGTAAGTAGGAATAGGTAGGTTCTGGTACATAACCATATAAATTTTGTAGGACTTCGCTATTTAATTTTTTGATTTCTAATTTTGTAAGTTGTTTTACTTGATACTTATAATGCGAAAGTAATTCGGTCGGATGCTCAGTTCCAAGCATCTTGTCGTTTAAAAAGGCGATTACTTTTAAACGCTGTCTATTGATCCCTATGAACTCGCCAAGGAATGAAATAGAAGCAACACCCATTATGAGTAACATTGTTAAAGCTTTGGACGGTTGGTAAAAACAAGCAGGCGAGGTCTCCATGAGAAAATTGCAAAAGTAGAGAAAGCTTTTGATGAACTGGCCAGACAGGTTCAAAGTGGGGACTATGTTAAAGACGGCACGACTCAAAGTTAAAATTACTCGAAATTTAAGACGTTCTATTATGCGCGGTCATCCGTGGATTTATAAGGACGCAATCATTCCGCCCGAAAAAGTTGAGACTGCACAGATGGCTCAAGTGTTAGATAATAAAGGTGAGTTAGCTTGGGGGATGTATGACCCTCATAGCCCATTGTCAGTTCGTATTTTGTCGACTGATAAAGCTCCACCTTCGCCAGTATTTTTTGAAAAGCGATTTGCCCGAGCATGGAATTTAAGAGCGGGCGTTCGATCTGTCCATACTGATGCTTACCGATTATTTAATGGTGAAGGGGATTTGTTACCGGGTTTGATTTGTGATGTTTATAGTTCGATCGCGGTACTACAATTTGATGGACAGGGACCTGCGGAGTTTTGGGATAAAGCATTTATCGCGAAATGGCTTCTTGCTAATACAACATGCAAAACTGTAATCGAAAAAACTCGTAGAAGTCCTGATCGTACAACGCAAATTCTTGATGGTATTCCTTACGACAATGAAGTTTTGATTAAAGAAAATGGTGTGATCTTTAAAGTGAATTTAGAAAAAGGCCAAAAAACTGGGTTCTTTTTAGACCAAAGAGAAAATAGAAATCACGTCAAGAACATGAGTGCTGGAAAAAGCGTTCTAAATCTTTTCAGCTATTCTGGCGGCTTTTCAGTATACGCGGGCCTTGGCGGAGCAAGAAAAGTTGCAAGCCTTGATGTCTCTAAGGGCGCAATTGATTTAGCGGAACAAAATTGGGCACTAAATGGTTTGGATCCTACCAATCATACCAGTCTATGTGTTGACGTTTTCGAGTATCTTAATGGTGCGCCCGAGCCTTGGGACCACATTATTGTGGATCCGCCTTCTATGAGCCATTCAGAGGATCAAAAACAGGCCGCTGTAACAAAGTATATTGATCTATTTGCAGCTGCTGCAAAGCGGGTTCGCGCTGGTGGCGAGCTCTCATTAAGCTCATGCTCGAGCCACATTTCGTTTGATGACTTTTTTGCGATTATTGATGAGTGTCTTTCCAATGCTCGTCGTAAAGGGCAAATCTTACGAGTTTCGGGACAAGGGCCAGATCATCCATTCCCTCATGCGAGCCACGAACAGCGTTATCTTAAGTTCGTTCACCTTGCTTTAGATTAAAAAAATGGACCCAAGCTAAGCTTAGTTTAACGAACGCTAATATCTTCAAAAGAGTTTGAAATTACTGAAGATTCCATCAGTTCGGATTCCGGCATCTAATATGCTCCATATATTTTCTATATGAAGAAAATTAGCGGATATAAACAAATTCATTCCTTCTTAAGCGTATTAAGCCTGTTTAGCGCTACATTTTTTGGCGAAGTGGTGTACGCAAACTTAACATGTGCATCCCAAATTGCGCCTAAGTCCGAGAAAACAAAAGAATTAAAGAAAGACTACACGCGAGTTTACAAATTTTTAGGAGCTAATAAGTCTCAAAATGGGACAACTTTTTCTTTATGGGCACCGAACGCAAAAAATGTGGAAGTGGTCGTTGAGCATGGTGAGAAATATGGAAAACATGTTTTAACTAAAAACGAAGCGCAAGGAGTTTGGACAGTTGAAGTAAAGGAACTAGATACCGCTGATAATTTTAATTATAAATTTAGAATCGTTGATTCCCATGGGAAAATTCAGTACCGCAATGACCCATTAGCCCGATTTATCGTAAGAAATGAACATTCTGGAATTTGGCATTCAGTTGCATGGGATCCAAAATCATATGTTTGGAAAACTAAGAGTTTCGTCCCGCCAAAAAAGCTAAGAATTATGGAAGTTAATCCACGAACAAGAGTTCCTGGAAAACCAGATATCAATTTTAGAGAACTAGCTCACCATTTAGTACCAATTATGAAAGAGAGCTCGAAAAATGCAGTCTCTATGATGCCCATCACTCATCATAATGTTGTTGAATCTTGGGGTTACCAACCAGGAGCGATTTTCGCAGTTAACTATCGACATGGAACTCCTGACGATTTGAAGTACCTAGTTGATTATTTGCATCAACATGGAATTGCAGTGTTTTTTGATCAGAATGTAGGTCATGCCTCGAAAGATTGGGATACAGGCTTAGGCGGATTGGATGGAACTCAACTTTATTTTCCAGAAGCTGCGCATTTGGGTGAACACCGTGATTGGGGCACTTACATATACAATTACGCGCGAAACGAAGTTAAAGACTTTTTGATCTCGAGCGGAAAATTTTGGCCAGAAGAGTTTAAGATAGACGGGTTTCGCGTAGATGGTGTGACCTCTATGCTTTATCGGGATTACTCACGCTCTCAAGGTGAGAAGGATTTAATTTGGAAAGAGTTCGGCACAAATAAAAATCATGATGCCGTGGAATTCTTAAAGAATTTAAATTCAGAAGTTAAAAAATCATTCCCGAATTTTATTACGATCGCAGAAGAGTCTTCAGGCTGGCCTGGAGTAACTAAGCCAGTAAAAGACGGTGGTCTTGGCTTTGATTACATGTGGGGAATGGGAGCCATGCACCACATGAGGCAATTCTTAGGTGCTGCCCCTGAACATCGGAACTTATTTGAACTCGTTGCGCCCGATGCCTGGAGTGAGAAATTCATTTACTATGTTAATTCCCATGATGAAACAGCGCATGGAAAAAGAAGATTCATAGAGCAAATTAGCGGAGCATCAGGCTCCTCAAAAAAGTTTGATGTTGCTCGAGTTGTTACAACTTGGATGTACGCAATGCGTGGCGCTCCGATGCTATTTCAAGGAGACGAAATTGCTGATGTGCGCGGTTGGAATCACAACCTCGATGTCCAAGAACATTTAAAACAATTTGAACCTCATAGAACATTCCAAAAGTTCGTACACGACTTAGGTGTCTTGCATGAAAAAGAACCTGCATTCGGTCGACTAGATGAAGGAAGTATGAAGGTTTTAAATGTGGACAATAAAAATCAGGTCCTAACCATTGCAAGAATTGGTGAGAGCACAAAAGACAATTTGATCATTATTTTGAACTTCGGAGACAAGACAATACTGTCTTACAAAATTCCAGTTCCTAACAAGGGAAAGTGGCAGATCATTTTTGATTCAGATGCGAAATTTTACGGTGGGAATGGGATCATAACTTCAGTAAATTCAAAAAGTAGTGGCAGAATGAATTTATTTCCAGACACAGCGATGATTAATAATTTGCCGGAATTTTCGACATTAATTTTAAAAGTTACTCAATAAAAGTTTTAGAAAAGAAGAGGATTTTAAATATGAGACGTATACTAAAAAATATCAACGCAATGATGATGGTTACGCTTTTCTTTTCGGTAGCTTTGGCTAGTCCGAAAGTACTGATGGTAACTCCAGAGCAAAGTCACATTTTTCAAACGGGTGGACTTGCTCACGCCAGTACCGGACTTGCAGAGGGTTTAAATCACGAAGGTTTAAAAACTGATGTGCTTATGCCTTATTTTTTGGAGATGAATACAAAAACGAGCCAAGAGGGAAATAGAAAATTTAGTGTTAAATTGGACTGGCGCAATGGTGAGTCTCATAAAACAAGCGATTTTACGTTGCATCGAGACGGCGGAGAATCCTACACGACGTTTTTTTTAAGACATGAGGCAAAAGAGGAAAACAATTACTTTAACAACAATCGATATGGAAAATCTAAAAAGTTCTATGGGCCTGAATCAATCAGTGGTGAATCATTCGCAGCATTTGCGAAGGCGGCTGCGGATTTTATTTTGAGTTCAAATTACGATATTGTTATTTTGAACGATTGGACGACTGGTCTAATCGCTACGCATCTGAAAGATGCAAAAAATCGCAACGAAAAGGTCCCGAAAGTAATATTTGCGATTCATAACATTGAATACCAGGGCGTCTACCCTAGATCGCTATCGGATTTTCTGGGCTTAACAGACCGGCACTATAATGTTCAAGGTTTTGAATATTGGGGACAGATGAGTTTTATCAAAGCGGGTTTGCAGCATTCCGACATGATTTATACAGTATCGCCACAGTATGCACAGGAAATAACGACTCCACGGTTCGGGGCTGGCCTAAACGGAATTGCTTTTGAAAAAAGAGCGAAAAATCGAGTTACTGGAATAATGAATGGAATTAACAATGAGGAATGGGATCCTTCTATTAAGCGCAAAGGTTTAGAGGATATATTTTCTATTGATAACATGAGCGGTAAGGATAGGGGAAAGTTAGGCTTACAAAAAAGTGTAGGCTTTGAAAGCAATTCTAGTATTCCTTTGTCTGTTTTGACGTCGCGCTTAGCTGAACAGAAAGGATTAGATTGGCTGATTGATGCTGTGTGGATGGCTGCTGAACGGGTAAACTCACAATGGATCATAATCGGCAACGGTGATGAGGTTTATGTTAATAAACTAAAAGAATTGGAAAAGAAGCATCCGTCAAAAGTACGTTACATGGATTTTTCTGAAGCGATGGAAAAACGTTTGATACGATATGCAGATTTTTTCGTCAACGGCGCTCGATTTGAACCGATGGGACTAAACCAGATGTTTGCACTTCGAAATGGAACAATTCCAATAGTTAGTCGTGTTGGAGGGCTTTTAAATTCTGTGAAACAAGATCATACCGGATTACTTTTCGACATCGTATATAAGCAAAATAGCAATTCAGTAGATAAAGATGCAACGCGTGAGTCGGCATTTAATGCAATAAAAGGGGCTGTTAATCTGTTCGAGAATAAAGTTAAACTGAATGAAATGCGCCGACAAGCAATGCTAGAAAATAACTCATGGGTAGCACGGGTTCAGCATGAATTCCGCCCGTTTTTTGAATTTGTATTGTCGAGTAGTTATGACCAAACTTCTTTCTCGAAGTGGAAAGAGCAGAAGTCAGTCGATCGATCATGCAGAAGCTTAATTTCTAGGTAATTTAAAATCTTATAGAAGCTAAGATCTTTTCTTAGCTTCTATATATTCCAAAAGAGCTTCAGAATTTTTATTCAATTCCAAAATTTCTGCATGAGATCCACCGATATCAGGATGAAAAATTCGAGCAAGCTTCTTCTTTGCAGTTTGAATTGCTTCGGCTTTAGGCTGATTATCCATGGGGAATCCATTTTCAGAAAAAAAATCTAGAGCAGTCTGGACATTTTCTGGAATAATAGGTCCTTGTGAAACCGTTTTCTTCTTAGCTTGCTTTTGATCTTTCAAACGTTGCTTCTGTTTTTGATACTGCTGTTTGCGATATTCATCTTGCTTTGCTTTAAAATTGGCTTTGGACTGGATTTGAGTATCACTCATCGGTCTCTGCTGTAGATTTGGCGAAGATTTCGTAGATTTTTGCAAGCTATTCGCAGCAACTGGTTCATCATCAGCCTTCTTTTCAATCTCTTCTTTGCCATCTAAAAAATCAGGTTTTTTATCTTCGACAGACAGAAGTGTTGCCCAAATGTGTTTACAAAGTTGCCCTCTTTTAGAGGGCGGACAATTGCAATCAACCGTAATAAGCTTACTTTGCATAGACGGGGATTTGAAACTGACCTTAAAAGAAGACGACCCGCGAATATAAGCTAAAATTTCGGTATCTGAAGGTTGGGATACCGAAACGTTTCCTGCCATAAAATACTTACGTCCGCTACTGCGGACTTCGGGCTTAAAATAATGCTCCCACTCTTCTATAGACACATCTAACCCCTTTAGGCGTAAAGATAAGCGTAAATGGCAGTTGTTTCAAGGACTGCATGGTTATTGGGTGATTCGGCATAACCTTTAGGAACTTTTGATCAGTTAGTTTCAACTATTGTTCAAGCCAAGGGTTCAGCTTACATCGTTACGATGAGTGGATCAGTGTTTGAGCCATATCTATACGATATGATGGCGCTTGGTAGCTTTGTCTGTTCGTCGGTCGTTGTGAAATAACTAGAACGACTCGTAAGCCTTATAGGCCGACACTCTTGAACTGAGATTTTAAATATTCTCTTACTATTGGAACAAAGACTTTAAAATCCGGGAAACCAGCCGAAAATGAGGTTATGCTATTTTCGAAATGAGCTTTTGTCCAAGTTCGGACTCCTGAAGCGTCAGCCATCATAATCGCGGTTCTTGTTTTATCTTTTTCGAACTTCAAAGATTGAATTTCAGAAACATTTCCATCGGGATTTACCTGCCTAAAAAATACCTGAAGATTTTTGATATCATAAACGATTTGCCAGCGAGACCAACCAGTAGTCTTAACTTTTTGCAGCCAGGTAAAAGAATTGCTGACTGATGGTGGATTTTTTTCGATGTGCTCGATAAAACTTTTTCGAATTGGATTATGATCCCGAGAAATCAGTGTCGAGGCAAAAATAACATTCTCAATCACTTGTGAATCGGCTTCGGGTGCCAAATCAACTTTTAATCCATTTTTAGTAAGCTCTATGACGACGCACTGATTATTTCGATCACAAATGAAATAATGAATTGGCGCAAAAGCTTTTTCGATCCGAATTAATCTTGTTAATGCTAAAGCATCCTCGACAGATGATGCTTGATCAAGGATATATTGAATATACTGAGATTCATTAATTGATGGCTCAATTCCAAATTTCAAAGTTTCTGTTTCTGCTAACCACAGTGCTTCGATCGTTAATCCTTTTTCATTCATGCCACCAAAGGGAAACTCAGGACCTATCTGGGAAAAAGTGATGCTTTCAAGTTTTGATTTCCATTTGAGAGGCTTATTGTTTGGATTTAACACGACCGCACTTTTGACACGGTCTGCAGAGTTTTTGAAAAAAGCGCCGCCGGCAACCTCAAAATCAAATGACTTTGCGACTGTTCGGTTTTGATCTCTACCGAATGCGGCCGAGCGGCATGCTAAAGCAGTTTGAGAAGCCAAAAGAAATAACAAAAGAACTCTTATCATTGCAGGAGAATACTTTACCTTTCTTTGGGCTTAAAGTTTTACCTGTCCGAAATTTGAAATTCTGGACTATTTCTTGCCTTTTATAAGAGATGACGTAGCATTTTGAAATCGAATTAATATCACTCTTAAAGAGGTTTTTATGTCTTCAGTTTTAAAAGTAAAAAGTCCTTTTAGTCAGAATGTGGTCGGTGAATATCCAATGGATAGCTTTACTAGCGTTCAAGAAAAGTTATCGCAATTAAATAGCTCTCAAAAGTCCTGGAAAAAGCTGCCAATTAGAGACCGCATTCAAGCCGTGCAAAAAGCTCTGGAATACTTCACTGAAAACAAAGCACAGATTGCGAAAGATATTAGTGAGCAAATGGGGCGACCGATTTCACAAACTCCTGGGGAAATAAAAGGACTTTTGGAAAGAGCTCAGTACCTATGCGGTATAGCTGATGATGCTATGGCGGTGAAGACGTTACCGCCTAAAGAAAATTTCGAACGTTCAATTGTCCGCGAACCGTTGGGAGTTATCTTTGTCATTTCAGCCTGGAATTATCCGTTGCTGGTAACAGTTAATTCAGTTGTACCAGCCTTACTTGCTGGAAATACGGTTTTACTTAAACACTCTAGCCAAACTCCAGCTATTGGAAAGCATTTTGAGAAAGCTTTTGGTAGTATGGCTGGCCAAAAGAATTTAATTCATCAGGTTATTATTGATCACAGCGTAACTGGAAAAATCATAGAGGAATTAGATGTTCAGCATGTCGTGTTTACTGGTTCTGTTAGTGGCGGGCAGCAAATTTTAAAACATACTGCTGTCAAGTTCATGCAACCTCAGTTAGAGCTTGGCGGCAAAGATGCCGCCTACATCGCAGAGGATGCTGACATTGATGCAGCTGCCGCAACTGTAGTTGATGGAGCCATGTTTAATTCAGGCCAATCTTGTTGCGGAATCGAACGAGCATATGTTCATAGAAAAGTTTATGAACAGTTTATCGAAAAAAGTAAGCAATTAATTGCTGATTATAAACTAGGTGATCCAATGGCCGAAGCAACAAATTTGGGACCTTTGGTTTCTGAAAAAGCGACTCGCTATGCAGAATCCCAAATTCAGTCTGCTGTGAAGCAAGGTGCAAAAGTATTAGCTGGTGGAAATGTTAGAAAAATAGAAGGCGGATTTTTTCTTGAACCGGCGCTCATTGTTGATGTGAAGCAGAGCATGGAGCTAATGCAGGAAGAAAATTTTGCGCCAATTCTACCGGTCATGCCTGTGGATTCTTTGGAGCAGGCAATAGAAATGGTGAATGACAGCAAGTACGGCCTAACTTCAGCAATTTTTACAAAAGATATCGCTAAAGCTAAAACATTCGCAGAAAACGTAAATACAGGAACTGTGTTTATGAATCGCTGCGATTATTTAGATCCAGCTTTGCCATGGACCGGCGTTAAAGACTCGGGCTGTGGATCGGCTTTATCATTCTTGGGATTTTTATCAGTTACCCGTGCGAAAGCGCTACATTTTAAAAAAGGATAATCTTTTGAAAATTACTTCCGAAGTCATAAAAGCAAAACTGTCCGAGTATAAAAAATTGGGGATCAATAAAATCAAGCTTGGTGTTACCGATATTGACGGCGTGATGCGGGGAAAATATTTATCTCTGGATAAATTCGAAAGCATACTAAATGGGACTGGTGGATTTTGTGACTGCGTTTTTGGTTGGGATATGAATGATGTCCTTTATGACAATGCAAAGTTCACAGGTTGGCATACGGCTTACCCAGATGCGCTTTATAAAATAGACCTTAACTCCGAGCGCATGATCCCAGACGAAAAGATTCCACTTTTTTTAGCTGACTTCGTTACGAGTGATGCAAAGGGACCCCATCCGATTTGTCCAAGAAATGTTTTGAAGCGAGTTTTAAACAAAGCAGAATCAATGGGCTTAGGGTTTAATTTAGCTTTCGAATATGAATTCTTTGTTTTCGATGAAACACCTAAATCAGTAAGAGAAAAAAACTACCAAAATTTGAAGACTTTAACTCCTGGGATGTTTGGTTATTCTATGATTCGAAGTTCGACTCAAAGTGAACTCTTCCAAGGAATTATGGATTATTTTTCGGCAATGAAGGTTGAGATTGAAGGCCTTCATTGTGAAACAGGGCCAGGAGTTTGGGAAGCTGCAATCAAATATGATCATGCACTTACAACCTGCGATAATGCGAATATCTTTAAAACTTTTTCGAAAGTGTATCTACAAAAGCGAAACATCATGGCCACATTTATGGCCAGATGGAATGCGACATTGCCAGGAATGGGTGGTCATATCCATCAATCGGCTTTTGATTTAAAAACCGGTAAAAGCTTATTTCATGATGCAAATGAAAAGCACAATATGAGCCCGATTATGCAAAGCTACCTAGCTGGGCAAATAAAGTATACAAAAGCATTTTTAGCGATGATTTCGCCGACGATTAATTCATACACACGATTAGTAAAAGGTTTCTGGGCACCTACAGCTGTAGCGTGGGGAATTGAAAATCGCACGACTGCATTGAGGGTTATTCCCGGCTCTGAAAAGTCTCAACGAGTGGAATTTCGAGTAGCAGCTGCGGATGCGAACCCGTATTTGGCAGCAGCAGCAGTTTTAGGTGCAGGGCTTTTAGGAATTCAAGAAAAACTAAAACTCGGGGCACCAGTTTCGGGGAATGCGTATGAAATTCAGGATAAATTTGCTGAAGAATACCAACTGCCAAGCAATTTAAGTTCATCAACAGATAATCTTGCAAAATCTGTCGCAGCACGAGAAGTTTTCGGAGCCGAATTCGTAGAGCATTTTGTCATTTCTAGACGTTGGGAAGTTCGCGAACACGAAAAAGCAATTACAGATTGGCAACTACAGCGATATTTTGAGATTATATAACCAAGAGGTACAAAACTAATATGCAAAGATTTAATTATCCGACAACAATTTATTATGGTTCTGACAGTTTAAAAGAACTAACCAAGTCCGTTGCAAATTTAGGAATTAAAAAGATTCTTTTAGTTTCTGATGCAAATTTAGAAAAGTTGGGAATGGTCAGGCAGATTGCAGATCTTTTCGAAAGCGCAGGAGTAAAAACTATTAGTTTTTGCGATGTTCATCCAAATCCTATTGAAGAAGATGTTTTAAAAGGTGCAAAAGTTTACAAGCAGGAAAAATGTGAAGCGTTCGTTGCTTTGGGTGGAGGAAGCCCGATGGATGCGGCAAAAGGTATGATGATATTAGTGGATCATCCAGAACCCCTTGCGCAATACGATGATACCAAAGGCGGAGACGCCCTTATTACAAAACCACTTCCTCCACTTTTCGCAATTGCAACGACAGCAGGTACTGGCAGTGAAGTTGGGCGTTCAAGTGTTATCATTATTAAAGCAACAAATGATAAGACGATTTTATTTCATCCTACGATGATGCCAAAAATTGCAGTTCTTGATCCTGAATTAACAAAAGGTCTACCACCCCATATCACGGTTGCGACCGGCTTAGATGCATTTACTCACAATCTTGAGGCGTATTTTGCCAAGGGATTTCATCCAATGGCGGATGGTATTGCACTTCAGGGACTTGAACTAGTTTTAGATAACCTTCCTAAAGCTTACAAAAACGGGAATGATTTAGATGCTCGCGGGAAAATGTTGATGGCTGCCACCATGGGTGCAACGGCCTTCCAAAAAGGTTTAGGGATGATTCATTCGATGGCGCATCCGTTATCTTCAGAGTGTGGACTTCATCATGGTCTCGCAAATGCTTTAGCGTTACCAGCTTGTGTAGAAATTTTAGAAAAATCAGAATTAAATGCAGATCAAAAGAAACGAATTGGTAATGTTCAAAAGCTGTTTGCAGATCGCGGTCTTGCAAAAGAAAATCTCGCACAATCTTGTAACAGCTTTTTTTCAAGTTTGGGAATAAAGCTTGG
Organism: Pseudobdellovibrionaceae bacterium; assembly: GCA_043730825.1. Classification (GTDB taxonomy): domain Bacteria; phylum Bdellovibrionota; class Bdellovibrionia; order Bdellovibrionales; family Bdellovibrionaceae. The sequence goes on from JAYTJV010000038.1 coordinate 42,746, forward strand.
CTTATCCAACCATGGTGTTTCACGCGACCAGTTGGCAAAATTAACTAAGAAAGCAATCTTAGATCCTTGTCATGGCAACAATATGATCCCAGTAACAGAAAAAGATTTTGAGAATGCTTTCGCAAAGGCTTTTTAATGATTGGAATTTTAAACGCTTATCACTTTGATCCAACTCCCGGCAGCTTCCAGGAAGACTATGGACATTTGATCATGAGCTTTGCAAAAAAAGCTTTTCCCGATAAACCAATTCAAAATTATGAAATTGCATTCGGGAAGTGGCCGGCGGATATAAATGAATGTGATGTTTGGATTATTACGGGTAGTGCAAAGGCAGCTTATGACAATGATCCTTGGATTACTCAACTTAAGAAGTTTATTGTTGAGCTTCATAGTAACAAAAAAAAATTGATTGGCATTTGCTTTGGCCATCAAGTAATTGCAGCTGCATTGGGTGGTGAAGTCGCAAAAAGCTCTAAAGGCTGGGGGGTTGGAGTAAAGAGCTTTAAAATTCTAAAGCCACAGCCCTGGATGACGCCTGCTTTGAACCCAGTCAGACTTCTATTTAGCCATCAAGATCAAGTGATCAGAATGCCGAAAGACGCTGAACTGATAGCTCAAGATCAATTTTGTGAATTTCAAATGTACCAAATCGGAAAGCATATTCTAACAATGCAGGGTCACCCTGAATTTAGCGTCAAGTTTGCAAGGGAAAGACTCATTTCTAGAAAAGAAAAAGTTGTCCCTGAAGTCTATGAGACTGCTATGAATAGTTTTGATAATCCTAAAGACGATCAAATCCTGGCTCAGTGGATTCAAAATTTCGTTTCTAGCTAGCTTAGATTATTCTATAGTCCTTAAGCCCTTTAAAAGTATTTTCGCTTACCACTTTTAAAATAACGATTGCTGGTATCGCTAAGACGATTCCGGCAGCTCCAAAAAGCATAGAGCCAGCAAGTAAACCTATAATGATAACCAGTGGGTGTAAGTTAACTGCGCCGCCTAATACGATAGGCTGAAAAAGCATGTTATCTAACAAGTGAACGAAGACATTGACCAAAATGACGGCAATGGCAGCATTATCTATTGTAACAAATGGTATAAGTGGATTTAAGTCTTCCGCGATTAAGACGTAAACAATGCTTGCGATAAGTCCAACTGCAGTTCCAAGAAAAGGAATAACAGTGGCTAAACCTGTTAAGACTCCAATGATAAGAGAAACTTTAAAGGAAATTCCAACCAAATAAAGGCCGGCGACCATGGAAATCGCAACAAGTGCGCACTCCATCGAAATGCCTCGAAGATATTTACCAATTGCCCCATCAACTTCCTCTTGAAGAGTTAAAGCCAATTCAAAATACCGATTAGGTACCAACTTAACAAAAAACTGATCTATTGTTCCATCATCAAGAAGGAAGAATATAAAAACAATTGGCATAAGAAGCCACACTGAAAGTGTTCCAATTAGATAAAGAAGCATGCTTTGTTCTTGATTGGTTGAGCTTAGTGCCTTCGTTACATCAGCCGGCCCGGTGCTAGCTTGTTCTAAAGGCTGCGAACTTTCATTCGTGTTTGCTAAAAAGTACTGATAATAATTATCTGCAACTGGTTCAAAGCCTTCGATACCTTTTCTGAAAGCTAGAAACCTTTCACTTTGTTCAGGCGAAAGTGCAAGGGACTTATTTACGCTTACACGCAAAGGATTTATGTCCTTAGCAACTAAATCATAAAAAAAATTTCCTTTTCCCGTAACCGGGTCAAGTCCCATAATTTTTTCGAATTTTTCATTGAATTTGTATTTGAGACGAACGCGTAACTCGATATTTTCTTTTTCATTCGGTATATTTTCTCGAATGAAATTAAAACTGAGCAACAAAGACCCCGTTATAAAGGAAAAAATAAGCGTTGCTCTTGCTGTTTCCGGCATCCAGCGATACTTAAAAGCTGTCTTGAGCGGACGGAATAAATAGGCTAGCAAAATCCCAATAGTTACAGGCATAATCATAGGCCGCAATGACCAAATCAAAAAAACGATTGCCAAAATTGCAATAATTCCGGTGATCGAATAAATCAGGAGACCTCTGAAGCGTCGACTCGAGTCTTTCACTTATGACGCTCTCTTGATGATACCAACCTGGCGATTCGTTGCTTTTAATCTTTCACCTATTACCCACGCTAACGTGCGATAAATTTTGCTAGCAATTTCCGGGTGCTCTTTTTCAAGACGAACTAAGTCGCCACGAAATAATGAATAGGCATGAGTGGGCTTCGTTGCTCTTGCTGACGCTGATCGTGGAGAGTTGTCTAAAAGTGCAAGCTCTCCTAAAAATTCACCGGACTTTATTAAAGCGAGTTCAGTAGCACCTTCGCGGACAGAACTACTTTCAATAATCACTTCGCCGCGAGCTACGATGAAAAGTGCAGCAGCTGGGTGATTTACTTCAAAAAGATATTCATCTTCTTCGTAACGTCTTTCATGCAAGTGAACAGATAAAGTTTTTAATTGTTTCTGGCTTAAGTCTTCAAAGAAGGGGATCGTTTTTAAGAAATGATTTCGAGAAACTTCTGCTGGTTTTCTCTTACGAAAAATAGTGGCCCAAAAAACGTCAACTGGTTTTTTCTCTTGCATGTAAACCTCTGACATTCTCTTCGGTTTGTTTGCGCTATTTTTCGACTAGGTCTTGGTCCGGGGATGAGCCCTAAATTTAAAAAATAGATCGAGTTGAAGCGTATAAAATATAATGGGATGCGTACTACCTAGGCGATAGTGTGGTTTGACAGGCCACAAGTATGCGAACCTGGCGGTCTGATTTTAGTCCCTAAGTTCATCTATATAGTGATCACAATATTCAAAAATTTTCGGCGCACAATGTAAACCAAAATTAGATGAATAAAATGATCCAATAACTGTTTTTTATATAAGTGAAAATTAAATTGTGCGTAAAAAACAATCACTTGTTTGCCGCTACGGGAGCGCATCTCCCATGACCTCAATCCCTTGAATTAAGATTGTTAACATCTAATTCAACACGAAATTGCTGATCAACAAAGATCAGTGGGGATTTTGTGTTTGTCGTCGCGACTTATTTACCCTCATGTCAAACAACCCCGGGGAGTTTTGCTACATCTTACTAAATCTTTTCACGAGAGATTAATACGTTAGTCGAAAAATGTAAGTGGCACTCAAGTTGCTTTATGATCTTGCAAACATTTCATCCCATTGGAGGGTATAGATTTATGAACACAAGCAGATTTGGTAAATTAGTTTTGGCAACAGCGGCATGTTTATTCATGGCGGCATGTGGTAATAGCAGCGGCAGCAACGGCGGAACTTTAGCAGCTCCAG
>JAYTJV010000039.1:0-4942 GCA_043730825.1 Pseudobdellovibrionaceae bacterium
TTTGAAAACATTTTAAGAATTTTACCTGAAAATACTTTAGCTGAACTGATTCCTTACGATCTGCCTCCGTTATTCAAAGAAGTTCAGAAACGTACCCAAATGACGGATGAAGAATTATTCGTGACTCTTAACTGCGGTGTGGGATTTGTTCTAGCAGTTGCGCCAGAAGAAGAGGCCAATTTAGCAAAACATTTAAATCTTTCAGAATTTAAGAATTGGAAGCTGGGTGAAGTGTTAGCTTCTGACAATTCTGAAAGCACCTTTCGCTGGAAAGGGAGAGCGTGAGCATGAAGAGTTCGCGGTGGGCTGTTTTGATTTCAGGAACAGGATCCAACTTGCAAACTCTACTTGATCGCTCTCACGATCCGCTTCCTTTGAAGGTTTATAGTTCGAAAGCCAAAGTTTCGGGACTAACAAAAGCTAAGCGTATGGGAATTCCAGCAGAGGTGATTCCATCGCTAGAGAATAAAAAGCTCGACTGGGAATGGCTTCACCAGGATTTATTAACTTTACGAATTCAACGAATTTTTCTTTTAGGTTTTATGCGACTTGTTCCGGAAAATTTTATTTTAAAATGGGAAAATAAAATAATTAATCTGCACCCAAGTCTTTTGCCAAGTTATCCAGGCCTTCAGTCTTTTGAGCGCGCTTGGGATGACGAAGCCAAATTAGGAGTGACGATTCATCAGGTGACGGCAGAACTTGATTCCGGGGCAACGTTAAAGCAAAAAAGTTTTCTGCAGACCGCTGATCAGAAGTGGGACCGACTCAAATTAGCATGGACCGAGCAACACTTGGTTCGGGAGGTCTTTGATTATGAGTATTTATGATGTGATTTTAGTGAGCTCTTTTGGCCAACTTGATCCCTTAAGTACAGAGTTTGCAAGGCTGGGGCTTAAAACTTTGCATCTTGATGTAACCGAAAAATTAGGTTCATGGCCGTTAGAAGATCGTGAAGGACCGTTTGGAACTTTCCGCGTAGAAAAGCCAACTTCATCTTGGGGCGAGATTTTAAATTACGGTGACTTAGAAATCGACTGCGAAGATGGACTTGTGATCTGGACCGAAATGGGCCCGGTCAGTCTTCGTGGACCACTTAGTCCTCATCAGTTAAAAGTGAGAGGCTGGGTTAAAGAAACTCAAAATTATACGAACACTCAAGACTTTGAAGAACTTGTTATCCCTTGGATGGCTAGATCCTTACAAAATACTCGCTTTGAAATGTGGTCGCCAGAAAATTTAACAGGGTCAAAAATTCCTATTTCAAGTCCGATGAGTGTGCGATACCCAAGTCGAACTGGCTTAGAAAAAAGAAAAGAATGGATCAAAGCTCAAGGTGTTGAGTACTGGGGTGATGCGGATATCTTGGATGCCGTTCGCTTTGGATTAGAAAGTGTTTCGGGCCTTGAAGTTAAAGGGCCTGTAAATGGAGTTATCAAAGCACACAGCATGGTTTGGGGCTTAACAAGTTTAGAAACCGATCATATGAGTTTCCGAGTAAGAGAGAAAATTTTCGCAAGCGATGTCAGACGTCCTGCATGGGCGTGGGTTCGGTTTCGCTTTCAAATATTACCACAACAAGATACAGCTCAGTGGCCACAGGCGATGGTTATCATGAAGGCGACTGGCGTTCCTTGGACACATTCTGAATTGATGATTGTTCACCGAACTGTTTTACAAGATCAGTTTGATGTTTGGGTTCGAATTCCAGATTCAAAAAGATTTCATCAGAAGTATATCAATTCGATTCAAGAAGAAGTCGTGACAGCGTTAATGGCGAAATTAAATACTTTAAAAATTGAGCTTATTCATGAACCTCAAGAAGCTTCTTATACATCTAAGGAACTAGGCCCAAGACCTTTTTCACAATACGCAGAAGATGTGAAGCATCGACATTTCCAGTCGAAAAATCTTTATTTTGATAGCCCTGAAGTCTGGGAGCATTTTTCGTTTGAAGATATCTCACAAAATCAAAAAAGAATCTTGGATAGCGTTATGATCGATTGGCGCAAGAGAATGAACAAGCAGGTTACTAATAAAGGAAAAGAATTATGATTAGTCGGTACACAAGAGACGAGATGGCCCGGATTTGGGATGAGCAAAACCGCTTTTCAGTTATGAAACAAGTTGAAGTCACAGTTGCGCAAGTTCAAGCCCGCATGAGACTGATTCCTCGCGCGGCAGCTGCTAGCATTTCGAAAAAAGCTAAATTTGATGCCCAAAGGATCAACGAACTCGAGCAAGTGACTAAGCACGACACAATGGCTTTCGTGCAAAGTTTGATGGAATCAGTAGGGCCTGAACACGGAAAATATGTTCACTTTGGTCTGACATCTTCTGACGTCGTTGATACTTCGCTCAGTCTGCAAATTCAGCAGGCGGGTGATCTTGTATTAGAAGACTTAAAAGATCTTCAAAAAGTTGTAAAACAAATGACGAAAACTTACGCGACAACACTTTGCTTAGGCCGAACGCACGGAATGGCTGCGGAACCTACTACATTTGGATATAAGCTCGCAGGTTTTTATTCAGAACTAGTTAGATGCGAAGAGCGTCTGATACAAGCTTTAGAAAATAACCGGATTTGTAAACTCAGTGGTGCAGTTGGTACGTTTTCAAGTCTACCTGAAGAATTAGAACAAAAAGTTGCAGTAGAGCTTGGGCTTAAGCCAGAAAATTTCGCAACCCAGGTAATTCCTCGTGATCGCCATGCGCAAATGATCTCAAGTCTTGCATTTATCATGAGCAGTTTAGAAAGATGGGCAGTCGAATTACGGCATCTTCAAAGAACAGAAGTGAATGAAGTTCAGGAAGGTTTTAGTCGCGGTCAAAAAGGATCGTCTGCGATGCCTCATAAGAAAAACCCGATCAGCAGCGAAAATATCACGGGCCTCGCTCGCCTTCTGCGAGGATACATGCTAAGCGCGTTTGAAAACATTGCTCTCTGGCACGAGCGGGATATCAGTCACTCCAGTGTTGAAAGAGTCATATTTCCGGATGCTTTCATTTTGACTGATTACGCTTTAGTTCGGATGCGAGGAATTTTAGAAAACCTAGGCGTGAATGAAAAAAGAATGAGCGAAAACTTAGAATCAACTCAAGGTTTGGTGTATAGTTCTCATCTGTTGTTAAGGCTTGTTGAAAAGGGTTTAACTCGAGAACAGGCTTATTTTCATGTGCAAAGATTATCTCATTCTTTAGGAATGGGCGATCACTTAAAAAAAGCGATTCAAAAAGATCCAGAGATTAAAAAGTTGTTGAGGCCTGCAGAGATCGAAGAAATCTTTCAAGCCAAGCGATATTTAAAGTCGATCAAGGAACGCTTAAAGAATTTGCCCGAGGCTCATGTGCACGCAAAAAAAGTTGTGATCAAAAAGCAAGTACTTGAAGTCAGAAGAAAAGTTAAAAAAGGAAAGAAAAAATGAAACTCATCTACGAAGGCAAAGCCAAGAAAATCTATGAAGATGGAGTTCAAGCCAAAGGACAACAAACTGTCATCATGGAATTTAAAGACAGTTTGACAGCCTTTAATGCGCAGAAAAAAGGCCAGTTTTCTCAAAAAGGGCAATTGAACTTAAAATTTAGCCAAAAGATTTTTGAGATGCTTTCCGAAAAGGGTGTCGCCCACCATGTTATTGAAGTGATGGATGAGACCAGAGTTAGAGTTTTGAAATTGAAGATGTTGCCAGTTGAAGTTGTTGTTCGAAATAAGACGGCCGGATCTTTGGCGAAACGTTTAGGCTTTGAAGAGGGTGTTCAGTTAAAAAGACCGCTTGTTGAATTTTATTTAAAAAATGACGAACTTCAGGATCCACTTTTAACTGAAGGCCAGATAGAAACTTTGGATATTATGACGGCAGCCGACATTAAAGCAGCCCAAGAAATCGCTTTGAAAATAAATCTTAGTCTTCTTAGTTTTTTTAATTCGGTCGGTGTTGATTTGATCGACTTTAAAATTGAACTCGGGAAAGACGAAGCTCAAAAGCTTTACCTGGCTGACGAGATTACTCCTGATTCATGCAGACTTTGGGATCAAAAAACGAAAGAAAAACTAGATAAAGACGTTTTCCGCAGGGATCTCGGTGATGTCGGTGAAGCTTACAAAAAAATTGCGCAAAAGATTGGAATTCAATTATGAAAACTTGGTACATCAGAATTTTGCCTCGACCTGAAGTTTTAGACGTTCAAGGGCGCACGGTTTTACAAATGCTTAAAAACCACGATATGCCATTTTCAGGCGTCCGTGTCGGAAAAATTATTGAGCTCACTGCAGATCAAGATATTTCTGATTCAGCTGCGGTTTTGAAAAAAGCGATGGGCTTAGGTCTTTACAACCCGCTTGTTGAGGTGGCGGTGGTTGAATGAAAATCGGAGTCGTCAGATTTCCCGGCACAAACTGTGACCGTGATGTTTTCAAATGGCTAGAAGATCAGGGTCATAAGCCGCATTGGCTTTGGCATGAAGATCTTTTTTCTGCAAACGATGTAGAAGGCTTGGCTGTTCCTGGCGGTTTTAGTTTCGGAGATTATTTACGTTCTGGCGCAGTTGCCGCTAGAAGCCGGGTCATGCAAAGTGTTAAGCAAGTCGCTGATTCTGGAAAGCCAGTTATCGGTATTTGTAACGGATTTCAAATTCTTTGTGAAGCCGGGCTGTTGCCAGGTGCTCTGATTCCGAATGAATCGGGTCTTTTTATTGATGACTGGGTAGAGCTCGAAAATCCTTCAAACAAAAAGTCGATCAAACTTCCGGTTGCCCACGGAGACGGAAGATTTTTTATTCACGAAGACGAGAGAAAAAAACTTTGGGATCATAACCAGGTTTGGTGGCAGTACAAAGATTCGCTAAATGGGTCTATCGATAAAATTGCAGGTGTTACAAATAAGGCCGGAAACGTCAAAGGACTTATGCCGCATCCTGAACGCGCTTATCGCGATTGGATGGG
>JAYTJV010000040.1:0-103852 GCA_043730825.1 Pseudobdellovibrionaceae bacterium
TACAAATCAGTTTGCGGATCTTTAGTAACGTTTTCTTGAGCGTAAGCAAAAACCGTAAAAAATACGCAAACTAAAACTAAAAATTTCATAACTTCTTACTCCCTTTTATAAATAGATATCAGTAGTAGCTGGCGCGATAATGTCGAGCATATTATTGAAAGTTGAAGCAACTTGAAGCGCCACACTTGGACCATCTTTGCTATCTACTTTTTCTATTTCGCCGCTAGCTTTGTAACTTACTTTAATTGTGCCTAAGCCAGGACGGGTAACGACAGCCGGTTTACCATATCTTTCTTCATACTGAATCTTAACTAACTTTTTAGCCTGATCAGTAATTGAAGCGATTCTACCTTTGTTATCGTAGGTCATGTTCACTTTTTGCCCATCTGAATTTTGGGCATAAGTTAAATTACCTTTAGAATCGTATTTGAAAGTCGTCGTACGAGTCGAAACTCGCTCACCTTTTTGATTAAAGTATTCAGTCGTAACATCAGAAATCTTGCTGTTAATTCCTTCGTACTTAAAACTTTGCTTAGCAGTTGCACCAGCTTTTGTTTTAACTAATCCGTTTGGGAAGTACTCAAAAACTAAGCGATCTTGATTTCTTCTGATTGCTGTCGGTTTTCCAGTCGTGTCGTCATAAGAGATATCAGTTAAGTTACCTTTTACGTCAGAAAGAACTCTTGATAAAGCCCATTCACCATCAGCGCGCTGCTTGTACCAGAATTCATACTTATCATCTGCAACAACTTCTTTGCCGCAAACTTTCTTGACTGTCGACCAGTAGTGACCCTTTGGATTTTCTTTCGAAAGTTCGTAACCATAAGACTCGTTACACTTTGTTCGATCTGTGAAAGAAGTAACCCAGTCTTTTTTCGTATCGTATTTTAGAACGATCGAAGTTTTATCAGGCCAAGTAGCTTGAGTTAAGTTATGAAGTTCATCGTATTTGTAGGTATAAGTATTCTTCCAAGCGTTCTTTGCAAACACTAAATCATCAAGATCCTTGTACTGGTACTCAGCTTTTAAGCTGTTTGGACCCGTGATCTCTTTTACTTTTTTGTTTGAATAGTAACGGAAAGTTAATTTTCTAGAGTTGTTATCAACAACTTGGGTCATGTTATCTTTGTCATATTCGAATTTGAGAAAGTTGCCGTTCTTATCATACATGTGAGTCATGCGGCCCTTGGTGTCGAAACGCTGACTACTTCCATCACCTAAATTACGAGTATAAAAACTTTTTTGAAATACAACATGCTCTACTTCTCTGCCGTTTGCGTAGAACTTAGTTCCTTCTTTGATCGCAATCGCAACACCAAATTGAAGAGCCATTTGTGCGCGCTTCATATCAAGTTCTAACAATTCTGCTGAAATCTTTTTATAATACTCTTCAGTTCGTCCAACAACTTTTTCTTCTCTGAGCTTAGCGACGATTTTTTGAATTGTGTTGTCGATGTCTTTTCTTGAAATCTCTCTTGGAGAAAAAAACATCTCCTGACCTGCGCCACATTCAGTAATTTTTAAGTTACCTTCAGCTGTAATATTCATGCGAGTTTCAAAATCAGAGCACCAGCCGAAACCAAAGATTCCGTTAAAGAGTGATCGGCTGTTATAAGTTCTTTGAACTCTTAGGTCGTAACCAACGCCCGGAACTTCAGCATCAACCCAGGTTTGTGAAAAGTTGGCATTTTTCATATCCACAACTGCGTGTGAAACAGAGGATAACAACGCGCTGAGCGCAAATACTAGATACAACCATGGCGACTTCATTGTTTTACACCTCATCCTTGAGGACCAATCAGATTGGCCGAACGATTAAAAAAATCGACAAAGAACGATAGTTCTTTTGCCTACACTTTGATTGTAACTATTTTGCGTATCAAGAAGCCACCAATTACTTGAAGGCCAATCATGACAGCGCAGAGTACTAAGCCCAAGGTCGTGGTAAACATAGGCATGATCAACTGAGGATCAAAAATGAAAAGCATCCCAGCTAAAAAGAATGGAATTAGAGTTACGATAAGACCCTGAAATCTTCCCATTGCAGTCAGGGCCTGTATTTTTTTCTCGAGCTTTTGGCGCTCACGAATCGTGAAGACGATGTTATCAAAGGTCTGGCTTAGATCGCCGCCGGTCTCTTTTAAGATATTAATCGCTGTTACTAGCATCTGGACGTCTGGTCGAGGTATTCTGACGCCTAAGTCAATCAGTGCATCTTCAAAGCTTTGACCTAACTGCTGCTGGGACAAAACTTTTTGAAACTCACTTCGTAAGGGATTGCCCATGATTTCATTCACGCGCTCCATACTTTGGGCAACGTTAGTACCACTTTTGATACCATTGGACATAATCGTAAGACCATCAACTAATTGATCAGTAAATTTGTCACAGCGCTGTTCGAATAAAATTTTAACTATCACTAAAGGTAACGACCAGCCAAGCATCGTGACAATTGCTCCAATACTTAAACCAACGATAATATTCGGGTAGGCAAGGACGAAAAACAATGAGCCTAAGCCAAAGCTCATGAGCAACATAAGCAAAGTGATTTTCTTTTCATCCACTTTGTCTGACATTAATTTTAAGTATCGAATTACTTCAGCCTTTTTTCCTAAGCTTTTTTTACTTAGAAAATTAATAACTGGATCAGCAAAATTATATACAAATAGAACCGTACAGATTGCTATTAGTGGAATAAAAATAAAATCTTTGTATAAGAATGACATTTAAATTCCTTACCCTGTCTTTTTTACGACTTGGGTTTTTTGTCCAGCCGCTGGCGCATTCGCCGCCGAATTAGGCTGAGCAGGCTTCTGCTCGTTCGAGAATAAATCTCGAGGTACAATAACGCCTTTATCAGTGAGCTTTTGAAGAAATGTCGGAATGTAACCAGTTGCTTGGAACTGTCCTAAAATTTTCCTATTTTTATCGTAACCAGTTTCCTTAAACTTAAAAATCTCTCCTAATGAAATCGCATCGCCCTGGATTCCAGTAACTTCGGTGATACTCAAGATTTTACGACTATGATCTGACATTCTCGAAACTTGAACGATCAAGTTAACGGCACTTGCTACTTGCTCTCTGATTGCGCGGGCAGGTAAATCCATGCCGGCCATCATACAAAGAGTTTCGATTCTGGATATACACTCTCTCGCAGTATTAGCGTGAGTAGTCGTCATTGAGCCATCGTGACCTGTGTTCATCGCCTGAAGCATATCAAGAGCAGCGCCATCACGGCACTCGCCAACGATAATTCGATCTGGTCGCATGCGAAGGGAATTTTTAATCAGATCTCGAATTGAAATTGCATTTGCGCCATCACCGGCACCGGGACGTGTTTCAAGTCTAACGACATGTTCCTGTTGAAGTTTAAGCTCGGCAGCGTCTTCGACTGTAATAATTCGCTCATTTGACGGAATAAATGAAGATATAACATTTAGCAAAGTTGTTTTACCGGAGCCAGTACCACCACTAATGATAATATTGAGACCGTTTTCAACACAGATTTTCAGGAAATTAATCATGTTTGCATTCATCGACCCGTAGTCGAGATATTTTTCAGGCGTTACGGCATCTTTTGGAAACTTCCGAATCGTAAGCGATGGCCCGTCAATTGATAATGGTTCAATTACAGCGTTCACACGACTTCCATCTTTAAGGCGGGCATCAACATATGGAACCATGTTATTAATCTGTCGACCAAGTGGAGTTACAATTCGCTCAATAATTCTTCTTAAGTGATCATTTGAAGTAAATGTCGTTGTCGAGAGCTGAATTTTACCAGCTTTCTCGACGAAGATTTTTTTAGCTCCATTAACCATAATTTCAGATACGGATGGATCTGCTAGTAAATCCTCTAACGGTCCTAAGCCCAGGGACTCTTCTAAAACTTCTTTGATTAATCTAGATCTTTCTTCACGTGGCGTTTCCGGAGCTTCACGGTCCATGATGACTGTGATATCTCGCTTAACTCGGTCGCGTAGTTCTAATTGTTTTGATTCATCACCCTTAGCTTCAGCCAAAAGCTTATTGATGTCAGAAGTTCTGATCAACTCATTGTGAACTCGTAATTTAAGCTGAGTTCGCGGATCTAACGTGGTGTCATTGTCATTACGTGCACCGGAAGTAGTCGCACTTGCTGAAGGTTGAGAAGCAATCTTAGGCTTATTCAATGATTTCAATCTTTGTAATGTACCGCCAGTTAGACGTCTTACAACATCAGTATACGCTGCTGAAACCGGAGCTTTTGGTGTGCTTAAAACGAACGGAGTAAATCTTTGAATTGAAGTCGTAACTGTCACATCATCCTGAGGAATCGCGCCCATCACAGGCATCTGTAACTGAGAAGAAATAGCTTGCGAAGAAACTCCAGAATTTGAGGCCTTATTCACAATCAACTGAAACATATCGCGCGGGAATGTTGCAGAAAGCATTTCATTCAATAAACGTTGAGTTTGAGTGATCACAAGAATCTCAGGAGTCGTCACAACAATACAGGCTGTTGTTTCTTGTAGTATCGCCATTTGTAATGCGCCCATATCATTTCCAAGATCAACAATGATGAACTGGAAATGACGGGAAACGAAATCCATAGCCTTCATTAGGCCTTCTGGGGACACATCTAATTTTTCTTCAGGCCCACGGACGGCGCCTACATAAGCAAGTCCTGACGGATGCATAGTGACGAATTGAAGTGGATTTGCTTGCGCAAGTGATCCAGGAAAATTTGCTAAATCTTTTAAAATTTTTTGAGGCTTAATTCCAGTGATCACATTTTGATCACCAATTGATTTAGAGTCAGCATCAATAAGCAAAACTTTCGCGCGTAGCTCGGCTAAAAAAGCACAAGCAAGATTCGCTGCAAATACACTTTTTCCAACGCCGCCTTTTCCGCCGACAACGCCAATTAAAGTGCAATTCGGATGTAATGCCATATTAAAGACTCCTCCAATTCATATATCGGAAAAAACCCTTATGAGGTGCACGAGATGTTAGTCTTGATATTGAAACTGACAGCGACGTCAGCCTATTCTCGAAGTCGAAACTTCTTCTTGATTTGCTCTGAACCCTGGCTGGCAGAGGTTTTAATAATAGGCGTAATGAATACAACAAACTGACTTTGGTCTCGTTGGAAGTCTTTTGAAGCGTAAAGGCTAATGATTGGATTAGCTGCGCCTCCTGGATTTCGGTTGAAACCTGTCGAGCTTGAATTCTTAATTAGACCACCGACTGCTGCGCTTTGCTTATCGCGAACAGTTAGAAGTGAAGTGATTTGGTTTTCAGCTGTAATTGGGGCTCCGCCATTAACAGTTCCGAGCATGGTCGAAATTGAAAAGGACATATCAAGCTGAACAGAACCCGATTTATCACCCATAATCACTGGGGTAATAGAAGCGACAATTCCCACCTCAGCAAATGCAGTTCCTTGAGTTCCATCTTTTCCAAGGACAGTGTAGGGCTGCTTGGTTAATTGTTTGATCTCGCCCTTTTTAGATTCCTGTACAATCAAGCTTGTACTTTCTAGTACGCGGGCATAACCGTGCGTTTTTGCCCAATTTAATTTAGGAATTAAATTGTTAATAGTTCCTGTGATTGCAGAAACAAGAGAGCTTCCAGACTCACCAGCAGAAAATTTAACTCCGCTGCCGTCCTCAATTCCTGGGCGCCATTCAAATTTAAATGACTTCGAGTAATCTTTTTTAAGCTCAACATAGTGAACAACCATCTGGACCATTTTTGCAGGAGGAGCAGGGGCTTCAGGTTTAACAGTGATAAGATTAATAACACCGTCATTTGCAGGTTTACGCTTTTTGATAACGCCTTTTTCTTCAGCGGCATCAACTATCACGTCTGGCATGTAGGTCTTTGCAATAATCTCTGCACGAGCTTTTTCGTCTTCCGTGTTTGCATAACCTTGTAGAATAATTTTATCGTTAATCGGGCGAACTTCAATATCAGGATTGTTGATATCTCTGACAATATATTCAGTAATTTTTTTCAATGCGAGTGGGCTTAAAGTTACAAGTGAAGCAGCCTGATCACCAAACTGTTGAACCACGCTATAAATGCGGCTCATGTCTTTTGGTAGTAAGACTTGTCCATCAACCACGATACGGTTGTTAACAACTTTAATATTAATACCTTCAACATCACCCAATAGGGCGCGCATTTCATTTGCAACGCCGTCTAAGCGACTTTTCTTTACCGACACATTATATTCAGCAACAACTTTTTTTGTTTTAGAATCAATGATCGTAAGAACAGTACTACCTTCTTTTTTAGGAGAAAATCTTAAAACATTTAATTCTCTAGAAATTGAAGCTTTAACGTACTCACGAAAAGTTCCACCAAAATCAACGCCGGCAGGTAAAGGTGGGAGTTTCACATCTTGGTCGATACCAACAGTTAGAGTTAGGAATTGTCTTGATCTAAAATCATCTGATGTGATTTCTTGCATGTCTGTCGGAGTTTCTTGGGCATGCAATGGCGCCGCGAAGCTCCAGGCCATGAACAAGCATGTGATAAAATAAGTTGAACGCATCATTTCCCCCGAAAAAACCAAAAACCGTTACAAATTCTTAAAACCACTCTTAGGTGCTTGTCTTGGTGGAGGCGCATTGCCTCTTCCTGGTGCTCCTGCAGCCGGAGCTGTAAAGCCAGGAACTACCGCTCCAACTGGAGCTGTATACCCACCTTGTTGTCCTAAAAGTGACTCTGCCGTTGAGCTCGGAATTCTTAAATTGTTCATTCGATCGTTCGGGTTTCTCAATGTGAAAAAGAGGTTCCCCGGCGAAGTCGCAAGTAAGAAAATAAGATCCTGAGCCTCTTTAGGCGAAGCCTCTATAGTAACTGTACTATATCGCGTATCACCTGTGAGAGAGGTTTGAGTCACATTTTTACCAGAAGCATCTAATTCCATTAGGCGTGGAATGTTGTTTACAACTGAGACACCCGTCGCAAGGATTGGAATATCCTGCATGAGGATTACAGCCTCACGTCGCTGGTTTTGCCCTTTGCCTACATCAACAGTTGCAATGATATCAACTCGGTCACCTGGGCGAATAAGCTTTGCGACACCACGAATTTCATCAACCGGTACAGTGACAGCTCTTTTATTCGGAGCCACCTGAAGTGAAATTCCAGTATCTGGTCCCGGAGTAAAAAGCATATTTTTCATAATAGGCTGACCCTTTTTCACAGGGACTGCCGCAACGTGACCGATGATTTCATCTGGAATGGAAACTGTATCTGGATAAACGTAGTTCGCAGGAATTTCCACAGTTTCAAGCATCGTATCGTAGATCGTCGACATCTCTGGAATATCTTCTTTCGCGCGAACAATTGTTTTCTTCGCGCCTAAGTTTTTATCCAGCTCTTTTTTCTTTTCTTGCGAATAAGAATAAATCAAAAACACGGCGAAAAGGGCAGCGCCTATGCTAAGCCATAAATTTCTTGATTCGTTACCCATGCGTACCCCTTAACTAAGCCTAGTTGGTATCTCCACACTGAGCGTTTATACAAATTCCATAAATTGATTTAATCCAAATTTGAGAAACAGAAATACCTTCGTTTCGGACAGCTTCATTGAGTCCTCTAACGCTTTGATTATGCAAAGTTGTAGAGTTAGGTTCGTTAGCTGGACCTCTCATGGAAAGATCGACACCATTTTTTTCGTCATTTCCGCCAAAGCCAGCTGTAAATGCAATTGGTCTTACTGGCGCAATAAATTCTTGAGCATCATCTGTGTTCGCGCTTTCAAAGATTATGCCGCCGTAACGGTAACCCAGTTTGCTAAAATTGTTTGTTGGAGTGTACTGACGATGGTAAGTTAGGTTTGCTCTGTGTCTCATAGTCTCAAATGCATAGTTTCGTGAAGCAATATTATGCAAAATTCCAGAATGAACTACGCCAAAAAAACCTAAGCTGAAATTAATCAATAGCATGTAAATGAATAAAGTAGGGATCAGTTCTAAAACTGCCATACCTTTTTCATTCTTAATTAATGATTTCTGCTTCTGCTTTAACATCCAGTATCCTCCATTGGAAATGATGTGCCAACAGCGCCACCAGCTATAGAGTTATACTTTGGATCTAAACTTAAAATTCGCTGGTAACGAGTACGAATCAAATCCATGCACTCTTTTTGACTTGGTTCGCGAAAAAGCATTGAGCCTATCGTAAGGGAAAAACCATTTCCTGTTTCGCTTTCAATTTTACCTAAAGGTCCCAAGTTCATATTTAATATTTTTGCTTCTAAATTTAAACGAACCCCTGATGCCGGAACAAAGAATTCTACAGGGCTGTCGCCACGGATTGGATCCATACCATATTCTTTACCATAAAAGTCAGAAGCGTCTTGTCCCAAGCGTATGTCTTTGATCGTAACGTTAAACCAGCCATTTTTAAGTAAAGTATTTAAAATATTATTATTAACCAAAGAATCAACTTTGGCTCGAGCGCGTTTTTCTTGGCTTTCGAAATTTTTATGCGAAGGAATCGCAGCTCGAGTAGCTGAATACGAAATATATTGAACGACCTCAATAACTGTAAAAGAAAAGCACATGGCGAAAAGAAATGCCGTAAACATACAGGAAAGGAGAAAAGAAAAAATGAAGTCTGCTGTGACCATTCCTGAATTTGATAAAAGAGGATTCGAAGACTTGTTAATCATTTCTCTGGATCCCTTAATCGCACGCGAACACTTGCGTTAGGATGAATATTTGTAGTTCCAGGCCAGTTACCATATTCAGCCATTTGGGCAACGCCAGCCCATACGACGTTTGTAAGATTGCTGAAAGTTTTGGTGTCTCTAAAATATTTAAGGGTTGCGCCTAGCAACCCAACCGAAATGACCATAAGAAGTAAAGATTCTATAAGAACCTGACCCTTATTATTGGATCTCAGCTTTTTAAATTTTTTATTTCTGCTGTTGCCAGTCATTCTTAAAACCCGCCCCAGTCTCAAGTTGTTTTTCGACCCGGGCTCCCAATCGAGGAGCCGATTCTTTAAATGCATCCATCGGAGCTGAAACGAAAACTTTCAGCCCAATTCCAAAAACCACAACTAACAGAAGGATGTATTCAATTGTCATAATTAATTACTGTAGAATGCTTCCAACTGATTCTTTCAGTTTTGCTTGAATGCTTTCAACCTGATCCTTTAATGGCGCTTTCAAAATAAAAACAAGGCCAACGATCACCACAACCAACAAAATATACTCAAGCATCCCTTGACCGCCTTGGTCCTTCATCTTTTTAGAGAAGTGAGCTTTCACTTTTTTAAACATTTTTTTCATAGGTTTTACCCTCCCTCATTGGGAATTTATCGGTACGTCCAGTATAAAACTTCACGGCGAGTAACGCGAAAAGCGTTTTCAATTTGTATCAAAATGGGATTGCTCATGTTTTTAAGACGGAAGAAAAAATCAATCAGGTCGTCTGTCCAGGGGGGTTGACCAGACTTTTGACAGGCCTTAAGGTGTTAGTTCAGAGGAGGAGTGTCTAATGACGAAACAGGTCTTAATATTGTATTCAGTTTGTGTAATGGTCTATTTTTTAGTGAACGTAATCGTAAGTTAATTCTTTAAATTGTAAATATGCTGATAATTCCGACCAATCTCGTCGGAATCCATCCCGTAACCAACAACAAAACGATCATCGATAGTTTTGCCAATATAGTCTGGACGAAGTGGTAGCTCACGTCGCGCAGGCTTATCGAGTAAAGTTACAACTTTGAGTTGTGCTGGCTCAGAAGCCTTTAATCTATTTATTAAAAAATTCAAAGTTCTGCCGGCATCAATAATTTCTTCAACAATCAAAACATTTTTGCCAGTAATATCGATTGAGATATCTTTAACGATTTTCGTTGCTCCGCCTTTTTCAGTCGAAGTTAGATAAACGAAATCCAAAAGCTGAGGGTTCGTCAGTTCACGCATGAGATCAGCAACAAAGTTAATCGAACCCTTTAGCGGACAAATAATCACAAGCTCTTGATTGCCAAAATCGGCTTCAATTTCACGAGCTAATTTTTTAGTAATATCGAGGATTTCATCTTGAGTTAGGAAGGGAACCATTCCCTCTTTCATTGTCGGCATAGTAGTCTCACTTCATTTCAAGCAAACTTGTCCTGTTTGCTGATTTATTCAAAGTCTTCAGTTTAAGAAGATTATCACGAGCCTCTGCGTTTCGAGGATCAGTAACTAAAACAGATTCCCATTGATCACGAGCTTCAGCAAGTCGATTTGTTTTCTGGTAAAGATCTGCTAATTTTAATCGTGCCGAAACACATTCTGAATCTATAAATAGAACTTCTCTCAATTCGCGGATCGCTTTTTGCGACTCGCCGAGTCTGCTAAAAGCTTCAGCCAATTTAACACCCAAAATCACTCGTCTTTGAGGTGTTAGCTTCATTGCCTTCTGCAAATTCTCTAAAGTTTCGCCCCAAGCCCGGGACTGAGAATAAAGATCTGCGAGCTCTTCATGCTTTTTCGAAATGCTATCATCTAAGAAACTCAAATTTGGCTTTTTCTGTGCATCCAGGATCTGTCGAGCTTCCTGGAAGACTTTTTGGCCTTCTTCATAACGACCGATATCGTTTAGAATAATCGATAAGCCAACGCTTGCATCGGTATAGTTTGGATCAATTTCTAAGGCTCTTCTGAAAGTTTTAATCGCTTTATTGAACTGCCCGCGGTCATAGTAAAGAGTCGCAAGCATCTGATAGATTTCAGGATTTTTGATTCCTTGAAGTAAGAGCTGTTCTAACATCGGCTCAGCCAGTTTATACTGACCTTCGATGAAGTATTGGCGAGCTTCGCTTAACGTTTCTTCCGTCAAACCTTTCACAGCTTCATTTCCTTAAGTAAAGATTTTGTCTTTTCTTCCTTAATTGGATTCGCTCTGACTTGAGAAGCATACTTCCGAGCCTTATTAGCATCGCCGATTTTATGGGCGCTGTAAGCTGCTCGAATGTTTGCTTTTTCGTCAAATCCAATCCCTGGATATTCTTTAATAACAAATTCATATCTCGATAGGGCGGAATCAAAAGTTTTGCGCTTAAAATAGAAGTCAGCAACGTAAAGTTCTTTTTCAGCCATCTTGCGAACTAATTCAGACCGCTTTTCCTGAGCTTCTTTAACGAATTCAGATTCAGGATATTTTTTTAAGACATCATTAAAAGCCAAAATTGTTTCTGGAGCTAAAGACATGTCCCGATCAATTGTCTCTGGCATTTGCAGGTAAAGACTCATCGCTATACGAAAATGGACATAAGCACTTTTTGGATGCTTCGGATGAAGATCACGAAAAGATTGATAAGCCGTTTGGCTTTCAGGATAAGACTCCTGCTTATAATAAACATCTGCAACAGCAAGTTCTGCTTCTAGTGCTTGAGGACTGTATGGAAATTTAGACCGCACTTCTTGATATCTACGAATAGCTTCTTCGTACCGATCATCTGCTTCATATTCTTTCGCGATCGCTAACAGACCTTCAGGAGTCGAAGCTGTTTTCTCTGATGAAGAACAACCACTCAAGCCAAGGCTTAAAATTAAAAAACCGCTGAATAAGAAGGGAAATATGACTCGTAGCATCTTTAGCCTGTCATTAAATCCAGGGACGCCTCTTAAGTCAATTGGATTTAGCAAAAGGTGCCAGGCCTCGTCGGCCACGTCCTCTTTCTGTTAGCGACGCGGCCGTCAGAGGCGTGGCACCAACGGCCCGAAATTCACAAGCAAATTAATTGGGATTCCAGCAATTAAAAAGCGGCAAGTAATTCGCTTGAGGCAAATTTCTGAGCAGCCTTGGCTTCGTCAACAACTGGCGCCATGCCGAAAAATTCATGAGTCACACCGTTATAGTTTTTGTAGTTCACTTTCACGTCTTGTTTCTTCATCAACTCAGAAAGTTGCTTGCCCTCCGACTGAAGAGGATCAATTTCTGCAGTTATAATAGTCGTCTCGGGTAAGCCCTTAAAACTTGCAGCAACTAAATTAATTCTAGGATCCTGAGCTTCCGACATTGAATTCAGGTAATTTTTCATAAACCACGACATCATTGGTTTACTGAGTGGCTTCGCGTCTTTGTTTTTTTCGTAAGACTCTGTTGCCATGCTCGAGCTTGCAATGGGATAGACTGCTAAAATATGAACAGGTTTGGCTACTCCATTATCTCGCGCTTTGATTGCTGTATTGATCGCTAAATTTCCTCCAGCACTTTCGCCCGCCAACGCAATTTTTTTAGAATCGCCGCCAAAAGAAGCCGCATTTTCTACAACCCATTTGTAAGCAGCAAAAGCATCTTCATGGGCAGCAGGAAATTTATGCTCCGGTGCGGATCGGTAATCCACAGAAACCACGATTGCTTTTGCTTGTTTAGCTAAAGCCCGCGCACTTCCATCATAAACATCTTTGTCTGCGATCACCCAACCGCCGCCATGGTAATAAACGATCACCGGCATCGGGCCTTTTCCTTCAGGAGTATAAAAGCGAGCTGACATTTCACCAACAGCACCCGGAATTTTTTTATCTTCAATTTTAGCAAAACCTTCTTTAGCTTTTTTAGCATCGTCGTCAGACATTAGCGATTTCACTGCATCAGCAGGTGTCGGCTGCTTCCGAGCTTCCTGAGCAGAAAGTGTTTCAATCGGCTTTCCACCAGTTGCCTTCATCGTGTCCAAAACTTTTTTCATTTCTTTCGTGGGCTCTGCTGATTTTGCATTCGCAAAAAATGGTATAGCCAGTAAAGAAAAGCCAGTAGCCGCGATCATAAAATTAGCCATTCTCATAAAAATTTGTCCCTTCGTTATTGAGTAACTAGTTAAGCAACTAACAGGCGACCCAAATTTCAAAACAAAGAGTAGGAGTAAATAAATTGTTTGCGAACAAGCAGCAGGTTTGCCAACGAAGTATGCGTAGTAGCATGGAGCAAAAGGTGCCAGGCCTCGCCGGCCGCGCCCTATTTCTGTAAGCTACGTGGCAATAATCGTTTTTTTTGGATTTGTGCTTTTGAGAACCCAGGTCCATAAAATGCAAAAGAGGAAATCGGCATCCCGACTCCCTCTTAAGTGCGAACCTCAGTTCCGGATTAACGGATGGAGGTCCGAATGAAGAACTTTTCATATCCTAGCAGATATAGAAGATTTCGGCGTTTAATGAGATTTTTTAAAGTCCTGTTTGGATTAGTTTTGCTAATTCTCGAGATTCTAAAAAAACTTAAGGATTTCTAGTTTCATAAGTCCTTGTGGTTTTTCCAACGTATCAGACCAAGGGATGGGTTTTTAACCCTCTGGAATTTGAGGTTCATGGATGAAGTTGGGGTCGTGGGTGCCGCTCAAGAATATTAAAATTCAACAACAGAGCCAGGTTCTACCCAGCCAGCAATCGAACCCGGATATTCAATCTGTAACCAACCATCTTGTTTGCGAAGAATTCGAACTTCTAAGCCACCGTAAATCTGCAAGATTTCAGGTGCTGTTAAGATTGGCGCACTTCGAACAGTCACAGCTTCAGATTTAATAATTCCTCTATGGAGACTTGAATCGTATTTAAAAAATGCAAGCCACGAAAGACTCAAAATCAACAGTGTAGACATAGTGAAATTCAAAAGTCCATAAGACGACGGGTCTTCGCCTGCCAAATACGCACGCTTTTTAGCAGCCATGTGTTTAATCGTTTTAAACCCCCAAATCGCAAAAAGCATGATGGTTAAAATAAGAGGAATCGCTACCGAAAAAGGTTCGACGAAGTTATCGCGAATTCGTTGGTAGGTTTCGATTCGGTGGGGGATTTCTCTGATTTGGATTTGTGATCGAACGAACTCTAGACCTTGCCTAGCAGTAGAAAAATCAGGATCGATATGAAGTGCCTTTTTATAATAGGCAAAAGCTGCAGTTTTTTGGCCGGCTTGATATTGGGCTAGGGCTAAATTGACAAGGACGGTCGTGTTCTCTGGCTGTAGGTCCAAGGCCTGAGTAAAAAGCACGGAGGCTTTATCAAATTCTTGGGCTTTAAAGCTATTAACACCATTTTGGAATATTTCATTAAAAGACATAGTCCATAGACTACTGTCCGCGTCTCGCCTTGTCTTGATGTTATGCGGGGAGTAATCTTAAAGAAATCAATCATGTGGAGTCGATATGTCATCTCTTTTTGGCCGCAAGGTAGCTGAGTCAACTAAAGTTCAAAATCTCGTGAGAGAACTCGTAAATGAGGTTCAAAACATTAATTCCGGAATCAAAACGATTCAGCCAGCCAATCCAGAGATGGGCGACAACTCAAAAAAATGGGTTGATAAAGCGGGAATGTTTCGCGGTCGACCTCTGCATTATCCTTATGTGGGCTCGGGATCTGGCCGCGGCGTCTACGTTGAACTTGAAGATGGAAGCATCAAACTTGATTTGATCAATGGAATTGGAATTCATCTTTTTGGCCATGGCCATCCGAAAGTGATGGAGGCGGCTGTTCGTGGAGCCTTAAGCGATGTCGTGAACCAAGGAAACTTAGAACCAAATAAAGAGTATGTTCAGTACACTGAAAAATTAGTTAATTTGGCCTCTAAGCATAGTAAACTTAAATATGCTTGGTTTTCTACGTGCGGAACGATGGCAAATGAAAATGCCGTGAAATTATCGCGCCAGAAAAATTCACCTGCTCGAATGATTGTGGCTTTTAAAAATGCGTTTGCTGGTCGATCGACTTTGATGGCGGAGGTGACAGATAACGTCGCCTACAAGCAAGGCCTGCCTGATTACAACGAAGTTTTGCGAATTCCTTGGTATGACAAGAGTGATCCACAAAGTGGCGAAAAAACTTTGAACGCGTTAAAAGAACATGTTGCAAAACATCCCGGCAACATTTGTTGTTTTGGTTTTGAGCCGATGCTCGGCGAAGGCGGGTACATGCCTGCAACAAAAGAATTTTTTATTCCGCTTTTAAAATATTGCCGAGAAAATAAAATCGCAGTTTGGGCTGATGAAGTTCAAACTTACATGCGAACAGGCGAACTGTTTGCATTCGAAACTTTGGGCTTAGGTGAATGGGTTGATATCGTTTCAATTGCAAAAACGGCGCAATTGGGCGCAACTCTTTACACAGAAGAGTATAATCCAAAACCAGGTCTCATCGCAGGGACATTTTCTGGAACAACTGTTTCGATGATGGCGGGAATGGCTATGCTTGACGTGTTAACAACTGAAGGTTATCTGGGGCCCAAGGGTCGCATTCAGGAAGTTCACAATCGTTTTATCGGTGGACTTAATAAACTCGCTGAGACGACTTGTATGGGAAAAATTTCTGATGCGGGCGGTATGGGTCTGATGATGGCATTTACCGCTCACGATGGAAAAAAAGAATCGGCAACGGTCTTTTTAAATAAGTTGTTTGCAAATGGCGTGATTGCGTTTCCTTGCGGAAAAGATCCTATTCGGGCACGATTTTTAGTGCCTGCTACGATTCTAAATGAAGATATCGATTTAGCATTGAATGTTATTGAAAAAACCCTACTTGAAGGTGTGTGATTGGATTTTATTGAAAAGTGCCGAACTATAATTGGATTTGATACTAGTCCGGGGCAATCCAATACGCCGCTTATTGATTGGCTCAAAACCGAGGCTGAAGCACGTGGACTTTTCGTTGAAACTCAATCAGCAGTTGTTTCTGATATTGAGCAATCAAATATAATTATCCGTCCGCAAAAAAACCGGCCAGACTCTGAATTTCTTTTGCAGAGTCATTTGGATACGGCAGACCCAGGTCCATTTCAAATGTGGACCGAAAATGCATTTAATCCTTTCGACGGTACCATAGTAGATGGAAAAATTTATGGAATTGGCTCGGCTGAAACAAAGCTCGATTTTCTTTGTAAGCTAGAAGCCATGTCACAAGTTAGTAAGCGAGATTCCTGGAAGTTGCCTCCAGTATTAGTAGGAACTTATGCAGAAGAATCGGGAATGATCGGTGCGATGAAGTTGATTCGCCGAAATTTAATTACACCACGATTAGCTTTGATCGGCGAACCAACTGATTTAAAATTAGTCTATGCGGCTAAGGGCTTTGCTTCTGTTGAAATTAGAATTCCTTTTTCGACCGATGAAATGCAGTATCGCCAGGAACATAATTTGCGCGAAAGCACGACAACTCAAACAAAACTTTTTATTGGGAAATCAGCGCATTCTTCTGCGCCTCATTTGGGTGAAAGTGCTGTAGCAAAGATGTTTGATTATTTAGAACAAATGCCTGATTCGGTTGCGATTATGGAAATTGACGGGGGCACAAATTTTAATACGGTTCCCTCAAATGCGATGCTTGAAATGGACATCCAAGCTATACGTGATCCTATTTGTGTGAAGCTTAAAAAAGTTTATAATTTAATTCGGAAGATGGAAAAATTGTTTCAAACGATTCAAGATCCTGAATTTCAGCCTTCGCATCCAACTCTCAATATCGGAATGATTCGTACTTACGAAGATCACGTGCTTTTTTCGGGTAATTGCCGAATTCCCCCAGTCGTAAATCAGCAGACTTATCTTAGCTGGATTGATTCTTTGAAATCCGAGTGCGCAAAATTCGGTACAGAGTTTAGAGTTTCAGATTACAAAAGACCCTTCCGCACACCAGAGAATTCCTTCTTTTTAAAAGGAGGTCTCGACATTCTGCGTTCTTTTGGCCTGCATGAAACTGCTGTTACGCAGCCCTCGACAAATGAATCTAGTTTGTTTGCTAGAATAGGTGCGGATTGTCTATGTTTTGGCCCGGGCCGTAGAGAGGGAAATGTGCATACACCCCATGAACATGTTAATGTAAAGGACCTGGAAGTCGCAATTCAGGTTTACGGTAGCATGATTGAAAGGTTTAGCTTATGAGTTTCGTTGTTCGTCCTGTGGCTTTTGATGATTTGACGAACTTGGTTGATTTAGCCAAGCAGTTTAATTTATTGAATCTTCCCGGCGAGAAAAAAATATTAAGTGAAAAGATTGATCGTAGTATTCAATCTTTTGCTGGTGACTTAGCCAAAGAAAAGTCAGAATACCTTTTCGTCATTGAAGATATTGAAGAAGGCATGATCGTCGGAAGTTCCCTAATCTTAGCAAAACATGGAACGGAACAAGTTCCCCATAGCTATTTCAGAGTTTTAAAAAAAGATCATTTTAGTCAGGCATTAGGTATTGGTTTTATTCATCAGGTTTTAAGATTCCAATTAGACTTTGATGGGCCTACGGAAATTGGGGGATTGTTAGTTGATAAAATTTATCGCCGTCGGCCTGAAAAATTAGGAAAACAAATTTCTTTAAGCCGTTTCCTTTATATGGCAACGCACCCTGAAAAATTTGAATCCCGCGTCCTTTGCGAACTGACGCCTCCGTTAACTGATGAAAACCGCAGTGAGTTTTGGGAGGCTTTGGGTAGACGATTTACAGGTCTTAATTACACCGAAGCTGACATGTTAAGCCAAACGAATAAAGAATTCATCGAAAGTCTTTTTCCTGTTGAAGATATTTACCTTTGCTTGCTCGATTCAAAAGCCCGGGTTGTATTAGGCCGCGTTGGAGAATCGACTAAGCCTGCGCAGCATCTTTTGGAAAGTATTGGATTTGAATACATAGATGAGGTTGATCCTTTTGATGGCGGACCACATTATGGCTGCGACGTTAAAGATATTTTACCAATCAAGATGGGTCAAAAATTGACTGTAATAAGTGGAAAAGACTCTCAGTTTTCGCAAAGAATGCTAGTGGCTTCAACTGAAGATGAGTTTCGATCTGTTCTGTCGCCTTGTGATATTCGCGGCGAAGAGGTTGTCATACCTGCAAAGCAAAGAGATATTTTAGGAGTGGAAGTCGGGCAAACTGTTTTTGCGGCTCCATTTGATTACGAAAAAAAGAGATCTAAGGAGTAAGGGATGAAGACAGAAGGCTTTAAGATCAGAGGTGATTTCATACGTGGTCATTTTAGGCACATCGAAAAGCCAACTTCTGAAATTCGAAATTCAAGCCCCGGGGATCTCTCTGATTTGGTGGGTGTGTTTCCAATCCTTCATTCAAATGTTGAAGAAGCTATAAAGGCGGCTAAAGATGCTTATCTACCGTGGGCCTCTTTGGAACTTGAAGAGCGAAAAAAGTATCTTTTCAGACTGAAAGAACTTTTTATGGCTCACGAAGCTGAAATGGCAGAGCTAATCGCACGCGATACGGGAAAAGCTCTTTGGGATGCGACATCAGAAGCAAAAAACTTAGCAAACAAAATTGATATCACGATAAGCCACTCGCTTAACTTAGTAAAAGAAGAGCGTTTTGAAAATGCACTGCCTCAAGTTGACGGGGTCATTAGACACAGGTCTCGTGGAGTGATGGCTGTTCTTGGACCATTTAATTTTCCTGCTCACTTACCAAATGGTCATATTATTCCAGCACTATTAATGGGTAACACAATTGTTTTTAAACCTTCTGAACAAACTCCCGCAGTCGGACAGTTTTATGCTGAGATCCTGGAAAAAGCGCAGTTTCCTCCTGGCGTATTTAACATGATCCAAGGTGATGCTGAAACTGGAAGAAAAATGATCGCTCATGAAAACGTGGACGGTATTCTTTTTACCGGCTCGTACGAAGTGGGCCTTAAGATCAAACAAGAGACTTTAACTCACTATTGGAAGATTCTAGCTCTAGAAATGGGCGGTAAAAACGCCACTGTCGTTTGGGATGATGCTGATTTCAGTAAAGCTATTTACGAAACGTTGATTGGCGCCTACATGAGTTCAGGGCAAAGATGCTCTGGCACCAGCCGCATTATTTTGCATGAAAAAATTGCTGAAAGATTTATCGAAAAATTCTATCAAGCATCTAAAAAGCTTTCGATTGGCCACTGGTCGGAAAACCCATTTATGGGTCCTTTGATTAATGCTGGGTCAGTGGAAAAGTATGTGCGTTTTCAAGAAATCGCGAACCGCGAAAATTGTGAAAACCTCATGCGGGGAAAGTCTTTAGATTTAAAAACAAAAGGTTACTACGTCACGCCAAGCATTCACTTAGTAAAGAAATTTGATCCAAATTCAGTTTATCAAAAAAGTGAAATCTTTGGACCAAACGTTGCCATCTACACGGTTAAAGATTTTGATGAAGCATTGCAGATCGTGAACTCGACAGGTTACGGGCTTGTGATGTCTTTATTCTCTAAAAGCGAAAGTCTTTTCAAAAAAGCCTTGATCGAAGCCCGCGTAGGACTTTTGAACTTCAACCGAACCACAAATGGCGCAAGTTCTAAACTTCCATTCGGTGGGATGGGAAAATCAGGAAATGATCGACCTTCTGCCCACTACGCAATTCAATATTGTAGCGTCCCCGTTGCGTCTTTAGAAGATCCAACCGGTTTTGATGGAACAAAAGCATTGCCGGGTATGAATTTAGATTGGTCAAATTGGTGAGAAGAAAATTTTTAGTCTTTATTTTATCTGCGGGTCTATTAGTAGCAGGTCTTGGCGGATTATTTTATCTGCTAACGAAACAATTTCTTTTTGAAGGCCCCGAGCAAGTCGGTCGTGAAGTCATTTACGAAGTGAAGCTAGGTCAATCGTTTAACTCAATCGCCAATGATTTAAAAGCCCAAGGTGTGTTAAAAAGCTCAGAAGCATTCAGAATTTATGGTCGATTCACAAGACAAATTCCAAACGTAAAGACAGGCGAATACCGTTTGAGCACCGCGATGACGCCACCTCAGGTGATGTCCGTTATCACTTCCGGGTTTTCGGTCACTCGTGCGCTGACAATTCCCGAAGGCTACAGTGTTTTTGAAATCGCCGAACTTCTAGAAGCTAGGGGCTTTGCTCCAAAAGCAGAGGTAATGAAGCTCAGTTTCGATAAATCGTTCGTCAAAAAAGTGTTAGGGGTAGAGCGGCCCAGCCTTGAAGGCTACCTTTATCCAGAAACTTACAGCTTCACGAAGTACATGGGCACCGAAAGAATCTTAACTGAAATGGTTAAGACTTTTAAAGCAAACTTTGAAAATATACCGAAGCCATTTCCATT
The DNA here is from genome assembly GCA_043730825.1 of Pseudobdellovibrionaceae bacterium. GTDB lineage: Bacteria > Bdellovibrionota > Bdellovibrionia > Bdellovibrionales > Bdellovibrionaceae. Next base: position 20,014 of record JAYTJV010000040.1, read on the forward strand.
TGCCTGGAACGATTATCAAGTCATCACCATGGCCAGCATCATCGAAAAAGAAACGGGCGCTCCTCACGAGAGACAACTGATCTCTTCTGTGTTCCACAATCGAATTAAGAAAAACATGCGTCTACAAACTGATCCCACAATTATCTACGCAAAGGCTTTGAAATCTGGAAAATTAGTCATCGATATTAAAAAAGCGGATCTCAGCTGGGAACATCCATATAATACGTACACGCGCGCAGGCCTCCCACCGGGCCCGATTTCAAATCCAGGCTTCGATGCAATGAAAGCCGCGGTCAATCCCGCGATCACAGATTTTTTATTTTTTGTAAGCCAAAACGACGGAACTCACATTTTTTCCGAAACTTATGAAAAGCACACCAACGCTGTAAAAAAATTCCAGCAACGAAGATCCGCCCGCGACGGCAAATCCTGGCGCGATCTGAAAAAGGAAAAATCGAAGTAATTAGGTAAGAATGCTAATTACTTTCGAAATGGGAAGCGCCATAAGCAAGGTGAAGTTTGCCTTCAACTATTTTATTTATACTAACTTCGTAAGTTCCGTAATGTAACTCAGGTAAAGACCATCCAACGCGAAAATTCATGACACCATGATGGGGACCACTTCCAGTCATGCATGGTTTCCATTGATCAAGCTGGGTCGTCATTAGAATTTTTCCAAAAGTGAATCCGCTATCCTGTTGAGGCACGGGGGAAACAATATCGAGACTGGTGACTTTGAGTTCGCATCGCCCATTTGGCCAAATTTTCTTGGTTCTAAAATTTAGATTAAAATTTTTCCCATTCATTGGACTCGCGATTAGAATATGTTCTCCGGCAAAAGAACATAAACTACAAAAAACTAACGCGATCAGTAAATAATATTTCATTTTCAATCCCTCGTTTCCTAGGGGAGGCTTTGCTCTTTTCTTAATCCCCAGTCAACTTTTGATAGCTTTGAAGCGATGTGTTGTATTTATACATGATAGGTCCGGGCTATAAACAGCGCCAATCTACTCGCAACTGAAGATCGTGGAGCGATCTGAAGAAAGAAAAAACGAAATAGTTTTTGGCAGCGAAGCTGAAGAAGAAACAAAAATAAGGTTGAAGGTTGTTTAAATGCTGCACCGTAAAAAGAAGAGTATCGAATTTATAGCTTTGATTCGTTAGTAGTTTGCGATAAATGATCACCATGGAAATCGCGCTAAAAGAACCTTCAGATGCAGAAATTATTCTTTTGCATGATAGTTATTTCGAATCCCCAGAACCAGATGCGCCAAAGAAACTTTTCGCAAATTTGACTAATGAAGAAAAGCTAAAAGCCCTAAAGCATTACTCGAAAGAAAACCATCGAACCATATATCTGAAAAACAAAGTCATTGGCTTTGTAGGCCTGTACCCGGACGAAAAAATTGAAAGTATAAACGTTTTTGCAGTTATCATCCATGAGCATAGAGGAAAAGGATATTCTTCTTTAATTCTTAATCCATTGATAGCTCATTGCCAAATGCAGCATCCGCAATACAAACAAATCAGAACACTAACCCGAAGAAGTAATGTCGCAGCTATTAAGGGATTAAATTCACTTTCTTTCAAACACGTAGGCGCCCAAATTGAAGAGTATAGTGAGTCTCCAGATGGCGATGTTAAGTATGAAGAATATATTTTACTCTTGTGAACAGCAAAAATCGCAACCCATCAGCAACTTATTCTAAAATTTAGGGGTTCATTCGCTTCCTCGTCACAGCAATTGCAAATTCTGTCGATTCAACTTGATCAGTAGGCGAGTTCTTTGCTCTTCGAAAAATTAAAGCTTTTTCAAAGGCGTCCAACGCCTCAGAATATCTGTTTTGATCGAAATAGTTTTTGCCAGCATGCTGCCAAATAAAATCAATTATGCTCTGCTCATCGCTTTGCATAAATTTTTCGAAAATCGCATTACTCAATTCAAATTTTTTCTGCCACTGATAAACATGCGCGAGTCGTATTTTTTGAACTGATAATAACCGACCATTATCGTTGCACAATTTTGACAATGTTACTGCTTCTTCTAAGTATTTCTGCGATTCATCTAAATGTCGTCGCATTCTAAGGAAAACGCCGATTTCACCAAGTGCTTTTGAACGCATTAGTGAACCCGTTGGAATGGATTTAAGAAGTGTATTTATATGCTGATCAACGTCGACAGGATTTTCTAACAGTTCGTGTAGGTTTAAATCAAAAGTGTACTTGAGGTTAAGGCCCATTGATCTGCTACTCCCACATACTTTAATCATGACTCTGCAATTCATTAATTTTTCAGGTCTCTAAAATGCAAAAGAGGAAATCGGCATCCCGACTCCCTCTTAAGTGCGAACCTCAATTCCGGATTAACGGATGGAGGTCCGAATGAAGAACTTTTTATATCCTACCAGATATAGAAGATTTCGGCGTTTGATGAGATTTTTTAAAGTCCTGTTTGGATTAGTTTTGCTAATTCTCGAGATTTTAAAAAGACTCAAGGATTTCTAAGCTCATAAGTCCTAGTGGTGTCTTCGACGTATCAAGCCTTAGGACGGGTTTTAAACCCTCTGGAATTTGAAGTTCATGGATTACGTTGGGGTTGTGGGTGCCGCTTTAGTTTCCTTGTTCATTTTAGTGCTTGTAAGGCAGATTACTAATCTAGTTACATTCATCCGAAATGAGTAATTTCGCCTTCTATAGGTTTAGGTAAGCTATGAAATCTAATCTAAGGCCCAATGACCATCAAATTGCAAATTTCGGATAAAATGCAAATAACCCCTGATATATTACTCTTTTACGATTTCAAGAAGCTTGAATTAATCGCCGGTAAGCTTTTCAAAGCTCTGAAGACTTGGATTGTATTTGTAAATTAATAATCGCGGAACGGAGTTCTTATCGTACATCGGTGCAACGATTTCGAAATTCCCGTCGCTATCTAAATCTGCCAAAGCCAAGTTCGTATATCGGCCTTGAAATAAGAATTGCCCATCGAGGGGTTCTTCTAATGCAATTCTTTGCATGAGTTCTAAATTTTGATTTGATTTAAAGATTTCTAAAAAATATTGATCGCGGGTTTTAATTTTTAAAACAATGACCGATGGGCCTTCGGGGGAAATCTTGCCATCGATTTTTGCTACTAGTGATCTGGAGTCTGGCATGATTCGATCGCGAACCGCCATTCGCCAACTGGGAATTGCCACGATCATGATTAAAGACATGGCTAGAAAAGTTAAGATGATTGTCAGCGGGCGTATTGTCATCCCGATTAGGATGCCATAATCTGCCCCCTATGAACAAAGAAGAATTTTATAATCTTATCGAATCTAGGAAATCGATCCGGAAATATAAGACTCAAGTCGTTCCTAAAGACGTTTTAGATCGAATTTTGACCGCAGGTCTCCATGCGCCCTCGGGAAAGAACAAGCAAAATTGGCGCTTCTTTGTTGTTCAGGGAAATAAACGGGACGAATACCTGAAGTATTCGCAAAAATCTTGGTTGGGAATTAAAGATAACTTAAAAGCGAAGCTTAAGCCGTCACTTTATGAATTTACGGAACGATTTTTTTATACTTTGGGTGACGCGCCGGTAATTATTTTTTGTTATTCTCAGAATTCTGATGAAGAAAGATATCATACAAGCATTGGCTCTGTGTATATGGCTGTGGAAAACATGAGCCTCGCTTGTTTGGTTGAAGGAATTGGTTCTTGTACGATGGGCGCTCCACTTGAAATTAAATCTGAAGTAGATCAATTTTTAGGAGTCACAAACAGAGAAGACTTTAAAAACGGGCAACTTGAACTTCTTTGCGCAATTACGTTGGGATATCCCGATCATGTTCCACCGAAGCCACCTCGGCAAACGGAAGACCGCATTCATTTTCTTGAATAGATTTTAAATTTCGATCTCTGCAAGTAGCGGATAGTGATCAGAATAGTACCGAGTCTCTTTCGTTTTCAAAACCTGCGCACTCGTGATTAAATTTTGAGGCCTACACCACATGCGGTCCAAACTAAACATCGGATAAAAAGTAGGAAAAGTTGGCCCAGGTGAAATGGGCTTTAATACTTCATTTATTTTTTTGAGTGGACCCGTGAGTAAAGCCCACTCGTTTATATCGCCACCCAAAATAAGTGGGAGTTCGCACTTAGTGTCTAAAAGCCTATGAAGAATTTCATATTGCAAGGACCTCTCAGAAGGCCGTAAGCCTTTATGAGTATTTACGACTCTTAAAGTTCCTTTCGGAGTTTCAATGAAGGAATCCAAAATATTTCGAGGCTCTCGGCCAGGGGCGCTAATATCGATAATCGAACTCTTAGAAATTGGAAATTTAGAAAAAATGGCATTTCCGTACCAACCATGGCTTCCTCGGATAGTGGGCGCTGCTTGGTAGTATAAGAAGTGATCGCCCTTCACGTCTCTAATATCATTTTCAGTGCTGCGATTTTTAGGTCTGGTATCAAATTCCTGAAGTAATGCGATATCAATGTTCTGCTCTTTTAGAAACAAACCAATTCTTTCAAAATCGCAACAACGATCAGTTCCTTTGGCTCCATGAATATTATAAGTTAATATTCGAAGTTTCATGCGGGATGCCTTTTCCGCCATTGTTTGGTTAATAAGTAAGTTGCGGCAACCAGTGTTATCCAAAGCACGACACCTAAAATTAGATACATTCTAGCTTTGGGATTGGGGCTGATGAAAACTTGCACTAAAGAATCTCCGACTAAACCCTTAATAACAAGGCCCGGTAAAAAGCCTAAAAATGTTCCGGCCATAAAATCGAGAAATGTTACCGAAGATATCCCAGCTGCAAGATTTACGATGCTGTAAGGAGCAATGGGAATAAATCGAATTGTTGCCACACCCAGTATTCCTGATTCATGAAACTTACGATCAATCGCGCGAATTTTTTCTCCGAAAAGTTTTCTTAAACCCTTCAGGCCAGCGACATTTCCAATCCAAAACATGACAGCCGCACTCAGAAGCGACCCAATCATTCCATAGAGCGGGCCTAATATCGCTCCAAAAACTGCAGCTGTGATGAGTGAAAGGACTGTAACGGGAAAAAGAATAAACCCACCCGCAACATAAATTAGACAAATAAGTGGCAGGGCAAAACTTGAGTTTTGAGCAAACTCTAAAAATTCCTGGATACGAGCTGGCTGGAACCATTCTGAATGACTTTTTAAATAGATGATTGCCCCGATAGCCGCAAAACCAAGTAAAACAAAAAACGCTAACACATGTTTTCGAGGGTTTGTGAATGGTTCAAGTTTCACGGGCACATCCGATGAGTCCAAAGCCACATAAGACATCAACGGTACTTGCGGATCTGCTATGCGGTCGATAACTACCTTCAAAGATTGATCCGTAAATTGAGTATCACTAACTTCATGAAGGGCATAGCCAGTAGGCGCCGAACTGTTCATCAGCTCATCTAGGGTGAAATCTCTTTTAAAAATTTCATTTGTTTGATCTATTGTGCGACCCGTATGTTCGGAAATAAGATCGTTTCTTAAATAATTTAGAATTGTTGCCTGCTCCTCAGTTACAGCCGCGAAAGTTACATCACATTCGCTATCTAGAATCATCGATCGATAGTTCAAATTGGAAGAAGCTACTGTCATAAATTTGTCATCAACAATAAATATTTTCGAATGAATTCGCTTACAGGCCTGGCTTCCGTTAGCTTCTTTAATTCGAGGGTAGGCCAATCGAACTCTCTCGTGCTCAATATCTTTTTCAATTATTTTCTTGAAATCAATTCTGCCAGCCCAAAATGATTCTCGTTCGAAAAGACCTTGCGGTTCGTAAGAACTTACAATCAAAATTCTTAATTTTGGCTTTTCTAAAAGTCGCTTATTCAACGCAGTCGCAATTTCTACTAAACTTAAAAACTGATTTTCGATATAGACGAAATCTTCTGCTTGATTAATCAAATCAAAATACATCTGAAAAATTTCTTGAACTTTTTCTTGCTCATCAAGACGAGGAATCGTTCTTGAAATTGCGCAGTTTATTTTTGTTAAATTTGGAATAAATTTTTCAGGCCAGGTTGGAACGGGGGAATTTAAATCAGTCCGGATTATATCACGAATAGTGGGGGGATCATAATTGACAGCTTTAACCCAACGAGATCGAACTAGCTCAGCAAAGTCTTTTGTGACAGGGCCATCCATCATGATTTGAACATCGTGATAAGGAGCATACAAACCTAAAACATCATTTCGCTCCGGCTCAACGATATTGTGAGCTCGGGTGTCCCATCTTTGGCGGGCGATATCCATTCCGCCAGTAAAAACCAATTCATCATCAACTAAAATAACTTTTTGATGATGGCTTCCACCCATAGGAACATTGCCATCCAAGCAGACATGAACGTTTTCTGGCGTGTTATTCGCCCAGACAAATTCAGGCATCAGATCTCGGTCGGTAACAAAAACAACAGACGCATCCCACCTGCAAAGATAAATTTGAATCTCTGGATCTTGTTTAGCTTTCCAATCGAGCAACTCAATAATGACAGAGGGTATTTTAGATTCTCTTTCCTCATCACCGCGCAAAAGTCTTGTCTGACTATCAATCTCCCAACCTAAAATAAAAATACTATGCTTCGCTTTGGCAATTGCACTATGAATGGCACTATAGAAATTTGCACAGTCCACAAGAAGAGTCGCATGCTCGGCTCGAGTGACTCTCCAGCAATTTTTCTTCAATTCAAACAGCTCAGTCGGATTAGAAAGGTTCTGGTTTTTATCCACGGGGCGATGTTCCTCATATTTTCAAAGAATCACACTAAAACAGCCTAAATATGCATCTAACATGCCAATTTCCATGAGTTTTTAGGTATTTAGTAATCCTTATAAGCTTCATGTAGAGAGCAACAAAAACAAGATCATATTTATTTTTGCGAGTTTATAAGATGAGGTTTCCATACATATCGGAGCTTTTTTGAAGTCAATTTTTCAAGAAAATCTTGGATTTTGATAATACCCTTGCAAAATTTAGTTAAGTGATTGAAATCATTACTTCTTATGTCATTTCAGAGAATCCATCCACTTCAGGCATTAAAAGAAAATCCATTTGTGCTCGCGCCAATGGCAGGAATTACCGATCATGCGTTTCGATCGTTTATGAAAGCACTCGACGCGGGTGTGGTCGTCACTGAGTTAGTCAGTTCTCACGGTATCAATTATAAATCTGATCGCACATTTTCGCTTATGAGTTACGACGAAACTCAAAGACCTTTTGGAATTCAATTGTTTGGTGAAGAGCCTGAATCAGTTGCGCTCGCAGCAAAGGTATCCGAGGAAAAAGGTGCAGACTTTATTGATCTGAATTTTGGTTGCCCTGTTCCTAAAGTCGTAAAAAAAGGCGCCGGTTCTGCGATGCTTAAAGATCTTCCTGGAATGCAGAAAATGCTTTCTGCAGTTGTGAAGGCCGTTAAGATTCCAGTTACAATTAAAATTAGAACCGGTTGGGACTCAAATACGCGAAACGCGGTTGATGTTTGCAATCTGGCGTACAATGAAGGCATTACTTGGGTTGCAATTCACGGTCGAACACGAGCTCAAGGATATGCGGGACAATCTGACTGGGACTATATTGCGGAAGTTAAGGCAAATACCAAAATTCCTGTGTTAGGAAATGGTGATATTCATTCACCCAAGCAAGCAGTGCAAAGACTCCAGACTTCGGGCTGTGACGGGGTTTTAATTGGTCGAGGCTGTCTCAAAAATCCCTATATATTCTACGATGCCTATCGCATGTGGAAGGGTTTGCCTGAGCTTGGGAAAAAAGACCGAAAATTTCATGAGGTCATTCGAAGACTCTACGATTATCTGGATCTTTATTGTGAGCCGCATCTTGTCGGAATCCAGCTGAAGAAGTTTGCAGCTTGGTACTCAACAGGGTATCCTGGCGCATCACAATTCAGGAGAGAAATCTTCCAGACAAAAGATTTGAACGAAACTCTTCAGAAAACCTTGTCATTCTTTGATGCGATCTCGTTGTATGATCAAGAAGATACAAGCACTGAAGATTTCCTAATGGGTGGACACGGTTAATTTTGTATTTAAATTTAATAAAGTAATTCGGGCTGAAAAAATTCAGACGGTAAGTTGAAAAGGAATAAGTATGACTTTTGATCCAAAGATGATTCGAAACATTGCCATTATCGCTCACGTCGATCACGGTAAAACAACTTTAGTTGACCACTTGTTAAGACAAGCAGGAACTTTCCGTGAAAATCAGCAGGTGGTTGAACGATTAATGGATTCAATGGATCTTGAAAAAGAACGCGGAATCACGATCGCGGCGAAGAACGCCTCTTTCATGTATAAGGGTTATAAAATTAACATCGTTGATACTCCGGGACATAGTGACTTCGGTGGCGAAGTTGAACGTATCTTGAACATGGTAGATGGCGCCATCATTCTTTGCGACGCTTCTGAAGGTCCATTACCACAGACTCGTTTCGTACTGAAAAAAGCTCTCGAGCAAAATTTAAAAGTCATGGTTTGCATCAATAAGATCGACCGTGCCGATGCTCGTATTCAAGAAGTTCATAACGAAATTTTTGATCTATTCATCGATCTCGATGCAACTGAAGAACAATGTGATTTCCATACAGTGTATGCAATTGCTCGTGAAGGTATGGCAACTCTTGATCCTAACGTTAAGACGACAAACTTAAATGTATTGTTCGACGCTATCGTTGAGTTAGTACCGCCACCTAAAATTGTTGAAAATAGTCCACTCCAAATCATGGTTTCTAACATCAGTTATAATGACTATGTTGGAAGACTGGCGATCGGGCGGGTTCTCGCGGGATCGATCAAAGTAGGCGATGAAATTTTATGTGTTCAAGAAAATGCTCAGAAAAAAGTTAAAGTATCAGCATTGTTTCAGTATCTCGTAAGTTCACAGGTTCCAGTTCAAGAAGTTGGAGCAGGAGATATTGCAATCGTTGCAGGTCTTGAAGACTTCACGATTGGCGACACTATTACTTCTGCAACTGATCCAAAACCACTTCCTCGTATCGCGGTAGAAGAACCAACGGTTGGGATGCTTTTCCAAGTTAACAACGGACCATTCGCTGGGATGGAAGGAAAGCAGATCACGTCTCGTAAGATTTTGGAAAGACTTGAAAAAGAATTGTTACATAACGTTGCCATCCGAGTTGAAAAAACAGTTCACACGGATTCTTTCAAGGTTGTTGGTCGTGGTGAATTACAATTAGCTGTTTTGATCGAACAAATGCGCCGTGAAGGTTTCGAACTTTTAGTTTCTAAGCCTCAGGTAATTTTCAAAACTGATAAAGGTAAAAAATTAGAACCAATGGAATTAGCGGTCATCGATATCGAAGACGCGTACGTTGGTGCAGTAACTGAAAAATTAGGATTACGAAAAGGTGTTATGACGAACATGGTTCAAAAAGGAACTGGTCGTACGCGCTTAGAATTCCGAATTCCATCTCGTGGTTTGATCGGTTATCGATCTGAATTCTTAACTGATACTCGTGGTACCGGTCTTCTTAACACTCAGTTTGATGGTTGGGATGATTTCCGCGGTGAAATTTCAAACCGTATCAATGGCTCGATGATTTCTGATCGTAAAGGCATGGCAACTTCTTATGCTATTTGGAACTTACAAGAACGTGGTGTGATGTTCGTAGCTCACGGACAAGATGTTTATGACGGGATGATCGTAGGTGAGCATGCTAAAGATAACAACTTAGAAGTAAACGTAACTCGTGAAAAAAAGTTAACGAACGTTCGCGCTTCTGGAAGTGACGAAGCGATTCGTTTAGTTCCTGTTAAGCCAATGAGCTTAGAAAAAGCAATGGAATGGATTAAAGACGACGAGCTTATCGAAGTAACTCCAAAGACAATCCGTTTACGTTGTAAAGAACTTGATCCCCATAAGCGTAAGACTTCTACTCGGGATTCTGACTAGATGAGTACCAGCACCGTTGTTCATATTAAGAACATGGTGAAAAAATACGGCGACTTCCCAGCCGTAGAAGGTATCAGCCTCGAAATTGCTCAGGGTGAGTGTTTCGGTATACTGGGTCCCAACGGAGCAGGTAAATCGACACTCATGAGAGTCATGTACGGATCTTCTCAAATTACTAGTGGTGAAGTTTTCATCTTAGGTCTCAACGTAAAACTACATATGTCTGAAATTAAATCTCGTATCGGAGTTGTTCCACAAGAGGACGGGCTAGATACAGATTTATCAGTTATTGAAAACCTTCTGATCTACGGAAGTTTCTATGGCTTGGATCGAAAAGTCATTTCTGATCGAGCCGATTATTTACTTCGGTTAATGAAAATGGAAGATCGCACTGACCGTGCTGTTGAAACTCTGAGCGGGGGACTGAAGCGTCGGCTTGCTATCGCGCGTGGTTTGATCAATCAACCTGATATTCTATTCTTAGACGAGCCTACGACAGGCTTGGACCCTCAAGCTAGAAGATGGATTTGGGATTTTTTTAAATCTCTTAAAGAACAAAAGTCGACTCTTATTTTGACGACTCACTATATGGAAGAAGCAGAAGTACTCTGTGACCGTATTGCAATCGTTGATCATGGAAAAATTTTAGCTATTGGTAAGCCAGTTGATTTAATTCGCGAACATATTGGTTACGAAGTAGTGGAATTTGATTGTTCGGCTAAAGATTTAAATTACTACGTGGAAAAAGTGAAAGCTCAGAATTTTGATTACCAAGTTTATCACCAAACAATTCATGTCTTTATGAAAGAACATCAGTCTGCCAAAGAGATCATTCAGCATTTTTTAAGTGACCGGGTTGTTATCAGACGCCCAAGCTTAAATGATGTTTTCTTGCGCTTCTCCGGAGCACAGTTAAGGGATGAATCATGAAGGGCGGCTTTCAAAAAGTTTGGAATCGAAACTTTTTTTATTTTCGAAAAACTTGGTTGGTAACTGCCTTTTGGACCATTTTAGAGCCGCTCATGTATTTAGCTGCGTTCGGTTATGGTGTCGGATCATTTATAAACAATGTCGATGGCATGGCTTACGTTGATTTTTTCTTTCCTGGTCTTTTATGTACAACGGCATTGTTAGTTGCTTACTTTGAATCAACTTATACTAATTACACTAAACTAACTCATCAAAAGCTTTACGCTTCCTGGCTGTTAACTCCGTTGGGTGCAAAAGATATTATTTTAGGCGAAATTTTATGGGGAGCCACCAAGGGTTTCATTGGTTCCCTAGGCGTACTATTAATTTCAATGTTATTTGGACTTGTTAAATCGTGGATGTTTTTGCCAGCACTTGTTGTTGTGTTTGTTCTTTCATTTATTTTTGCCTGCGTAGGAATGATTTTTACTTCTTACGCTAAGAACTACGACTCATTCATTTTTTCGTCTTCTGGCATCTTGATACCAATGACCTTAATTTCGGGAACATATTTTCCGATTGATACTTTATATATCGTTTTAAAGATTGTCGCTTACACGTTTCCGTTGGCACATGCGGTGGACATTGTTCGTGGCCTAATGACGGGTCAATTCAAAATGATGTATGGGCTTCAATTTTTATACTTAATGTTACTAGCGTACGTCTTAGTTAGATTTGCGATATCAAGATTGGAAAAAAAGCTGATTAGCTAAAAGCTATTTTGTAGGGGTAGCAGCTGCAGGCTCTTCTTCCACAATTTCATCTTCGGATTCAGATGCTTTTTCTAACGTTTCTAAGGTGATAGTCTCATCGTTCACGAAAATTTCACCATCATCAGGTATTGCGGATCTAAAAAATGTTTCGAGTTTAATCAAGGCTCCGTTAAACTCTTCATCATTTATAATGTGATATTGATAAAGATTATGAACAATTTGACTAATTCTTTTTGAAGCAAATGGAGTTAGCTCTTTTTTATAGTAGGAAGCTGCGTACTTTTTTGGATTAGGTAAAAGCATTGCCAAAAAAGCTGATTCAACAATATCTAATTCGTGCGGTGATTTTTGAAAGTAATGTTGAGCCGCGCGTTTAATACCGTAAATATCTTTTCCGAATTCGATGACATTTAAGTACTTCTCTAAAATTTCCTTTTTCTTCAAAACCTTTTCGATTTTAATTGTGATCAAAGCTTCTAAGCCTTTTCTGACAATGCTTTTTTCGGGTGTAAGAAACATGTTTTTTGCTAACTGCTGAGTTATAGTCGAGCCGCCTCTTTTATAAAATCCGACTTTAGCATTTTCCTCGTAATTTTTCTTAATCGAACCCCAGTCAAAACCCTGATGATCATAGAAAGAAGAATCTTCGGTTAGAACAATGGTTTTTACAAGGTAAGGGGAAATACCTTTTAAGGCGACATACTGGCCACTTTTCGGACAAAGGTTTACTTCGTACATTTTAGTAACTAAGCAGCCCTTGATATCGTCTGCAGTTGGAATTTTCATCCATAAAGCAACGCCCACAATGGACGGAACAAGAACAACCAAGAATAAAAGAACTATAATTATACTTTTTTTCATTTATTAAGCAGGCCGTGCTCTTTCATCCACTCAACACTTTTATGAATTGCTTCTCTGGCAGGACGAGGATTAAATCCTAGTTCGCGGCGTGCTTTAGAATTATCAAACCAATGAAACATTGTCGAGGTCCATGCATTTTCTCTCGTGATGGGACCTTTTACGCCAAGCGGACGAAGTGTATCACCTATAAAACCTACAGAGTGTAAGACAAAAGACGGCAGCATATGCTTTGGAGCTTCGACGCCAGCTTCTTCTGCAATCGCGGAAAAAAGCTCGCGTACGGTCCAATTTTCGTGTGAAAGAATATATCTTTCACCAGATCTGCCTTTGTCCCAAGCTTTCATAATTCCATCAATCACATCTTCAACGCCAACAATACTTGCGCCACCAGGAGTGTAAAAAGGAAATCGGGCTTGAGCGACTTTCACTTGCACAGATCGGCTTCCTTTTTTCGCATCGCCAGCACCATAAATTGTACTAGGGTTTACGATAATTGCATCAAAAGCGCTTCTGTCGGAAGCGGCTTTTACTAATTGTTCTGATCTTCTTTTTGTTTCGAAATAACCTAAATTTAAGTTTGAAATTTCGTATCTAGAATTTTCGTCTAAAATTTTGTTTGGTGATTTTGAAGCGCCGATTGCGACTACAGAAGAAAGATGTAAAAGTTTTCGAACTTTCATCTTTTCAGCTGCGGCGATTACATTGGCAGTTCCTTGAACATTCACTTTTTCCATTAGCGCACGTTCTTCGTGTCTGTAGGCTACAACGCCTGCTAAGTGAAAAATTCCACTCGCACCTTCAAAGGCTTTTTCCAAAGAAAATGGATCTGTTACATCACCATAAAGAGTTTTATAAGAAAGGTTTTTAAGATCTGATAAGTCACTGGTAGGTCTTGCCAAGATATGAACGTCATAGCCTTTGGCTACTAATTCTTTTGTCAGCCAACTTCCTAAAAAGCCATTTGCACCTGTAACAACTACTTTCATAAAGGCCGACTTTCTTTTCCAAAATGAAATTTCTTTGCTAACCACTTTACCAACAGCAGGAAGACTAAGCTAACAGCGATTCCCCACATGGCCCCGCAGATAACATCTAAAGGAAAATGAACGCCATTATAAACTCGACTGTAAGCCACTAATATAGCGAAACCGAAAACTGCATATCGGGCAGGAGGAAAGAATGCAGTGGTGTAAGTAGCAAGTGCGAATATGTTTGCAGAATGATTTGAAATAAAACTTCCGCCGTGGGCGGGTGATCTTTTCGTAACGTTTAAACCTTCAGTTTGAAACGGGCGAGGTCTTTCAACGACCTTTTTAAATATTCTCGTGCCGGTAAAATCTGAAAATCCCAGGCTCAACAAACAGAATAAAAAATAAAGAATTCCAGGTTTTTTGTACCGATAAAAGTAAATTGCAAACAGGGACGGGAAGGCTACCACTTTAAACCAAATATTTTTATGAAGATCAGTTAAAATTGGAAAAAGAACATCTAGCCAAGTGCTAGTAAAGTCCTGATTAATAAGATTAAAAATGATGTAGTCAATGTGGATCAAAAAATCCATTTTACTAGATTAGTTGACCCACTTACTGTTGTCACGAGGACAAGAGGAGATATTACTTTCTTTTCACTGATTTGATAACAACTGAAGTAGTCGGAACATCGTCCATACCGTTTTTCATACCAGTTGGAACTGCACGGATTTTTTCAACTACATCCATGCCACTTGTAACTTTGGCGAATACTGCGTACCCGTAGCCAGCATTTGAAGTGTCGCGGTGATCAAGGAAATCATTATCAACTACGTTAATAAAGAACTGGGCAGTTGCGCTATCGACTACATTTGTACGAGCCATTGCGAGTGTGCCTTTTGCATTCTTGAGACCATTCGTTGCTTCGTTCTTGATAGTCTCGCGAGTTTTCTTTTGTTCCATACCTTCAGAAAAACCACCACCTTGGATCATGAAACCTTTGATAACTCGGTGAAAGATAAGACCATCGTAAAATTTGTCGTCAACATACTGAAGGAAGTTTTTCGCTGAGACAGGGGCTTTTTCGCCGTTAACTTCGATTTCGATTGTTCCTAAAGAGGTTTCCATTACTACAGTTGTCATTTTACCTTCTTCTTTCTTGTCTGCTTTAGATTTGTTTTTCTTTTCGGATTTTGATTTTGCAGAATCTTTCTTATCCGATTTCTCTTTCACTTCTACTGGCTTTGTTTCTGCTGTTGTTCCAGCTCCAGATTTAACTCCGGCTTCAGGAGTTTGCGGCTCGGCCGCCCGCGCCTCAGCGTGGAAGCTGAATGCGATCAACAGAAACGCGGCAACATAGATCCAGGCTGCCTTCTTAATGCATGCTTTAGTTGTCAAAATAATCCCTTTCGTTACGATCAACGAAGCGCAAACTAAACTGTGAGAAATAGACTGTCATGACGCGAAGAGGCCCTTTATTGCGCCGCGACTTATTGGTTCTGGCTCCACTTCACTTTAAAGTAGTTATAGGAGTCCATTGTGACTCTTCTCTCTTCAGCGCCATCTGCGGTTGAAAAGTAAATCTGACTTTTACCAGTGCGGTCACTTGTGTACATTACAAAGCGACCGTCAGGTGACCAAGTGGGGTCTTCGTTATTGGCAGGCTTACCATTAGGCCGCTTAGCAGAGGTCAGGCGAATCATACCAGTGCCATCCTCATTCATAACGAAGATGTCAAAGTTACTTCCAGTCTGCCCGGCAAAAGCAATTTTCTTCCCATCCGGAGACCAAGAGGGAGAAGCGTTAAATTGCCCCGCAAATGTCACGCGTTTAACATTCGAGCCACTTGCGCTCATTGTGTAAATCATAGTTCTACCGGGTCGATCAGAAGAAAAAGCAATCTTCCTGCCATCAGAACTAATGGCTGGCTCAACATTCATCGCGCCCGATGGACCATTCGTAATCTTATTTACGATATCACCATTCAAATTAATTTTATAAATATCTGGAGAAATCCCTTGTGAGATCGTCAGGTAAACACTTTTGTTATCCGGATCAAACGAGGCGCCTGAGTTGATCCCTTGTCTGAAAGATAAGAGTTCGCGCTTTCCGGAAATGAGATCGTACAAAAACATATCCGCATTTCTTAATTTAGTTTTAGCACGTTGAACATAAGCTGTATAAGCTATTCGTTTTCCATCAAATGACCAGGCTGGCGAAAGGGCGATTGATTTGTGATTCGATATTTTAATTGAGTTTGCCCCATCCCAATCCATCACAAAAATTTCTCTGGATTTGCCACCATCTTTGTCACTTGCAACAGCAATTTTCGATAAGTACATTCCTTCGTTGCCAGTCAATGATTTCAAAACGTCATTTGCAAAAGTGTGAGCAATTTTTCGAGCTGTTGAAATCCCAGTTGTATATTTCTTTCCAAAAACCAAACTTCCTTTTGAAACCTGGTAGAGATAAATATCGAGCGACATATTGCCGCCAGAAACTGAGTAGCCTCCAAGGATTAGAAATTCAGCTCCGATTTGTTTCCAACTTGCGAAATTAAATCCATTTGGCTCGGCTGGCGCTGGCTTAAGACCTTTTTTTGATGGATCTTCTAAGAATGCAGCCTTATCAATAAGTTGAAAATAAGTCGAAACTTCAAGATCGTTTTTTATCACATTGAAAACTTCATTGCCTGCGGAAATAGCACTTGAAGCCGAAGAGCTTCCCAGGTTTTGCAAAGTAGGGAATGCCAGCAAACTTTTTTTAGTTCGAGCTTCTCCTAATTTGATATAGATCTCGTTAGAAGTTTGCGCTTCTAAGCTTACAGAAAAGAGGAAAACGATGCTTAGGATGAATCTCATGCTGTGCTCCTTTAAAAAATGCTCTAGTAAATTCAAAACTATTCGGGAAACCCGATTAGTATGCCTTGAACGCTGACAATTGCTGCAAGTTTCTGTGGTGGAACAGGAAATGGAGCAGACTGATCAATCGTATCAAGGACTATGTCGTCGTAACTTGCGTTACCACTTGTTTTAAAAATTTCCCGCGAAATAACTTGGCCACGTTCATCAATCCGAACGCGAGCCTGAGCTTTAAAATCTCTTTTCGCCATCCACTCGGGTAGCGCCCAGCGTTCTTTTATATGGCGATCCAAGTCTGCAATATAACTTTCATGCTGCATTTTATTAAGTCCTGTCAAAGCTGTCCCAGGTGAAAGGATATTTCCTTTCACCTGAGCTACTTTTTTCAAAGCTTCGTTCGTCGTTTTTTCGCGCTCAACATCATTTTTAATTTTATCCAAGGCACTTTGCTTTTTTAATTTCTCTAAAGCTTCTTGCTGCTTTGATTTTGTTTTTTTAAGATTAATTGCTTCTGGGTCTTTTGCTTTTGGTTCAACCTTTTCAGGTAAAGCGACAGGTTTACTTTTTTCTGTCGTTTCTTTTTCCTTTTCTTCAGGTTTCACGAGTGAAATTTGATTAGGATCTAATTTTTCAGGCAACGCGACAATGTCGACTCGGATGGCTGCGGAATAATCAATTGCTTCGCCTTGAAAAAAAGTAGCCTTAACAGTAAAGATCGCAACAATAGCAACATGAGCAATAAGTGACCACTTAATCGCGGACTTAAACTCTGAAGATTCATTAAAATTGTCGTTAAACGTATCTGCGCTCATTTAATTATAACTATTTTTCTTTAGGCAAAGTGATAAGGCCAATATTTGTAATGCCCGCTGCTCTAATTTCAGCCATGGCTTCAGCTACAACTCCGTAGTCGACTTGTTTGTCTGCTTGAATATAGATTTGCTTATTTTTTCGAGTTTTAAAGATCGCCTGCATTTTAGGCTTTAATTCGTCCATTTGAATTTTATTTTTTGCAGCTTCCATTCTTCGATCTTTATGAATGACTAGCAAAAAAGGTTCTTCCGTCATTTCGACGCCAGAACTTGCAGTTTTAGGAACATTAACTTCAATCCCTTGCTGCATAAGCGGTGTCGTCACCATAAACATAATAAGTAAAACCAACATAACATCCACAAGTGGAGTTACGTTGATTTCGCTTAAAACTGCTTTGGATCTTCTAGATCCACCCGAGGACATACTCATAAGTTAATCCTTAGTTTTTAAAGAAATTTCTCTTCACGATATTGAGAAAGTCGGCACTGAAATTATTCAGTTCGATTTCTTCTTTTCTAACTCGGGAAATAAAATGATTATAAAGCATAACAGCAGGAATCGCGGCGGCCAGTCCGATTGCGGTTGCAATTAAGGCTTCAGAAATTCCCGGAGCTACAACTGCAAGGCTTGCACTTCCTGTTTGTCCGATTTTGTGAAACGAACCCATGATTCCCCAAACAGTTCCAAATAAACCGATGAAGGGTCCAGTGCTTCCAGTAGTTGCAAGCCAATTTAATTTTGATTCAAGTGCTGAAATTTCATTCTCAGTCGATTTTCGAATCACGCGCTCGATATTATCGACGCTTGATAATTGTGGACGGTTTGCTCCACCATTTGCGGAAGAAGATTCGGCTAATTTTTTGAGCTCTAAATAAGCTGCTCGGTAAACCCGCGCCAAACTGCTAGCACTATATTTATCAATCTGCTCATAGAGGCTGTCTAGAGAAGATGCTTTCCAAAAATGAGCTAAAAAAAGCTCATTATGGTCGGTCAACTTTTTGAATTGGCGCCATTTCGTGATTCCGACACCCCAACAGGCAACCGAAAGAAAAACGAGAGCCAAAAGGGTTAATTGAACGATAGGGCTAGCTTGTAGAATTGATTCTAATGCACCGGTATTAACTGCAACTTTATCCATAGGACTTTATTCTAGGTAGTCCTTTTGAAAAGAGCAAAACTTTATCACAAGAAAAAAGTTATTTATCTAGAGTATTTGAGCCTAAAATAAGAATATCTGGCTGAAGCTTAATTGCTTTGTCTCGATCTTGGTCTGTGTGCACGGGGCCAATTGCCACTTTTTTATATCGTTTTCTCATTTCCAAAATAACTTTTGGATTGAGCACTTCTCTTTTCCTTAAAATTACGGGCGTAATAAAATAATCACGTTTGAAGTTAACAAGTCCTTCAAGATTAATCGAAGCCAAAGTTAAAACTTTAGCTAAGTCAGAAAGCGATGTTCCGTAAATCCAAAGCGGATGAAGTGCTTTTAAACTACTGATGACAATATCGGCTTCGCTTGTTATCACAATTTGATTTTCTATTTTAGCTTTTGTAACCCACTCTGTAATATAGCGATCGATATCAATTGCGTTATCTACAATATTTAAAATCCAAAATCGCGGTTTAAGTGTTAGCCACTCGTCGACTGTTCTGATGCCATGGGCTTGGCTTTTAAGGAAATCATATGTGTAATAGAAGTTTCTATTGCCCTTATATTCTGTCGTGTTTGAGCTTGAAAGTTTTGAAATAAATTCGAGTTCTTGGGCTGTTGCTGTAAAAAGCTGACCGCTTCCACTGACTCGAATATTTAAGTATAAAATTCCACCTGGGTTTTTTTGTAAGAAAGCTGAGGCTTCATCAAAGTTATCAGTTGAAAGAGCAGTCAGGACTTTTCCATCAGTTTCAGTCCAATTCATCAAAGGATGATCGTAAGGTTTATAGATTAAACCCTGACCCCAAAACCACATTGTAGACCAAGCCATAAACGCAACAAGTAAGGCCCCAAGACAGATTCCGAGTAATTTCATTTTACCTAGCTAACACCATAACCTATTGAAATCACGCTATTTTTAATTACGACAAATTTTAGCGTATTTATTCTTGAGTTTCGGGTCGTTTTCAACTAGTTTGCAGTTGAGAAAAAGGAATTTATGACTAAATTAAATCGAAAAATTGAATATTCCTTGATGGCGCTTCAGTATATCCAGCAGCGTCAATTAAGTTCAAAGGTTACTGCAAAAGAGGTCGCGGACTCTGTCCACGCACCTTTTGATGTCATTGCTAGAGTCATGCAGATCATGGCGCAAAAGGGACTTTTAATTTCTGAACAAGGTGCAAGTGGTGGTTACCGCTTAAACCAAGAGCTAAAAAACGTTTCACTTTTTCAGTTATTTGAAATGATTGAAGGTCCCACAGCTCTTGTTAAATGTATTTCCGAAGATGGTGGTTGTGATATCGAAACTAGCTGCAACGTCGCCTCACCCCTGAAATCACTTAATAACAAGCTGAATACTTTCTTTAAGAATATTCCATTAAGCGAACTGCTTGCAAGTGAAGATTTAAAAGCGGATCTCGTAACAACTAATGGCGAACGACCAAAGGATTTAAATCATGTCTGATTCATCTCAAAAAATTCAGGATGATTACGAATACAAATATGGTTTTGAAACCGATATTGAGCAGGAAACTGTTCCCAAAGGTTTAAATGAGGAAATCATTCGCATCATCTCTGGAAAGAAAAACGAACCAGCTTGGCTTTTAGAATATCGACTAAAAGCTTACAAACATTGGCTTACGATGACCGAGCCCACTTGGGCACATGTTAATTATCCAAAAATAGATTTTCAAAATTCTAGGTACTACTCGGCGCCTAAAAAGAAAACCGATGGTCCAAAATCAATGGACGAACTTGATCCTGAACTTATTAAGACTTTTGAAAGATTAGGAATTCCGCTTCAAGAACAGAAAAGAATTTCTGGGGTTGCGGTTGATGTGGTTTTTGACTCTGTTTCAATTGCGACAACCCATAAAGAAGTTTTAGAAAAAGTGGGCGTCGTTTTTTGTTCAATCAGTGAAGCGGTAAAAACTCATCCTGATTTGGTAAAGAAATATTTTGGCTCTGTTGTACCATATACTGATAATTATTATGCCGCTTTGAACGCAGCTGTTTTTACAGATGGTTCATTTGTTTATATTCCTAAAGGGGTTAAGTGCCCAATTGATCTTTCGACATATTTCCGAATTAACGCCAAGGAAACAGGGCAATTTGAAAGAACGCTGATTGTGGCTGAAGATAATTCTTTCGTAAATTATCTGGAAGGTTGCACGGCACCTCAAAGAGACGAAAACCAGCTTCATGCAGCTGTTGTCGAGCTCGTTGCTATGGAAAATGCTGAAATTAAATATTCGACAGTTCAAAATTGGTATACCGGAGATAAAAAAGGCAAAGGTGGAGTTTATAACTTCGTCACGAAACGTGGGATCTGTGCTGGAAGAAGATCTAAGATTTCCTGGACCCAAGTGGAAAGCGGTTCTGCAATTACTTGGAAGTATCCTTCTTGCATTTTAAAAGGCGATGAATCCGAAGGCGCTTTTTATTCAGTGGCTTTGACCCATGATTTTATGCAAGCAGATACCGGAACTAAAATGATTCACATTGGAAAGAATACGAAAAGCACGATTATTTCAAAAGGGATTTCGACTGGAAATTCTTCGAATGCTTATCGTGGACTTGTAAGGATTCTTCCCTCGGCAGAGAACGCTCGAAATTATTCTCAGTGTGATTCGATGTTAGTAGGAAATAAGTCTTCTGCTCACACGTATCCGTATTTAGAAGTAAAAAATAATTCTGCGACGATTGAACATGAAGCTACGACTTCAAGAATTTCTGAAGATCAGATTTTCTATCTTCAATCCCGCGGTCTTGATAAGGAAAAATCCATCTCTATGCTCGTTAATGGATTCTGCAAAGATGTTTTTAAAGAGCTTCCACTGGAATTTTCGGTAGAAGCTGTGAAGTTAATTGAAATGAAATTAGAAAACTCAGTAGGTTAGGTCAAAATGCTTAAAATTGATAATTTAGTCGCAAGTGTTGAAAATAAAGAAGTGCTTAAAGGCTTGAGCCTGCAAGTTAAAGCGGGCGAAGTACATGCGATTATGGGACCAAACGGATCAGGCAAATCAACTTTATCTAAAGTTTTAGCTGGTCATCCTGGCTACCAAGTCGTTAGCGGAGACATCTTATTTGATATCAACCTTCAGATGAAAAGTATTTTAAAGATGGAGCCAGATGAGCGCGCTAAAGATGGAATCTTTTTAGCGTTTCAATATCCAATCGAAGTTCCAGGAGTAACGAATTTTACGTTTCTTATGACAGCTTTTAATTCCATCTTAGAAGCTCAAGGCTCTGCGCCGATGGCGGAAGGTGAGTTTCGCCAGTATGTAACTGAAAAGCTTAAAATTGTTTCTATGCGCGCCGATTACTTAGATCGTGGTGTCAATGCTGGATTTTCCGGCGGAGAAAAGAAAAAAAACGAAATTTTGCAAATGGCGGTATTGTCACCACGACTTGCAATTTTAGATGAAACTGATTCTGGTCTTGATATTGATGCTCTCAAAATTGTAGCAGAAGGCGTGAACAAATTAAGAACCCGAAATAATGCGATCATTTTAATCACTCACTATCAGCGATTATTAGATTTCATCAAGCCAGACTACGTTCACGTATTAGCAGGTGGAAGAATTGTTGAATCCGGTGGACCCGAGCTTGCTTTAAAACTCGAAAAACAAGGCTATGACTGGCTTTTGAATTAAGGATATGAAAATGGTATTCCCTCAAGAACATACTTTTCCAACACGTAAAGATGAAAACTGGAAATATACCAGTTTGAAGTCATGGTTAGAAAAGCCCTATGTCATCAGCCAAACCGAAGAGCAGCAGCCAGCTCTTCACTCTGCTTTTGCTTACAAAGCAATCTTCATCAATGGAGCCTTTAAAGAAGACCTATCTGTCTTACCTTCAATGTTAACCGTTAGTCAGGAAAGGACTTCTGCGCCTGCGCCTAAAGAATCTTTGGTTATACTTAATTCTAAATATACAGAATTAACTACTGTTTTAAAATTATCCGCGGAATCGAAATTGGAATCTCCGCTTCACATGATCTTTTTAACATCTTCAAATGCCGAGCATTCAATGAATTATCCGCAAGTTCGATTAGAACTTGGAAATTCCAGCGAGCTGATACTTCTAGTTCAGCACGAAAGTGCTGAACTAGATCATGTGTCGTTTGTAAGCTCATGGCTTAGTGTTAAAGTCGGAACGGGTGCAAAACTTGAGTGCGCGTTCTTGCAGAATCAAAATTTAAAAAGCTTTCATTTTGAAAAAGCCCAATTTGATATTCAAGCCCAGGCACAAGTAAAGATTCTAGCAATTGCGCTAGGGGGCCAGCTATCCAGAAGCGAAGTTGATCTTAATATTTTAGGTTCTGAAATTTCAGCTCAGTTATTAGGAATTTATGCCTTAAATGGAAATCAACAATCTGATCATTATACCTCGATGAAGCATATGGTTGGCGGCAGTGATACTGTTCAGATTTATAAAGGTTTATTAGCTGATAAATCTAAAGGTGTGTTTAATGGTCATGTATACATCGCAAAAGATGCGCAAAAAGCAAATTCGGAACAATTAAATAAGAATCTTCTTTTAAGTAGTGAAGCTGAAGTTAATAGCAAGCCCGAATTAGAAATCTATGCTGATGACGTAAAAGCCACTCATGGATCGACAATTGGTCAAATTCAAAAAGAGGAAGTTTTTTATCTCCAAACGCGTGGAATAAAAAAAGAAAAAGCTATTCAGTTAGTATCAGAGGCATTCGTCATGGATGTGGTTCAAAGATTGGACAATAACTTGCTTAAAAAAGTGATTAGGTTAGCCCTTCAGGCAAAAGGAGCGGTTAAGTGATAACCGAAGAACTCAAAGCTAAAATGCTAAAAGTTCGAAAGCAATTCCCGGCTTTGAATCAAAAGTTCAATGGCAAGGACTTCGTTTATCTTGATTCTACGAATACGACTTTAAAACCGCAGATCGTAATTGATCGAATTCAAAAGTTTTATAACGAAGAAGCTTCAAATGTTCACCGCGGGGGATATCAGTGGAGCGCCAGAACCACAGCTCTTTTTGAAAAAGCTCGCGAACGGGTTGCAGAATTTATTGGTGCCGAACACCCGGAAGAAATAATCTACGTTCGTGGAACGACAGAAGCTATAAATCTAGTTGCTGAATCTTTCGGGCACACATTTTTAAAAGCCGATGATGAAATCCTGATTTCTGAAATGGAACATCATGGAAACATCGTCCCTTGGCACATGCTTCAGGAACGTTACAAAGTTAAAGTAAAAGCTGTTCGGATATTCGATAATGGCGACCTCGATCTAGAAGATTTAAAAAACAAGCTTACTTCAAAAACCAAGATTGTTGCCCTAACTGCCTGTTCAAATACTTTGGGTACAATGCCCCCAGTGGAAAAGATTGTGCAAATCGTTCGTGCCGAAAGCAAAGCTGCAATTTTAATTGATGGTGCCCAGCTGATTTCACAAGAAAAAGTTAATGTAAAAAAACTGGATGTAGATTTTTTCGTTTTCTCTTCTCATAAATTATTTGGACCCATGGGTTTAGGTATACTTTATGGAAAGAAAGAATGGCTGAACCGAATGCAGCCTTACCAAGGCGGCGGCAGTATGATCTCTAAAGTTACTTTAGAAAAAACCACATTTAATGAATTGCCGCAAAAGTTCGAAGCAGGAACCCCACATGTGGAAGGTGCATTGGGCTTACATACGGCGATGGACTTCGTAGATAGCATTGGCTGGAGAGATATTCAGGCCTGGGACCAAATGCTACTTTCAAATACGACTGAACTTTTAAAGAAAATTCCCGAACTTGTGATCTACGGTGAAGCTTCTAAGAAAGCTCCGATCATTGCGTTTAACTTAAAAGGTGCTCATCACTCGGATGTAGCCCAAATATTAGATGAAATGGGAATAGCTGTTCGCGCAGGACATCATTGCACGCAGCCCTTGATGGATCGATTCGGAATTCCTGGCTGCGTACGCGCTTCATTTTCCATCTATAATACTCCAGAAGAGGGTCAGAAACTTTTTGAGGGCTTATTAAAAGCTAAGGAACTTTTGCTATGAATGTTGAATCAGCAGAAACTCTAGTTAATGTTCAAGCAACGCCTAATCCAAATGCGTGGAAGTACGTTTTAAATAAGCCTGTCTTGAACGAAGGTAAAGCGACTTATTCGACACCTGAAGAGGCTGCTCAGAATATTTTAGCAAAATCTCTTTTTGAAGTAGCCGGTGTTCGTCAGGTTCACTTCTTTCAAAACGTAATTACTTTAACGTATTACTTTGATGTGGACTCGGATAATATCCATCCAAGTGTCATTTCAGTTATTCAGACTCGAATGCCGGTTCATAATCCAAATCAAACCGTTCAAGACGAAAAGAAAAAGTCCCGCGAGAATCTGTCTCCTGAACTTCAACAAATTGAAGAAATATTGGACCGCACGGTTCGTCCAGGTCTTCAAGGTGACGGCGGAGATATCACCATTCTAAAATACGAAGAAAATAAACTTCACGTGTATTACGAAGGCGCATGTGGGACTTGTCCCAGCTCGACAACTGGAACGCTCATGGCAATTGAGGGCATCTTAAGAGATGAATTTAATCCCGAAATTGAAGTTCTTCCTGTAGGATAAATTCTATGAGTTTAGAACAGTGGTCGAAAGAGCAGACATTTTTTTCCGGAGACAAATATTACTCTGCGATTAAGGCTGACATCGAAAATGCAAAAGCTAGCATCGATGTAGAATGTTATATTTTTGAATTCGACGAAACTGGAAAATCGCTTTCAGAAGTCCTTATATTAGCCACTAAACGCGGAGTTCGAGTAAGAGTCATCGTTGATGGCATTGGCTCGGCGTATTCTATCCCGACCTTGCAGCGCTACCTACGTGAAGGTGGAGTCGAGTTCAAAGTCTTTCATCCTATTTTTAGCGCTTGGTATATTCCCATATTTAGGACAATGAATCGGCGCAATCACCGAAAAACTTGGATCATAGATCAGGCAATCGCCTTCACTGGAAGCTATAACGTGTCTAACGTTCACACCGAACTTTCGGGAGCCCCTTGGCGCGATAGTGGTATGCGCGTTGAAGGTGAGCCAGTTAAGCTACTAAGCCAGGCATTTGGGAAAGTCTGGGGAAAAAATAAAATCTGGAAGCGAAAAGTTTTCTACTATGATGAGGCACTTGGTAGCCCCTTAGTTAGATTAAATGATGGAACAAATAAGCGACGTGCTTGTTACCGGGAAATGCTTTTAAAAATTCGCGAAGCAAAAAGATACATTTGTTTTGGGAACGCGTATTTTGCTCCTCACTTCAGAATTGTGATGGAACTTTGTTACAGTGCTCGCAGAGGTGTTGATGTTCATATTTTAGTGCCTCGTAAATCCGACATTTTTTTCATGCCTTGGATTAGTTCGACGTATTACTATGCACTCCTGCAGTCGGGCGTTAAAGTGCACGAATATTTACCAGCAGTTTTTCATGCCAAAAATTATGTGATCGATGATTGGATGCTGATTGGATCATCAAACTTAAATCATCGCTCTCTTTTTCATGATTTGGAAATTGACTTGAAAGTCACTGTTCCAGAAAATAAAGAGATCTTTTTGAGAGAAATAGAAAGCGATCTTAAGAATTCGGAGCTTGTGACGTATTCTTCATTCAAAAAAATTTCTTGGTTTAGAAAACGAGTTACTCAATTCCTACTTTTATTTAAGAGCTGGTTTTAAAATGAACACTTTGCGGGTCCTTTCATACAATATTCATAAAGGATTTTCCCTTGGGAATCGGACCTATGTGCTTGAATTGATCCGAGAAAGTATTCAGCAATTTAAAGCAGATCTTGTGCTTCTTCAGGAAGTCGTTGGCGAACATGAAAAGCATTTTAACAAGGTAACTAATATGCCTTCTGCTTCTCAGTTTGAATTTTTAGCTGACGGGGCGTGGTCTCACTTCGCGTATGGGAAAAATGCTGTCTACGATGAAGGTCATCACGGGAACGCAATTTTAAGTCTTTACCCAATCAAAAAATGGCACAATCTTGATCTATCGACTAATCGATGGGAAAGTCGGGGGCTGTTGCATGCAATTTTAGATACACCATCTCCGAAAAAAGTTCACGTCATGAGCCTTCACTTAGATTTGCTCGAGCGGGGACGACAACTCCAGATTCAAAAAGTTTGTGAATATATAAATAAGCACACTAAGCCTGATGATATTATTATTTTAGGCGGAGACTTCAATGATTGGGCAGAAAAAGCCAGCCACCGAATCAAAACTGAAACAGGAATGCAAGAAGCATTTTCAACTTTGCATGGTGGATACGCTAGATCATTCCCCAGCTTCTTGCCACTTCTGCCTTTAGACAGGGTTTATACTAAAAACGCTAGACCCATTACAGCTAAATGCTTAGATGGACCAATTTGGAAAAAACTTTCTGATCACTTAGCATTGTTAACTGAATTTGAACTTTAAAATTTCGCTAACATCATTTCAATAAACTCTCGAAAACCAATGCCTAGGCCTACAAAGAAAAAGACTCCTACGCCACCGATTGCGTAGCTAATCCACATAAGAACGCCGTCTTCCTCTAATTCGCCTAATGCGTTTGCGACTAAAAACCAGGCGGGTATTGAATTAGAAAATGGAATGGGTAGGGGTAATGATAATAGAAAAGAAAAAAAGATGATGAGGAAACCGTTCAAAATTTGCGTACCCCGATGAGTCGTCCAACCGGCCATTCGTGGTTTAATCAGCTTTTCAGTTTTATCTAAAATTTTGATCAAAATTCTACAGCAACTCAAAATGAGTTTTGCAGGTAAATGCTTTCTTAAAACTTTCTTAGGCAACCAAGGCTGGCGATTCAGCATAATCAGCACACCCAAGGTCATTAAAATAATTCCGATTGGTGTCGACAAACCTAAGAGTGGAACTGGCTGTACAAATGGTAAAGTGAAAAATAGAACTAGAATTGCCTGGCTACGATTTCCGAACGTCGCAAAAATATCCTGGATATAGAGTCCATCGGGTGAAGCTTTATGTTGAAGCGTAACTGTCGCTAGCTTCAGTGAGAAGGGTTTGAATTGAGACCTATTGTCCATTCTCTGAAGCTGGCATACGTTCGCTCTGTTGGCTAGCTTTGAACGCTTGCGCCTTAATCATTACAGCCGGGGCAATATGCTCCATTGAGTCTTCTGGACGCGAAGTAATAACAGCTGAGTTTCCAAGCTTGGTACCATTCGCATCTACCGTTGTTGCAATCAAAGAAATGTCTTTGCGATCTAAACTATTAAAACCCTTAACTGAAATTTCAATTTCATAAACTTGATTCGCCACAGGATTTAAAATTTCGCTTGTACCGTAGCCTTTTATAACTTGAACATCATCCGGTAGGATCCACTGATAATTAATTACCGAGAATTCTTTAAACGGAGTCCGAACAGTCGCTCTAAGTTTAACAATTGCGTTCGGATCATTAGGAAAAACTTCTGGTCCATCCAGTGTTAATACTAGAGGCATCAAATGTTTTTCTAGCGCGATCGTCGAGCTATTTTTAACGCTCGCCAAAACTCTTGCGTCAGAATTATCGTTTAAATCAAATTCCGAGAGCAACCATGAGCTACCAAAACCGACAAAAAACAGAGAACTAAAAACGAGTGAATACTTTAGTTTTCTGGGCATAAAAAATTTCCTTGGAAAGAGAGTGAATACTGAGCCGTCCCGACTAAATCAGCAGAAATCTTATTAAAGGTGTTAGCTTTTACGTTAATCAGGTAATAACCCGATGGAACCGTAGCTAAGCTAAAAGATTCCGTGCCGCTTGTTGAGCCACCGTCAAAAGCCAGCGCGCGGTCCGATTTTAAAACGACACTGCCAGTAGCGGCGCCGATGGATTCGTAATAATCTTCTTGGTAATTATAACTTGAATTGTAAAGATAGAGATCAAGATCAATAATGTCGCCACTCACTTGCGTGTAATTCAAAGATAAAGTTCCACCCGAACCATTATAGAAGAACTGATAAAAGTCATTCGAGCGAAGTTTATTCGACCGAGGCTCTGCCCCTGAGTAAACTTCATCCGCAACAGGAGACAAAGCCCTTGGATATTTTGCACAAGTTACGCTTGGTAAGACTGGGTCTGCATAATCAAGAGTGGTTTTATTCTGTTGTTCATTTGCTAATAAATTATTCCAGCTGGTCGTCTGTCCGCCGGGTACGCCTAGGTTGAGATACTTATTAAACATACCCACATTAGTAAATATATTGCCCGGAGCTTTAACCCCATTAACTGTATCCGTAAAGGCCGTCCACATCGCTGAAAATGGAATCGATGTAGTCGTGATAACTTTATAAAGTAATCTTGAAACAGAAAGCTCTCTGAAAGTTCCTTCACCAGCGACGCTAACTTTGTCAGGGCCAGTAGCAGCTCCTGACACGCTCAAATCAAATTTAATTGCCATGCTACCAGTTTCGCCGGTTTCAGATGTGTCGCCAGAGTAGCCAATTGTATCGATATAAAAACTACCCCGCGACGGAACACTTGGAGTAATAACAGCACCCTGTAGAAAATTCGCCCAACCTTCACTCCATGCGAGGCGTGGATCAATAATGAAATTACCATTATGAGATCCACCTGGAGAAGTCGAACGACTGTAAACGTCTTCTAAGAAATGGCCATACTCGTGGATAATAACTGAGTCATCAAAGTGATCGGTGTCCTGAGTTTTAGTATTTCCACTCATGCCACCTAGAATATAAAGTTCACGCTGACCTTGAAGATAAAAAGATAAACCGCTAGCAACGCCGACATAAGCACCAGGATTAAAGCCCTGTTTCCAGAAAGCAGAGACTTTTTCTGCGACAAAAGATGCATCACCAATCTGAGTTCTGATGTAGTCGTTTGATAAATGAAGATTATAAAGTATGTGAAATGCTGCGCCTTCCATATTCGCAGATTCTGCGATGCGGGCAAAGGCATAGAAAGTTCCGGCTGCTAATGGCGTAACTTCAGAGCCCGTTAAGCTAAAAGCTTTAGAGATTGCATAAACTGCGTTGCTCGAAGGATCAGTCAACACACTTGCTTTCAGCGCTGAATTAAATGCTCTCGAATTAACAATAATCGTATAAGCTCCAGCTGTTTTGTTAATTTGAAAACTAATCCCACCAGCCGCATCAGTTTTAGAACACTGAATGACGGTACCAGAAGAATTTGTGACAACTACTTCAGCGTGAGCGATTCCTCTTGCAACAGGATTGCCTGAAAGTCCTGCTGTGGTGCTTATAGGACGATAATAATATTGCGCAGTTGCCGCTACAGTAATCGGATTTGCTGTTGGAAAAGTTGTCGAGCAATAAGCAGATTCCGGAACTGCAGCAGTTGTAGTATTCTTGCCGCCGCCGCCGCAGGCAGACAAAAAACAAATAGAAATTAAGATGCCTAAAAGGCAACGTACCGCTTTAACCACATATATATTATCGGCTTTTTCTTTGGCGACATTTATTAAACAAGTGAAAATTCTCGGAATGGGACAATGGCAATTGACTCAAGATGGGAAATATCAAAATTGCAAACAAGAAAGAACCCAGGCAGCAATTGGGAGCTGCCTGGGTCAGGAAGGTACGTGAAAATAAGACTAGTCTTGTATCTTTAGCTCTGCACTTCTTCGAAAAGTTGCTAATACTTTTTTATCAGTGACACTTTTTCTTGTCGCCGAAAGGTCTAAGTAAATTGTCGAGCCTGAAGTTAAGTGATCATTCAAATCACTGTTGGCTACTCCAAGGCGACTTAGGTATTCAGAGAACTGAGTGGATTGCATCTGAGCCTGAGTCAGCGTCAACTGAGCCATAACTTTTTTCTGCAGATTCAAAAAGCCTCCATGTCGAGTGATCGTCAGCTTGTATTCTGTTCTCACCTTCGATGAATCTTTAATCTTATCTTGAAAAACTAATCGGGCATTGGACTGCTTCCCTTGTATTCCAAGGTCTGAAATCATCTTACGATCCTTTAAATCTTCTAATCGTAGGAATACTCTTTCTTTGCTGAGTTGAAAAACAAGTGGCTTCTCGAGTCTCTTACCAGTTCGCTGAACAACTAAGTCAACCTTGAGGTCTTCTTGTAAATCCATCGCTTGTTGATCAAGTGTGATGCTCGCTTTTTTAGCTGAATCCAGAACTTCAGAGGCATTTACTACTTTTGAAGAGACTTCTTTTCCATTTTTGTCTGAAATCAGAATCTTATACTGAGTGGCTAATTTGATATGTGCACCTTCATCAGTAAAGCTAAGGACAGATTTATCTTTCAATTCTTGTAAAGAAAGGTTCTTGATGGTCTTTTCACCAAAATTTGCAGAATCCCATCTTGTGAACTGAACATCTCGAGTGACTGAAAAGCTAAAACTTTTTTCAAGCACAATTCCACTTCGTGTTGCTGAAATCTGGACAACGTAATCGGCATCAGCTGGTAAGCTAGCGGCTAATTTGAATCCAACTTGGTTCTTGTTGGCTTTTTCAGATGAAGCATCACCTTCTGCCACAGCTTGCTTAGTCTGCGCATCCAAAATTCTGTATTTGTAAAGTGTTGTGACCCTTGGAACAATACCGCTATCAGAAATAATGAGTTCACTTAAAGTTTCTTCATTATCGCCTGTGAGCTCAACTTTATTTAAAAGTTTTTCTCCCAAAGTCTGTTGATTATATTTCGGAGCTAACAAAAGCTCGATTAGACTTGAATTTGCTTTTATATCTTTTCGACCAAGCTTGTAACCAAATACCGAATCAGCAACTGTTAAAGTCACATCTGGTTTGGCTTCAGAGCCGCCAAGCTGAACTTTAAATGTTTCTTTTTCATTGGGTAAAAGTATAGCTTCTGCCGGCAAAATAATTTGAACGCTCATATTCCAAGTGTGGTCAAATTCTTCTCTATAACGAGTTACACAACATTTCGTAACAGTTCTATATTTTGTAACAGTACGGGTGCGCGTCTCTTGTCTGTATTTGGTAACTGTCCGAGTTCTTGCTTCCTGACGGTACTTTGTAACTGTGCGAGTTCGCTGCTCTTCTCTGTATCGAGTGACAGTTCTGTATTTGGTTACAGTACGAGTTTTTGCAACTTGTTCGTTTCCGCATTGCTGGCGACTGCGCGGAACACTTTTACAAATATTTTGATCCCGGCAATTTTCACGATCAGGGCCACTTTGACAAACTTTACGTGTTTTACAAATGCGCTCGCCATGAATATTAGTTCCACATTCTTCGACCATTTGGCAGTTATTGTCGCCGGGCTCTCGGGCGCAGATTCGTTCTGTTTTACATTCTTGCTCATACTCAGTGACAGTTTTGCACCGGTATTCATTTTCGTAGTAGGTTTCAGTATCCTGATAAGATTCGCGCTCTTCGTAAGGTACACGCTCATAATAAGTTTCAGTATCTTGGTAGGGGACATCTATATAGTAGGTTTCATTTTCTTGATAAGGAATATCAACAGTATATTCTTCTTGAGCTTGATAAGCTTCCTGCTCTTCATAAGAGTCCTGATAAGGAACTGACTTATGTATATCTTGGGAAAGCTGCGTCTCTAGTTTGGCACCAGAAGTTGCAGTTCTAGTTAAGGTCACACTTTCTTGTGCGGCACTTGCCTGCAAACTAGTAAAGGTGAGCATTAGAGTTAGTAAACAAGATGTCATAGTTTTCATTTTTTCCCCTGCGATCTAAACATAGTGGTGTCACTCGACTACCAGCTCGAAGATCACAAGTTGGCAAAGCAAGGGATATGCCAGATCGAAATGGCCCACACCATAATTGTCACTTCGTAGAACCTTTTCTTAAAATATCTAAACTCCTACTTTCTTAAAAAACTCAGGCCTATGTTCCATCTCAATGACTGATCAATGAATCAGTCGAAGGAGAAAATATGAAAACAGGAATTTTAAAAACCGCAATCTTGCTAGCTGTAGGTGCTTCACTTTCAGCTTGTGGAGATGAATCAAAAGGTAGAAGTAAAGTTCAAGGCTTGGATGCAAAAAACCAGGGTGAACTTGAACTAACTGGTGAACCGGGAACAGCTGAAGAGATGGTCAATCAGACCTATCGGCTAAAAACAGAACAACAAGAGTTTGTTCTAACAAAATTGGCTCATTTAGTATGGGCGAAGTTTGAGTGTAAAGCAGAAGCAGTTGACGGAGATAAGAAACAAACCGGCGTTATGACCGTTTCTTTTTATCCAACGTTTGAAATAAAAAACAAATCAAACGAGGCTGAAAAAACTGTTGTTTCACCAACTGAAGTTTGTGGTTCTAGCACAACTTCTGAAGCTTCAAATACCCTTCATACAGGCCAGTTGCTAAAGAATGAAAACAATCAGTATCAATTGCAGTATGGTTTACCTAATGCAGAGATGCCGCTTGTAACGATGACTTGGGATGCAGCGAACGCAATTCCCGGAGAAATCACTTGTACAAGTTCAGAGGGTAAAACTGCGAAAGCAATTTTAACTGAATGTACTCTTATGCCGGTCGTGACAGAAACTAAGCCTGAAATTCCTCAGACTCCGCAAGTCCCTGAAGTTCAAGAATAAGTTTGCTTAGTAAAGTTGAATGAATGTTAACGCCCAGGCTTATGGTTGAGCCGGGCGTTTTTTTACATTTTGCCTAAGGCTCATGCCCAGATTTTGGACAAAAAAAAGGCCCGCAGACAACTCTGAAATATAACCTCTGGGCAAAGGTGGGTGACCATGATAACAACTTTAGGCTTCCCACTACGAGGTGGGCCTGCACACCATTGTCAGGGACAGTCCCCATAAATGTGCTTGTAAGGTTATTTTCGTTGAGGTTTACATCAACGGACCTGCTCTTATTTTATAACAATATTTAAAATTAGCAATGGACTTAAGCCGCTACCAAAAAAATTTTTATTTTATCTACTAAAAATAGGAGAAAAACATGTTTTTGGCTGGTCCGAGTCAGGTCTATTCACTTGAAATGACTAGCTTCTTGGCCTAGAACCAGGATCGTTATGACTAGTATTTTTACAGGTGGCCAAGAATCTCAAAATGACGAATTGACTATACTCACAGTCGAGCAATTGAATTTGACAATCAAACAGTTGCTCGAAGGTGAAGTCGGCAATATTTGGCTTAAGGGCGAAATCTCCAATTTCAAAGCTCACTCATCTGGACACCTTTACTTTAGTCTAAAAGATTCTAGATCTCAAATCAGCGCTGTTATGTTCAGAGGTTTCAATTCCAGATTAAAATTCAAGCCAACTGATGGAATGGAAGTTATTGTTCGTGGAAGAATTTCTGTCTACGAGCCTCGCGGTAGTTATCAAATTTTGTGCGAAACGATGGAACCTATTGGCGCAGGAGCCTTGCAAAAAGCTTTTGAACAATTGAAACAAAAATTGAAGCTCGAAGGTCTTTTCGATGCTGAACGAAAAAAACCAATACCCCATTTTCCCCAGCACGTTGCAATTGTGACATCGCCTACAGGTGCAGCGATTCGCGACGTACTTAATATTCTTTCTCGGCGGGCACCGCACGTTCGTGTGACTCTAATCTCTGCCATGGTTCAGGGTGAAGGCTCTGCCGCCAGTATAAGAGAGGGGTTTCTAAATGCCCAAAAGCTAGAAAATGTCGATGTGATTATTATCGGTCGCGGTGGTGGCTCAATTGAAGATCTTTGGGGCTTCAATGATGAAAAGCTCGCAAGACTGATCGCTGCTTGCACCATACCAGTCATTTCAGCCGTAGGCCACGAGATTGATTTCACGATTGCAGATTTCGTTGCGGACTTAAGAGCACCCACACCTAGTGCTGCAGCAGAACTCGTTGCAAAAAGTCATCAGGAAATTCGAGTCAAAATTGAACAGCTTGAAAAGCTTCTGATTTTAGCTTGGATTCAGAAATTTTCTTTTCTTGGAGAAAAAACTAAGACCCTTGCAAGGTTATTAGTAGATCCCAAAAGAAAGCTTCAGGATCTTATTTTGCGAAATGATGATTTAACAGATCGCTTAAGTTTAGCTCTGCAAAATTTGATCAAAGACCGCGGACATCAAGTCAGACTCGCACGTGAAAAATTGAAATCGCCATTAGATGTTGTAAGTGAAAAGAAAGCCTATATGAATCTCATCTTTTTAAGATTTGCCCAAGCGATAAAAAATAGAACTCAGGAAAGAACTCATAAGTTACATAATTTTATGAATGTCTTGAATTCACTCAGCCCACTTCGCGTAGTTGATCGCGGTTATTCAATTGTTTTGAAAAAACATGAAGTCATCCGATCTCATGCTCAGATAAAACCACAAGATAAATTAAACTTAATTTTAGCCGATGGTGAGGCTCGAGTTAAGGTAACGGATGTTTTTGCACAAAATGTTTTACAGGAGAACCTATGGAATTCGAAAAAAAGCTAGGGCGTCTAGAAGAAATCGTACAGAAGATGGAAAAGGGTGATATGGCTCTTGAAGAATCTCTTAAACTTTTTGAAGAGGGCGTGAAGTTGTCTCGTGAATGTCAGGGGCAATTGACTAAAGCTGAAGCTAAAGTAAAACAGTTAGTCAGCTTTGATGGTGATGGAAAACCAGTTCTAAAAGACTTTGAAACTGAAGAAGGCGATTAGCTGATGTGGGATCAAGAACTACAGAGATGGGTCAGCACAATCGAGGATTTTACATCCGCGCATTTAGATATCTATCGCTCTGAATATTCTGAAGTTCCCAAAATTCTACTTGATTCAGCTTCTTATTCACTTAATACGGGTGGCAAAAGATTTCGGCCTCTCCTTTCAATGATAGTTGCAGAACACTACGAAGCAGAACCAATGCTTGTGTTACCGTGGGCTTCAGCTGTTGAAATGATCCACACCTATAGTCTCATACACGACGACTTACCTTGCTTAGATAATGATGATGAAAGACGTGGAAAGCCATCTAACCACAAGGTTTACGGCGAAGCTGTCGCTCTTTTAGCAGGTGATGCTTTGTTAACAGAAGCGTTTTCAGTTGTGTGCAAATTCTATCAGGCAGATCCAAGCTTGGGTTTGCAGTTGGTAGAAAAATTAAGTTCGGCTTCAGGCCTACAGGGAATGATTGCGGGGCAAGTTCGCGACATGCAGGCTGATAAAGTTCCTGTTGATGCAAAAACATTGACCCAAATTCATAAACTCAAAACTGGTCAACTTATTCGAGTAGCACTTGAAGGTGCGGCGATAGCATGTAGTGCCCCTCAAAATGATGTTCTTTCTTTAAAATTTTACGGTGATAACTTGGGTCTTGCATTTCAAATCAAAGACGATCTTTTAGATCATAACGAGGCAAAAGAAGATCATAAAAACTTTGCGACCATAATTGGTAAGAAAGAAACGGAAGAAATGCTTGAAGACGTCAGTCGCAAAGCTAAAACTTATCTTAATAAACTTCAAAACCCGTCCGTTAAACTTTTAAAGATGGTAGATTATAATTTGAGTCGTAAAAAATGAGATTAGATCAGTACGTTGTTCAAATGGGCTGGGCACCTTCAAGATCAAAAGCACAAGAGATGATCGAACGCGGTGACGTCAGAGCTTTCATCAAAGGCGAATACGTTGAAGTAAAACCTTCACTCGTCATCGACGAAAAAGTTCGAATTGTATTAATCTCAAATGAATTAAATAAGTATGTCAGTCGTGCTGGACTTAAGCTTGAAAAAGCGATTGATCGATCAAAGATTAATATCAAAGGAAAATTATTTTTAGACGTTGGGCAATCGACGGGCGGCTTTACTGACTGCCTTTTGCAGTGCGGGGCTGAGGTTGTTGTCGGTCTTGATGTTGGCCACGGTCAGCTTCATGAAAAAATCCGGGCACATGATAAAGTCATCTATTTTGAAAATATTAATGCTCGGGAACTTCAGAACCTACCCATTATTACTTCGCACTTTCCGGACGATGGTTTTGACGGTATCGTAATGGATGTTTCATTTACCTCACAAAAAATGCTTTGGGCTTCAACTTTACCTTACTTAAAAAAGGGCGGACATTTTCTAAGTCTTGTTAAGCCTCAATACGAGATCGGTTTGCGACCCTTAGAAGAAGAAGATTCGCTTTTCACTATCGTGAAGTGTGAAATTGTGGAAGGATTGAAGAACTTAAATTTCGAGGTCATTGATTACTTTCCTTCTGAAGTAGAAGGACGTGAAGGCACTCAAGAATTTTTTGTGCTTGCACAGAAAAAAATCTAAAAAGCATGCCTCTTAAAATTAATTTAACTACATCAACCCTGCTTGCACGATCTCAATCCAGTAATCATCGGGATCTTTGATAAATGCGATCGACTTCATTCCGCCTTCATTTAATTTTTTTTGGAATGTGACTTCAAGTTTTTCAAATCGAGAACATGCTTCTGCAATATTAGGAACCGAAATACAAATATGCCCAAACCCACGGGGATCGGTATTGCCATTATGATAAGGAGTTTTGGAATTTGTTTCTGTACCCCAATTGTGAGTCAGCTCTAAAACAGATTCACGACTAAACGTATAATTCGCATTGGCCTGATTATCGGTAGGGACCTTAAATTCCTTTGGTACGTAAGCTAAAAAATAAAGTGAAAATTTCCATTCAGAGAGATCAAGTTTTCTTAAAAGTTTCATCCCAAGCACTCGGGTATAAAAATCCAGAGAGACTTCCGGATTTCTTATTCTGATCATCGTATGATTGAAAACATACTTTTCAGTTTCTTGATCTGGATTAATACATACTCCTAAAATTTGCTCCATGATGACTCTTTCCTGCGTAGTGCGGCCGCTTTTCTTTCATTTATGCGAAGTTAAATCGGATGACAATCAATACGTCAGGTTTTACGATCGAAGTTATGAAATATTTAATACTATTTAGCTTTCTATTTTTAGCAGCTTGTCAGTCGCGAGATATCCGCGAAGAAAACAAACCTCAGGAAACAACAGCTGACGTTTCAAAAATGCCAGAAATTCCTCCAGCGCCCGAAGCTCCTGTAACGAAGGTTCCAGCTCCAAACGAACTTATCCGTTTAGGTGTCATTCTTGGCCCCGGTGGATCAAAAACTTTTGCTCAAGTTGGATTCTTAAAAGAACTGCAGGCCCGTAAAATCCCAGTTCACGCCGTTGTTGGAATGGAGTGGGGTGCACTCGTCGCTGCAAGCTTTGCGGCTAAAGGTTCGGCTCACGAAGCTGAGTGGCAGCTATCAAAACTTAAAGATGGTGGTTCTAACTGGCTCGGAAACAGTAAAAGCAATATTAAAGATCTTATTGATCCTTTGAAGCCCTTCTTAGGGTCTTATAAGGCGGAATCTTTGAAAGTGCCTTTTGCTTGTCCATCAATGAACTTAAAAAAGGCTCAAGTGTTTATGATGGCCAAGGGCCAGCTCGACCAGCTATTGCCGTATTGCTTGCCATATCCTCCCTATTTTAGCGATTTCGATAAGAACATCGCAGGTCCTAGGGAAATCCAAATGGCCGTTGATTATTTGCGCCGCCAGGGCGCGAATTATATCATCCTGGTAAACGTCCTAGGGGGTATTAGCCAGGAAGAGCCTATAAACTGGCTTGAGTTGGCTTATGATATGAAGCGCAAATGGCCAGGAGTCCACGATCGATTAGATATCGTAATAAGTGACAAAGAGATTAGCGATTTCAAATCTCGCCAGGAATTGATACAATTAGGATCAGAGCAGTCCGCAAAATTCACCGATAAGTTAATGAATCGGTTCTAAGAGGTCACCATGAGAAAGCCAACTGAGAGCATCGAAATGTTTAAAAAGAGACGCCAAAGAGCCCTAATCAAATTGGGGTCAAAGGCATTAATCGTTGCTTCTCATCCGGAATTACTAAGAAATGATGACGTTCATTTCCCGTATCGCCAGGATTCAAATCTTTATTATCTAACTGGCTTCGAGGAGCCTGAAAGTATTTTATTACTTTTACCTGGCAAAAATCCTCAGGAAGTGATGTTCGTTCGTAGAAAAAATCCGGAGCGTGAAACGTGGGATGGTTTTCGCTACGGACCAGCAGATGCGCAAACACAATTTAAAATGGATGCAGTTTATCCAATTGATGAATTTGAAAGTCGTTCAGCGGAACTTTTAAAAGGTTACGACGGCGTTTACTATCGTCTTCGTAAAAATCCAAAAATGGATGAAACTGTTTTAAGTATTGTTGAAACATTGAAGCGCAGCCAGGGTCGCACGGGTCAAGGACTTATGTCTTTACACGATGCCGATGAGTTTTTAGGCGAGATGCGAATTATAAAAGGTGAAGAAGAGCTTCATAATCAAAGGCAAGCTTGTGAAATTTCAGCCCAAGGTCACATTAGCGCGATGAAAAAAATTCGTCCGGGAATGACTGAACGACAAGTTCAGGCCATTTTGCAGTACGAATTTTTAAATCGTGGTTCTGCGCGTGAAGGATATCATTCAATTGTAGCTTCAGGAAATGCAGCAACGACTTTGCATTATAACTTTAACGATCAACCTTGCCGTGACGGCGATCTTTTATTGATCGACGCTGGCACTGAATACAATTACTACACAGGTGATATTACTCGAACTTTTCCAGTTAATGGCCAATTTAAAAAAGCTCAGCTTGAAGTTTACAATCACGTTTTGAATATTCAAAAAGAGATGATTGAAATGGTAAAGCCAGGCGTGCCGTTTAAACAATTCCACGATAAGGCAGCAGAACTTTTAACAGATGCGATGCTCGATCTTGGATTATTAACCGGCAAACGCGCCGAGATGATTTCTTCGGGCCAACACCGGAAGTATTATCCCCACGGGGCAGGTCACTATTTAGGTATGGATGTTCATGATACTGGCAAATATGTAGTGAACGGTGAGCCTCGTCCAATCGAACCTGGGATGTGTTTCACGGTCGAGCCAGGGTTATACATCCCAGCTCATGATCAATCAGCACCAGCCGAATACCGCGGCATCGGCGTGCGAATTGAAGACAACATTCTCGTAACCTCAACGGGCTACGAAAACATGACCAAATCAGCACCAAAAGAAGTCTCCGACCTAGAAAAAATAGTAGGCAAAGGATAAACCCATAAACCCACCTTCTCACTTTTGTAGAGGCGCCGAGTTAAAAAGAGCCTGGTTTAATCACCAGGCTTTTTTTAATTTAAGAGTAAATTGTGGATATTTTCGGTGTGAGTTTGAATAAGTTCAGTTGCTTGAGTGCAAGAACCATTTTTCTGATCCAAGGTTTTTAAATCTTTTCTTAATATAGATCTCATTAGGTAAAGCGCTTGCATTTTAATTTCACGAATCTAATGAGGCGTTTTAGATTTTGTCCAGATGTCGCGAATATAAAGAGCCACGCCGATCCACACAAGAACAAATGCGAATAAGCGACCATTTGAGACCGCTTCTGAATAAATGAAATAACCTATTAGAAACTGAAGACTTGGTCCTATAAACTGCATGACGCCCGTATGGTTCAACGGAACAGCTTTCATCGAGAGAGAAAATAGTAAGATGGGCAAAGCTGAAATGACGCCGCCGAAAATCAGCAGTAGGTAGTCAATTGCCATCAGTTCAACGGGATGACTGGATCGCCAAAAAAATGCAGCAATGAGGGCGGGTACAATCATAATCAAAGTTTCCAAAAATGAGGACTCAAGTCCGCCGACCTTGGATGTTTTTTTCAGTAACCCATAGATAACAAATGTTGCTGCAAGTGAAATTGATATCCACGGAAACGTTCCGTTCAAAAAAATTAGGAGTGCAACTCCTAGGCCTGCAATTCCTGCCGCGATTTTCATACTTGCGGATAAGCGTTCCTTGAATACCCAAGCACCAAAAACAATATTTAAAATGGGAGTCATGAAATAAGCCAAACTCCCGTCCAAGATATGTCCTGAGTTAACCGCATAGATATAAATGTACCAGTTGATTCCAATTAAAAACGCCATCGAGACAATTGCAGTAAAATGTTTTTTTAGGAGATGTAGAGTCTCAGCGAACTTAATGTTCCGACTGAACAAAACAACTAAACTTAAAAATACAAAGCCCCATATTACGCGGTGGAAAAGAATCTCGAGCGAACTTAGGTGCTTAAGGAATTTCCAGTATATTGGAAACACTCCCCATGCAAAGTAGGCCACCAATGCTTGAATGTGTGGCTTAGATATTTTCATTAAAACTTCGACACGCCGTCACGGCTTGCCGCCCGCTGGTAATGTACCTGTCACCTTTAACCTTCAACAAAGCGATGAGAGAGCCACTTCTTTGTTTCAGCTAGTTTCAAAAGTTTTGATTCTGACTTAAATAATTTATCGTCACGATGAGCTGCGGAGACCGCAAGACTTAAGTGAGTAGCGCAACCGAGCAGCTCTTGATCACCTTCGCTGTTGCCAGAAGCAAAGAATGGTTTTTTTCCGTGCGTGCGTGCAAGAAGAGCTTCGACTTTTCCTTGTCGATAAGTGATGACACCTTTTTGCTTCTCAGTGATCTTACCATTAACAACTTCAGTTTCAATTCCGATTACATTATCTTTCGCCAGCGATAAAAGGTGAGCACCGGGCTCGACGGCCCATTTTACCGACGCGGTGACGATAAAAATTTGAACATTCTTCATAAGAAAATAATCAATCAATTGTTTTTGCGGCCCGAAAACGGGAACTTGATTGAGAGCTTGAACGCCTTCTTCAGCCCATTTCTGAACCGTTTCCAAGCTTTGATTTTGTAATATTTGAGCGAGCCATAAATAGGCTGTCGGCAGATCTTGCGCCTTTAAATTTTCATAATGACTCCAGGGGTCTACGGGCAAAGGAACCTTTTTATGTTCAATTAGAAAATCAAAAAAAGCCTCTCCGAGATCGATATCCCACAAAGTTCCGTCAGCATCAAATGCAGCAACGGGATTTTCATCGCGTTGGAGCACCTGCTCCAGAGTGTTGTTTATTTTTT
This sequence comes from Pseudobdellovibrionaceae bacterium, assembly GCA_043730825.1. Taxonomy (GTDB): domain Bacteria; phylum Bdellovibrionota; class Bdellovibrionia; order Bdellovibrionales; family Bdellovibrionaceae. The sequence goes on from JAYTJV010000040.1 coordinate 61,201, forward strand.
GCCAGACTTCGGCCGAATAATCTTTGAATTTCACATTGAATTCCATATGCGCCTAGTATGAAATACAGGTTCCAATGTGACAAGGAGTGAGCGCAGCATGAATCTTTTTTTCCGCATCTCTACGTTAGCAGACTTAAACGAAATTCATGAGTTCGAAATAAAGAAGCTACATGAATCAGTTGCTGATCCAATGGAAAGAGAAATCCAAAGTTGGAATTCTAAATGGAGAAAAGAAGCTTTAGAGCACTACTTGCCCTCTGGGTGGTGTTTTGTCGCCCGCGATCCACTTTCGAAGAGTGATTTTTCCTCGGAAGGTCAGCTGGTTGCCTATTTTTTAGCCCAACCAATGCTTTTTGTTGATGGCCAGACCCAATCTCTGTGGGTTGAGCATGTTGCTTATTCGTCACTTCAATCACGAGACGAAATCTGTGATCTCGCCTTTAGGCTGTCACGCGAAAAACATTTTCAACGTGTGTATTTTCCAAACAGTAGCCTTATTATGAATTCAATAACTCACATGAAACCTCAACCTTTCGCGCAAGCTGCAGTTTATGTGAAAACAACAAAGGCTTAAACCGATGAAAGAATACTCATTCAGGACCCGTGACGAAAATAAGAAGAAAATGGGTCAGGAAGTATTCGATCTTGTTATTATCGGCGGTGGTATCAATGGCGCAGGAATAGCTCGCGACGCTGTTTCCAGAGGAATGACAGTTGCCGTTTTAGAGGCAAAAGATTTCGCATCGGGCACTTCATCAAAATCGTCTAAATTAATTCACGGTGGCCTTCGCTATTTAGAAAATTATGATTTCAAACTAGTATTTGAAGCTTTGAATGAAAGAACAAAACTTTTCGAGATAGCTCCACACTTAGTTCATCAGTTGCGTTTTATGATTCCTCTTTATGATTCTTCGCGAGTTGGAATGTTTAAAATGGGGTTGGGAATGTGGGCTTATGATGCCTTAGCCCTATTTCAAGCGCCTGAATTTCATGAGCGTTTGAATCCTGACGATTCGCTAGGTCGAATGCCCATTTTAAAACCAGAAGGTCTAAAGGGTTCATACATTTATTCAGACGCCTATACAGATGATGATCGTTTAGTTCACGAAACTTTCAGAGCTGCAAATGAAGGCGGAGCAGTTTGCGTAAATTATTTAAAAGCAACAGAAATTCAGTGGGATGAAAAGGGTCGATTCAAAAGCCTTCAAGGAGTTGATCAAAAAACCAACGAGAAAATTTGGGTCAAAGGTCGTCACCTTATTAGTTCCGTCGGCCCATGGACTGATGAGTTAGGAACGGATTTATTTAAAAAATGGGAACAAGTACTACGCCCGACTAAAGGAATTCATCTAACTTTTCTAAAAGACAGACTGCCTCTATCAAGTGCAGTTGTCATGGCCGCAGAAAAAAGTGATCGAATAGTTTTTGGCATTCCTCGTCACGAAATGGTGATCGTTGGGACAACGGATACTGATTACAAAGGTTCGCCAACTAATGTCACAGTAGACCCAGAGGATGTTCGCTACTTACTCTCGATTATTAATTCTTACTTTCCAGGGGCAAAAATTCAGAAAGAAGATATTGTCTCGAGTTACGCTGGAGTCAGGCCTTTAGTCCGTGATAATTCATCGTCAGAGGGGAAAACCAGCCGCGAACATTCCATCTGGAGTGATCCGCGCGGAATTACTTTTGTCGCAGGTGGAAAATATACAACCTATCGCTTAATGTCGCAGCAGGTTGTGGAAAAGGCGCTTAGTTTTTTTGAATTAGGTGACCGTGTTCGATACGACAAAGCTTCAACATATCAACCACTTAACGAATACGTAGAGCCCGAGCGTTATCGACAGATGTTTTACCAAATTGAATCACTTGCAACTTATTTTAATCGAAGTACGGAAGACATTACTTTGTTAGTTGAAAGATACGGCGCTGAAGCTATTGAAATTTTAAAGCGCGGGCAGGGATTAAAAACCATTTGGGAAGTTGAAGCGCTGCACGCAATTCACTTCACGATGTGTCTTCATATAACTGATTTTATGACTCGACGAGTTCCACTTTTTCTATCTGATAGAAATCACGGGGAAAATTTCTTGCAAGCCATTTCTCTGGTTTTTCAGCGCGAATTGAGCTGGAATAATAGCCAGTTACAGCATGAAATTCAGCTCTATCAAGAGTACATAAAAAGAGAACTTAATTGGAAGTAGTTTTCAAGTTTGACACGTGGAAGGTTAGACTCCTAGACTCATGAGGTATATTCAACGCAAACAATGGGAATCACATGGGAATTTTGGATCGAGTAACGGATTATTTTTCGAATGATATTGCGATTGATTTAGGAACTGCCAACACACTTGTTTATGTTAAAGGACGCGGAATTATTCTTGATGAACCTTCCGTCGTGGCAGTCCAAAAAAACTATCGTGGATTACAAAACAGAGTTTTAGCAGTCGGTAAAGAGGCTAAAGAAATGCTTGGAAGAACTCCAGGCAGCATCGTGGCAATCCGACCAATCAAAGACGGCGTTATCGCTGACTTTGAGGTTACTCAGTCAATGCTTCGCTATTTCATCACAAAATCGATGGGCGAGAAAAAAAGTTTCATGCGTCCACGTATCATAATTTGTGTTCCTTACGGAATCACACAAGTTGAAAAGCGCGCGGTAAAAGAGGCGGCTCAATCTGCAGGCGCTCGTGAGGTTTACTTAATTGAAGAACCTATGGCTGCTGCAATTGGTGCTGGCCTCCCAATTACAGAACCAAGCGGCAATATGGTTGTCGACATGGGTGGTGGAACAACAGGTGTAGCCGTTATTTCATTAGGCGGTATCGTTTATTGCAAATCAATTAAAGTTGCTGGCGATAAGTTAGATGAAGCAATTGTAAATTATGTTCGTCGCCAATTTAATCTTTTGATTGGCGAAAGAACTGCGGAAAATATCAAAATTCAAATTGGAAATGCTTATCCGTTTGAAGAAGAAAAAACGATGGAAATCAAAGGTCGAGATTTAGTTGCAGGTGCACCTAAAACTATCGAGATCACAAGCTCTCAAGTAAATGATTCTTTAATGGATCCACTTTCAGAAATTGTCGACGCAGTAAAGACAGCTCTGGAAAAAACTCCACCTGAACTTGCCTCAGATATCGTTGATAACGGTATTGTATTAACAGGCGGCGGAGCTTTGCTTCATAACTTAGACGTATTATTGCGAGAAAGAACTGGTCTTCCAGTTTCAATCGCAGAAGATCCTTTAAGCTGTGTGGTAATGGGATCTGGTAAAGTTCTAGATAACTTGGAACTTTTAAAGCAGTTAACAATCGAATAGGACAAGGAATCGTCTGATTCGAAACGTGCTAAACCGACAGTAAAGTAGTGGGGAATGAAAGAAGATCAGCTAAAGCATATTCTTCTCTTTTTTTTCTTTGTCACACTCAATGAGCAGCGCTCAAAAGAACTAGCAAGGGATGCGTGGTTCTGGTGTTTAGATAAAAAAAAGAAAAGTCCGGATTTAGAACCTAGCTATATAGTTCTTCTTTCAATAGAAAACTGTTGGAAAGATTTGCAGAAAGAACCCCGCACAGGTTTTTCTTCTTTTTCGGCTGATTCGGGCTGGCTAATGCCTCATGGTCTGCAAATAGAGCCTTGGAAAGAGTTTCAAAAATCATCCTCTAGCGAAGAACTTTTCATAACCGTTGTCGCACAAATTTTAAAATTTCCAGAGCAAACTATTACTAAAGTATTAGGACTCAGTTCAGGTACGATTCGTTACCGTTTGGCAAAGACCGCTCGAAAAATTGGAACTTCAGTTACTGATCATCGTGGCGGGCGTGTATGAAAAAGCGCGAACTGTCTGAGTTCATGACTCAAGAATTACTATACGACTACGTTAAAGATCTATTAGATCAGGAACGCAAAAAATCGGTCGAAGAAGTCATAAAAAAATCTGATGAAGTTAAAGTTGATCTTAAAACAATCGAAAGTGGAATTCAGTATTTAGAGTCCTTATCAAAAACTCTTGTATCGACAACACTTGCTCAAAATATTAATCGCAGAGAAACCTATTTCGGCCAAATTCAGAAGCTTATGAGCTATGAAAACTGGCCACCATTTGTAAAGTGGACATTGGAAGCAGTGCTCGTAATTTCAGTTGTTATTACAGTTTCCCTCATTGTCCCTTGGGCGCGGTTCAAAGATTTCGTAATGCAAAGTAAGAATTCAGAATTGATCTTAGCGGAGCTTCCAAAGTCTGATAAAAAATCGCTGACTGAATCGCTTGGAACAAGTGAAAGAATTGAAAGCGCAGGATTCGCTGATGAGACTGGAACTGATCAGGATGTAAAACCAATTACGTATGAAGAGGCTGAATCCCAAATACCAAAACAGCTACCAGTCGAGCCGCCGAAAAAAGTGGTAGCCGCGAAACCTGCACCGAAAGTTGAAGAGCCTAAAAAAGTTGGTTTTGTCTATCGTGGAACACTCGTTATTGTGAACGTGGAAGTCGGAACAACGAAATTAAAGGACATGATTGTCGAGCTAGGCGCAAGGAAAGCCGGAGAAGTTGAGTTGGGCTGGCGTCGTAACGAAGGCGATTATTATTTCCACTTTACAATTCCCGAATCAAAAATAGCAGATTTAGAAGAGTATTTTAAAACGTTGGGAACGATTAAGTTAAGTAAAGATTCACATCCGCGGGTAATGCCTGACGGTATCGTTCGTATGATTATTACAACGGAAGAACCCAAGTGACCGTCAACTACCGAAGAAAATCTAAGCGCTCCTTGCGGACAATTCTAATCATCTGGTTTCTTTTGTTTTCTATTCTACCTTTAGCATTTGTAACAGGCTACTCGATTGTTAAATTTGAAAAAGCTATTGATCGCGAAATGTTGCTTCGCTTATCTGGTAGCGCAAATGAAGTAGATCTTATTTTTAGAGATTACCTCAATGTTCTTAGGCAGCGACGTGACAAATATATTAGTGAACCTTATTTGAGATACCATCTTTCTTTTGGTGATAACGATTCTTTGAAAGAACTTGGCGCAACTTGGGTAAAACAAGATCCTGCTACAACACTTTCATTCTTTGATCGCCAAGGGCGACTTGTAGCATCGGCACACGAGGATGAGCGTACTCAATCAAAACTCAAAACCTCGCATGGAAACATTATCTATTTAGCAGATCGGTATCTAAAACATTTTGAGTCATCACCAGAGCTAACGGTAATCGATACAACGGATCCTAAAAAAGTATCGCTTATTTTAATATCAAGAGTTTCAAATCAAAAAAGAAGAGTTGTCGGTTACTTCGAGCAAGTTATTGATTTAGGACCAGAATTTCTTCGCCGATTAAAAGATAGAATGAAGTTAGAACTTATGTTCGTTAAAGATAGCGGCCAAGTTGTACTTGCGACACAAAATAAGCTGCTTTCTTTAGACAAAGAGTTTTTGCGAAATACGATTACAAAAAATTCAGATTTGTTTTTGGATATTACGATCAAAGAAGAACCTTACGGACTATTTTTTTATCCACTCGAGTGGGGAGAAAGCAAAATTTGGGTTTCACTGGGGGCATCTAAGAGTGATGCAAAAGCCGTTCTTCGAAATGTAAATGTTGCCTTCATCACTGTAATTGGAACGGTCATAATCTTCCTTATTTTTATCAGCTTCATTATTTCAAGCTGGATTCTGAAGCCACTTAATGAGCTAGTTGAGGCCTTACAGTCGTTCGAATCTCAAGAGCAGGCGATTACAATTCCAGTTAAAAATGATACGGAAATTGGTTTGCTAACCGAAAGCTTTAATCAGATGTTCAAAAAAATCTGGCAAGCCCGGGCAGATTTAAAAAGAAAAGTATTCGAGTTGCAAAGTACGAACAAAGAATTAAAAGACACTCAAACAAGATTAGTTCACTCGGCGAAAATGGTTAGTTTGGGGCAACTAGTTGCAGGCGTTGCGCACGAACTTAATAACCCAATTGGGTTTATATTTTCAAACATGGTTCATTTAAGAGATTACTCTAATCGACTAATTGAACTCGTAAGAATTGCAGAAAAAAATCCAAAGAATCTTCCTGCCGCAAAAGAAGAAATGGAATTCGATTACATCGTGCAAGATATGCCAAAATTAATTAGCTCGTGCGAAGAGGGTGCTAAGCGAACTAAAGATATCGTTTTAGGATTAAGAAATTTCTCTCGGCTTGAAGAAGCTAAGTTAAATGAAATTGACATACATAAGAGTTTGGACACAACGCTTGATCTCCTTCAGGGTGAAATAAAAGGGCGAATTCAGGTTTTCAAAAATTACGAAAATGTTCCCCATATATTTGGCTATATTAGCCAGATCAATCAAGTTATCATGAACATTTTGTCTAATGCCGTTCAGTCAATTGAAGGCCAAGGACAAATGTGGATTACAACTCAGCCTATCAAAGACCTTCGTTACAAGGATGGAAAAGTTCAGATTTCAATTCAAGATTCTGGACGGGGAATGTCGACAGAAATAATGGAAAAAATATTTGATCCTTTTTTCACAACAAAAGGTGTGGGGCAAGGAACTGGTTTAGGGCTTAGTATTTCGTACGGAATCATCGAAAATCATGGTGGAGAAATCCAAGTTCGCTCTGAAGCCGGGGTCGGAACTGAATTTATTATCGTCCTTCCAGTTAAACCCCCGTTAAAAGAAGCTGAGAAAATTTAATTTCTTAAGACTTTTAACTAGTCCAGGCATGAACGCTTCTTAAGTAAATCCAAATTTTTACCGATTAAAAAAATGTGAAAGTGTCTCAAGGTAAAACGCAGAACGAAAAAGATAAGTCGTGGATATTCCTCGTGCTTCTAGCATTTGGATTAGCCATCGTTTTTCTTTCTCAAAATCCTAAAAATAAAAATGTAGGCGAAAGTAATTCCAGCCCAGTTGTTAACGATCCTGATCGCATGAAAAGAGTCGATAGTCATTTGAAGGATACTGCATACAATGTCGAAGTTGATCGTCGCCAAAGACAAATTGAAGTCTATCAACAGCTAAATAAGTTACATACAACTTCTGCTCAACCTGCGTATCAAGAGAGTAAGGAATTTTCCTTAGAATCAGATCCCTATATGCAGTCTTTAACTGATGAGCTGGATCGATCTCGACAAGCTCCTCCTGATCAATCAACACCACACGAAATTGTTCAACAACGACTTTACGAAAACGAGCAGCTTCAAAAAGCATCCGATGCCTACCGCGAAGCCTACGCTGAACAGTTCAAAGAAAACGCTCGAAAGGGTGGCTGGGATATCGAACTTGGTCCTAATTTCGAAGTTCTTTCAGTTAAAAAACTGAAAGAAAAAAGAGCCCCATCGTTATTTGAAGAAGGTAACCGAGGCGGATCACGCTAGAATTTGTTCGCTTCTGTTCGCCGTTTTCCACTTAAAAATCCAAGTTCCTTCAGGCTTAAATAGCGATCTTCAGTCAAAATTAAATGATCTATCAATTCGACCTGAAACAAGCGCGCTGCCTGAAACAACTTTTTTGTAATGACGATATCTTGGTAAGATGGGGTGGGATCTCCACTGGGATGGTTATGGGCAATAATGAAAGAAGATGCATTATGCTGAATTACGAAGCGGAAAACATCTCGGGGATGAAATAAGCAAAAATCCACAGTTCCCCTGAACAAGAGCTTCGTTTCTATAGGGGCTCTGCCGACGTTAAGTGCAACAATATAGACTTCTTCCTGCGTCCAACTAAATAGCGGTCGTAAATGCCGAAAGGCGTCTAATGAACTCAATATTGAGAGGGGTCTAGGTGTTGCTTCCAATCACTACTCGCGCTGCAAAAAATGAGTGTCGGTAAAAGCACAGTTTTGCTGTGCCGCACATCCGGGTATTCCCATTCCGGATAAATAACTCTATGATCTGTGACAGGAAAGCCATAATCAGGCGAACCACAAATTAGGAGAATTTATGTTTAAAAATATTTTGTTAAGTCTTGCAGCTTGTTTGGCTCTTTCATCGTGCGGGCCAAAGGCGTTCGTAAAAGGAAGCTATGATGATGTAAATCGCGAAAATCTTTTGAATGATCAGTGGTCTGAAACTGACATGCAAAAAGCTGTTCAAGATCTTGTATCAAGTTTGAGCAATCACCCATCAGTTAAGAATGCCAAAACTGCGCCATTAGTAATGGTGACTGGCTTACAAAACAAAACAAGTGAGCATATTGATACTCAGAATATCATGGACATGGTTCGTGTTGAGCTTATGAATACAAATAAATTTTCTTTCGTTGATAAAGAAGCTCGTCAAGATGTAGCTGACGAATACAATTATCAAAATTCAGGAATGGTTGCCGAAGAATCTAAAAAAGGACCAGGCGGTCAAACGGGTGCTGATTTCATCATCAACGGTCGATTAGATTCAATCGTTCAAGAAGTTGGAAAAGATAAATCTGTCTATTACAAGCTGACTCTTAATTTCACAAATTTAAAATCAAACGTAATGGCATGGTCTAACTACAAGCAGATCCGCAAAACTTACCGTAAAAAATCAATCGGTTTATAATACTCAAATGAAACCAGTGTTTTTTCTGATGAAAAATCAAAACCAGAACAAAAATCAGGGACTTAAGTTATTCTTAAGTCTCTTTTTTATGATGTTCCTTGGTTCCTGCGCCAGTTACCAATCTCAGGTATCGGGTGCGCGGAATGACATTTCAAATGGACATGTCGAAAAGGCATTAGAAGATCTAAAAGTTCGTGCAAATAAAAAAAGCGATGATCAGCTAATCTTCGTTTTAGATTACGCAACAGCTTTGCAATATGCCGGGCGCATCGAAGAGAGCAATAAGTTCTTTATGATAGCTGATAAGCTAGCAGAACAAATGGACTACCACTCCGTTTCGAAAGTAGCCGGTTCGATGCTTTTGAACGAAGAAATGGTTCAATACAAAGGCGATACTTTCGAAAAAGTATTTATCAACGCCTTTTTAGCTATGAACTTTCTGAAACAAAACGATTATGACTCTGCAATGGTTGAAGTTCGGCGCATGAACGAAAAGTTTAATAAATATAGATTAGATGAAAAAAAGGCTTTCGAAGTAAATCCTTTTTCCAGGTATCTAGCCGCCACAATTTACGAGGCAACTCACAAGTGGGACGATGCTTATATCGCTTACCAAGAGACCTACAAAATCGATCCAGAAAATCCGACTATTAAGATGGATCTTATTAGGTCATCTCATTTCGCTCGAAGACCAGATGACCACGCCAAGTGGAAAAAGAAATTTCCAGAAGTTGATTTTAAGCCCGAGGCAAATCGAAAACAAAAAGGTGAAATCGTTCTTCTTTATTTATCCGGTTGGGGTCCTAGAAAAAAGCCAGATCCAGGAGCACCACTCTTCCCAACTCTTGAGCCTGTTTATAACCAAACTCAACAAGCTAGTCTTGTTATCAACGGAGATAAAAACCCGTCCAGTATTTTAGTTTACGATACTCAAAAGGCTGCAATCGCAACTTTAAATGCCGATCGCCCAGGCTTGATTGCTAGAAGAATTGCAGCCCGAGTCGCAAGAGAAGTCGCTGCCCGCGAACTTGCAAAATCTGATAAAAATAATGGAGCGATTCTTGGTGCGGTTGCCTTTATTGGTATGCAAGTCACCGAAAGAGCAGATTTAAGGCAGTGGTCATTTTTGCCAGCTACAATTCAAATTTCAAGAGTACCCGTCGATGCAGGTTCGTATGATGTTTCGGTTCAAGGTCATGATGCGGGTGGTTTGCCCAATGGTGAGCGCTCACTTCCGCAAAAAATCCAGGTCAACCCTGGCCAAACTCAATTCGTAATCTGGCGTTCAGTTAAGTAGCTCCAATGACAATATTTGCCCAATAAAAAACCCGCTCTTTTAAAGCGGGTTTTCTTATTTCATTTGCGCAACTAAGTTTTAATTCAGTTGTTTAGGTTCTGGTTAGAGCCAGGAAGTGTTGGAGTCTCTTCTTCAGCTTGATAACCAGGAAGTACAGTTGCTTTTTCAGCAGCTGCTTTCGCAGTTGAATCTGTGTTGTATCGAGTAGCTGCAGTTGCTACGCGGTTTTCAAGATTTTGCTTCACATCGTCAGTCGAAGCTTTTTCGATCTGAGCTTGTGCTTGTTTCGTCATGTAATCTTGAGGGAATGCACCAAGTTTAGCTAGGTAGCTAGAGATGCTTCCGTTTCCGTTCTGGATAATTTCACGAAGTGTGAAAAGTGGAGCGTACTGAGACGCCTTCTTTTCAGATTCGAAAATAATCTGAGTCAACGTAGCAGCAGTGATATCGTTTTTTGATTTATTATCGATGACCATTACTTCTTCATTTGAACGAATCATTTTGGCAATATCATCAAGAGTCACATAGCAACTTTGCTGAGTGTCGTAGAGTTTGCGATTTTGGTATCGCTTGATGATTTTGACTTTTGAGTTTGGCTTTACGGTCATTGAATCATTTTGGTTGATCAAGTTGCCTCCCAATCTTGAAGTGAATCTTCTGAGGCTTTCTTACATCACATTATGTAAGGTTCCCGAGATTCTCTAATATTTAAGGAGGATTGCTCCCCCCTGTAATTGCCGGCAAGTTAGCTTCGGCCGCCACATGTTGTCAAGTTGACGTACAGTTCGGTAAAAAATGCATCGCGTTAAAGGAAAAAGTGACATAAGAAAATGTTTTAGCACATAGGCCTAAAGTTCTGTTCAGGACCTTCCGAAAGATCATTTGAACAGGACTTTAAGAGGGGATGATAAATGAAAGACTTGAAAAATCAGTATCTTAGAACAGGCGCTACCATTGTCGTGTTATCCTTCTTGGGCACTGCGGGTCTATCTCTCTTGGCGCCCCAAACGACGCAGACCGGCGAAACTACTCACTTAGTTTCTTATCAAAAAGCAAAAAGCATCGGCCAGACCATTAGCCTGAGAGTTAATGAAGAAGGCAAAAAATCAAACCCCCGCAGCCCTGCATCAGCTTCTGAAGAAGCATCACAAGGTTACATGGGGACAGATGATCTAGGTCATCCGTATCATTATAGCGTTTTGCAAACAGACGCTGGAGTTGCTCGCGTCGTTGTAAGATCAGGCGGGCCTAAAGGCCGGATTGAATACGTTGAAGAAGGTGGTCGAGAAATGCCTCTGCCATCTACGCCTATGCCGGCCGCGCCTATTTATAAGGCATCTACTTCTAACTAGTATTAGTTTTTTTGAATCATATTTGTATCAAGTTAGCCGTTTCCGAAGCCGATGAGACAGCATTGGCTTAGGAGAAATACATGTCTCGATACAAGACGATACTAAAAGCAGCGACAACAATATTTTTACTGACGTCTTGTGCGACCATTGAGAAATCATCTGAATCCACTTACTTTGATGCTGCTCACGACGATAAAAATCGCGCTCCTGCTGCTTACAATCCGCCCAAAATTTTAACCGATGGACAAAACATTGATCCGTTATTTATCCAAACTCAAGCGGACTATAATTTCTCGATTGGTGAGGCATTTTCATTGGACGGGTCTCATCAAAAAGCGGTTGAGCACTTTAAAACAACCCTAATTTTCGATCCAAAATCTTCATCTGTGAAACTAAGACTGGCGACCGAATATTTGCGCGCAGGTCAGGTAAGTGAAGCTCTTGAAATTACTCAAACAGTTGTAAAAGAAGATCCGAAAAACGAAACTGCCCAAATGTTACTAGCGGGTCTTTATTCTTCAATGAGACTTTATCCAAAAGCATTAGAGTGCTACGAGGTCGTTCTAAAGCAGAACCCTGAAAATTCTGAAGCAGCACTTTATTTAGGTGCAATTTACGCTGAAACTCAAAAATATGATAAGGCGACAAAGCACTTTGAGAGACTCTTAAAAACAGTCGACGAAGAGCAGAAGCCAACAATTCACTATTACTTGGCTCGAGTGTATTTGGAGAGCAAAGCTAAAAACGCGTCTCAATTAGCAGAGTTTCACTTAAAAAAAGCAGTTGAGCTTAAGCCAAGCTTTACTGAAGCTCTTCTAACATTGGGATCTTTCTACACATCATTAAATCAGGATAAAAAAGCATTTAAGCTTTATGAAGAGTATCAAAAGAGACAGGGTCCTTCCGTAAAATTAGCGGAAGTTTTGACTCAGATGTATCTTGAAAAGGAAGAATATGATTCTGCTTATGAACAATTAGAGATTTTAGAAGCTCAGGGCGATGATCCTTTAAATACAAAACTTAAAATGGCTTTGATCTTAGTAGACAAGAAAATGTACGAGCCTGCTTCTGCGAAATTAAAGGAAATCCTAAAGGAAGTTCCTGATTCGGATCGTGCGCGCTTTTATTTAGCTGCCATTTATGAGCAGACTAAACAAGTTGATAAAGCCGTTTCTGAATACGGCCGTATTCCAAGTGAAAGCAATTACTATAATGATTCTGTTGTTCACTCGGTGTACCTACTTAAAGGTGCCAAAAGATTGGATGCAGCAGAAGGCTTAGCTAAATCTGCCCTAGATAAAAAAACTGATGAACCAACTTTCCATTCGTTATATGCATCACTGCTGAATGATAATAAGAAAGCGGCTCAAGCTGCGGTTGTGTTAGAAAATGCACATAAGAAATTTCCTAAGAATACTCAAGTATTATTCTTTTTAGGAACAATTTATGACTCTTTAGGCGAGAAAGATAAAGTAATTAAGACAATGAAAGCTGTTGTTGAAAAAGAGCCTATGCATGTTCAAGCGTTAAACTACATTGCATATACATTTGCTGAAGAAGGAAAAAATCTTTTTGAAGCTGAAGAGTTTGCTCGTAAAGCTGTAGCGCTAGAGCCAAAAGATGGTTACTTGCTAGATACATTGGGTTGGGTTCTTTTCAAACAAGGTAAAATAAACGAAGCGCTTAAATATTTAGAGACTGCACACAAGCTTGCGCCTCAAGTTGCGATTATTTCAGAACATCTAGGCGATGTTTACGTTAAGCAGGCTATGATTGAAAAAGCTCGTCAGATGTACAGACGTGCTTTCGATGCAGAAACCGAAAAAGATAAGTTGGAGATTATTCAAAGCAAGATCACTTCTTTGGAATCAGATTCTCGCCGCTTACCAGCTTCTACAGTTGAGCCCTAGTTAGGCTTCTTAATATAAATTTTGCCGCTGTCGGAATAATCATCTGGCGACTAAGAAATGAGGCCTTGTGTCAGGCGTAATCTTTCTTCGTCTGAATAGACTTCCTTTAATCAGCTAGTTATTATTTATGCGGATGAACAACCGCAAATTCTATTATTCACATGCTTACAGTTTTCATTTAAAAAGGTGCACTTAAGTGATTACCAAAGGTCTGTTGTTCGCATTTTTGATTGGAATCTTTTTTTATATCAACCCAATACGTATTTCGCCCTTAGAAACTTTTCCGCCTGAATCGAGAGGATCTACAGATCTCCGATTTAATGATGTCACGGATAAGGTAGGATTAAGTTTTCAACATTCCGCGCGAATTCCGCAAATTATCGATCCGACAAGTTCTTTGCACCGGGTGACTGGCCATGCCGCAAGCATAGCAGTCATCGATTATAATAATGACGGTTACCAAGATATTTTTATTTCTTCGCCCACAAAAAGCCAATCCAAACTTTTTCGGAATGACGGTGGTTTAAAATTTATTGATGTTACTGCAAAGTCTTTTTCGCAATTACAGAATTTGGAATTTATCACTTCTTCAGCTTGGATTGATTTAGATCGAGATGGTAAACTTGATTTATTTCTTGGAACGGGAAATGGTGCTTACGCATTTATTCAAAAAAACGATTTTACTTTTTCACGTTTTGAAATTCCTGATATCAGCCCTGAACTACCCGTCACCAGTATCAATTTTTACGATGTCAATAAAGATGGCCATCTAGATTTTTTACTTGGAGGGTTTTGGAGTTCTCGTGCAAATCAGCACGGAGTTATGCGACTTGCTTGGGATCAAGATTTTTCCGGTGGAGGTTGGGAAATTTATCTTTCAAAGCCTGCTTACGGATTTCAAAAAGTTTTCAAATCTCAGAAGAAAAGTCACGTGTTGAGTATGAGTTTAGCCCAGCTCAATGCTCAAAGGGGCATTCAACTTTTGGTTGGAAATGATTTTGGCGCTTTTGAGGTAATTAATGTGTCAGCTAGCGGAGAAATTGAAGATTTAAGCTCAAAATGGGTGCGCCCTAGTGATTCGAGTGGTTGGAACATGGGTTTGTCGGTAGGCGATATTGATTTAGATGGAACTCAGGAAATCTATCAAAGCAATACTCAAATATCACCCATTCATAAAGCTCCTATTAAAATTTTACGTTGGAATATTGAGCAATCAAAATTTGAAAGTCTTAAATGGCCAATTCGAAATTGCGGACTGGCTTGGGGAAGTTTAATTGTTGACTTGAATTCTGATTTTTACCCCGAGGTTGTAGTTGCTAACGGAATGTATCGAGCAACTTCTACTTTCAAGCATTGGCCAGCGACCAAAGAAATGGGATGGACGTTAAGAAACATTAGCCGCTCGAGCTTGCACTATTGGCTTGCGCTGCAGGATTCTTTTGATTGGGCTTCTTTTTCCGTATCAGGATTCGAAAAGAAGTGTTTGTTTCAATTTCGTGATGGCCATTGGGCTAATGTCGCGGAAGCGGCTCAGCTTGAATTTTCATGGCCTTCTCGTGCTGTTGCAAAAGTTGATTTCAATAATGACGGTTTAATGGATTTGGTTTTTCTAGGTTACAATGGACCAGCGGTAATCTATCAGAATTTTTCTACCATAAAAAGTGAAACGAAGTGGGTAGGACTTGAGTTTGAAAATCAAACTCAAGCTTACGGAGCCAAAGTCGAATGGCGAGTAGGGGATAAGAAATTAGAACTTTTCAATTGGCCTAACAATGGAACTAATGCACAACATGATCCCCGAATGGTTTTACCTTGGGATCATAATTCAGGTGAAATTTTGCTAACTTTTCAAGACGGCACTTTTCGAAAAATTAAACCTAGGTCTATTAATGCTTATCAGATTATTAAATAAATTTTATCTGGAGCCTGTCATAACGGGTTTTATTTTGCTTTCTTTTCTGCTTTATCAGCAAAGTCCAAAATTCCTAGGATCGCTTTTTGTTGTTGTCATAATTTCGACTATATTAAATATTTTCTTTAAATCTTTAACAATCACTTTTTCTATGAGTTTTCTCCTAGCCCTTTGTTTTGTGGACACATGGAATAATAACACTTTCTACCCACTTCAATTGATGAACTCGTCGCTTTTACTTACAGTCGCAAGCTTACTTTTGGTTGCATCAGTCTTTTTTCGCACATGGATTTTTTTCCTAAGCTACGTTTTTTCGATCTGTTTGTGCGGATTTCTATTAAGTCTTTTAATTGGCGTAGATCCTCTTTTTTGGGCTGGTCCCGATATTACGCCGTTCGGAATTTTAGTGCTGGTTATATTCTCTAAACAAACATTTGATTTCGGTAAGTCCATAAAAATGGAAGTTATTTTGGGAATTACGGTAGCGGCTTTGTCGCTACTACTGCGATTTAATGGTTTTCTCTTTTCAACAGTACTTGCACTGGCAATCATCGATATTTTTACCAGAGTTTGTCCGAACCTGATTTTTAATAGAACTGAATCTTAAAAGTTTGACAACATTTCTAATTCTATCCACTCTTGTCCCATGAATAGATTAATTTACGGGCTCACAATTGCGATTACTTTTCTAATTCAAGGTTGTGCATCTAAACCTGTTCAACCAGGTCAGGCCGTTCAAAGTGTATCGTCTCAGGCATTCTACACCGACAAAACGAATGGAAAAAATCAGCAACTTACTTTAGAAGTTGTGGCTAAAAAAAATCAAAAACTTAGAATCGATGCAAAAGTAATTTTAGGTCTTCATATCGCGACAGCAGTGATGACAAATGATAAACTTCAGGTCGCAGTTCATGCTGAGAAAAAATACTACGAAGGCGCTGCAACTCCGCAGAGTTTACAAAAAACTCTCGGCATTCCACTTTATCCATTAATTTTTCACGCGATGCTTTATCGCCAAGCATTCCGCGGTTCAGGTTGGAGCTGTGAGGTAAAAGATAAGAAACCTCAAAAATGTACGCAGGCGCCATCAGGGATGACGATCACTTGGGAAGACCAAGAAGATGCAATGATGGTTGTTGCTGATTCAAAGACATTTAATCTTCAATGGAAGATTCCCACCCTTGAAAACATTGAGGAAAAGTCGAATTTCTTCGAAATCAAGATCCCAGATTCGTACTCAAAATTAAACTTATAGCTAAGATAATTAAGCCTTTCGTCCAGATCGAAAAAAACCAGACCTACGACGAATATTGTTCTAACCGACCTGCCCTAGGGCATAATCTATTATTAAGTATGGGGTGAGAAAACCACCCATAGAATATCTGAAAATGGCAGCGATGTAGATTGTTGTGGATCAGATGGCTTTACTCTAAGAAGGAGTGTTCTATGGCCTCTATTAATTATAAATCTTTGATACAACAATATCAGGAGAAGTCGAATCTTCACCTGCTTCACTGGTCAGGTACCTTTGAAGACTACATGGATATTGTTAAAAAAAATCCAAAAGTTTCTAGAAACTCGTTTCAGCGCATGTTCGACATGGTTGTTGAAGCGGGCACTGAAGAATACATCGATTTTAAAAAACCAGTGGTTAGATATCGCTTCTTCGATGATCTTCCCAATAATGGAAAAGATGCCGTCTTCGGATTAGATGTTCCCATCATGAAGTTAGTTAATATTTTGAAGGCTGCAGCCTTAGGTTACGGAACTGAAAAGCGGGTTATCTTACTTCACGGTCCTGTGGGAAGTGCTAAATCGACAATTTGCCGAATGCTTAAAAAAGGTTTAGAGGCGTATTCGCGCACTGAAACTGGCGCGCTTTATACTTTTGAATGGATTGATGAAAAGGGAACTTTAAATGGATTGCTTGGTAAAGATGTAAAGTCTTATCAATCTCCGATGAACGAAGAGCCTCTTCTTTTATTTCCTGAAGAAATGCGATCTCAGATTTGCGAAGAAATTAATCGCGGTCAAGAGGGTGATTTCCGTGTGAAAATTGAAGGCGAATTGTCGCCGCCTTCTCGTTATATTTTTAGGCAAATAATGGATCACTACCAAGGTGATTTAGTTAAAGTATTAAGCCATGTTCGCGTTCGCCGAATGTTTTTAAGTGAAGCGGATCGTATCGGGATTGGAACCTTCCAACCGAAAGATGAAAAGAATCAAGACTCAACTGAACTTACGGGAGATATCAACTACCGTAAGATCGCAGAGTACGGTTCTGACTCTGATCCACGAGCTTTTAACTTTGACGGTGAATTTAACGTCGCGAATCGTGGAATGATCGAGTTCGTGGAAGTTTTAAAGCTTGATGTGGCGTTCCTGTATGACCTTTTAGGTGCATCTCAAGAACATCGGGTTAAGCCGAAGAAATTTGCGCAGACTCATATTGATGAAGTGATCATTGGTCACACGAACGAACCGGAATATCGTCGTCTTCAAGATAACGAATTCATGGAAGCGCTTCGTGATCGAACAGTGAAGGTCGATATTCCTTACATCACTCGTTTCAAAGACGAGTGCCGCATCTATAAGAAGGATTTCAATTCGCAAAAAATGCGTGGAATTTCGATTGCTCCTCATACTATCGAAATGGCAGCAATGTGGGCCGTTTTAACTAGATTAGAGAAGCCAAAGAAAGCCAATTTAGCGCGTCTACAGAAATTGAAACTTTATGATGGGCGAACATTGCCGAATTATACTGAAGATAACGTAAAAGAGCTTCGTAAAGAAACGGTTCGAGAAGGTCTTGAAGGTATTTCTCCTCGATACATTCAGGATAAACTATCGAACGCAATAGTAAACGCTCAACAGAATAATAAAGGCTCTGTAAATCCGTTCATGATTATCAACGAACTGGAAAGCGGATTGAAATCTCATTCTTTGATATCGAATGAGGACCTGAAAGCAGACTACCGTGAATTACTTGGCGTAGTGAAACAAGAGTATGAAGAGATCATTAAGTCTGAAGTACAACGTGCTATCAGTGCTGATGAAAGTGCTCTTCAAAGACTTTGTGCAAACTACATTGACAATATCAAAGCTTACACTCAGCGGGAAAAAGTCAAAAATCCATTTACGGGTCAAGATGAAGAACCAGATGAGCGTTTGATGAGATCTATTGAAGAAAAAATGGAAGTTCCTGAATCTCGCAAAGAAGACACTCGGCGCGAAGTCATGAACTACATCGGTGCACTGGCTGTTGAAGGAAAGAAATTTAATTATAAAATGAATGAGCGCCTTCATAAAGCGATTGAACTAAAACTCTTTGAAGATCAAAAAGACAGCATCAAGCTAACTTCACTTGTTAGCTCTGTCGTTGATAAAGACACCCAAGAGAAAATTGAAATTGTTAAAACTCGCTTGATCAAAGACTTTGGCTACGACGAAATTTCAGCTATTGATGTTCTCCACTATGTTGCCAGCATTTTTGCACGTGGCGATTTGAAGAATAATAAGTAGGAAAAATATGTCCATTAGGGAAGATCAGAGTCGTTTTAAAGATATCGTGAAGGGGAAAGTTAAAGAGAACTTTCGCCGCTTCGTATCTCATGGCGAAATGATTGGAAAACGAGAAAACGAATACGTAAAAATTCCACTTCCTCAGATTGATATCCCTAATTTTCGTTACGGTCCAAAACAACAAGGCGGCGTTGGCCAAGGCAAGGGTGAACCTGGTCAAGAAGCGGGTGAACCTGGAGATGGCAAGGGCCAAGCTGGTGAAACTCCGGGCGAGCACATATTAGAAGTTGAATTATCATTAGATGAATTAGCTGATCTTTTAGGAGAACAGCTCGAGTTACCAAAAATTTTACCTAAGGGAACAAAAAACATTAATGCCGAAAAAACGCGGTTTAATGGATTGGCACCTGTAGGCCCTGAAGGTTTAAGAAATTTTAAGCAGTCTTATAAAAAAGCATTAAAAAGATATATCACCACTGGAACTTATAATCCGAATGAGCCAGTAATCATTCCGATTCGACCCGATTTCAGATACAAGTCATTTAAAAAAGTTGTTCAGCCTCAAACTCGGGCGGTCGTTATCTATATGATGGACGTATCTGGCTCTATGGGTGATGAGCAAAAAGAAATCGTAAGACTAGAAAGTTTCTGGATTAACACTTGGTTGAAGCGCCATTATAAGGGCTTGGAAACTAGATTTATTATTCACGATGCTGCCGCGAAAGAAGTTGATGAAGATACTTTCTTTAGAACAAGTGAATCCGGTGGCACTTTAATCAGTTCTGCTTACAAATTGGCTCAAGAAATGATTCAAAAAGATTATCCTCCAGCTGATTGGAATATTTATCCATTCCATTTCTCTGACGGTGATAACTGGAGTGGCGAAGACACAAGGTTTTGCGTTAAATTATTAAAAGAATTCTTTTTGCCCAACGTAAATATTTTTTCTTACGGACAAGTCGAGAGTAAATATGGCAGTGGCCAGTTTTTAAAAGACCTACAAAAAGAATTTCCTGGTGATGATCGCCTGACGCTTTCGCAAGTTGAATCAAAAGACAAAATCTTGGATTCAATTAAAGATTTCTTAGGAAAAGGTAAGTGAGCCTATGGGAAAACTCACGCCCGAATTAGAACAAGAAAGAGTTAGAATATTAAAAGCGGCTGAAGACTACGGTCTTGATTGCTTTGATACCATTTTTGAACTTATAAACTCTGATCAAATAAATCAAATCGCCGCGTATGGTGGTTTTCCCGTGCGTTATCCTCATTGGAAATTTGGAATGGAGTATGAACACCTTTCTAAATCCTATGAGTATGGGTTATCTAAAATTTACGAAATGGTGATCAACAACGATCCTTGTTATGCCTATCTTCAAGAGGGCAATATGATGATGGACCAGAAGCTGGTGATGGCCCACGTTTACGGTCACTGCGATTTCTTTAAAAATAACATTTGGTTTTCAAAAACTAATCGAAAAATGATGGATCAAATGGCGAACCACTCTGTGCGCATTCGCCGCTATATTGATCGATACGGTTACGATACGGTCGAAAATTTTATCGACGTTTGCATGAGCTTAGAAAACTTAATCGATCGTTACAGTCCCTACGTTGAAACTTCGATTGTGAACAAGCCTGTGGAAAAGCCAAGCGAGAACCCGTTTGGTCTTTTAAAAGTTGATAAAGGCTACATGAGCGACTACATTAATCCCCCGGCATTTGTAAAAGCTCAAAAAGATAAGATGATGGAAAAGCTAAGTCAGAAACAAAGATTTCCACCCTCTCCCGAAAGAGATGTCATGAAGTTTTTGATTCACTACGCGCCACTTGAAGAGTGGCAGCAGGATGTGATGTCGATCATCCGCGATGAAGCTTATTATTATGCACCTCAAGGAATGACCAAAACGATGAATGAAGGTTGGGCGTCATACTGGCACTCAACTATCATGACTCAAAAAATCTTGAACGATTCAGAAATAATTGATTTTGCTGACCACCATGCTGGTGTTATGACGATGGCTCCAGGTGGCTACAATCCTTATAAAGTAGGGATTGAGCTAATGCGTGATATTGAAGATCGCTGGAATCGTGGTCGTTTCGGCCGCGAGTGGGAACAGTGTGACGATATCAAAGAACGAAAGAATTGGGATCGAAAGCTAAATTTAGGTCGAGAAAAAATTTTCGAAGTCAGGCGCATTCATAATGATGTCACCTTCATCGATGAATTTTTAACGGAAGACTTTTGCGTTCGAAATAAAATGTTCGTTTATAAGTTTGATAAAAAGCAGAATCGCTTTGTCATCGACACGAAGGACTTTAAAGCGATTAAAGCTAAACTCTTGTTCATGATGACCAATTTTGGGCAGCCAATCATCCGAATCGAAGATGCAAATTTTGAAAATCGCGGAGAGCTTCTGCTAAGTCATATGCATGAAGGCATTGATATGCAGCCTGATTTCATGACGGAGACCATGAAGAATATTTTCAAAGTATGGCAACGCCCGGTGAATCTGGTAACCGCAATGGAAGGTGAAGGCCATTTCTATCGGTTCGATGGTAATGAATTTATTCAAAAGAAATTGGAAGCGGCGCCCAAATCAGAATCTGGCGACGGTAATAATAAGCCGTAGATTTTAAGCAACCTAAAAGAATCCTTGCCCTTTACAATCCCGCTATTAAAGTTTAAGCATAATGAAAAACAATGGAGATTTCGATGCTTAAATTTATTCTAGTAGGCTTTACAGCGTTCATGTTTGTTGGCTGCGCTCATCACCGCGATGTTAGGCCGGGAACTGAAGGTTTACATAAAGTTGTTATCCAAACAGATGAAAAAGAAAAAGGTAATCGCGAGGCTATCGAACAAGCCAATCACTTTTGCAAAGAAAGAAACCAATACGCAGCTTTCGTTGAAGAGAATCAAAAATACACTGGTGATATGGACGAGAGCTCTTACAAAAAAGGTAAGACTATTGCCAAAGTAGCTCAAGGTGTCGGTAGCGCAGCATGGGTGTTCGGTGGAAAGAATGAATCCAATGCAGGCGGAATAGTAGGCCTTGGTGGCGGTATTGCGGGCTCAGCCTTAGGCAATGGCTATACTGTTGAAATGAAGTTTAAGTGTCAGTAGGTTTGAGCCACTGAATTGTCAGTAATTGGCTTAGCAATTAAGTAGGGCCGCATGTCAGATAAAAAGCTCGTTTATTCCACTGATCCTAAGGATCAGCAAAAAATACAGGAAGCCGGTAAAAAGCCGGTCCATAAGCAAGGCGTTGATTTAGCGAAGCTCGAAGTCATATTCAAATTGGAAAAGTCAGGTCGCGGTGGAAAAATCGTGACCATATTAGAAAGACTGCCAAAAAATGAAGTTTGGCTGAAAGATTTTGCTAAGGAGCTAAAAGCCAAGTGTGGAACGGGTGGGACCCACCTCATAGGCCCTGATTTCGGCATCATCGAAATTCAAGGCGACAAAAGAGACCAGCTTAAAAAAATTCTAGAAGCTAAAGGTATCCGCTTTCGAGGTATGTAACCACCACATAAAACAGGAGAAACCATGTTGAAATATGTAATCGCAATTCTTGCTATCGCAAATTTTGCATCTGCAGAGATCAAAACAGAAAAAGTAACTTATAAAGATGGCAAAGCAGAATTAGAAGGCTTCATTGCTTACGATGATTCTAAAACAGGTCCATTGCCAGCTGTTATCATCGTTCACGATTGGATGGGTCCAAGTGAATACACCGAGACGCGCGCAAAACAATTAGCGGAACTTGGTTACTATGCTTTCGCAGCTGATATTTACGGAAAAGACTTAAGGCCAAAAAATGGAGAAGAAGCATCCAAAGCTGCCGGAGATTTTAGAAATGGCGACAGAAAACTTTTAAGATCACGAGCAAAAGCAGCTTATGATTTCGTAACAAAGCAAAAACAAGTTCAGAAGAAAAAAGTTTCTGCTATGGGATATTGTTTTGGCGGAACAGTTGCCCTTGAAATGGGAAGAGCTGGAATTCCATTAAAAGGAATTTTAAGTTTCCACGGTGGACTATCAAATACCAATCCTAAAGATGCTAAGAATTTAAATAAATCAAAAGTTTTAGTTATGCATGGCGCGGTTGACCCATTTGTTTCAGCGGATGAATTTACGACATTCAAAAAAGAATTAGATGAATCAAAAGCTGACTATCAAATCATTCTGTATAGTGGCGCTGTCCATGCATTTACTCAGAAGCATGTCGGTAATGATGTAAAATCAGGTGCTGCTTACAACGAAGCGGCTGATCGCAGATCTTTTGAAGATATGAAAGATTTCTTAATTGAAGTGAATCTGTAATCAATAGAGGAATTTAAAAGGCTACTTTTTCTGACTAGGGCAGTAGCCAATTCGAGGCCCGACTACCGCTGGAAAACTTCGGCACGTATCCGGCCTTTTTTCATAAACTGAACAGAGTCTGCTCTTCGGATCTAAAAAATAGCAATCATCATTCGATCTCTGAGTCAGCATGAAAAATTCCGTACCGCTTCTATAAGATTTTACGATGCCATCTTTCATTAATCTCTTAGCGAGTTTCTTAACCGAGCCGATAGCCTCATCTTCAGTTGCAACTTCTAAACGCACTAAATCTGAGATTTTAATTTCCACGGGCATGCGGCAGCAATTTGCCACACATGAAGTGCAGAAATCACTGTCATATTTTTTCCAAGTGGAGGGTCGATCTTTATCCAAATACATCTGCCTCATTTTAAGAAATTATATGAGGGTAAATCAAGGTCTTGATTTTGCTTTGAAATGTTCACATATGCGCAAACTCATCTATACCACCTTTATTCTGCTTACCTTGGGCCAATCAGCGGCC
The DNA here is from genome assembly GCA_043730825.1 of Pseudobdellovibrionaceae bacterium. Lineage (GTDB taxonomy): Bacteria > Bdellovibrionota > Bdellovibrionia > Bdellovibrionales > Bdellovibrionaceae. The sequence goes on from JAYTJV010000040.1 coordinate 84,577, forward strand.
TTTGCGAACCTGTGTGTTAACCAATTAAGGGCCCGCAAAGCGCATTTTGAATTTATCGACTACCGTATCGAATTGGGACAGCAGGGTGGCAGAATGTATTTAGGCTCTGGTTTTCACGCTGATGTTGTCTTGCACTTTGATAAATTAAAAAACAAGTGGATGGTGTTAAAAAAGTATCGCTTCCATCAAGAGCACGGCCAAGAAGTCGATCCAACTCCTTTTATGGAATCAGATATTAAAGCCGCACAAATTGTTTCACAGTTAAGTGATAAACATCCTTTTAAAGTCGTAACTTATAGTCGGCATGTTGAAGATCCTTATATGATCGAACTTGATTACCATGCGGGGATAACTTTAGAGCAACTTTTATTAAACCAAAGGCTGAGTAAGAAAATAAAAGATTCGTTGGTCAGTAGCTTTGATAGCGGAGTTCAAAGTTTAAAAGTTGAATTGGAAAAGAAAAACTTTGAAAATATCAAAATTGTAAAAATGCCGAGTAAATTCAGCGACTCGATTATCATGAACACACTTCAAGCCGAAAAGACGATTGGCGGGTTAAAGATTCATATTTGGATTAAGCCCGATAACATAATCGTAGACCCGTACGCGCTGGAACTTATTTTGATAGATCCACACTAAATATTAGGCGGCAGTGGAGTCGCTTGCTAAAATGAACTTAGTTCATCACCAATGGTAAATTGAGTCTTTTTAGCTTCTTCAGAGCTGGCGGGGATGCGTGTGTTAACATCAAACATTGAAATTCCCTCGACGCTACCACTCATATTATTGTAACGAATACTAATGCCTAAGTTTTCATCTACAAAATTGACTATATCTAAAACCATATGGGGATTAGAATTTTCTTCGCTTACTTTTTTAAAATGCGCATCTTTGAAGTCGCTTTTTGCCTTTTGTAGGGTAAATTCATTTTCATGCGGAATCCATAAAATGCTTAAAAGCTTTTTATTTTGTTTCAAAAAGTTCAACGACAATCGCTGGAAGCCCGTTTTTGGATCATCAAAATTAAATGTGTAGTGGTCTGTTTTCGAAGAGCGATTAGTTGGAGCACCCAAAAATTTAATTATATCCCCTTCTGTATCAGTTCCGATTTTCAGACTTAAGATTTTATCATAATGAAGGTTCGAATTTTTTGAGACTTTGAATGGTAATGCACACGCTACTAAAAAAAATAGAAGGGAAGCTATTATATACTTCATTTTCTTTCCTTAAGTTTTAATTTTGGGCCAAAACGCTTTTTTATCCATTCGTAAGCATTTGGTGTCACTTGTTTAAGTTTATCAGGGTTATAAATAAAGTACTCCAAATTATTTGCGTAATCTTCTTCTGGTGAAGTATAGCTTGGTTTAACAAGGACACCATCAGAGCGTACATAGCCGATTCTAAAATGGGCACGAACTCTGTACTGTCCGTTCGGGCAAACAATTTGATCTGCGTTTGCAAACGAAATGGAAGATAATAAGTAGTAACTTAAAAGAAAAATGTATTTGATTGAAAAATTCATTTTAGTTCCGCCTTTTGGTTTCGTTTTTTCTTAAAAAAATCTTTCAATAGCTGGGAACACTCGGCTTCCATAAATCCACCGACGATTTCAATTTGATGATTCAGCCTCTTATCTTGAGCCACATTATATAAAGTCCCGAACGCTCCACCCTTGGGATCGTAAGCTCCATAGACAACTCGCTGAACCCGGGATTGAAGCAAAGCGCCTGCACACATCAAACAAGGTTCTAAGGTCACATATAATGTTGTATTGAGGAGCCGCCAGGATTTTTTCAGTTTGGATGCCCTATGAAGGGCTAGAATTTCGGCATGGCCGAGTGAGGTATTTAAGCTTTCTCGTAAGTTAAAGCCTTGGGATACTTTTTGGCCTTGGGAATCAATTAAAACGGCTCCCACAGGAACTTCGTCTTTTTCGGATGCCTTTTCGGCCAGCTGAAGCGCCATTTTCATCCAGTATTCATCAGCTTGACGCTTCGCGTTTATCATTCATTATCCAAGTTTATGTTGAAGAGTAACTACATAGTTTGTTATTCCATGTCATTCGATTTCCATTCCTTCCAGCCACAACGTGAGAGGCGGGTGATTATAGTGGCATTTACAAGAGTTAAAGACTCTGAAAGCTTCGAAGGAGCATTCAGACGTTTTAAAAAGTCCTGCGAAAAAGCTGGGATTCTTTCTGAAGTCAAAAAGCGTGAGCATTTTGAAAAGCCAAGCGTACGCTTGAAGAAAAAATCTATCGCTGCCCGCAAACGCGCAACTAAAAAAGCACGCCGTTTCGGAGAATAATTTTTTATAAGCAATTTTAAAGGACTTCATGAATTTTAAAGCTCATGAGGTCCTTTTGTTTTTTTAAGTCTCAGCTAAATTTTAAAAGCAAAACGAACGATCTGGCATCGATGCCAGATACAATAGCCTCAAAGGAGACAGTGACGTGGAAATTCTCCCAAAAATCATGAACGAAATTAAAGACGCGATGAGAAGCAAAGACAGCCTGAAGCTCAGCACTTTGCGATTCCTTCATTCTGCGATTAAGAATCGCGAAATTGAACTTCGCCCCAACCCTATGACAGATGATGAATCGATGGGCGTAATCAAAAAATTAGTTAAGCAAAGAAAAGAATCTATCGAGCAATACAAAGCTGGAAATCGGCAAGACTTGGTTGATCAGGAAGCTGCTGAATTAAAAATTTTAGAAACTTACCTGCCTGCGCAAATGTCTAAGGAACAGGTTGAAAAACTTGTGGCTGAAGTAATCGCTTCTACAGGTGCTAAAACTGTGAAAGACATGGGCCCTGTGATGAAAGAAGTTTTAGCTAAATCGGGTGGTGCTGCTGATAACAAATTGGTAAGCGAACTTGTTAGATCGAAATTGAGTTAAATGCGTTTTCCACAGGAATTTATCGAAAAAGTCATCGAGAGTTCAAATCTCGTTGATATCATTTCCCAATTTACTCAGCTGAAAAGATCTGGGTCGGGCCTTATGGGTCGATGCCCATTTCCATCTCACGCAGAGAGAACGGCAAGTTTTTCGGTATCTGATACGAAGCAAGTTTACCATTGTTTTGGTTGTGGTAAATCTGGAAATGTCTTTTCATTCTTACGTGATTATCAAGGCATGAGTTTCCCTGAAGCCGTTGAGTACTTAGCTGATCGCGCGTCGATTGCATTGCCAGCTCCGGCGACTCAAGCGTCCCAAGATCAGGAAGAAATCAAACGGGACAAAAGAAAACAGATACAGCAAGCCAATCGTTGGGCGCTTACTTTTTTTAAAGAGACACTTCAAAAGTTACCTCCGCATCATCTTGTGCGTGATTATTTAAAAAAACGATCACTTGATCATACCCTGATCGAAACTTTTCATATCGGTTATGCGCCAACAGATTGGGATGGTCTTGTTCAGTATTTAAGTTCTAAAGGTGTTTCGATGAAAACTGCTGAAGAAGCGCAGCTCATCAAGCCTAAACAAGGTGGAGGTTACTTCGATCTGTTTCGCGACAGATTGATGTTTCCGATTTTTAATCATTTAGGTGAGCCGATTGCTTTCGGTGGTCGAATTATTCTAGATGGCCAACCGAAATATCTAAACTCACCAGAGACTCCGGTTTTTTCTAAAAGCAAAACTCTCTATGCATTAAACGAAACTGCGAAATATATTCGTTCTGAAGATTTAGTCATAATCGTTGAAGGCTATATGGATGCCGTTGCACTTTATCAGGCCGGTGTAAAAAACATTGTTGCCATTATGGGTACTGCGATGACCGCTGATCACTGTAAGATGATAAAGCGAATGACGCCGCATGTGCTAATGCTCCTTGACGGAGATTCAGCAGGCCGCGCTGCTGCAGAACGGTCTTTGCCAATCTTACTTTCTCAAGGCCTGTATCCAAGAGGACTTATATTGCCAGACGAGCAAGATCCCGATGACTTTGTAAAAGCTCATGGGGCTCAAACTTTGCACGCAGAGATAAAGAAATCGCAGGATTTATTTCGAATCGTACTGGAGCAATGGATGGTTAATTATAAAGGCGAGGCGCAGCAAAAGGTGCAGTTAGCAGACCGCGTTCGACCCTTATTCGCTCAAATTGCTGATGACCGCCTGAAAAAATTATACGTTCAAGAGATGGCGGCACTTATGCAAGTGGGAATTCCGTGGCTAGTAGAAGCTCTAGGTGGACGCTCTCAGTTACTCAAAAGACCCCAAGCGGTGGGCGAAATTTCCAATCGTCAGTCTGGAAACCTTGCTGGCAGCGGTGATGAAGCAAAAATTATGCCTGAAATTTTGGTTGATAAAAGTGAAATTGAGTTAAAAAGCGCTCATCATTTGGATAAAATGTTACTTTCGCTCTCGATCAAATCTCGTGCCAATTTCCAAATATTTCTAGACTCAAAAGCTGAAAACTTTATGACCCATCCGGGTGTTCGAAGTGTCTTTAAAATAGCTGAGGACTTGTATAGACAAGTGCCGGATAAATTTGATAAACTGCTCAGTCTGCTTGTTACTAAGGTGGATCAGCCTGAAGTTTTGTTTTTTAACGATCGGTCTTTAAACCAATCTTTGAAAATTCAGAGCACAGCTTTTTCCGGGATTTCTCACGACGAGAATTCTTTTGCGGGACTTAATGCGGGTCAAACTGCTGAAAGCAAAACAAATTTTAGTGCAACAGGCGATGAAGTAATGAGTGACGAAGATTTTGAAAAAGAAACTCAATTGCTTAAAGATTGTATTAGACGTGTAAGGGAAAGCGGATTGAAAGACCAACTTAAAAAATTGGCTCTCGAAATGAAAGACAAACCCCAAGCAGATACAATTGATAAGATGAAACGCCTGCAAGAAGAAATCCGATATCTCAACCAGGGTAAAGTTTAAGGGGCACTATGAACAGTCAGAATCCGAATGCAAAAGAACCCACAATAGCTCTCACAGTTGCGGAACAAGAGATTCTTGTTAAAGAAGAGATTCAAAAGTTTATCAAACTTGCGAAAGAAAAAACTGCGCTCACTATCGAAGAGATCAATGAGCTCTTACCTCCAGAAATTACCGCAGCAAGCGTGCTCGATCTTTTCATGCATGGTTTGGAAAACAATAGCGTTGTAATTAAAGAACCAATCGATCCCAATAAGTCAGATGAAGACGGTGACACTTTCTTGGCTGATGCCGATAAAGAAGAAGACGAAGCTGATGAAGATGAAAAAGCAGAAGCTGAAGACGTAAAGGGTAATGACCCAGTACGACTATATTTAAGAAAAATGGGTTCGGTTTCTCTTCTTACAAGAGAAGGCGAAGTTGAAATTGCTCGTCGTATCGAGAAAGGTGAACGAGAAATTGTTCGCGCGATTTTGATGTCGCCACTAGGAACGTGGGAAATTATTAATCTTGGTAAGCGCCTAGATGATGGCCGTATCAAAGTAAAAGCTATTTTCCGTGGTCTTGAAGATGAAGATACTCAGTATGATGAAAAAGAATATATCGATAAAATTCATGAATTGATCGGTCACGTTCGTAAATACCAAGATGATACTAAAAAGTACTTTGAAGTTTTACGCCGCGAAGATATTAATCAACCAATTCGCGATAAGACTTTAGTAGACCTTCGTGTTTATAACGAAGTGCTCATGGGGAATTTCGAAAGCATTAACTTTAATCGTAAAACGATTAACCGTGTTGTGATCAAGTTCAAAAACCTTGTGAATCGTATGTCCACTTTGAGAAATAGAATCAAAGATGGCGTGAACAGAACTTATTCAAAAGACATCACTCACTTAGCTGAAAAACTAAAGCTGATCGAATCAAACGAAAAAGAAATGACTAAAATGACGAAGGACACGGGTCTTTCGTACAACAAATTCAGATCTTACGTTGTGCAGGCACACGAAGCTCTGCGACGTTTAGAACGCTTGTCTGCTGAAACAGAAATGAACTTCCGTTGGATCCAGGATACTTACACTGCGATTTGGAAGGGTGAAAGAGAAGCAGATGCTGCAAAATCTGAACTCGTAGAGGCAAACTTACGTCTCGTGGTTTCGATTGCCAAGAAGTACACGAATCGTGGACTTCAGTTTTTGGATTTAATCCAAGAGGGTAACATCGGTTTGATGAAAGCCGTTGATAAGTTCGAATATCGTCGTGGTTACAAGTTTTCTACGTATGCGACTTGGTGGATTCGTCAAGCGATCACGCGTGCAATCGCCGATCAGGCTCGTACAATCCGTATTCCAGTTCACATGATCGAAACAATTAATAAGTTAGCGCGTACCAACCGTTATTTAATTCAAGAATTAGGTCGCGAACCTAATCCTGAAGAGATCGCGGCAAAAATGGATATGCCAGTCGAAAAAGTTAGAAAAGTTTTAAAAATTGCCAAAGAACCAATTTCTCTCGAGACGCCAGTGGGTGAAGAAGAGGACTCACACTTAGGGGATTTCATTGAAGACAAAAAGGTCATCAATCCCTCTGAAGCAATTGTTAACTTAAACTTGGCTGAACAAACTCGACGGGTCTTGTCAACTTTGACTCCGAGAGAAGAAAAAGTTCTTCGTATGCGTTTCGGTATCGGTGAAGAATCAGATCACACTTTGGAAGAAGTGGGACAAGACTTTAACGTTACTCGTGAACGAATTCGTCAGATCGAAGCGAAAGCATTGCGCAAACTTCGGCACCCAAGCCGTAGCAATAAACTAAAAACTTTCGTAGATTCTTAAGTTTTTTAACCAGGAACCAAATCTAATTTAGTTCCTGGTTTTACGATCTACGAAACGTTGAAAAACATTTCAAAAAAATCTAGTAAATAAGAGTATTCCTACTGGCAGGCTAGAGTCCCAGCTCTTGCAACCCAATAAATAGTTCTATATAAGTAGCCACATGCTACGTGCACGAAGTTTTTTTAAATGAAAATTTTAATTTTTATAATATCTTGTGGGATGCTGTTTTCTCAAGCGGAAGAAGTTTTAACTTGGGATAAGGCTGTTGATTTAGCAATTCAAAATAATTCAGATTTACAAGCAGCAGAGTCAAATTTACGAGCCATAAAATTTACCGAAAAGTCTTTGAGAAGTGGCTACTTGCCTGAACTATCAGCCACATTAAGTGAAAACCTTTCAGGCTTGCTTGATGATGGCGCCGACCCGATTCAAAACTATTCCGCATCCTTAAATTTATCGCAAAATTTGTTTTCAGGATTTTTAACTTTAGAAAAATTGAATCAAGCCAAGGCGAATACGCGCGTATCTGATGCAAATTTGCATCTTACGGCAGCCCGAATCGCCCTAGAAATAAAAACTCATTTTGAAAATTTAGTTTTTGCAGGTCAGTACATATCCCTTACGAAGGATATTGTTAGAAGACGCGAAGACAATTTGAAAATGGTTACTTTACGATTCGAAAGTGGCCGTGAAAACAAAGGATCAGTTCTTTTATCACGGGCGAATCTAAGCCAAGCAGTTTTTGAAGTGCTGCAAGCCGAAAACAATCGAGGAGTCGTCAAACTACAATTAGATCGCTCTTTGGGCATAGATGATGGAAAATCGTATGAAGTCCGTGGGGAAATTCCAATTTCGGCGCCACCAGTAAAAACCCCAGACTTTAAATCTTTAGCGACTCAGACTTTTGATCATAAGCAAGTTGTGGCACAGGCAGAAGCGTCTTATGCTGGATTTAAAATTGCTCAAGCAGGTTTCTATCCCTCGCTTAACTTATCAGCAGCAAGTGGGCGACAGGATTCAATCTTTTTTCCAAGAGGTGAAAGTAGTTGGAGCGTAGCTTTAACGCTAAGTATTCCAATTTTTAACGGCGGCCGTGATTATTATAACACCAAAAGTTCGTCACAAAGTTGGAAGGCTGCTGAATTTAATCGCTCTAGTGTAGATCGGCAATTGTTAGTAAAATTAAAGCAAGCTTATTACACTTGGACAGAAGCGGTAGAAAAATTGAAAGTTGATGAAAGCTATAGGTTGGCCGCAATTACCCGTTCGGAAATTGCAAAAAGTAAGTATAATAATGGGCTTTTATCTTTTGATGATTGGGATCAAATTGAAAATGACTTGATTGCCAGACAGAAAAATTATTTGCAAAGCTACAGGGATCGAGTGTTGGCTGAGGCTGCCTGGCAACAAGCTTTAGGCCGTGGAGTCAAACCGTGAAGAGTAAAAAGGTCATTCTATTTTTTTCTATTTTAGCGATTTTCTTGTTAATTGCCTACACTTGGTATTTTAGAACAAGTTCGGCCAAAAATTTTCAAGAATTCCAAGTCATTCGAGATAATATCAGGATCGTAATTCAAGCAACAGGGAAAGCAGACCCGGAAAATAGATTGGAAATTAAGCCTCCAATTGCGGGAAGAGCTGATGAAATTCTAGTTAAAGAAGGCGACATAGTTAAAAAAGGCCAAATCTTGGCGTGGATGAGTTCTACTGAAAGAGCTGCGGTAATCGATGCAGCTCGCGCTAAGGGTAAAAAAGAATTGAAACGTTGGGAAGGAATGTATCGTCCAACACCAGTTTTTGCTCCAATTTATGGGACGATCATTCTGCGAAAAATTGAACCTGGCCAAACTTTCAGTAGTGCTGACGCTATTTTGATTATGTCAGATCGACTAACAGTCAGAGCTGAAGTCGACGAAACCGATATTGCGCAAATTAAGGTAGGCCAAACGGCAGAACTAGTTGTAGATGCGTATTCAGAGCAAAAATTTGAAGGACGTGTAGACCAAATTGCCTTTGATGCAAAACCTGTCAACAATGTGACGACTTATGTGGTGGATGTATTACCAATCAAAACACCCGAATTCTTGCGCAGTGGAATGACCGCCAACGTCGAATTTTTAGTAACAGAAAAGAAAGATATTTTGTTAATTCCCGCTTCAACCATCCGTCATGAAAATTCAAAGTCTTTTGTATTACTTCGTGATGAAGACGGTGATCCTATCGAGAAAGAAATTGAAATCGGAATCTCGGATGGAAAAAATACCGAAGTTTTATCCGGACTTATTGAAAACCAAATTGTTTTGTTAGAGCAGATTAAATCGCTCAAAAAAAATAAGAATACAGGATCGCCATTTGGTCAGGGTTCGAGCTCTGGGCCAAGCGGCAGAAGCCGAAGATAAACAAATGATCAAAATTAACAACATTTCTAAAACTTATGCGATGGGCGATAACGTCGTGAAGGCACTTACGGATGTTAGTTTGACAATTGAAGATGGCGACTTTTTAGCCATTATGGGGCCATCCGGGTCGGGAAAATCAACTCTGACTCACATTTTAGGTTTACTGGATGTGCCGAACTCTGGATCGTATCAACTTAACGGGCATGAAGTTTCGCATCTTAGTGAAGACGATCTAGCTATTTTAAGACGAGAAGAGATTGGATTCGTTTTTCAGCAGTTTAACCTTTTGCCACGTATGACCGCTATCGAAAATGTAGGACTTCCACTTTTATACTCAAAAAAGATTTTTGCTGATAACTTTACAAGCTTGTTGTTGGAAAAAATGGGCCTCGGTAAACGTTTTCATCATAGGCCCAATGCACTTTCTGGTGGTCAGCAACAGCGGGTCGCTATAGCTAGAGCACTTGTTAATAAGCCAAAGATGATTTTAGCCGACGAGCCCACCGGCAATTTGGACAGTGTTAGCACTAAAGAAATAATGACGATCCTTCAGGAACTAAACGCACAAGGAATTACGATTATAATTGTGACTCATGAAGAAGATATTGGCCAACAGGCGAAGCGATTAATTCGTATGCGCGATGGAGTCATTCAAAGTGATGTAAGAAGAGTTCCCATTGGAATTGTCGATCAGAAAAAAGTTTTCGAATTGCAGTTTACGTCAAGTTCCTCTGAAGTTCTGTGGATAGAAATTGTTGCGCATTTTACACAAGGCTTTAAAGCGCTTATCGCTAATAAAGTCCGAACTTGCCTTTCAATGTTAGGGATTTCAATTGGTGTGGCAGCAGTTATTGCTATGTTAGCAATTGGAAATGGAGCTCAAAAAGCAATCGAGAGTCAAATGGCTACTCTAGGGTCGAATTTGCTAGTGCTTCGAACCGGAGCAACTCGAATCGGTGGTGTTGTTCAAGATTCGGGAGTAAGTACTCGTTTAACTTACGAAGATTCTGTAGCTCTAAAAGAACAAATTCCTGCAATTAAGGAAACTTCAACCCGAGTGAATGGTAAAGGCGTAATCACTTATTTAAGTCAAAATTGGCATACTCAAATTTTAGGTGTTGATGCTTCTTATGCGGAAATGCACGCTTCTGATCCTGAAATTGGAAGTTACTTTACTGATGAAGATAATAAGAAGCGTTCGCGGGTGGCAGTAATTGGAAGTACTGTTGCAAAAGAGCTTTTTGGAATTAATAACCCTGTTGGAGAAACAATTCGGATAAACAAAATTGGATTTTTAGTTGTCGGAGTGATGCCTGAAAAAGGCACAAATGGGTGGCAAGATCAGGATGATGTAGTTGCCATACCGGTTTTGACCTTCATGCATCGACTTCACGGTCGGGCGTTTGTAGATGCTATAGAAATTGAAGTTGATGATGCGAGCAACATGACTGAGGTTGAAGATGCCGCACTCGAAATTATGTACAAGAGAAAAAAAGTCCCTCCTTCCGTTAGGCATGATGCGTTCATATTGCGTAATATGGCAGATATCAAGGCCGCCATATCTGAAAGCAATGATACTATGTCGACCTTATTAGCAGTCATTGCGGCGATCTCGCTTTTAGTGGGCGGAATTGGCATAATGAACATTATGTTAGTTTCTGTTAGCGAAAGAACTAAAGAAATAGGGCTTCGAAAAGCTGTTGGTGCAAGAAAAAAGGACATTCAAATGCAATTTTTGGCAGAGGCGGTTGTTGTTAGTGCTATCGGTGGAGTAGCAGGAATTGTTTTGGGAACGATTATCACAACTATTTTAACGATCACCATAGGTTGGGCGACTTCGATTTCATTAACTTCTGTTCTATTGTCGTTCTCTTTTTCAGCTGCGATTGGAATGATATTCGGAATCTACCCTGCTAAAAAAGCGTCGAAGTTAAATCCTATAGACGCTTTAAGATTTGAATAAATTATTTCTGTAAAACAAAAACAGTACTTCCATTAGGTTTTAAATTAACCTCAAACCCTTTCTTTACAAGATCTGCTCCAGAAATAGTTTGCTTCTTATTTTCAATAATATCCATGACCGTAAATTGACGTTTGTCTAATTCACTCGGCTTGGTAGATGCTTTAAATAGTGTTTTAAGAAGCTGGGGGCTGACCATCAAAGTAAGATTTTGCTTTTCCCTTGCCCCAGTCTTAACAGTGATCCAGACGAGTTCCTTTTTCGGGTCTTTTCTTGCAAATGCGACAGTCATTTTCTGATTATCAGAAAGTTTCAGATTCAATTTCAAATCACCCACTAAGGCATTCAAAAAAATTCGTTGTTGGAGTGCATCTGATAAGTCGCCGTAGTAAGTGGAATTGAAGTCTTTAAAAAGTAGGGCTCCAATTTGAATAAAGAAACTACTTCCCACCTTACAGCGATAACCAACAATTTGACTCTGGTAGTATAAAATTCCTTCGCAATTTTTACCTTCTTCTGCACTTAAATCGTAGGTGTAAAGTGGATCAGAAGAAAGAATTTCTAAGCTTTTCGCGGCAGAATCCTTTTTGGAAATAATTTGATCTTTTGAATCTAAATAAAAAACCAAGGAGGTCTTATTATTGGTAGGATTTATCAATTTTTTAGAAGGCATTCCGAATCCTAAATTTTTAGCTATGTCGTCAGCTAAATAGTTGATTACAATTTTACCTTGTCTAACGGAATCCTTTAATACTTTTGTGGTTTCTGTAGCATTTACCCCGGTATCAAGATGAAATAGTGCTTTAACTTTTTGAAAACTAAGGCCTGAAGAAATATCTGAAAATAGAATTTGCGGATTTATATTTGAATTTAAAAGAAGCCCTAATAAACCACCGTTCCAATCAGCACTAGCTTCTACTGAGGAAATTTTCGAATCGGGACTTGGGGCATGGGATGCATTATCTTTAACGATGGCCACTTCATCTAGTGCCGCCAAAGAGCGTGCTAGAAAATTTTCAAAGGGGTGGATAACTCGCTCACCTATTAATTTTAGTTGCTGAAAATGAGGTCCAGGATTCGCATTCTTATCTAATGGGGCATCAAAAAACAAATCGTCATCACCGTGTTGCCCAAGCTTTATAGCTTTTCTGACGTCTAAGCCAGCTATTATGCTGCGATCAGAGCGTGTCTGTAGCTCCATCCAAAAAGCGTCATTTAATTCTTCAGGCGATTTCTTTTCAAGGCCACGCTCGCGTTTTAACTTTTCAAAAAGTGGCTTGAGCTGATTATGGGCCCACTCGGCGTCCCAGTTTTGTCCTTCATTAAAGTAATAGACAAATAAAGCCTTCATACCATGTCCAATAACTGTCAAATAAGTTTGAAGCCTTGCTTCCGGAGTCACATTTATTCCACGCCACCAGCCTCCTTGAATTTCAGGGCCCAGTACCCATTCTTGTCGAGACCCCAAATACAAGTCACTTGCTTCATCAGCTGATTTAACATCCAAATCGGCTTTGAATGGAAAATCAAAGAGTGGGCGAGTAGGATTTTCACTGGTTTTTGGATACAGATTCACTGTCATAAGTCCGGTTTTTCGAGGCGCATTCCGTAAGATATAATGAGGTAAAATTCCATTTGCTGGAGCATTGTAACTTTCGGCTAAGGTCATAAGAACTTGAGGTTCTTGAACCCCAAGATTCTTCCAGATATTTCTTATTTTTATAAGATAGGTGTAGATTGAATCGTCAGCAAAACGATACCAATCCTGATCCTCTTTTAAATTTCTACCCACATGAGTAGGAGCTTGTATCTGAGTCCAACGTTCCCAGATTCGGCCATGACTTTGATTGAGTGTGTCGATTTTTCCATACTTTGATTTCAAAAATTCCTGATAACGAGCTAAGGTATTTGGGCTATAATCCAAGTTATAAATTGATTGCCATTGAAAATTAGTTTCGTTATCGAGTTGCAAGAAAACGATCGGTTTTTTAGGACCCATATGATGTCTTAAAACTTGGGTATGAAGAGCTTTGAACCACTGCTCTGTATGGCGAAGAAGATCTGCGTTGTGATAATCATAAAGTTTAGCCGTTTTGCCTAAAGAATTTTGCATATGACTATCGGGATACTTATTGTGAAACCATTCTGGAATAGCACCAAACCCTAAAAACCCCCATTCGGCATTAATATAGGGGCCAGGGCGAACCATAATTCGAGTGATGCCACGATCTTTAATTAATTTAAAAAAAGTTTTAAGATCTCTGGAAGGATAATCCGGCTTTCCATCGCCATCTTGATCTACGGTTCCTGAAAAGTCGAACTGACCCTCTGCGTACTCGTGGAAGTCCCAAGGAATATAAAAGCTGATAGCATTCATCTTAGCATCAACAAAATGGTCTAATGCTTTATTCCATAAGGCCAAAACAGTTTCGCGCGGAATATTGGGACCGTAGCCACCGCGCAAGCGAAAATACTGCACTTCTGCTCCGAAAAGTTGAGGCTGTTTTTGACCATCGACTACTAGATGGTTATCTTTCACAGTCACAGAGCGTGAGGCCGCGGCAGTAACAGGAAACGCAGTTTGTACAAGAATGAGTGTAGTAAAAAATAATCGAATCATAAGAGACCTCAGTTTTCACAGATAAGTTGACCGTCAATTTTTAACTTGGCTTTTCCGCCGCGATAAATACATCCATCTCGATTTCTAATAAAATTGGCTTTTCCTGCCAAACGATTTCCTTCACAATTATTATTGAGATAAAATCCAAAGCCTTTAGAATTAAGTACATTCAAATTTAAAAATTCATTATTGATTGGGCATGTGCCTGGCTCTTCGGCCTCTGCCAAGTAAATTCCATGATTTCCACTATGATTAATTTGGACATTATCAAAGATATTCGAATTTGAATATCGCATAAAGATTCCCACATCGCCGTTGTTGTCTATCTTTGTGTTTCGAATGATATTTCCATGAAATCTGATATCGATTGAAATTCCCGCAGCTAAATTGTTGCTAAGATCCATTTTATTTAATTTCGCACCTGTAGTTTCGTAGCCTGCAAAGCCATCAAACTGATTATCGACAGCGGTGAGATTTTCAACTTCTAGATCGTAGCACAACTTTTCAGTCACCAAACCGCCGGATCTAGCGCTTGTGATAAAAACGTCACGAATTTTTCCATTCGTTAAAGCTCTGACAGTTATTCCGTTATTGCGAATATAGGTTGTGCCACCAGAATCGCAGGGGCCGCCCCAACATTCCATTTTCTGCTGTAATCGATTGCCATCAATTTTTAAGTTTATAACTTCAATTCCGCGCAAAGGCTTGGGAGGCGTTACAATATCCCCCATGACGATAACGGGTGCATTTACATTTTTTCCGAGTTTTAAAATAACGTCACCTTGACCAACAAGGCGCAGATGACTTCTGTCTAATACTACCGGCGATTTACAGACATAGGTTCCAGAGGGAATTTTAACTTCGCCGCCGCTTTCCGGAATGGCCGCAATGAGTTCGCGAATAAAAGTGCAGTCATCTTTCGACGGGGAGCCCTGAGTGTTTAGAAAAAAAAGAATACTGAAAATTACGACTAAAAAATGTTTAAGGTAGAAGCGATATTTGAAAGTAAAATTTTGCATTTGGGTTTCCTTTGCAAGAAAAGTATTTTAAATAAGGGGATGTTTCAATTTAAATGATCAGGAACCAGGCGGTTTGGTTTTTATACTGTTTGTCTTTGTCCCTTGTCGACAGACACGGCCACGATAATAATAATTCCCTTGAAAACCATTTGGTAAAAACTTGGTACACTTAATAAATCCATTCCATTGTTCAAAGTTGCAATAACAAGTGTTCCAACCAAAGTTCCCATTATTGTCCCGACGCCGCCCTTTAAACTTGTTCCACCAATTACAACCGCCGCTATTGCATCAAGTTCAAAAAGCTGACCAGCATTAGGATCCGCACCGTTTAACCTTGAGCTTAAAAGAACACCCGTCAAGCCAGCAAGTAAGCCCATAAGCGAGTAAACAATCCAGGTCACTCGACGCACAGGAACGCCAGCCCATTGAGCTGCTTTTTCATTGGAGCCTATGGCATATATGGACCGGCCAAAACTAGTTTGAGTTAAAAGAAATGACACTATTCCCATGGTGCCGACCAGAAATAGCGCTAAAATAGGGAATCCACGATATGAAACGAAGGAATAGGCAAAAATACCAAATGTTAAAATTGGAAAAAGAGCTTCCAATAAATTTTTTCGATTTCCCCATATAAAAAGCGACATAAAAATAACAATAAAAAATGTCGATGGGACTGAGGCTAAATATTCTGTAGCGACCGGAATCAGATTTTCCCCCATCGGAGAAATGCTTGCGCCATCGGAAAAAATAAAGGCAAGGCCACGAGCGATTACCATGGCTCCCAAAGTAATTACAAAGGGAGCTATTCTTAAGATTGCAAGTAGTGCTCCGGTGACAAATCCAGAGAAAAGGCCCACTCCTACAGCGAGAAAAAAACTGGCCATAGCGCCCGTAGTGCCGGCCCCAGCCCAACCCCAATGGACTTGTGAAATACCAGCAAAAATTCCAGCTAAGGCAGCGACGCTCCCAACTGATAAATCAATTCCCCCAATCAATATGACGAGCGTCATGCCGGCCGCAAGAATTCCATTTAGGCTGGCTTGTCTTAAAAGATTAGTCAAATTTCGAGCTGCCAAGAAATCACCACTAGTTGCGATGCTCATGACAAGGACAAGAATTAAAAATCCAATCCAAACACCGTTTCGTCTTAAGTAATTTTGAGTCATTTCTATATTCATAATTTTTCCTGCGGCATTTTTTTGACGGCCATTTTCATAATTTCAGTTTCAGAAAATTCAGATCGATTAAATTCCGCGGCCACACGGCCTTCGCTTATGACGACAATGCGGTCACTGAGCGCCATCAATTCTGGAAGATCTGAACTTACCAAAAGTAGTGACTTTCCTTGTTGGACGAGTTTAAAAATAATTTCGTAGATCTCGTACTTTGCTCCAACATCGACGCCCCGGGTAGGCTCATCTAAAAAAATAATTTCAGGCGAAGTCTGTAAGGCCCGAGCTAAAATAATTTTTTGCTGATTACCACCACTTAGTTCTTGGATATTCTGGTCAACGTTAGCCATTTTTGTATTGAGTTGCGCCAACGAGCTCGACGAGATTTTTTTTTCAACGGGATTATTTAGCCATCTTAGAAGAGAGCTTGAGGCAAGTCGGGCAATTGATACGTTTTCATTTAAAGATCTTGTTGGCAGTAAACTATCGCGCTTTCGGTCTTCTCCGACGAATGCTAAATTACGGCGAAGTGCTTCGCGAGGATGTCTAATTTTGACGGTGCTCTTTTTCAATCGCAAATTGCCTTGAGTATCGATGTTGATATCACCAAACAAACTTTGAAGAATTTCCGAGCGGCCTGCGCCAAGAAGGCCTGCAAAGCCTAGAATTTCACCACGGTTTAGTTTAAAAGATACCGGTCCGAACAAATATTTTCCAGCTTTGTTCCTGCCGGTGAAATTCACAATCTTCAGAACTTCTTCTCCCGATTCTTTTTGCGGGAAATGTGGAAAAAGTCGATCTAAACTTCGTCCCACCATGTGACTTATGAGTCGATCCTCTGATAATTCGGTAGTCAGGGCAGAATGAACGGTTTTTCCATCACGAAGTACCACGATGCGGTCTGTGAGGCTGTAGATTTCTTCCATTTTGTGACTAATGTAAATTAAGCCATGTCCTGACTCTTTCAAATCTTTCAATAAAACAAAAAGGCTTTTTACTTCTTTAGGAGTTAATGCAGAGGTAGGCTCATCCAAAATAATGATGCGGCTTTCTCGGGACAAGGCTTTTGCAATTTCAATAATTTGTTGAGTCCCTACACTTAACTTTCCCATCATATCTGTTGATTTACAGTTTGCGCCAACGCGCTTCAAAATCTCTGCTGCTTTTTTGTTTAAAGTGTCCCAATCAACTAAACCAAATTGAGTCGGCCAGTGGCCGACAAAGATATTTTCAGCGACCGTCAGATGCGGAAAACTAGAAAGTTCTTGATGAATGATTGCAATGCCCAACTTTTCTGCGTCCAATGGTGAATCGAAGTTGGCGATCTTTCCATCAATCAATATTTCTCCGGAAAAGGTCCCTGCTGGGTAAACGCCGCTCAAAATTTTCATGAGGGTTGATTTACCTGCGCCGTTTTCGCCGACTAACGCTAAAATTTCATGGGATTCCAAGCGCAGGTTAACTGTATCTAAGGCTTTAACACCAGAAAAGTTTTTCGTAACGTTATGAAGCCGCGCAAGTTCTGCCAAAAGCTTACAAGCCTTTTCCGCTCACGGATTCTTTTGTGTGAAACCCGGTCTTGTAAATCCGTTCTTCCAAGTTATCTTTTTGAATTCCATAGACCGCAGTTGATAAAGTCGGAACACTGAACTTTCCATTTTGGGTCATAGACGTAGAAATAGGTTTTTTACCTTCGGCCAATCTAAAAGCTACTTCTGCCGATCCCTTAGCAAGTGGTGAAATATCTTTTAAAACTTCAAATTGTTGACGGCCCGAAGCTATGTTTTTAATGGCTGCCAAGTCAGCATCAGCACCTGCCACGAATACTTTTCCAGCAAGACCTTGTTCGACAAGTGCTTGCACAGCTCCTTGCGCCATACCTGAATTGTTCGCAATAATGGCATCTACTTTATTCTTATACTGAGTCAGCGCATTTTCAACAGTAGCCATTGCCAAGGAAGAACTCCAGCCTTCGTGGTTTTTTTCAACTACGATCTTGATGCCTGGATTTTTAGAGAGAACGGATTTTACGCCGCGGGTAATTTCATTTGCGACCGAATGACCTGCCTGTCCCATCAAGATAACATAATTACCTTTTCCACCAGTTGCCTTTACTGCAGCTTCAGCCTGTAAAACTCCAACTTTGAAAGAGTCTTGAGTGACGTAAAAATCGACAGGGGAGTCGATAATCAAGCGATCGTATGCGACAACGGGGACTTTTTCTGCATGGGCCAACGTCACAAGATTTGCTGCTGCTTGCGAATTCACAGGCTGAATAACAAGGACCTTTATGCCTTTAGAAAGTAGATTTTCAACCTTTGCAGTCTGTGTTTGTGGGTTATTGTCCGCAGAAACCATAATAGCTTCAAAGCCTAAACGAGCGGCTTCTTCGGCAAAATACTTTTGATCTTTTTGATAACGTTCTTCCTGGAGGGTTGAAAGAACGAAGCCAATTTTTATCTTTTCCTTTCCCTGAGCCAGAGGAGCAATCAGCAAAAAGGCAAATAAAACACAAAATAGTTGATGCAACATAAGGGCCTCCGAGGCAATGATAAGCTTGTATTTAGAGTATTTACGTTTACCAGATACTTGATTGAATTAAAAACAGCAAGAAGTACTCATATATTTCGTTTAGAGTTTGCCAAGTCTAAGTAAACGAAAAATACTTCTAGAGAAACACAACTCACTAAAGTTGGCCGCAACGCCCCATCTTGTGAGAATGTTGGCCCTTTGCTGTTTTTGTTATAATTAGAAATAGAGTCTTTTATGTGGGGGGCTAGCTTAGTTGGTTAAAGCAGCCGGCTCATAACCGGCGGATCGGGGGTTCAAGTCCCTCGCCCCCTACCAACTTTAAAGCTGTGCTAACCAGCCTCATTGAAACTTACTGACTATCTAGTTCATTCCATTGATTAAATTTTAACTTCAGAAAAATGATGACGCCAACGAAGTTGATGAAAAATACGAACAAACCCATTGCGAGTATAAATTCAGTGCTCATGATTACCTGCAAATAATAGGGCGCCAGCGGACAGGATCGAAGGGACCCAAAGGCCTACGAAGAGTCCGTGTAGTGTGTCCTTGTTGTGAAAAAGGTAGATTGAAAACAGCATTGATAAGAAAGACGCAATTAGTATCAACGACTTCGCAATCCAAACTATTTTAAGAGTCTGTTTTCTTTTCTGCATTTCAGCATTGGTTCGCATGTTCACCTACTTCAATAGGGAAGCGTATGGGAAGCAGCGGTTGAGATCAATTAAAATAAGCGAGTCAACAGACTTGTTAACAGAAAACCCAACGGCGCGGATAAGCTGCGTTAATTCATGAAATTTCGATTTTCAGATTTTTCAATTTTTTATATGCAGGATTTTCGTTTTTGAAAATCAGCA
>JAYTJV010000041.1:0-4899 GCA_043730825.1 Pseudobdellovibrionaceae bacterium
TCTGAAAATTATGCAGAAGTGCGGCTACTTAAACTCTAAGTACGCACTCAACTGGCTTTATAACGAATGTGGATAACCCACAAAAAGAAGAAAGAGCTCCTAATTGGGCAAACTTTTAGACAACTCTGCAAAAACTACCTCTTTACTTATGGCGCCTAGAAATTGAATGGTCCTCAGCTTATATTCGCGCACTGTCGTTCTATAAACTTTAAAAAAGGAAATTAAATGAAATCAATCGCAATTTTGACAGCAATTTTGACTTCGGTTTTTGCTTCAGCAGATAACCGTCAGTGTTTACAGCGCGCAACTAACTCTGAACTCGTAAGTGAACTTTCCTATCGCTTGGGAACAAATAACGGTGGCGGCGAAGTAGTTGGCAGCTTCTCGGTTTCTTTTTCTTGCGGTGGCAATACTGAAGTAATCGCGAATTCAACTAACTTAACGACTGGTGCAAATCAAAAAATCAGCGTTTTTACAGGAAACTGGGATACTTGTCGCTCACTTTCAATTTTATTAAATACTAAGATCGGAAATGTTCCATTAACAACTGGGAGAATCTTTGCAATTTGTGCTGGAAATGCAGAGGTGAAAAGAATGCTAGTAAATGTTTCTGGCGTGAAGCAGTTAAGCTCTGATTCGACGGGTAACTGGGATAATTGCCGCAAAGAAGCTGATCAAATTAACCAGAATTTAACTAAATAATTGTTTTAGGCACTCCTTATCAAGCATCAGCTGGCTGGTCGTTAACTATTGCGCCGAGTTAGCTGATGTTTTCTAGACTTCATTTTTATCGTCATATAAAAGCTGGGCTAACGAACTCGAATTATTCAATATCGATTTCAAACCCTAAGGGGATGATAAATGAACCATATTTTGAAAATCATGATTTTTATAGCGATATTTGGACTAACTGCCTGCGGAAACAGTAGTAGCAATAACCCCGATGGTGGAAATGACGGCGCGGTTCAGTGGGAAAAAATTCCAGCTACTTATAATCCAAACCTCGAGACTATTGAAACTCAGCTTTTTAATGTGCAAAAAATTAATATGAATCTTTTCAGGTTCCGACAAGATGTTCAACTGCAATTCTCCAATGAACTTTCTCAAAATCAACTAGTTGTTCAGCTTTATACTGTTTCAAAAGATGCTCGCACATCTTTAAGCGGTGTTGATTCTCGAGTCGAGGGCGATACTCTTCAGCTTCGCAAGTACGGAAATTATGAGTGCTCTATTAAGACAAGTAACGGCGAGGTAACGCAATTAAAGGGCGCTTGTTATATTCGTGTTGTTCTAACACTGCCTGCACAATCAGAAATCGAAGTTTATAATGTTGGCAATCTTATTTCCAAACGCTACTTCGCTATGGATAACAGTACTTTTTTAAAGGAACTAGATCGAGCTTCATTCGATAAAGAAAAGTTGGAAGTTATTGATTCCTATTTAGCCAGTTATCAAGCGATTGGAAGAACTCCTCAGCTTTCGGTAGCTGAAATTGGAACTGCTATTGGTGAATTTTCATTTGCCGATAAGAAATTTATTGTTCTCACAAAGCTTCACAGCTTTGTACTGGACCGCGAAAATCTTCGCAAAATGATTGATGAAAAGTTCAGTTATTTCGACCGAGCTGAAGCTTACAAGATTGCCGGCGTTTAAATCAGAATCGGATTGCAGCATATGCCTTAGCCTGCTAAGGTCGCTCCCAAAGCAAAAACTGTGAAAAGAGAATTTTTATGAAAATCACTTCTGGAAAAGTCGTCAGCATCCATTACGTATTAACTAATAACTCTGGCGAAGAACTTGATAGCTCAGGTGGCGAACCACTAGTGTACCTTCACGGCGAAGGCCAAATTATCCCCGGCTTGGAAAAACAACTCGAAGGCTTGAGCAGAGGCGACAAGCGCGAGAAAATTGAAATCAAGCCCGAAGATGGCTACGGCGAATTCCAGCAAGAATTAATCAAAAAATTAGATCGCAATGCACTCCCTGGTGATGTCGAAATACAAGTCGGAATGCAATTCATGTCGCTAATGCCTGATGGTCAGCGCCGTCCGTTTCTTGTTAGCGCAGTCGAAGGCAACCAAGTAGAAATCGATGGTAATCACCCGATGGCAGGACAAACTCTCAATTTCAAAATCGAGGTCACAGAGATTCGCGATGCCACTGAAGAAGAATTAGCACACGGTCACGCCCACGGACCGGGTGGCCATAAACACTAGTCCGTCGCTACTTGTTCTTTTCAACCATGGAAAGAAGAAAAGCATTTTCTTTTTTCTTATCGGCTTTGATTTTCTTCGGATATTTTTTCTTCGCTGCACCAGCGGATGCGCTTTTTGCTTTCGTCGGTCCTTCAAATTTTACTGGAATTCCTAAGAGCGGATTTCTTCGCGAGATTTCATGAATCATTTGCTTCACTTCAGTCTCAAAATTTTCTGACTCCGCTGGAATATACAGCCAGTTCTTGTTAACGGGGTGATTTTCTAAAAAAATATATTTAAGAAAAAAAGCGTTTTGTTTCTTTTGTTCAACGGGAAAGATGCAACCTTTCCAAAGATCGAAAGGATAAGTCACTCCCTTATGATCATAGGTACTTTCCTTACGCTCTATTAATATCAATACAAGATTTGAATCGAGGTAATAACCCTCGCCTCCATGCTTAGGAGCTTTTTGAATATCGTGGGGTAAGAGTTCTTCGATCCAGAGAAGATTAACCAAAGCGGATTCCATCGAATCTACTATCTAAGATTTTTTGGTAAAGAACAATATTTTGATAGATACGCCGACGAGGCCGGCCGACCGCCAAGCTAAGTGGAGCGGCGGGCGGTTAGCTAAGAACTATTTGTCTAGAATTTGATTTTTAATCTCAATTTGAGACATTGACCTGTCGCTATTAGTAACACACAGAAGACTTTAAAGCTCTCCAGGACCATCCAATAAACGTATATATCAGAATGAATTATAAACCTATGTACTTTCAATATGTTATAAGTGTAAACTTGCAAAAAATACGTTTTTTGGAGATCTGTGGCCATTTTTACGTCGAAATAACTTTTCAATAAAATCAATATGTTATAGGGTTAAACTTGTAAAAATTGGAGTTTTATGAAGTCTGTACAGCTCAATTATAGTAAATCAAAAATAGACAAAGCTGGCGAATTTTTAAAGGGTGGTCTTGCCTCTGGCGACGAAACGATTCAAGCCTTAGAGATACTGTCTAACTGGCGTGCCGCACACGCTATGCCGCTTGATACTTTCGCTAAAGTATTGAAAATGAGAGCTGAAAAAATTAGTACCGATGCGATTGTTGCACAAAGATTAAAAAGAACACCATCGATCTTACTTAAACTCTCAAACCATAAAACAATGCGTTTATCAACAATGCAGGATATTGGTGGATTGAGAGCTATCTTAGGTACAACCGAAGAGGTATACGAATTATTAGCCCTGTATAAGAATTCAAGATCTAAACATTCCATGTTCTCGCTGGATGATTATATTAATCATCCAAAAATGGATGGGTATCGCAGCGTCCACCTTATATATAAGTTAACGAAAAATCCGAGCTTATTTTTAGAAATACAATTAAGATCGCAGCTTCAGCATATCTGGGCAACTGGTGTTGAAGTTTTTGGAACCTTAAAAAACAGCTCTTTTAAATCAGGTCAAGGCAGTCAAAGGTGGTTAGAGTTTTTTGCGCTGCTAAGCTCAGTATTCGCAATGAAAGAAAATAGACCTACTTTAGAACAACACCGATCATTATCAAAAAATGAACTTATTAAAAATTTGAAAAGGATAATTACAGAGTTGCAAGCGATAGATAATCTTAACGTTTACACTGCGGTATACAAAACATTCTCAAAAACAACTGCCAAAGGCAGAAAAGGTCACTACAGTTTAATTTTGCTAAACTCTCGAGAAAACACGATTTCATTAAAAACATATAGCGCCAATCAATTCGATATTGCAGCACAAGCCTACCTAGATTTAGAGACAAAGCACTTTAATGATAAACAAATAAATACTGTTCTGGTTAATACGGGAGATATTAAAAAACTTGAAGAGAGTTATCCAAACTACTTCATGGATACAAAAACTCTTGTCAGAAATTTATCCTTAATAATGCTTGGGCAATTTATCTAGTCTATTGAAGCAATTTGTTATAAGTTAAAGTGGTACAGAAACTCCCGGCTGGTCAACCCAGAATACGTAAACCGAGGTAACTTGAGACTAGTTAATCTAAATTCCAAGCAAGCATTTTAAAAGATTATTTTACGAGTTCAGGTTGAATTCTTCCACCGCAACCACTGCCTCGTTTAATTCTAGTTCGCTCCGCAGCCGTAATACGAAATTTCGCAATTCCATCAACGCCGTTAATAAATGTAAAGCAAAGATGATATTTAGGATTAGAAACTTTATCTAGACCAAGAACTTCTTTAAGATTTATTACACTTTTAGTCATGTTCATTGGGACTTGTGTTTGACCACAGATGGAAGCGAAAGCAAGCCTGGTACCAACATCAGTTGAAAGTTCGTAGGTTACTTTATTGAAGGTTGCAATATCCCAATTATCTACGCCCAATCCGATTTCGGATCCCCCCATGCATGCAATGGCAGAACTCCCAGAAATTATAAGTACTAAAGCTATAAGTGATTTTTTCATAAAATTATGTTCTCTTGTTATTATGTAGACGCATGGGAAAGTACTATAAAGTTTATAAGTTTTCAAAAGTAACATTGCTTCAAGGAAATATTTCTTAAAATTTGAAAATAAATTCAGGATCGTCAAACATTTGGACAGGCTTCCCGCTCTTTCTTTAAAAAGTGGGTTATCCACATTCGTTATAAAGCCAGTTGAGTGCGTACTTAGAGTTTAAGTAGCCGCACTTCTGCATAATTTTCAGA
>JAYTJV010000042.1:0-4881 GCA_043730825.1 Pseudobdellovibrionaceae bacterium
ATATCGATAACCCCAACGTCTGCGGGGCTTCCTCTAACGACTGCGTGATAGGTTTTGATGAGTCTTTCGTCATAGTGAAGTTCGTTTAAGATACCAGCACTATCAGAATTCTTCGCCCAAATCATCAGACCTTCGGTCGCAAAATCAAGGCGGTGAATGGGGAAAGCTTTTCGATTTAAATTTTTCCAGAACCAAGATGTCACTATTTTATGAGAGAATTTTTTAAGTGCTCTTTTATCAGTTGGCGGGTGGACGAACCAGCCGTTTGGTTTATAAACGAGCCAATAATTTTCAAACTCTTTAAGTATCTGCGGATTCATTTCTTTTCAGATCCTTAAAGTTCCACAAGTTTTGATCCAGCAGCTGGCTGGGCCTAATATTTGAAAGTGCGTTCATGAAAGTTGAACCGATGTTTGGAATATCTGATTCCAACTGACTGATAAGTCGCTTCATTTTTTTTCGTTTCAGACCTTCTTGAGATCCACAAAGATTGCATGGCAGAATAGGAAAGTTCCAAACTTTCGCAAGTTCGATCAAATCTTTCTCTGCTACATAAGCAAGGGGTCTAATAATGACATTTCGACCGTCATCACTTTTAAGTTTTGGCGGCATGCTTGCTAAATTACCGGCGTAAAATAGGTTCAGTAATGTCGTTTCAATTAAATCATCGCGGTGATGACCCAAAGCCATTTTCGTAAAGTTATTGTTATAAGCATAGTCATAGAGAATCGCTCGTCTAAGTCTTGAGCACAGGGAACAATAAACCCCGTCAGTGATTTTTTCTTTTACGATCGAGTAAGTATCACGCTCTAAAATTGTGAACTTCACATTCAAAGATTCAATAAAAAGCTTAAATTCCCGAACTTCAAAACCAGGTTGTTTTTGATCCAAGATGACAGCTTCTAATTCGAAATCCATTTCGGCCCGGCGCTGAATTTCTGTTAAGAGTGCGATCAAAATACTTGAATCTTTGCCGCCGGATACGCAGACCTGAATTTTATCACCTTGTTCGATGAGATTAAAATCGTGGCTGGCGCGAGTGATATCTTTGCGAATTTTTTGGGCAAGCGGGTGCTCGAAATCGATTTTCCAATTAGCTTCTGACTTCGTCAGTTCGTTCGTGCTGATTTCTTGCATACCATTCAACCTCAAGTCGCTGTTTTGCCACAGGAAGCTGCTTTCGTTCAAGGGCTTCGATGCATTTGCGTAATATTTTATCCCCAACCGCGAATTGAGCCCCGTAAGAATCAATAAAATAGACTAAGCGAATTTGGATCCAATTCTCAGTCAGCTCACTCACGTAAGCAAAGGGAGCTGGGATTCCTCGGATTTCGAAGATTTCGCTAGCAGTCTTTTCTAAAACCTCAATTGCTTTCATTGAATCTGAACCAATTGGTAACTTAAAATTTTGACCCCGAATAATCGGCTGATCGGGCGGAGAGAAATTACTCAAAACAGCCTGTGCCATCTTCCGATTAGGCAAATTAACCACTTCATCAGATAAACCCGCTAAAATCGTACTGCGCCACGTGATTTCCCTGACCTGACCCACAGTTTTTTGCGTTCCATCCTGAATTTCAAGCCAATCACCGATCTCGTAACAACGATCAACTTGAAGACTGATTCCGGCAAACAAATTTCCAAGCGTATCTTGTAAAGCAAGCCCTAGGATAAGTGAAAAGGCAGCCGAAGTCGCAAGTAGTGGCCCTAAGTTCACACCAAACACTTGCGAAATAATCCAAAAAGTTAAAATGATTGAAAGCATACTTGAAAAGATATTCACGATGATAACGGGGACGCCTGATTTCATCGCGCCCATAAACAGGTATTGAAGAACAAGCGTCCGACAAGTCTTAACGAATACAACAGCGCCCCAAGTAAAAGTAAGAAGTGCCACATAGGGAGTCACTCTTCGAATGGAAGCGGCCTCATCAAAGGCATTATTAATAAAAAGAAATGCGCCTAACAAGAGCGATAAGACAATAAAATGCCTGAGTAGATTTGCATAAGCTTTACTTAAGCTCTTATGCCGTTCTTCAGTGAGGTCTTTTAAAAAGAATTTATAAAATCCCCACGTGACAAATAGAAGTGCTCCCAGCAATAAATAGGGTTCTAGACTTAAAAGTTCTTCGAGAGGCTTTAGATTAATCCACTTTTCATTCATAGTGATTGTAAGAATAACCCAGCCTCAAGCCCAGGTGTCCAGTCCAGTTTCTGTCTGTGAAACATAATTATTTTTAACAAATAAAACATCCCGAAATAAATGGCCAACAAAATTAAGTTTAAAGAATTGAATTTAAGGAAAAACAAACAAGATTTTCAGAGGAGGCTCTAGTAAATCATGACTCGACGATTTTCGAAAATGAAAATCCTATCAGAGTCTGGGTCGATAAAATTCAGTTTTGCTACGTATCCAAAAGTAAAAAGTTTCAGGAAATCACTAGACTTAGATACCTATAGATAGGGGTTCTCGCAGGAAATGTGTCGAAAAAGTGAGCTAAGTACTGCTATTCTATACGAGTCAAAGGATGGTTTACATATGCTTAAGGCGCGCCTTTTTATAGCTACGATTTCAATGGTGTCGATGGTGTTTCAACCGTTGGCTTATGGCCAAACTCAAGAAAATTGGGCTGCGGAGGCGTTGAAAAAGTACGTCAAGCAAAACCAAAAAATGGGTCAGAACATGACCGTGAAGGAATTCTGGGAAAAGAATAAAAGAACACTACACCCAGAGTGGCAAAAGCAATTCTTTCCTTCGGTGAATATCCAAAAGGATGAACGGCTTCCGCAGATGGAAGTCATTACGATCAAAGGGCCGAACGGCAATGATACAGCCAGACTTTTAATTACTCTAGCCAACAACAAAACAATTTCGATTGAGTTCTTGGGCGGGCAAGAAAAATACGTACGAATAAACAATCAAGCTATCAGCTATAATGATTTTTATTACGGCAACGGAATATACGAAAAGATGATTGAAGATTCGGTTGTAAAACAAGAATCGACCAGAGTTAAAGAATTGGCACTCAAGAGCTCAATCGTGCCTTCGTATCAATTGTTCGTTAAGATGACTCCGCGCGAACGTGCAGAATACTTCTTGAACGTCAGACATGTCCTTCAAGCAGCAGGCGAAGTGAACAACCGTGCATTTGAAAGCTCAACAAAAGAAGAGTCAGCTTCATTCATAGATCTCTTGCTCGAAAAAGCTTATGCAGCAAATGTTCCAAAAAATTGGGTTGGAAAAAAATGTATCGTGGGTGGTTACGTGGGTAATTACACTCGGGACAAAGACGGTACGTACTGCGATCACACGCAAGCTCTTAAAAACTTTGCCGGTATGAATGCTCTGAATAACCTGACTCAAAATAATACTTCTAAAAGTTCTTACGATAATTCGTGTGGAACTGGAAGTTTACGATGTCAGCCTTTCGTTTACGGTTTTGACCGTGGTCATGGACAAACTTGCGTAAAAATTGATCGCCGAGCAGCTTCTTATCAGCAAGCTTCTCGGACCTGCGACAAAGCTTCCCCACTTAGACAAGAGTCTTTAGCTTCAGACACAGAAGCCATGATCAAAACTCTTTTGAGCAAAGAAAATAAAGAAGCCGCGTCTTATTTCAAAGACGGCGCTGTGGTTTCTGAAGAAAAATATAACGAACTTATGGGCACAGTCGTAAAAGATTTTAATCTTTTTATCGATGAGGCAATTGGAACATGTGCTGATTCTAAAAACTTAGATGGAACGACAAACTTTGGTGAAAAATACCAAGGTGATGCTTGTTCTGTTTTAAAAAATCGTAAATTAGCTTTCGAAGAAGGTTTTGCACGACTTAAAGGTAAATACGATAAACCGACGCCAACTCCTGCGCCGCCTCCGCCCCCTCCACCTCTTGCTGAAAAAGAATGTAAAAAAACAGGCGACCCTTGCGAGCTCAAAACTCCAGAACCAGGAAGAGGAAAGTGCGACCGCGAGTTAAATTGCGTTGCGATTGTTCCAATCCCAGTCGCAATCAAAGAAGTCGAATGTGGCACACAAATGGAGAGAGCTCCTGCTGCGAATGCTGATGGTAAAATGGGATGCGTTGGCCGTGCAGCTGCGCTTCCTAAGTCTGAATCAAAAACGAAATCAAAAAAAGATCGTGAAAGCGGTTTTGATTGCAGTATTATTTGTCCGCTCGGTATTCTTGCCATATTCGGCGCAGCGGCTTATTACTTCACGCGGTCAAAACAAGTGAACAAACCAGGAACATATATTCCTCCAGTTCCGGGGCCATTGCCAGGCCCTCCGCCTCAGCCATCGCCGATTACGCCTGTACCGCCAATTACTCCGATCGTCCCCATTATTCCAACACTTCCGATCCCAGCTCCAGCTGGTTCTGAAACTCCACCCGGCGCTTCTCCAGGCGGACCAACGGGAGTAGGAACTCGCTAGATGTCAGGAATAGATAAGCACAAACATCCCAAAAAGGGTCCCCAGCCGGGGGCTCCAGAGCCGGGGGCGCCACAGCCAGATAATGGTGAGCACATACCAGTGTTTAATCCGAATCGCTGGTTATGGGAATTCGACGTTGAAAAACCTAAGAGACGGGGAACTCCAAGCGGACCGGTTCGCAAACGAAACGCCAATCAGATGATGATGTGGAATTTGATTTCGTCTGTGATGGATTTTCTTTTCGTAGGCCTTATTTGCTTCTTAGCTGTTTGGCTTATGGGCAAAGCAGTTGATACAACCGTTCGAAATACATTAATTGGTTTGTGGAAAGTTTCACCAACGGGAACTGTTGTTTTATTTTATAGTTTTTTGTGGATTTATCATGTCGCAGGCCCTGCTTTATTTTCTTTTACTTTGGGCCAGTGGGCTTGTCAGATTACCAGAACACC